>PXSA01000001.1 GCA_003023565.1 Halobacteriales archaeon QS_9_68_17
GACGTGGGACGCGAAAGCGTACTTCGCCACCAAGGAAACGCGCAACCTTGAACTCCGCTTCGCGGAATCCTCGCCCTTCAGGGCGGGGAGGATGTCAACGCCGCTTCGCGAGTTCCGCCCGCAGGTCCTCTATGTCCATCCCCTTCATCGATAAGAGCACGAGCAGGTGATAGACGATGTCGGCGCTCTCGTGAGCCATCCCCTCGCAGTCGTCGTCTTTCGCGGCCAGTATCAGTTCCGTCGCCTCCTCGCCCAGTTTCTCCAACACCTCGTTCTCGCCTTTCTCGCTTGTGAACAGCGACGCGGTGTAGGAGCCCTCGGGGAGCGTCTCCTTCCGGTCCTCGATGACGGCGAACACCTCGTCGAGCACGTCCGCGTCGACGTCGTCCGCGGCGGCGTCGGCCGCGTCACCCTCGTCCGCGGCGGGGCCTACGTCTCCCGTCATGTGAGTTCGGCCACCTCACGGATCTCGTCGAGTTCCTCGAACTCCTCGCGGGGCTGGCGGCCGCTCTCGAACACCGACTCGTCGACCTCGACGGAGGCGTTCGTGCGGGCGGCGAGCGCCAGCGAGTCGCTCGGGCGGGCGTCTATCTCCGCCTCGCCGCGGGGGGTCTGGACGTGGAGGTCGGCGATATAGGTGCCGTCCTCGACGGCGCTGACGACGACGCCGTCGACGCGACCGCCGAGTTCCTCGATGACGTCCAGCAGCAGGTCGTGAGTCAGGGGTCGCCCGATGTCCTCGGCGTCGAGGCCGCGCGCGATGCTCGCCGCCTCGTCGAAGCCGATGAAGATGGGGAGAACCTCGCTCTCGTCCTCGACGGCGAGGACGGCGACGGGCACCGGGCCGTCCGGCGTTCCGGCGACGCGCACGGCGTCGATTGTCGCGTCCATACCCGAACTGTGGCCCCCAGCAAGAAAAGTCCACCCTACCGCGTCGCGGGCGTCTCGGCGAAGAACGCGAGTTCGTGGATCCGGTCGTCGTCGGTCAGTTCCGGGTGGAACGACGTACCGACCACGGGACCGTCGCGGACCGCGACCGCTCGTCCGTCCAACTCCGCGAGAACGGCCACGTCGTCAGACTCCGTCCGTCGGGCCGCCGACCGTTGCTCTGAGACGCCGCCGCCCTCGCTGATCACCGGCGCGCGGATGAACACGCCGGGGAACGGGTCGTCGAGGCCGTCGACGTCCAGCGGCGCTTCGAAGCTGTCTTTCTGGCGGCCGAAGGCGTTGCGCTCGACCGTCACGTCGACCAGATCGAGCGTTTCCACGCGGTCGTCGCCCGCGTCCCGCGCGGCGACGATGAGGCCGGCACAGGTCGCGAGCATCGGCTTCCCGCCCTCGACGTGGTCGACGATCTCCGCGGCGATCCCGTCGTCGTGGAGCAGGCGGGAGATGGTCGTCGACTCCCCGCCCGGCATCAGGAGCGCGTCGCAGTCCGGGACGACCCCCGAGTCGCGCACCTCGACCACCTCCGCCGACCGGCCGCGGCGCTCGGCGGCGCGTTCGATGGCGTCGGCGTGTTCGCTGACGTCGCCCTGGACGGCGACGACTCCGGCAGTGAGCGTCATCGTGCGTCGTTACGCGCCGAGAGTAAAAACCCGCTCGGACTAGCCGACGATCGACAGCACCTGAATCATGACGCCGAACAGCACGCCGAAGGCGATGACGGTCTTCGGGTCCATGGTGATCGCGTTCCGGTCTTCCGCTTCGAAGTAGCGGACGAGGCCCGCGCTGGACATCAGCCCGCCGCTGTTTTCGCCGCTGCTCATGTGCGACCATCTTCCCCCGCACCGGGTAAACCTTTCGCACCGTAGCGGACGTGTGCGGCCGACCCCCGAGTGGGAAACCCTTATGCGCCAAGCGTGGCAACGTTCGGCGAGCGCAGCATGACTGTAACACTCAAGGATTTCTATGCGGACTGGTGTGGCCCCTGCAAGACGCAGGACCCTATCCTCGAAGGGCTCGAGGAGGACTGGGAGGACCGGTTCCAGGTCGAGAAGATCAACGTCGACGAGAAACAGGACGTGGCCAACGAGTACCAGGTCCGTTCGCTCCCGACGCTCATCATCGAGAACGACGACGGCATCGTCGAGCGGTTCGTCGGGGTCACCCAGCGCGACGACCTCGAAGACGCGCTGGAAGACGCCGGAGCGTAACGGCCTCTTTCACGGTCGGGTCGCCTTCAGCGACCGCTCACGGCGAAAGGCTCTACCGGGGGAGCTCCGCTCTCCCGGGCTGCTCGCAAACGCTTTGCGTTTGCGGCATTGCGGGATCGAAGATCCCGCCTGCAGCCAGAAATCTTCGGTTTCTGGCCACATCACGAAACGGCTTCGCCGTTTCGGACGACTCCCCTCGCTACGCTCGGAGAGAGCCGGAAAGGGCCGCGGCCTCGTTCCGTTCGGTCGCGGTGTCTCCGCGAACGGAGCGAGCAGAGGCTCCTCAGAGCTTCGCTCTGACGGTGAACCGCTCGCTTCGCTCGCGGACGGTAGCGGTCGTTGATCTACGACTCTTCGTTCCCGGTCGATATTCACCTATCGGCCGCGCTCGGTTAGCGAGGATCGCTCCGCGATTCTCGCGGCGGTGCTGAAAAACGCCCGCAGGGCGTTTTTCGCATGCCAAAAACGGCGCGGCGCGCCGTTTTTGAGCACATCGAAAGGGCGACGCGGCCGACGCCAGTCGGCCGCGAGGGCTTTCAGTGGAAGGTAATGCCCACGTCGTGCATCCCGTCGTTGTAGCGTGCGAGATTGATCAGGAGGGGCGTCAGGCTCTCGACCTCGGCCGCGTTCGCGGTCGGACCGGCGTCGAGCGCGCGGAGGCCCTCGATCCGTTCGGCGAGCGTCGTCACCGTCTCCTTCGCGTCCCCGTCGTCGCCGACGACGAGCGTGTCGACGTCGAGGTCGGCGTCGAGGTCGGCGAGGCGGCCGGCAGCGAGGTTGTGGAACGCGCCGACGACGGGCACCCCGTCGGGGGCCGCCGAGGCGGCGACGGCGGTGACGCTCCCCGCGCCGGGGCGGTGGTAGTGGAGGCCTTCCTCGTCGCTTTTCATGCCGACCGCGGGGGTGACGAGCACGTCGTCATCGTCGAGTCGGTCGGCGACGGCCTCGACGGTGTCCGAGACGTGATAGGGCGGGACCGCGACGACGGCCACGTCGGCGCGGTCGGCGGCCATCGCGTTCTCGAACCCCTTGATCTCGGCGTTGACGCCGCGGCTGTCGAGTTCGGTCTCGTACTCCTCGGCCTTGTTCCGGGCCTTCTCGGGGTCTCGGGAGCCGATCAGGACCTCGTGGGACGTGTCGTATGCCCAGCGGAGCGCGAGTCCCTGACCGATGTCGCCCGTACCGCCGAGTAGTGCGATTCGCATACGGTGACGGTCGGACGCTCGGGGATTAAGCGTTGGGAGATCGGTGGGACTCGCCGCTCGGAGCCGCCGACCGCTCCGAGCGTCGGCAGAAGCGCCCACAGGAGATACAGCAGCCAGAAGGGCGACCCCGAGCCGTCGGGGGCCGCCCCGAGTTGTTACCTGCCGCGGTCGAGCCGATCGGCGAGCGCCCACGTGGCGACCACTGCTCCGGCGACGCCGGCGAAGACCGGATCGGACGGGTCGGGTGCGGAGGGCGACAGCGTCAACCGCGCGGCGAGATAGCGGACGGTGGTGAAGGTAGCGAGTCAGTCCCGGTCCGGCATCAGGTCGCCGCCTTGCGGATCCGGTCGAAGCCGCCGTAGTACGCGAGCCACGTCGCGAGCAGGAAAACGCCGGCGAACGTGAGACCGCGGAGCGTGAGGCCGACGGTCTCGTCCGGCACGACGGACTCGATCGTCCACAGGAGCGGCGTGCTGAGCAGTATCGTGCCCCAGAAGACGGTCATGCGACCCGCCCGGTCGCCGTCGGGGCCGATCGACCGGCCGAGCAGGCGCGACACGATTGGCACCGCGACGAGGGCGGCGATAGCGGCGACGAGGAGGAACGACGCGGGGCCAGTCGACACCGACGCGCCGACGATGGTCCCGACGAGGAGCGAGAGGCCGGCCGTCCAGGCGCGGCGTTCGAGCGTGCTGCGGTCCATACCGGGCCTTCGGTCCCCCCGGGGAATAGTACTGACGACTGTCGCTTCGCTCTCGCGTGCCCGGCGGAGCGCCGCGACGTCGCGAGAGCGCGTCAGGGCGCGTCTTCGTCCTCCGGATTCATCGCCGCGCCCTCCGGAGCGCCGCCGTCGTACGCGTCGTGCTCGGAGAGTTCGCGGAGGCGCTGGTCGATGTCCGCCGCCAGCGAGTGGACGTAGCCGTCGTCGACGTCGTCGTCGGCGCGCAGGCGCTCGACGGCCTGACTGGCCCCTGCGAGCAGGCGGGCCGCCTCGTCGCGGTCGGCTTCCGTCGCGCGTTCGAGGGCCGCTTCCACGGCGTCGAGGTCGGCCGCCACCTCGGCGTCGCCGGTGTCGGAGTCGGTACTCGCGTCGGAGTTCGTCACGGGCCGACGTGGTACGCGGAACGGCAAAAACGCTCGCCCCAGCGCGTTTCAACCCGGGCATCGTACGGCGTCCATGGCAGGGTTCCTCGCGGGCGTCGTCGCGACCGTCTGGAAGACAGCCACGGCGATCACCGGGCGACGGCAGGGCCTGACCGCGCTCCCGTCGCCGTTTCCGCTGGCGCTGATAGAGCGCATCGTCGGCGCGGACGCGCCGAGAACGACCCGGTACCCCGTCGCCGCCGTCTCGCATCTGGGCTACGGCGGGACGATGGGCGCGGTCTTCGCGCTCCTGTGGCCGCGGGGCGATGGTCCCCGCGGCGCGGCGTGGGGCGCGTTCCTGTGGGTGATCCAGCAGGCGGTTTTCTTCCCGTTCGTGGGGTGGGGTCCGTTCGGTCGCGACCTGTCGCGGACGGCCTCGCTGGAGACGCTACTGCACCACCTGATCTACGGCCTCGCCCTGGGCGTGCTCACTCGAGACGGTCCGGAAGACCGTTGACCGAGTCGAGGACCGCCGCCGCGCCGGCGTCCTCGTACTTCGCGCGACCGGCCTCCCCGGTGAGGCCGCCGGTGAGGACACCGAGGCCGCGGTACTCGCGGGAGGGGTCCTCGTCGGCGGCGTTGACGGCCGTCCGCACGTCGTCTACGGTGTCGCCGACGAAGGCGACCGCGTCGGCGTCGAAGCGCTCGGCGAGCGTCACGAGCGCGTGGGGGTCGGGCTTGCCGGCCTCCCAGTCGTCCATCGTGAAGCGGTGTCCGGCCGGCACGTCCAGGCCGACGCGCTCCAGCGCGATGCTCGCCTCCTCGGCGGGGCGACCGGTGAGCACGCCCACGTCGTAGCGCTCCCGGAGCGCCTCGATCGTCTCCCGGTCGACGATGACCGGTTCGTCGTGGACGAACCCGTCGGACTCGATGTCGGGGTCGCCCTCCTCGATGGCGCGGTAGAGGTCGGTGCCGAGATACAGCTGCTGGAACACGTCGCGCAGGCGCTCTTGGTCCCACCGCTCACGGACGCGCTCGGTTGCGTTAGCGCCCAGCGCGTCGGTGACCACGTCCTCGGCGGCGTCGAGACCGCCGCCCCGTCCCGCGATAGCACCGGTGTAAGCGGCGATGCTCCGGTCGTACCCCTCGGCCGTCGCGAGTACGTACAGCGCGGCGGCGTAGGTGAGTGCCCAGTCGTTATTGAACCCCCCGGCGTCCTTGAACCGCTGGACGTCCTCCTTGCGGATCGTCCGGTCGTAGACGCGCTCTATCGACTCGACGATCGCCCGGCGGTACGAGTCCTCGACGTCGACGAGGACGCCGTCGACGTCCAGCACGACTGCGTCGGCGTTCATGTCGAAGGGGATGCAGGGCGGGGATAAGGACGTATCGTTGCTCGGTGAGCGTCGGGCGGACCCCGGCGGTCACTCCACGCCCGGCCCGCGCTTCGCTCGAAACAGGGTCTCGCGGGGGAGCGTCTCGCGTTCGACCGGGATCGCCGGCGGATCGCCCCCGAGCGTCGTGAACAGCGGATCGGCGTCCGCGTCGCGGGCGGCGTCCCGCAGGGGGCGGTGGAGTTCCGGCGGCGCGTTCAGCGCGTAGACGAGGTCCGCGCCGGCGTACACCGCCGGGTCCGGGTCGGTCACGTCGTCGACGACGAAGGCGACGCCGCCGGGGACGGCCCGCTCGCGAACGTCGGTCGCGATGACCTCGACGCCCCGGTCCACGAGCGCCGCCGCCACGTCGGTCCGGCGACCGATCCCCACCTCGACCGCGGCGTCGTAACTGGCGAGTCGTTCGGCGAGGGCGTCGGTGGTCGGCCGGGACACGGCGAGATGTTTATTGCTCGCGCGGCCTAATGACTGTGCATGCTCGTTGACATCGTGCCGGTCGGGGAAGTGCCTGCCAGGGTCAAACGGCAGGCATCGTCCGGCCTTCGCAGCGTCTACGACTGCGAAGTCACCGTTCAGGAGTCACAGTCCATCCCCAGCGGCGCGTACGACAGCAACCGGAACCAGTACGGGGCGGAGGAGTTCATCAAACTCGCGAGTCGCGTCGGCCGCGGCGAGAAGAACATCGCCGTCACGACGAAAGACCTGTTCTACCGGCGGCGTAACTACGTGTTCGGTCTCGCCTACCTCGACGGGAACGGGAGCGTCGTCTCCACGTATCGCCTCCAGACCTCCAGCGACGGCGGTTTCTCGAACAGGGACGCCGGCGAGATATTCGGTGACCGGGTCCAAAAAGAGATCGTCCACGAGATCGGTCACACCCTCGGTCTGGAGCACTGCGACAACAAACGCTGCGTCATGAACTTCTCCCCGACCGTGCGCGAAGTCGACGTGAAAGAGGAGACGCTCTGTGGCACCTGTCAGCGGCAGGTGCTCTGACTCCGACGGGCGCGGCGGCCGCGTCCCGTGGTAGCACCTCTCCCGGCCCGTTTTCTTCCTCGAACCCCTACGGTCACACTATGCGAAAGAACGAACTCGTCCACCTCCACTCGCTTCTCCGTCTCCTCCGCGAGCGGTACGCCGACGACGGGGCGTTCGCCGAGTACGACGCGCTGAGCATCAACCCGACGCACGCTCACCGGTCGAAGGGGGCGCACAAGGATGCTGTGCTGTCGCTGTCGGCGCAACTCGCCGACGAACTGTCGAAACACGGGAAGTACAGCGGGCGAGACGAGGCCGCCGAAACCCCGGCGGCCGACGGTCAGGGGGCGTAGTAGTACTCGCCCTTCGAGCGCTGCTCGCGGTCGAGCTGACTGCCGGGTTTGTTGATGCGCGGCCGGCCGACGCGTTCGTCGCGCCGGAAGGTGATCTCCAGGTTCGCGAGGAAGTCGTTCATGCCCGAGCGCATGTCCTGGGGCTTGCCGGCGTGACCGCGCTCGGCGGGTTCGCCGTCGAACACCGTCAGGCGGTCCGATAGCAGGTCGACCATGTAGATGTCGTGGTCGATGACCAGCACCGTGGCGTCCTGACTCTCCGCGTAGCGCCGGATGGCGCGGGTCGCCTGCACGCGCTGTTCGACGTCCAGGTGGGCGCTCGGTTCGTCGAGCAGGTAGACGTCGGCGTCCTCGGAGAGACACGCCGCGATGGCGACGCGCTGGCGCTCGCCGCCGGAGAGGTCGTTCAGGTTCTGCTCCATGATCCGACCTAACTGGAGCGGCTGGGCGATCTCCGTGTTCCAGTAGGAGGTACCGAACTGGTCGGTGATCGACGAGAGGAAGGCGTCGACCCGCATGTGCTGGTCGATCTCGATGTACTGCGGCTTGTACGAGATGTCCATCGAGAAGTCCACGTCGCCCTCGTCTCGCGGGCTCCGCCCGCTCGAACCGTCCGCGGAGCCGCGCTCCGCGCCGTCCGGTTCGAGGTCGCCCGTGAGCAGTCGGGCGAGCGTCGACTTCCCGATGCCGTTCGGGCCGACGATGCCAAGCACCTCGTTCTCGCGGATCTCGCCGCCCTCGACGTCGAGTTCGAACTCGCCCTCGCCATAGCTGTGCGAGATGTCGGGGTACTCCACGAGCGTCTCGGCGCTGGAGACGGGCCGGGGCGCGTGCTGCTCGAACTCGATCGCCTCCGGCCGGATGCGCATGTTCTCGTTGTCGAGGTAGCCCGCGAGGTACTCGTTGATCCCGTTGCGGACGGACTTCGGCGCGGTGACGACGCCGTACGCGCCGGGTTCGCCGTACGCTACGTGGAGGTTATCCGCGAGCAGGTCGAGGATCGCGAGGTCGTGCTCGACGACGAGCATCGACCTGTCGCCCTCCTCGGCCAGTTCGCGGACCAGTCGCGCCACGGTGACGCGCTGGCCGATGTCGAGGTAGGGCGTGACCTCGTCGAGGAAGTAGAAGTCGGCGTCACGGGCGAGACACGCCGCGATGGCGACGCGCTGGAGTTCGCCGCCCGAGAGGTTGTCGATGTCCTGGTCCATGACGGGGCCGATAGAGAGGCGCTCGACGAGGTAGTCCAGACCGCCGCGCTCGTCGGTCCGCGCCAGCAGTTGGCGGGTGTTGCCGTCGAACTGGCCGGGGATCTGGTCGACGTACTGGGGCTTGCGCGCGACCGTCACGTCGCCGTCCTTGACGGCCTCGATGTAGTCCTGTAGCTCCGTGCCCCGGTAGGCGTCGAGCGCGTCGTCCCAGCCGACCTCGGCCCCGTGCCGGCCGAGGTTCGGGACCATCTCCCCCGCGAGGATGCGAACGGCCGTCGTCTTCCCGATGCCGTTCGGGCCGAGGATACCCGTGACCTGCCCCTCCTGTGGGACGGGCAGGCCGTACAGCGAGAAGGCGTTCTCGCCGTAGCGGTGGGCCGGGTCGTCCTGGAGCTCCTGTGGCAGGTTGATGATCTCGATGGCGTCGAACGGACACTTCTCGACGCAGATGCCGCAGGACTCGCCCAGGCAGATCTCCTCGCTGATCCGGACCTGGTTCGGTTCGCCCTCGTCGGCCTCCTCGCCGCGGAGAGTGATGCACTCCTTGCCGGTGCGGTTCGGCGGACAGTAGTTCTTGCACTCGTAGTTGCAGCGGTCGGGCTGACACCGGTCGAGGTCGACGACCGCGATGCTGTCCTGGGCCATCTCAGACCTGGAACCCGGTTTCGAGCATGATGCCCCACGTCACGAACCAGAGGGAGAACGTCATGAACGCGATGAAGAGGTAGTCCTTCACGCCCGGACCGTCCTCTCCGTACACGCCGAGTCCTCTGTAGAGGGGGATCTGTACGAGAACGACCGCGAGAACGACGAGCTGGGCCGGCTGATACATCGCGGCCTCGGCCGACGACATGCTCGACGTCATCCCGGACGAGAGCAGCGCCGCCGCGACCCCGCCGATGGACGCGAGCGACGTGACCGTGATAGACCGGAGATGAGAGTCCATCCCCTCGACTTCGGCTTGTTCGGTCGCCATACGGTGGCGTCGGGGACCCGCGGTGAAAAACAGTTCGCTTGGCGGCGCTCGCCGCCCGCGATACCGGGACTAGCACGTTCAGCGGCAATCTTTATGCCGCTGGCGGCTTTCGATTCGTAACGATGGCTGGACCAGACGAGGAGCTCGAGGACCTCCCGCCGAGCGCGAAGTTGGTTTTCAAAGTGCTCGAATACGACGGGCCGCTCACGCAGAAACAGATCGTTCAGGAGTCGATGCTGTCGGCGCGGACCGTGCGATACGCGCTCGAACGCCTCCAGGAGATCGGTCGGGTCGACGAGGACGTCTACTTCGCCGACGCTCGACAGAGCCTCTACGAACTCACGGAGGGAGAACAGGGTCAGGAACAGTCCGTCGAGGCCGACGGCGGCCCGGACGCCAAGGGGTCCGAGGGCTGCGACGAGGCCGAACCCTGCCGCGCCGAATAGCTTCCGTCCCTGTAGCGGTCTCCCGCTTTCCTCCGCTCTCCGCTACTGCGACGCGACGCTTATCGTTCGTCGCTCGTCTATCGCGCGCTCCAGTTCCTCGGCGATAGCGCTGCCGCGGGTGACCTGCACGTCGCCGCCGCGGCCGACCGTGGCGGTGAACAGGTACTCGCCGTCGGCCTGCCCCTCGACGGTCTCGCCGGCGTGGCCGTCGACGGGGATGACGATGTGGCGCGACGTGACCTCGGGTTCGACGACGTCGCCGCGACCGCCCGCGGAGCCGTTGCCGCCCCCGCCGCCAATCGAGCGGCCGCCCGGTTTCTCGTCGTGCGTGCGCACGTCGATATCGATGCCGAGGCGGTTCTCTACGTCGGTGATGCGGCCGCCGCCCTTGCCGATGACGGTGGAGATGTCGTCCTCCTCGACGTAGACGACGGCGGTGTTCTGGCTCCGGAGTTCGACGTCGACGTGGCCGCGGGCGATAGACCGGATCTCCCGCTCTATCTCCTGACGCGCGATGCGGTCGACGCCGCTTTCGTCGCCCTCGTCCTCGCCGATGGGGACGGTGACGACCTGGCGGTTGAACGTGTAGATCTCGTACTCGGGCTGGCCCGTCTCGAAATCGCGGATCACGATCACCGGGCGGGTGAGGTCCTCCTCGGTCAGGCCCTCGGGCATCTTCACCTCGGTGGTCACGTCGTACACCTTCGCGATCTCGCCGGCCTCGATGTAGACGACGGTGTCTACGACCTGCGGGATCATGCCGAGTTCGACCCGGCCCACGAGGCGCTGGAGCGCGTCGATGGCGCGGGTGGCGTGGACGACGCCGATCATGCCGACGCCCGCGAGGCGCATGTCGGAAAACACCTCGAAGTCGTCGGTCTTGCGCACCTCGTCGTAGATGGTGTAGTCGGGCCGGACCATCAGCAGCGAGTCGGCGGTGTTCGCCATCTCGCCGCCGAGTTCGGTGTACTGAGTGATCTCCGGGCCGACCTGCAGGTCGCGGGGCTTCTCCATCGTCTTCACCGCGAAGTCGTGGTCGGCGATGTACTCGGCGACCGCCTGCGCGAACGTCGACTTCCCCGCGCCCGGCGCGCCGGAGATGAGGACGCCCCGCTTCGACTCCAGCAGGCGCTCCTTGAGTTCGTCCGCGAACTCGTAGTCCTCGATGTCGGTCTTGACGACCGGCCGAACGGCAGTGATCTCGTAGCCGTCGGCGAACGGCGGTTCCGCGACCGCGATGCGGTAGTCCCGGAACTGGACGATCGTCATGCCCTCGTCGGAGAGCTCGACGAACCCCTCGTTGGACTGCTTGGCGCTCTCTACGACTTCCTGGGCGTACTCCTTCATCCGCTCCTCGGAGGTCGGTTCGTCGCCGACCTGCTCGAAGTGCATGTCGCCGATCTCGCCGCGTTTCGCCATCGGGACCGCCCCGGAGCGGAGGTGGAGACTCATCGTCCGGTCGTCGACCATCCCCTCGATGGAGAGGGTGCCGACGTCCCGGGTCCGGGGCGTGATGTACTCCACGTCCAGCCCCTTGGCCTGCGCCACCTCGCTCTGAACGACGTCGCTGGTCACGAACGTAGCGTCGTGCTCGGCGGCGAGTTCCCGGATCAGAGCGTCTATCTCGCCCTCCGAGGCGTGGCCGCGTTCGACGGCGTCCGGGCGCGTACCGACGTACTCCAGGTCGACCTCGCCGTCGTCCGCCAGGTCGGCGAGGCGCTGGAGTTCGGAGAGGCCGTCCCACCCGCTCTCGATGCCGTCGTTTGCCTGCGCCTCCAGTTCGGCGACGACGGCTTCGGGCACCTGGATCGTCGCCCCCTCGAAGTCGCCGCTTTCGACTCCCTCGGACACGCGGCCGTCGATGACCACGCTCGTGTCCGGAACAACGTTCATGGGATGAATACGGTCGCCGTGGTTCATAAGCGCACGGACCCGGCAGTTGACGCCCGATCGTGGCCCTCTCCCCGAACCGGGCACGCCGCGGACGCCGTCGCGTCGGAGACGGGGAAGCGTCGCCAGCGAACACCGGGCGACGAGCGCCCGCGCGACGGCGGGGACCACCGGCGACCCCGCGGCGCTCGGAGAGCTATGCCTGCTCCCCGGCGGGGTCGTCGTCGGACCGGTCCGCGCGTACGTCGCCGCGGAGCGCCCGTCGGTAGAGCGGCTACTCCGTCCCCGTCGGCGCGGTCGCACGTCCGGCGACCGACGACCGGGTCGGACGCCCACGCGCGCTGGCGAGAGGTAAGAGGAAGCGAAGCGCTCATTCCGCGGCCGACCGAGTACACGGGCATGAACGATGTCACGGACCTGACGCGCGACCTCGTCGCGGTCCCGTCTCACGGGGACGAGACGGCCGCGGGCGACGCCGTCGAGGACTGGCTTCGCGCGGAGACGGACGCCGACGTGCGCCGCGACGACGCCGGCAACGTGGTCGCCCGGAAGGGACCCGGCGACGCGTCGCTGGCGCTGGTGGGGCACCACGACGTGGTGCCGCCGGACGAGGAGCAGGTGGCCGGGGACGGGGCGTACGTCGTCGATGAGCGCGACGGTCGGCTGCACGGCCGCGGCGCGGCGGACATGAAAGGCGCGGTCGCGGCGGCGATGTGCGCCTTCCGGGACGCGGCTCCGCCGGACGGCCTCGAACTCGTCTTTGCCAGTTTCGTCGGCGAGGAGGCCGGCGGCGAGGGCGCGCGGCACGCGGTAGGCGAGGGGTTCGCACCGGACTACGCCGTCGTCGGCGAG
>PXSA01000002.1:0-111690 GCA_003023565.1 Halobacteriales archaeon QS_9_68_17
ACGAAAGTCCCAAAGAAGCGCGCACAGACCGGAGTATCCTACGGCCAGCGTAGGAGAAAGTTGCCTCCGTGGGGGTTCGGCATGAGCCGAGACCCCCAGTGCGGGGAATCCCCGTCCCTTCAGGGCGGGGAGGATGTCAAGAAAGCGATCGCACAGGGCACCTTCGACCTGCTCCACCCCGGCCACGTCCACTACCTCCGGGAGGCGGCGTCGTTCGGGGACGAACTGCACGTCATCATCGCCAGACGGGAGAACGTCACGCACAAGGCGAAACCGGTGTTGCCGAACCGCCAGCGCCGGGACGTGGTCGGCGCGCTGGAGGCCGTCGACCGCGCCCGTCTCGGCCACCGCGAGGACATCTTCGTCCCCATCGAGGAGATAGACCCGGACTACATCGTGCTCGGTCACGACCAGCACCACGACGAGGACGCCATCGAGGACGAACTCCACCGGCGCGGCGTCGACTGCGAAGTCCGGCGAGCGTCGGGACGGGAGCCCCGCTTCGAGGGCGAACTGCTGTCGACCGGCCGGATCATCGACCGGATCCTCGAACAGCGCGGGTGAGCGCCGGTGGTGCGAACGGTTTTGCTCCTCGCCGGGGAACGTCTCGACGTGACGGACCCGGACGCGAGCGCCGGCAGACGGCGGTTTCTCTCCGCGGCCGGCGTCGGTCCCGGAGCGGCGCTCGGGGACTGTTCGTCAGTGACGGGTGGGGGCGACGACGACACCGACACACCGAGAGGGACGCCCGAAGCGACGGTGACCGTCCGCCCCCGGAACCACGACGACGCGGAGCGGGAGTACGAGGTCGCCGTCCGGCAGGTCGACGACCTGACCGACAGTTTCACCAGCGTCCTCCCGACGAACCGCGAGCGGTGGGTCGAGATTGGCGCGACCTTCGGACCCGCGGACGAACGCCACGAGGTCACGATGACCGTCGGCGAGCCGGCGCGGGACCACGTGGGACCCGACCGACTGGGACGACTACCTCGTCGAGGCGACGGTCGGGAGCGGCGACCCGGCGTTCGAGGCGCAGCGTCGAAGCGAGTGAAGCCCGACTCGCGACGGCGAACTGCGACGTACTAATAGGCCGGCCCCGGACTGGCACGTATGGACAAGCAGTCGCTCCGCGAACGTGTCTGGGACGAACTGGAGGAGAGCGGCGACGCGCGGTTCCCCTTCCCGCCGCACGGGCGCATCCCGAACTTCGTGGGGGCCGACGGCGCGGCCGATCGCCTGACGGAGCTGGCGGAGTGGCCGGCAGCCGACGCTATCAAGGCGAACCCCGACTCGCCACAGCGACCGGTCCGCCGGCGCGCCCTCGAAGCGGGCAAGACGGTGTACATGGCGGTCCCCCGCCTGCGCGACGAGGAGTGCTTTCTCGAACTCGACCCCGACCGCATCGACGACTACGACACCGCGACGACGCTGTCGGGGTCGTCCGAACTCGGCGTGCAGGTCCGGCCGGCGGAGATGGACCCCGTCGACTTCGTCGTGAGCGGGAGCGTCGTCGTCGACGACCGCGGCGCGCGCATCGGAAAAGGGGAGGGCTACAGCGACCTGGAGTTCGCCGTCCTGCGCGAACTCGGCCTCGTCGACGAGTCGGTGACCGTCGCGACGACCGTCCACGAGACCCAGTTCTCGGAGGAGACCCTGCCGACCTCGCCACACGACGTGCCGATGGACTACGTGGTGACGCCGGAGCGGACGGTCGAGACGGGCGGCGAGTACGAGCGGCCCACAGGGTTGGACTGGGACGCGCTGGGGGAAGAGAAGATAGCGGAGATACCGGTGTTACGGGAAATGCAGCCCTGAGCAGTGTGCTCGCGACTGCACCGACGCCAAACCACTACTCGCTTCGGACCGTACGATAGGTGTGATAAACGGACCAACCCGACGGTCGGTCCTCCGGACGGTCGCGCTGACCGGTGCGGGCGGAGCGCTCGCCGGGTGTGGCCGGGTCCCCGGGTTCGGCAGTCCCCAAGAGGGCGAGCCGGTCCCCGACGGGCCGACCGTCGCGCTCGAACCGGTCGCCGAGGGACTGACCGCGCCGCTGGGCTTCGAGACGGCGGACGAAAAGCGGGATCGTCGCTTTGTCGTCGACCAGACCGGCCTCGTCCGGGTCCACGGCCCGGACGGCCTCCGTGACGACCCGTTTCTGGACCTGCGAGACGAGGTCACCGGGTTCGGCGAGCAGGGGCTGCTGGGGGCGGCGTTCCATCCCGACTTCGCCGACAACGGTCGCCTGTTCGTGCGCTACAGCGCGGCCCCGCGAACGGGGACGCCGAACGACTACAGCCACACGTTCGTCCTCGCGGAGTTCCGCGCCGGCGACGACCGCGAACGCGTCGATCCCGACAGCGAGCGCACGGTACTGGAAATACCGCAACCGCAGGGCAACCACAACGCCGGCGCGGTCGCGTTCGGCCCCGACGGCTACCTCTACGTCGGGACGGGCGACGGCGGCGGTGCCGACGACACGGGGCAGGGACACGTCGGCGACTGGTACGACGAGAACGCGGGCGGCAACGGACAGGACGTGACGGAGAACCTGCTAGGCGGGGTCCTGCGGATCGACGTCGATAGCGACGCGGACGACGCCCCGTACGCGGTCCCCGACGACAACCCGCTCGTCGGCGAGGAGGGACTGGACGAGTACTACGCGTGGGGCCTGCGCAACCCGTGGCGGTTCTCGTTCGACGGCGAGGGTCGCCTGTTCGTCGCCGACGCCGGGCAGGAACTGTTCGAGGAGATAGACGTCGTGGAGAAGGGCGGTAACTACGGGTGGAACGTGAAGGAGGGGAGCCGCTGTTTCAGCCCGTCGAGTCCGGACGACCCGCCCGAGGACTGCCCGGACGCGACGCCCGAGAGCGTTCACGGCGGCGAACCGCTCGTCGACCCGGCCATCGAGTACCCGCATCGGGCTGACGGCGAAGCCGTGGGCAGTTCGGTCGTCGGGGGCTACCTCGCGGAGACCGACGCGGTCCCCGCGCTGGAAGGCCGGTTCGTCTTCGGCGACTTCAGCGCCTCGTTCGGAAACCCCTCGGGGACGCTGTTCGCCGCGACGCCGCCCGAGGACGGGGACGGGCAGTGGGCCGTCGAGCGCCTCGTTCCGGAGTCGGGGTCGCTGGACCGGTTCGTCCTCTCGCTCGGCCGCGACGCCGAGGGACGGCTCTACGCGCTGACGAGCCAGGAACTCGCGCCGGAGGGCGAGACGGGCGTCGTGTTCCGGGTCGATACGGCCGAGGGGAGCAAAGGCGGTGACGGAACCGATGCGGAGGGCGGCGACGACACCGGGAACGCGACTGACGCCGACGGCTCCGGTGGCGACTCCGCATCGACCGGCCAGTCGGGCTTCGGCCTCGCCGGCGCGGCGGCGGGGCTGCTCGCGGGGGTTCGCCGGGCGACGAGTGACGGAAAGCGGTGAGAACGGAGAGGCGCTACAGGTAGCCTTCCTCGACGAGGCGGTCGACGGCCTCGCGGAGGCGCTCCTTGCTGTTCGCGTACGAGATGCGGGCGTAACTCGGCGTGCCGAAGGCGGACCCGGGCACCGTCGCGACGTGGGCGTCCTCGATAGCGCCCTCGCACCAGGCGGTGTCGACGGTGTCACCGTCTCCGATCCGCTGCTCTTCCAGAGCAGCGCAGTCCTCGTCGACCGGCAGCATCATGTAGAACGCGCCGTCGGGGACGGCCACGTCGACGCCGTGGTCGGCGAGCAGGTCGACGAGCATGTCGCGGCGCTCCTCGAACGCCTCGGCCATCTCGGCGACGGCGTCGTCGGTGTTGCGGATGGCCTCGACGCCGGCGTGCTGGACGAAGTTGACGGCGCAGGAGACCGAGTGCGAGTGTAGCTTGCCGGCCTGGTCGATCAGTTCCTCGGGCGCGGCGACGTAACCGAGCCGCCACCCGGTCATCGAGTAGGCCTTGGAGAAGCCGTTGATCGTGACCGTGCGCTCGGCCATCCCGTCGAGCGTGCCGAGGCTGACCGGGTCGACGCCGTAGGTGATCTCTCGGTATATCTCGTCGGAGATGACGGTCACGTCGTGTTCGACGGCGAGGTCGCGGACGCCCTCCAGCGCGGCCGCGGAGTACACCGCGCCGTGGGGGTTGCCCGGCGAGTTGACGACGAGCAGTTCCGTCTCGTCGGAGACGGTCGCTTCGAGGTCGTCGAGGGCCGGTTCCAGCCGGAAGTCGTGCTGCGCGGTGTCGACGCGGGAGACGCTCCCGTTCGACAGCTTCACCATCGCCTCGTAGGACACCCACGCGGGGTCGAGCAGGACGACCTCGTCGCCGGAGCGGGACGACGTCCCGCTGGCTGACCGGCTCCGCCCGTCGACGCCGTCGACCAGCGACTGGAACGTCTCGAACAGCGCCTGCTTCCCGCCGGGCGTGACGATGAGGTTCTCGCGCTCGTAGTGGAGGCCGCAGTCCTCTTGCAGGTACTCGGCGATGGCGTCCCGGAGTTCGGGGATGCCGTTCGACGTGGTGTAGCCGGTGTGGCCGGCGTCCATCGCCTCCTTGCCGGCCTCGACGACGTTCTCGGGCGTGTCGAAGTCCGGTTCGCCGACGCTCAGGTCGACGACGTCGACGCCGTCGGCCGCCAGCGCGGAGGCCTTGTTGCTGATCGCGAGCGTCGCGCTCGGTTCGACTCGTTCGACGCGGTCCGCGAAGTCCATGGTCATATCAGAGTTCCTCGGCGAGTTGGACGGCGCTCTCGACCGCCTTCGCGCCGTTGTCGGTACGCGCTCGGGCCTCGTCGGGAGTCATGCCGGGGCCGGAGATGCCGAGGGCGACCGGGGTGTCGCGGTCGAGGCTCACGTCCGTGAGCCGGCCGTAGGCCGCCTCGGCTATCTTCTGGTCGTGGTCCGTGTCGCCGGTGATTATCGTCCCGACGACCGCCACCGCGTCGACGCCGTCCCTGCGCGCCAGTCGGTCGGCGGCCAGCGGCGTGTCGTACGCGCCGGGGACCCGGAGGGTCTCGCCGACCGCCGCGTCCAGTTCGTCGGCCGCCTCGCGGGCCGACTCCGCCATCTGCTCGGTGATCGGGGCGTTGAACTCCGCGACCACCAGTCCGAGCGTTACCATACTCCCCGATTCCGCGACGGCCACCATAAGGCCTGCCGTTCCGGCCGAAAATGGCCGGGGACGCGGACGGGGCGGGGTCCGGCGGCGTACCGCCGAGGGGTCGGCCGGAGCGGCCGCGCCGGCCGGCGCTCCCTCGCCGCCGCGCCCCGCGATATAAAGAGTTTCAACCCCGGGCTACGCTCACAGTGACGATGACAGACGGACCAGCGAGCGGGACGACCGACGGTCCCGCCACCGTCCGCGACCGCCTCGGGGACCGGACGGTGCGGGCGGTCGTCGTCCTCGCCGCCCTCGCGCTCGCCGCCCGCCCTTTCACGTGAACGAGGCGCTGTTCGGACTCGTCGGCCCCTCCGACTTCGCCGCCCGCCTGGTCGTCGCGCTGGTCGGGGGGCTGCTCCCGCTCGCTGCCCTGCTCTTTCGGGGGCGACTGGCCGACGACGAGACCGTCGCGCTGTGCTTCTTCCTGGCGCTGAACCCGATCCTGCTGTACTACTCCCGGTTCGTGCGAAACGACGTGCTCGTCGCAGCGTTCCTGCTGTTCGCGCTCGGCTTCCTCGTCCGAGCCTACGACCTTCGGTCGCCGCCGCATCTCTACGCCGGAGCCGCGGCGCTGGCGCTCGGGCTGACGACGAAGGAGAACGCCCTGCTGTATCCGCTCGCGTGGGCCGGTGCCGGTCTGCTCCTCGCCGACCACCGGATCCTCCGCACCACTGACGGGACCCGCGCCCCGGACGCGCGGCCGGAGGACCGGGAAACGGTCGGGCCGGCCGCCGACGGCGACGAGGCAACGGCCGCCGAAGAGCCGGGCGACGCCGCGGACGCATCGACCGATGGCGGCGGGGAGTCCGTGGCCGCGCCGCACGGCGAGGAGCGGACCGACTGGGTCGGGTCCCTCCGCGAGAGGGGCGGACGCCACGCGGACGAACTGCGCTACTGGGCGGGGCCGGTCGCGCTGGCGCTCGTCGAGGTGGTCGCCGTGCTGGTGCTTTTCTACGCGCCGCGGGGCGACGCCCCCGGCGAACCGACGCTCGGGAACGCCCTCGGCGACCCGACGCTCCTGCCGGGCGTCCTCGACGCGGCGCTCGTCGGGACGTGGGAGAAGGTCGGGTTCTGGACCAGCGGCGTCCAGTTGAGCCACCCATACGTCTCGTGGCTGGTGTACTACGTCGAGACCCTGTTCGTCGCGGCAGGCCCGCTGGTCGGCCTCGCCGTCGTCGGCTTTCTCGCGGACCGCTACGCCGAGGACGGCCCCCGTGACCTCGTCGCGCTCGCCGCCTACTGGGGCGGTGCGAGCGTGGTCTTCTACCCCATCGTCAGCGCGACGAAAGCGGCCTGGACGACGGTCCACGTCGTCGTCCCGCTCGCTATCCCGGCCGCGGTCGGCCTCGCGCTGGTCTATCGGTGGGGCGCTGAAGCCATCGCGGACGACGACCCGGTGAGTGCGGCGCTCACCGGGTTCCTCCTGATCGCCGTCGTCGTCGGCGTCGCCGGCGGGGGGATCCACTACGCCCACGTCGCGCCGCAGTCGCCGAACAACCCGATGGTCCAGTACGGCCAGCCCGCCGGCGAGATGCAGGGAACGCTCGCCGACGCGGGCGCGGCGGCCGAGGCGAACGAGGGGCTCGACGTGCTGTACTACGGCGAGTTCGTCCACGTCGACAACGAGAGCCGCGCCGCCTCCCTGCCCGTCGAGAACGTCACCGACGAGAACGGGGTCCTCGTCGAGGCCAACTCGAACTGGTACGACCGGCTCCCGCTCCCGTGGTACTTCGAGGCCCACGACGCCGACGTGGCGAGCGTCGACAACCGGTCCGCGCTCAACCGGACGATAGGGGCGGAGTCCCCGCCCGTGATCGTCGCTCGGGCCGGCCACCGGGGCGACATCGACGCCGTCACGGAGGGGTACGAGTCCCGGACGCACGAACTCACCGCGCCGGGGACCGAGATCGTGGTCTACGTGGACGCCGAGGCCATGGACGGCGAAGCGTGACGACCGGTCCGGCGACGACGGGCCGGGACGGCGTAGGGTCCCGCCGGGCGGCCGCCGAACGCGCGGCAGAACCGATGTGGCAACGCTTAAGCGACGGCGGGCGAAACGGCCGCTCACAGGATGACTTCGCCGCTCTCGACGCCAGGTCCGACGCTCGGCGTGGTCGGTGGGGGCCAACTCGGCCGGATGATGGCCGAGGCCGCCGCGCCGCTCGGCGTCGAACTCGTCGTCCTCGACCCGACTCCGGACTGCCCCGCATCGCCCGTCGCCCGCGACCAGATCGTCGGCGACTTCGACGACCCCGAAGCGGCGCGCGAACTGGCCGACCGCGCGGACTACCTCACCTTCGAGATCGAACTGGCCGACCCCGGCCTGCTGGCGGAGGTCGGCGAGGCCGCGGGCGTTCCCGTCCACCCCTCGCCCGACACCCTACGGACGATCCAGGACAAGCTCGTCCAGAAGCGCGAACTGGCCGAGGCCGGGGTCCCGGTGCCAGCGTTCCGGCGGGCGGACGACGCCGACGACGTGCGGGACGCGCTCGACGACCTCGGCTCGCCGGCGATGGTGAAGGCCCGCACCGGCGGCTACGACGGCCGCGGTAACGCGCCGGTCGAGGGGCCGGACGAGGCCGAGGCCGTGTTCGACACCGTCGGTGCCGGCGAGGGCGGTGCGATGGTCGAGGAACTCGTCGACTTCGAGCGCGAGGTGTCCGTGGTCGGCGTCAAGGGCGAGGACGGGGTCGCGACGTTCCCCGTCGGCGAGAACGTCCACGTAGAGGAGGTCCTCCGCGAGACGGTCGTCCCGGCCCGGACGAGCGACGCCGTGCGCGAGCGCGCCGAGTCGGTCGCCCGCGACGTGCTGGAGCTCCTCGACGGCCGCGGCGTGTACGGGACCGAGCTGTTCGAGACGAGCGGGGGCGAGGTCCTCGTCAACGAGATCGCGCCGCGCCCGCACAACTCCGGTCACTGGACCATTGAGGGGGCGCTCACCTCGCAGTTCGAGCAGCACGTCCGCGCCGTGACGGGCCGTCCCCTCGGGGCGACCGACCTGCGCGCGACGACGGCGATGGCGAACGTCCTCGGGGACGTTCGCGAAGCGAACGACCCGCGAGCACGTCGGGATCCTTCGGATTCCGAGGACGTGGACGAGCGTCGGGCGGCCGAACTCCACGGCGTCGACGAGGCGCTCGGAACCCCCGCCGTCGGCTTTCACTGGTACGGCAAGCGCGAGGTGTACCCGCTCCGGAAGATGGGCCACGTGACCGCCGTCGAGGACGGCGGCGACCCCGACGAACTGCTCGAGAAGGCCCGCGGCGTCCGCGACGGGCTGACGTTCGACCCCTGACGGCCGGCGCGGCGCTTCCGAGACGACCACGCGACCACGACCATGACACAGGCAGACGCCGTCTCCGACCTGATCGCATCACTCGAAGCCGAGGCCGACCGCGACCGCGACCCCGCCGACGCGCCCGACGTGGGCATCGTGATGGGGAGCGACTCGGACCTCGACGTGATGATGGGCACCGAGGACGACCCCGGCGCGTACGACGCGCTGACCGGACTCGGCTTCGAGGAGCTGACCGACTACGACGACCCGCCCGAGTCGCGGTTCACGTTCGAGACGTACGTCACCTCGGCCCACCGGACGCCGGAGCTGATGTACGCCTACGCCGAGACCGCGGAGGCTCGCGGGATCGACGTCGTCGTCGCCGGCGCGGGCGGGAAGTCCGCCGACCTGCCGAACATGACCGCCTCCATCGCCTACCCCGTGCCGGTCGTCGGCGTCCCCGTTCAGGAGAAGTCCGTCGACTCCGTCATCGGGATGCCGACCGGCGCGCCGCTCGTCGCGGTCGACGCGGGCAAGTCGTTCAACGCGGCGCTGTCGGCCGCGCAGATGCTCGCCCGCGAACACGACGAACTCCGCGAACGACTCGTCGAGTACCACGACGGCCTCCAGCGGTCCGTCGGCGAGGTGTCGCGTGACCTGCACGAACTCGGCACGCCCGGGTTCCGCGAGCGGGACGGCTGACGCTCGAATCGCCGCCCGGTGACGGCACGCAACGATCCGAGCTACCGGTCGGCGGCGTGGACGCCGCGATGGGCGCGAAGGGTCACAAAAACGCAAGAATCAACCCTTATATGGGTGCGTTTCTAACCTCAGGACGTTACGGAGAATGAACCAGTGGATAGCAGTCGGCGCGCTGGGTCTGGTGGGACTACTCATTCCGCTCGGAATGATGGCGGTGTCGAGTCTCCTCCGGCCGAGCGTCCCGGAAGACAGTAAACGCGCCACCTACGAGAGCGGCGAGATCCCGACGGGGACGACGCGGATCCGGTTCAACATCCAGTACTACATGGTCGCTCTGCTGTTCGTCGTCTTCGACATCGAGACCGTCCTCATCTTCCCGTGGACGGTCATGTACCGGAACGCGCTCGAAGGCGGGGCCACCCTGACGGAGGTCCTCGTGCCGATGCTGGTGTTCGTCGGTATCCTCGTCGTGGCGCTCGCGTGGGCGTGGCGCAACGGCGCAGTCGAGTGGGCACGGAGTCCCCAGCAAACACGGAGTGTAACCAATGAGCAGCGATAACCCGCGGGAGTCGATCGTCGGTAGCAAAGCGCCGCAGAACAAGACGCGGGAGTCCCGCATGGGCGAGGGCGTCGACAACCGCTTCAACTCGCGGCTTCGGGAGGCGTTCGGCTCCACGCCGTTCATCCTCACGAAGTTCGACAAGTTCATGAACTGGGTCCGGGGCTCGTCGATGTTCATGCTGCAGTTCGGCATCGCGTGCTGCAGCATCGAGATGATGCACACCTACGCGGTCAAGCACGACCTCGACCGGTTCGGGTCGGGCGTCCCCCGCGCGTCGCCGCGACAGGCCGACGTGATGATCGTTCCGGGGACCATCGTCTCGAAGTTCGCCCCCCGGATGAAGCGCGTCTACGACCAGATGCCCGAGCCGAAGTTCGTCGTCGGCATGGGCTCGTGTACCGTCTCCGGCGGCCCGTTCCAGGAGGGGTACAACGTCATCAAGGGCGCGGAGGAGGTCATCCCGGTCGATATCCACGTCCCCGGCTGTCCGCCCCGCCCCGAGGCGCTCGTCTACGGCGTCGCCAAGCTACAGGAGCGCGTCGCCAACGGCGAGTCCGCGCCGGTGACGGTCAAGCCGTACGAGCTCGAACGCTTCGCCGACCTCGACCAGGACGAGATCGTCGACGAGCTCGCGAAGGAGATCGACGAGGAGACGCTCGTCATGCGCTACAACTGGACTGATTCGCCATGAGCACGCAGAAAGAAGAACTCGAAATCGCCGAGGGCGGCGTCGACTACGACGCGCTCGAGGACCGCCTCGGCGACACGGCGATCGACCGCGAGTCGCACGTGAACGCGGAGGGCTTCGTCGTCCGTCCCGACGAGGTGCAGGACGCGCTGTTCGCCCTCCGAGACGACGCCGGCTTCGACCACCTCTCTCTCGTGACGGCGCAGGAGTACGAGGACCGTTACGAGTCTATCTATCACCTCAAGAAGTTCGACGACCCGACACAGGAGGTCAGCGTCGTCGTCCCGACGACGAAGGACGACCCCGTCAGTCAGTCGGCCGAACCCGTCTACCGCACGGCCGACTGGCACGAGCGCGAGGCGTACGACCTCGTCGGCATCGACTACGACGACCACCCGGACCTCCGTCGCATCCTCCTTCCCGAGACCTGGAAGGGGCATCCGCTGGGGAAAGACTACGACCAGAACAAGCCACAGGTCGTCTCGTTCAAACAGCACGCCAACCCGCTCAAGCAGGACCACAAGGACGCCGAGTCCGACACGATGTTCGTCAACATCGGGCCGCACCACCCGGCGACCCACGGCGTCCTCCACCTCGAAACGACGCTCGACGGCGAGACGGTGGCGGACGTCGAACCCGACATCGGCTACCTCCACCGCTGCGAGGAGCAGATGGCCCAGCAGGGGACGTACCGCCACCAGATCATGCCGTACCCCGACCGCTGGGACTACTCCTCGGCCGGCCTGCTCAACGAGTGGGCGTACGCGCGCGCCGCGGAGGACCTCGCGGACCTCGACGTGCCGGAGTACGCGCAGGTCATCCGGACGATGGGCGCTGAACTCTGCCGCATCGCGGGTCACATGCTCGCGGTCGGGACGTTCGCGCTCGACGTGTACGGCGACTTCACCGCCATCTTCATGTACGCCATGCGCGACCGGGAGAAGGTACAGGCGGTCCTGGAGGACCTGACCGGCCAGCGCATGATGTTCAACTACTTCCGTCTCGGCGGCGTCGCCTGGGACCTGCCCGAGCCCCGCGAGGAGTTCTTCGGGAAGACGCGGGACTTCCTCGACGACCTGCCGGAGGCGCTGGAGGAGTACCACGACCTGCTGACGGGCAACGAGATCTTCCAGTCGCGCTGTATCGACACCGGGATCCTCGAACCCGAGGTCGCCAAGCAGTACAGCGCGACCGGACCGGTCGCCCGCGGCTCCGGCATCGACTACGACCTGCGCCGCGACGACCCGTACGGCTACTACGACGAGCTCGACTGGGACGTCATCACCGAGGACGGCTGTGACAACTACAGCCGCGTCCTCGTCCGGATGCAGGAGGTCGAGCAGTCCGCGAAGGTCATCGAGCAGTGCGTCGACCTGCTCGAGGACTGGCCGGAGGAGGAGCGCGACATCCAGAGCAACGTCCCGCGGACGCTCAAGCCCGACCCGGACACGGAGATCTACCGGTCGGTCGAAGCCGCGAAGGGCGAACTCGGGATCTACATCCGGAGCGACGGCACGGACGAGCCCGCCCGGTTCAAGATCCGGAGCCCCTGCTTCCACAACCTCTCGGTGCTGCCGGAGATGGCGAACGGCGAGTACATCGCCGACATGATCGCCTCGCTCGGTAGCCTCGACATCATCCTCGGGGAGGTGGACCGCTGATGATCGCCCAGCAGAAGACGCTGCTGCCGGAGCGCGTCGCCGGCCTGCTCGGACTCGACCAGTTCGGGATGGCCGGCGACCTGCTCGCGACCTTCCTCGCGGCCTTTCTCGTCGGCAACCTGATGCTGGCGATGACCGGCGTCGCGGGGCCGTGGGCGAAGCGGAAGATCACCGCCGCGTTCACGGACCGCATCGCCGTCAACCGCATCGGCCCGTTCGGCCTGTTCATCATCGTGGCCGACGCGGTCCGCCTGCTGTCGAAGGAGCTGATCATCCCGGAGAACGCCGACCGTCCGGCGTTCGACCTCGCGCCGATCGTCGTCGCCTCGTCGGCGCTTCTGGGCTTTGCCGTCATTCCGATGGGCAACGGCGTCCACCTCGCGGACCCCGAAGTCGGCCTCGCGTACGTGTTCGCCGTCGCCGGCATCGCGAGCATCGGTCTGGCGATGGGCGGGTACGCGTCCGCGAACAAGTACTCGCTGCTCGGCGGTCTGCGCGCCATCGCGCAGAACATCGCTTACGAGATCCCGCTGGTCATCACGGCGGCGTCGGTGGTCATCTTCACCGGGTCGCTCCGGATGTCGACGATCGTTCAGACACAGGCCGAACCGCTGCTGACGGTCGCCGGACTGTCGATCCCGTCGTGGTTCGCGTTCGTCAACCCGTTCGCGTTCGTGCTGTTCGTCGTCGCGAACCTCGCGGAGGTCGGCCGGAACCCGTTCGACACGCCGGAAGCGCCGACGGAGATCGTCGCCGGCTACCAGACGGAGTACTCCAGCGTCTACTTCGTCCTGTTCTATCTCGGTGAGTTCCTGCACATCTTCCTCGGCGGGGCCATCATCGCGACGGTGTTCCTCGGCGGTCCCGCGGGTCCCGTCCTGCCGGGGCTGGTCTGGTTCATCATCAAGATCTGGGCCGTCTTCCTGCTGACGCAGTGGTTCCGCTCGGCCATCCCGCGCGTCCGCATCGATCAGCTTATCCAGATCGGCTGGAAAGGGATGCTCGTACTCAGCTTCGCGAACCTGGTGCTCACGGCCATCATCGTGGGGGTGATAGTATGATCGGACTCCTCAAATCCATGGCGACGACGATGAAACACGCGCTCGACGGGAACACGTTCACCGTCGAGTACCCCGAGACCGCGCCGGAGGTCAGTCCGCGCTTCCGCGGGGTACACAAGTTCAGCCAGGAGCGGTGCATCTGGTGCCGGCAGTGCGAGAACGTCTGTCCGAACGACACCATCCAGATCGTCACCGACGAGCAGCGAAACGCCGAGCAGTACAACCTCCACATCGGGCAGTGCATCTACTGTCGGCTGTGCGAGGAGGTCTGCCCGGTCGACGCCATCCTGCTCACGCAGAACTTCGAGTTCACCGGCGACACCAAGGACGACCTGGTGTACAACAAGGAACAGCTGAAAAACGTCCCGTGGTACAAGGACATCGACCCGCTCGAATCCCGCGAACCGGACCGCGGCGCGTGGATCGACGAGGGCGACGGCGAACTCGACTACCAGTAACCGCCGGCGGTATCCGCGGCGGTATCGCCGCCGTCGTGCACGGAACCGACCGGAGTGAGGACCGCTTTTCCAGCTCGTTTTTCGCCTCTCCGGGTGCGAAACGCCGACTATCGGCCCCGGGGGAACGTTTCGGCCCGCGGGGAGACCGCTGCTCGCCGTCGGCGACCGCGATAGCGAGACCGGCTTCGACGGCCCGAGCGCCGCCGGTCACCTCTCCCGGCGCGTTCGCGGCCAGCGCGCGATCACTCCGGGACGAACGTCACTAGATAACAAGAATCGAAAACTCAGGCTAGAAATCCTGAGAATCCCGGCTATCGGTTCTGGCCCGTCGTGGCCGTCTCGAAATCTTGAAAGGGCATCCGCCGAGAGGGTATAGCAATGGCACTACACGAGACCATCGCGTTCGCGCTGTTCGCCGCTGTCACGGTGGCGAGCAGTCTCGGCGTCGTGCTGATGCGGGACGTGTGGCACTCCGCACTACTGCTCGGCGTCGCGCTGCTCAGCGTCGCGGTGCACTACGTGATGCTGCAAGCGGAGTTCCTGGCAGCGATGCAGGTCCTCGTCTACGTGGGCGGGGTCCTCATCCTGATCACGTTCGCCGTGATGCTCACGCGCGAACAACAGCCGCGGGAGGTGGCCGAGACATGAGCGACGGACCGATAGTACGGCTGGGACGGGGGCTACTGCCCGGCCTGGGGGCGGTCGCGCTGTTCGCCGTCTTCGCCTACGTCTTCCTGACCGCGTCGTTCGGCGACGCGGCGGGGTTCCCGGCCGGCGAGAGCATCACCGAGAACATCGGGCTGGCGATGTTCAATCTGGCGGAGCTCCAGACGGTCCCCGGTGAGGGGTTCCTCGTCGCGCTCATCGTTATCGGTGTCGCGCTCGACGCCGCGCTCGAGGGCTCCATCATGCTCGCCAAGCGCGAAGAGGACGGCGAGGTCGTCAACCCGCTTCGTTCGGAGGCCGACGACGAGGATACGGCACCCGAGGGGGGACAGCCGGGGGGTGAGTTCTGATGGCCCCGCCCGTCGAGTACTACCTCCTGCTGTCGGCCGCGGTGTTTTGCATCGGCCTGTTCGGCATCCTCACCCGGCGGAACGCGCTGATGTTCCTGATGTCCGTCGAGTTGATGCTCAACGCGGCCAACATCAACTTCATCGCGTTCTCGTTCCAGCACGGTAACCTCACGGGGCAGGTGTTCAGCCTGTTCACGATGGCGCTGGCCGCCGCGGAGGTCGCCGTCGGTATCGGTATCATCCTCGTCCTCTACCGCAACTTCCAGGACGTGGACGTAACCAAAGCGGCAACGATGAGGTGGTAACTACATGTTCGAATACGCGCCCGCGGTCGCGTTGCTTCCGTTCGTATCGTTCCTGATCGCGCTCTCCGTGGGCAGCTACATGCCCAAGAAGGGGGCGTTCGCCGGTATCGCCGCGACGGGCGGGTCGCTGCTGCTGTCGGTGTGGGCGTTCGTCACCGTCAGTGGCGGCGAGGTGTACAACGAACCGGATCTGTTCACGTGGGTCGCCGCCGAGGAACTCAGCCTCTCGTTCGGCATCCTCATCGACCCGCTGTCGGCGATGATGCTCATCATCGTCAGTCTGGTCGCGTTCCTGGTGCACGTGTTCAGCCTCGGGTACATGAACGACGAGGGCGAGACGGGCCTCCCGCGGTACTACGCCGAACTCGGCCTGTTCACCTTCAGCATGCTGGCGTTCGTCTACGCCAGCAACCTGCTGATGGCGTTCATGTTCTTCGAGCTGGTCGGGCTCTGCTCGTACCTGCTCATCGGGTTCTGGTTCCGCACCGAGAGCGCGGCGAGCGCGGCCAAGAAGGCGTTCCTGGTCACCCGCTTCGGTGACTACTTCTTTCTCATCGGCGTCATCGGCGTCATCGCGACGTTCGGCACGGCGCAGTTCGCCGGACAGGAGTCGTTCCCGGTGCTCGCCGAACACGCACTCGTCGACGGTGAGACCGAAGCGATGACGACGTTCCTCGGTCTCGGCGAGCAGGCCTGGGTCACGCTCCTCGGCATGCTCGTGCTGGGCGGCGTCATCGGCAAGTCCGCGCAGTACCCGCTGCACACGTGGCTCCCCGACGCGATGGAGGGTCCGACGACCGTCTCCGCGCTCATCCACGCGGCGACGATGGTCGCGGCCGGCGTCTACCTCGTCGCCCGGATGTACGGCTTCTACGCGCTCAGCCCGACGGTGCTCACGTTCATCGCGTTCGTCGGCGGCTTTACCGCCCTGTTCGCGGCGACGATGGGCGTCATCAAAGACGACATCAAGCGCGTGCTCGCGTACTCGACCATCTCGCAGTACGGCTACATGATGCTCGGGCTCGGCGCGGGCGGCTTCGTCGCCGGCTCCTTCCACCTGATGAACCACGCCTTCTTCAAGGCGCTGCTGTTCCTCGGGTCGGGGTCGGTCATCGTGCTGATGCACCACGAACAGGACATGTGGGAGATGGGCGGTCTGAAGGACAAAGCGCCCGCCACCTACTACACGTTCCTCGCGGGGTCGCTGGCGCTCGCCGGCATCATCCCGTTTTCGGGCTTCTGGAGCAAGGACGAGATCCTGTTCGAGGCGCTGCACTACGGTCTCGGTAACCAGCCGCTGCTGCTCGGCGCGTACGCGATGGGACTGGTCGCGGTCTTTTTCACCGGGTTCTACACCTTCCGGATGGTGTTCCTGACGTTCCACGGCGACCCCCGCTCCGATACGGCGCGTGACCCGCACCCGGTCGGCTGGTCGGTCAAGGTGCCGCTGGTCGTGCTCGGACTGCTGGCGACGTTCATCGGCTTCGTCAACATGGTCCCGGTCGCCGACCTCCTGAACATGGACATCGAGTTCCTCCACCAATGGCTCGACGGCCCCGAGGAGACGGTCACCTCGGTC
This sequence comes from Halobacteriales archaeon QS_9_68_17, assembly GCA_003023565.1. Taxonomy (GTDB): domain Archaea; phylum Halobacteriota; class Halobacteria; order Halobacteriales; family Natronoarchaeaceae; genus Halostella. The sequence continues at coordinate 16,434 of PXSA01000002.1, forward strand.
CACCACTACGAGGAACTGGTTCATGACGCCGCGGGCTTCGAGGCGGCGGACATCGGTCCGTACCTCCCCGGCGCGCTCTCGCTCGGCCTCGCGCTCGCCGGAGCCGGCCTCGCGCACATGCTGTACAACGTTCCGGATCCGGAACCGCACACCGAGAAGCTCGGCAACATCCGGACGCTGCTGAAACGCAACTACTACCAGGACGAGTATCAGGTCTGGATCGCCGAGGGGCTGACCCTGCCGGTCGCCCGCGCCGCCAACAAGTTCGACCGGACGGTCGTCGACGGCGCGGTCAACGGCATCAGTCGCGTGAGCCTGGACTCCGGGAGCCGCCTGAAGCAGGTCCAGACAGGCGTGGTCACGAACTACGCCGCCCTGCTTACGTTCGGGCTCGTCGCCCTGCTCGTCGTCGTCGGCCTCTACGGAGGGTGGTTCTGAATGTTGATAGAGACACTCATCGCCGTCACGTTCGTCGGCTCGCTCGTCACCTTCGCCGCGCCGAACCGGTGGGCCGGCGAACTGGCGTTCGGGATCAGCGCGCTCCCGTTCGTCGGGGGCCTCGTGATGTACAGTCAGTTCGACGGAAGCGGTAACGCCCTGATGGGCGGCGAACTCGCCTTCGAGCAGTCCGCCGAGTGGATCACGCTCGGCGCGTACTCGCTCAACTGGCACACCGGTCTGGACGGCATCAGCATGCCGCTGGTCGTCCTGACGACGGTACTGACCACCCTCGCCATCGCGTCGGCGTGGACGCCCATCGACGAGCGCCAGTCCCAGTTCTACGGGCTGGTGCTGTTCATGGAGGCGGGCCTGCTGGGCGTCTTCGCGGCGCTCGATTTCTTCGTCTGGTTCGTCTTCTGGGAGGCCGTCCTCGTCCCGCTGTACCTGCTCATCGGCATCTGGGGCGGCCCGCGCCGGAAGTACGCGGCGATCAAGGTGTTCGTCTACACGAACGTCGCCTCGCTGGCGATGTTCATCGGCTTCGTCGCGCTGGTGTTCAACCTGCCCATCGAGACGTTCGACCTGCCGACGGTCGCGCAGGCGCTGGCGAACGACCGGCTACAGGCCCCCGGCTGGACCAGCGTGAGCGCGCTGAAAACGGGCGCGTTCGTCGCGATGTTCGCCGGGTTCGCGGTGAAGGTGCCCGTCGTCCCGTTCCACACGTGGCTGCCCGACGCCCACGTCGAAGCGCCGACCCCGGTGTCGGTGCTGCTGGCCGGCGTCCTCCTGAAGATGGGGACGTACGCGCTGCTGCGGTTCAACTTCACGATGCTCGCCGACGTCGCCACGCAGTACGCGGAGGTAATCGCCGTCTTCGCCGTGGTGAGCGTCATCTACGGTGCCTTGCTGGCGCTGGCCCAGCAGGACCTCAAACGCATCGTCGCGTACTCCTCGGTCTCGTCGATGGGGTACGTGATACTCGGTCTCGTCGCGTACACGACCTACGGGGTCGGCGGCGCGACGTTCCAGATGATCTCCCACGGCCTCATCTCCGGCCTGATGTTCATGGCCGTCGGCGTCATCTACAACACGACACACACCCGGATGGTGACCGACATGTCCGGTCTGGCGGACCGGATGCCGGTCACGGTCGGCATCCTCATCGGCGGCGCGTTCGGCTACATGGGCCTGCCGCTGATGTCCGGGTTCGCCGCCGAGTTCTTCGTGTTCCTCGGTGCGTTCCGCTCGGGGACGCTCTCGGGCGCGCCGGTGTTCACCGCGGTGGCGATGTTCGGCATCGTCATCGTGGCGGGGTACCTGCTGTTCGCGATGCAGCGGACGCTGTTCGGGCCGTTCCGCCTCGACACGGACTACGAGGTCGGCCCCGCGCCGCTGCACGACGTGGCACCGCTTTTCGCCCTGCTGCTGCTCGTCATCGCGCTCGGCGTCGCACCCGACCTCTTCTTCGACATGATCCGTGACGCCGTCAACCAGATGCCCCTCGTCGAAGCGGACCTCGGAGGTGGTTACTGATGGCTCTGTACGAACTCCCGGAGTGGGCAGGGCTCGCCCCCGCGGTGATCCTGGCGGCGACCTCGCTCGTCCTGCTTCTCGTCGACAGCATCGATCCCGACTCGTCGAACCGCCCCGCGCTCGCCGGCACGGCGACGACCGGTGCGCTGCTCTCGCTCGCGGTCACCGGCTGGTTCCTCGTCGCCGGCGTCGGTGACCCCGACGGACGCGGCGTCATCTCGCTGTTCGGCGGCCAACTGGTCGTCGACCAGACGAGCCTGCTGTTCACGTTCATCTTCGCGAGCGTGACGACGATGGTGACGGTCGCGAGCTACGACTACCTGCGCGGCCACGCCTATCAGGCCGAGTACTACTCGCTGATCATGCTGGCCGCGACGGGCATGGCGACGATGGCGAGCTCCGCGAGCCTGGCGACCGTGTTCGTCAGCTTCGAGCTGCTCAGCCTCTCGTCGTACGCGCTCGTCGCGTACCTCAAGGACAACCGCGGGAGCGTCGAGGCCGGTCTGAAGTACTTCCTCATCGGCGCGCTCTCCTCGGCCGTGCTCGTCTACGGCATCAGCCTGGTGTACGCCGTCACCGGCTCGCTCCGGCTGGCGGCCGTCGCCGAGGCGGCCGCGGGCACCGAACTCGTCGGCGTCCTCGGTCTGGGCGTCCTGATGGTGCTCGGCGGCTTCGCGTTCAAGACGGCGTCCGTCCCGTTCCACTTCTGGGCCCCCGAGGCCTACGAGGGCGCGCCCGCGCCCATCAGCGGGTTCCTCTCGTCGGCGTCGAAGGCCGCGGGGTTCGTCGTCGCCTTCCGCGTGTTCACCGTCGCGTTCCCGGTCGAGCAGTTCCTGGACCTGGGCGTCGACTGGGTGTTCGCGGTCCAGATCCTCGCGGTCGTGACGATGACGCTCGGTAACTTCGCCGCGGCGACGCAGAACGAGGTCAAGCGCATGCTCGCGTACTCGTCGGTCGGCCACGCGGGCTACGCGCTCATCGGGCTGGCGGCCATCTCGGGGCCGAACAGCGACCTCGTGCTCGGCGCGGGGATGATGCACCTGCTCGTCTACGGCTTCATGAACACCGGCGCGTTCCTGTTCATCGCGCTGGCGGAGTACTGGGACGTCGGCCGCACGTTCGAGGACTACTACGGCCTCGCGTCGCGAGCCCCGGTCGCCTCGCTGGCGATGACGGTGTTCATGCTCAGCCTCGCGGGTCTCCCGCCGTTCGGCGGCTTCGCGAGCAAGTACATCCTGTTCATGGGCGCGGTCAACGCCGGCTTCTGGTGGCTGGCCGCCGTCGGTGCCGTCAACAGCGCGCTGTCGCTGTACTACTACTCGCGGGTCGTCAAGGCGCTGTGGATCGAGGAGCCGAGCGACGACGTCGCGAAGGTCGGCATCACCGAACAGCCGATCGGCATCTACGCCGCCATCGTGTTCGCGGCCGTCGTGACGGTCGCGCTCCTGCCCGCGTTCGGCCCCGTCACGGAGACGGCGGTCAGCGCGGCCGGTGCGTTGCTGCCCTGACCGGCGACCGCGGCTTCGTTTTTTCCGTTCTCCCGCCGAGAGCGCTACGTTTTAACCGTAGGGGACGCGAGTAGGGGGTATGGTTTCCCGGCTCGTGCTGGGATGCGGGGCGGTCGGCCAGCGACTCATCGAGAAGATCGCCAGCCGCGACGGCGACCTCGAAGTCATCTGCGGCGACCGCGACCGCGTCGAGACGCTCCGCAACGACAACGTCCGCGCCAAGCACGCTGACCCCGCGGATCCCGATATCGCGCGAGAGGCCGCGCCAACGACGGTGGACGTGGTGGTGGTCGCCGGCGACGACGCCGAGCGCAACGTCCGTCTTGCGCGGCAAGCGGCCGCTGCGTTCCCGGACGCCTTCAGGATGGCCTACACCGGCGTCGAACCGACCGACGACCAGCGGGCGGCGCTCGGCGAAGCGGTCCACAGGGTCGTCGACCCCGGGTCCGCGACCGCGGCGTACCTGACCGACCTCGTGGCGAGCGAGGAGGGGGTTCAGGCCCGACGCCTGCGCCGGACGCTCCGCCGTATCGACGGGACGCTGGCCGTGATTATGCACGACAACCCGGACCCCGACGCCATCGCCAGCGCGGTCGCGCTGTCCCGGATCGCCGACACCGTCGGCCTGGACGCGGTCGCCTGCTACTACGGGGACATCAGCCACCAGGAGAACCGCGCGCTGGTGAACCTGCTCGACCTCGATCTCCGGCAGCTCGGCCCGGACGACGACCTGAACGCGTTCGACGGGTTCGCGCTCGTCGACCACTCGCGTCCGGGCGTCAACGACCAGTTGCCGGAGGACACTCCGACCGACGTGGTGATCGACCACCACCCGCCCCGGGCACCGGTGGAAGCGAGATTCGTCGACCTCCGGAGCGACGTGGGGGCGACGAGCACGCTCATGACGGGCTATCTCGACCAGTTCGGTCTGGAGATAGACCGGACGGTGGCCACGGCACTGCTGTACGGGGTCCGGATCGACACCGCGGACTTCAGCCGGGAGGTGTCGGCCGCGGACTTCGACGCGGCGGCGCTGCTGTTGCCACACGTCGACACCGGCGTACTGGAGCGTGTCGAGTCGCCCAGCGTCAGCACGGACACGCTGGAGACGGTCGGCAACGCCGTCCGGAACCGGGAGGTCCGCGAGGACGTGCTCTGTTCGTGCGTCGGCGAGATAGGCGACCGAGACGCGCTGGCGCAGGCCGCCGACAGGTTGCTCGATATGGACGGGATCCACACGACCGTCGTGTACGGGCACGCCGACGGCGTCATCTACCTCTCCGCGCGCTCGCGAGGGTCGGACCTCGACCTCGGCGAGACGCTGCGGTCGGCCTACGACCAGATCGGCAGCGCGGGCGGACACGCGGACATGGCCGGAGCGCAGATACCGCTCGGCGTCATCGGCGAGGTCGAGGGCGACGAGCGCCTCGACCGGGTCGTCCGGGACGTAGTCACCGACCGGTTCTTCGACGCGGTGCAGGACACGCGCCTCGACCGCCCCGCGTCGTTCTCGACCGAGACGGGGAGCTTCGAGTTCCCCTTCGCGGCCGCCGACCCCGACGCCCCGGGCGACTCGGGAGCGTAGTCCGGGAACCTTTTTGCTCGCAGGCGGCGTTCCCCCGGTATGAGCGATGGCGACGGGGGGACCCCCAGAGTGCGGGAGTACATGACCCGCGACGTGGTGACGGTGTCGCCGGACGACTCGGCCGGCGAGGTGTCCGAGCGGATCGCCGAGAGCGAGGAACACTCCGGCTTCCCCGTCACCGACCGCCGCCGCGTGGAGGGGTTCGTCAGCGCGCGGGACCTGCTTCTGGCCGACGACGCCGACCCGCTGTTCAAGCTGATGACCGACGACCTCATCGTCGCCCACCCCGAGATGAAGGTGACCGACGCCGCCCGCGTCATCCTGCGCTCCGGCATCCAGAAGCTTCCGGTCGTCGACGACGCCGGCAACCTCGTCGGTATCATCAGCAACGCGGACGTGATCCGGAGCCAGATAGAGCGCGCCACCCCGGAGAAGGTCGGAAAGCTCCGGCGGACCTTAGAGAGCATCCACGACGTCGAACTCCGCGAGGAGCGGCGGGAGGTCCCGCTTCACGACCTCACGCCGACGCAGGGGCGGGTGTACGCGGACGAACTGGAGCGCGGCCTCGCGGAACCGCTCGTCGTCATCGACAACGACGGGAAACTCCTGCTCGCCGACGGCCACCACCGCGTCCTCGCGGCCAACCGCCTCGACATCGACGAGATGGACGCATACGTCATCGTCGTCGACGAGGGGGTCGAACTGGGGATGGAACGCACCGCGCGAAACGAGGGGCTGGAGACGCTGGAAGACGTCGAGGTCGTCGACTACGCGCGGCACCCACTGGTCGAGACGACCGAACGGTTGCAGTAGGCGCGTACACGCCGGCGATGGCCGCCGGTCGGCGACCCCTTGCCGCGTTTCTCCGCTCCCGGAATCCTTAATGTGCGGTCCGGCAATATTTACGATCATGTACGACGATGACGAACTCGCGGACATCCGCGAAGCCAGGGAGGAGTGGGAGGAGGAGACGCTCGGTCCCGTACTCGACCGGTTCGGCGAGCGGAAGGAGCGCTTCGCCACGGTGTCGAACCTCGACGTCGACCGGCTCTACACCCCGGAGGACGTGTCGGGGACGGACTACGAGCAGGACCTCGGGTTCCCCGGCGAACCGCCGTTCACCCGCGGCGTCTACCCGACGATGTACCGCGGGCGGACGTGGACGATGCGGCAGTTCGCCGGCTTCGGCACCGCGGAGGAGACCAACGAGCGCTTCCACTACCTCACCGAGGAGGGCCAGACGGGCCTCTCGACGGCGTTCGACATGCCGACCCTGATGGGTAAGGACTCCGACGACCCCCTCTCCGACGGCGAGGTCGGCAAGGAGGGCGTCGCCGTCGACACCCTGCGGGACATGGAGATACTGTTCGACGGCATCGACCTCGGCGAGGTGTCGACCTCCTTCACTATCAACCCGAGCGCGCCGATCATCTACGCGATGTACGTGGCGCTCGCAGACCAGCAGGGCGTCCCCCGCGAGGAGGTGCGCGGAACCCTCCAGAACGACATGCTGAAGGAGTTCATCGCGCAGAAGGAGTGGGTCGTCCCGCCGGAGCCGAGCCTCGACATCGTCACCGACACCATCGAGTTCGCCGTCGAGGAGACGCCGACGTTCAAGCCCATCTCCGTTTCGGGCTACCACATCCGCGAGGCCGGGTCGACCGCCGCGCAGGAACTCGCCTTTACCCTCTCCGACGGGTTCGCGTACGTCGAGGACTGCCTCGACCGCGGCCTCGATGTCGATGAGTTCGCCCCGCAGCTCTCGTTTTTCTTCAACTCGCACAACGCCATCTTCGAGGAGGTGGCGAAGTTTCGCGCCGCCCGGCGCATCTACGCGCGGGTCATGGACGAGTGGTACGACGCCGACAGCAAGGCGTCGAAACAACTGAAGTTCCACACACAGACCGCCGGCCAGTCGCTGACGGCCCAACAGCCGATGAACAACATCGTCCGGGTCACCATTCAGGCACTCGCCGGGGTGTTGGGCGGCACGCAGAGCCTCCACACCAACAGCTTCGACGAGGCGCTCGCGCTCCCCAGCGAGGAGGCCGTCCGCGTCGCCCTGCGCACCCAGCAGATCATCTCCGAGGAAAGCGGCGCGGCCGACATCGTCGATCCGCTCGGCGGTAGCTACGCCGTCGAGGCGCTCACCGACGAGGTCGAGGGAAAGACGATGGCGTACATCGAGGAGATCCGGGAGATGGGCGAGGGGTCGATGCGCGACGGCGTCCTCACCGGGATCGAGAACGGCTACTTCCACCGGGAGATCCAGGACGCCTCCTACGAGTACCAGGAGCGCGTCGAGCGCGGCGAGGAGGTCGTCGTCGGCGTCAACCGGTTCGAGATCGAGGAGGACACCCGTCCGGAGACCCTCAAGGTCGACGAGGACGTCCAGCGCCGGCAGCGCGACCGTCTGGAGCAGGTCAAGGCAGAGCGCGACGACGAGGCGGTCGAGGCCGCCCTGACGGCCATCGACGAGGCCGCCGAGAACGGGGACAACGTGATGCCGCCCATCGTCGACGCGGTGAAGGCCTACGCCACGATGGGCGAGATCATGCAGGTCTTCGAGAAGCGCTACGGCTCCTACCAGGAGACCGCGAGCATCGCCTGACGACCGGTCGTCGTCGGCGAACGGACCGGGTTAGCTTCCCGGCGCTATCTTGCGGTTTCGCTTACTCCTTGAGGAACGTTTAACACGGTTGTTGTGAAAGCGCGTAGTATGGCGGACAATGACGAGTCTCAAGACGTACAGCTCGAAGCGCGACTCGAAGAGCAGGAGGCGTTCGAGCCGCCGGAGTCGTTCGTCGAGCAGGCGAACGTCTCGGAGCCGGGTATCTACGAGGAGTTCGAGAAGAACTGGCCGGAGTGCTGGGAGCGGGCCGCCGACCTCCTCGACTGGGACCAGGCGTACGACCAGGTGCTCGACGACTCCGACGCGGCCTTCTACGAGTGGTTCACGAACGGGTCGCTGAACGCCTCGTACAACTGCCTCGACCGCCACGTCGAGAACGGTCGGAAGAACCAGGCGGCGATTCAGTGGGAAGGGGAACCGGGCGAGACGCGCACGTACACCTATCAGGACCTCTATCGCGAGGTCAACGAGTTCGCGGCGGCGCTGGGGGATCTGGGCGTCGGCGAGGACGACGTGGTGACGCTGTACATGCCGATGGTGCCGGAGCTTCCGGTCGCCATGCTAGCATGTGCGCGCATCGGTGCGCCCCACAGCGTCGTGTTCGCGGGCTTCTCGGCGGACGCGCTGGCGACGCGGATGAACAGCGCGGACTCCGAACACCTGGTTACCGCCGACGGCTACTACCGTCGGGGCGACGCCCTCAACCACAAGCAAAAGGCCGACGAGGGGCTTCGGGGCGTCGACCACGACGTCGAGACCGTCGTCGTCGACCGCCTCGGCGACGAACTCACCCACTTCCTCGGCGACAGCGCCCACGACTACGATGACCTCGTCGCCGAGTATCAGGGCGAGCGCGTCGACCCGGTGTCCCGGGACGCGGAGGACATGCTGTTCCTGATGTACACGTCGGGGACGACCGGCGAACCGAAAGGCGTCAAACACACCACCGGCGGCTACCTCTCGTACGTTAGCTGGACCAGTCGGGCGGTGCTGGACATCGAGACCGGTCACTCATACATCGTGTACGGCCCACTCGCACTGGGGACGACGACGGTGATGTACGAGGGGACGCCGGACTACCCCGAGAAGGACCGCCTCTGGGAACTCGTCGAGAAGTACGCCGTCGACATCTTCTACACCGCGCCCACCGCGATCCGGGCGTTCATGAAGTGGGGCGAGCAGTATCCGAACAGCCATGACCTCTCCAGTCTCCGCCTGCTCGGGACGGTCGGGGAGCCGATCAACCCGCGGGCCTGGAAGTGGTACTACAAGCACATCGGCGACGAGGACTGCCCGGTCGTCGACACGTGGTGGCAGACCGAAACCGGCGGCATGATGGTGACGACGCTGCCGGGCGTCAACACGATGAAGCCCGGCTCCGCCGGCCCGCCCCTTCCCGGCGTCGACGCGCGGGTGATCCGTCCCGACGAGAACGAGGTCGATCCCGGACAGGCCGGCCACCTCACGGTACAGAAGCCGTGGCCGGGGATGCTGCGGACGCTGTACGACAACGACGAGCGGTTCATCGACGAGTACTGGGCGGAGTACTCCGACCGAGAGGCCGACGAGTGGGTGTACTTCCCCGAGGACGGCGCGAAGATCGACGAGGACGGCTACATCACGGTGCTGGGTCGGGTCGACGACGTGTTGAACGTGTCGGGGCATCGGCTCGGGACGATGGAGATAGAGTCGGCGATCGTCGGCGTCGAGGGCGTCGCCGAAGCGGCCGTCGTCGGCGGCGACCACGACGTGAAAGGCGAGGCCGTCTACGCCTACGCGATCACCGAGGACGGCTCCGAGGAAAACGACCGACTCCGCCAGGGGATCGTCGAGGGCGTCGAGGACGCCATCGGCCCCATCGCTCGCCCCGAACGGGTCATTTTCACGCCGGAACTCGGCGACACCTCCACCCTGCGCAACCCCGACGTCGTCGACGACATCCAAAACAAGGTCCGGGGCGACTGAACGGTACCGTTTTTCGAACGACATCAGACACCGCGAGACGACACACGTAATCATGAAAGACAACGGCACACACGATACCGTGGACGACGGTTCCGCCCGGACGGACGGAGGAACCGTCACACAGGCCGCACAGAGCCACAGAAGCACCGACTACCTCGACCAGGAGGTGAACCTCCTGAACCCGAGTACGCCGTTTATGCGCGACCACCTCCGCGTGGTCTGGACGGGATTCGTTCTCTGGGCGCTTATCGTCTTCGGCCCGGTGACGCTCACCGCCATCGCGCCCGACGTGATGACGACTCTGATACCCGCGCTTGGCTTCCCGCTGCATTACTTCCTGGTCGCGCTCGGGGCTCCGACGGGCGCGTTGCTGCTCTCGGTCTGGTACGCGCGCAAGCGCGACGCGCTAGACGAGAAGTACGGTATCGACCCGGGCAGCGTCAGGAGCGACGGCGACGCAGACGGCACCGGTGACGCCGCGGCCACTGACGGGGGTGCTCAGCAGTGACGGTTCCCCTGCAGGCCGACACGCTCGACATCTCGTTCAAGCTCGTTCCCGCCATCATGGTCTTCCTGATGATGGCGTCGTTTCTCGCCATCGGCTACGTGTTCAAGGTGGCCGACACCGAGGGGATGTGGGTCGCCGGTCGCGGCATCGGTAACATCGAGAACGGAATGGCGATCGGCGCGAACTGGATGTCCGCGGCGTCGTATCTCGGTCTCGCGGGGCTGGTCGCACTGGCCGGCTTCTACGGACTGGCGTTCATCGTCGGCTGGACGACGGGATACTTCGTCCTGCTCATCTTCCTGGCCGCGCAGATGCGCCGGTTCGGGAAGTACACCGCACCGGATTTCGTCGGCGACCGTTTCAACTCGCCGCTCGCACGAGCGCTGGCGGCGTTCACGACGCTGCTCATCGCGTACGTCTACTCCGTCGGACAGGCCCGCGGGATGGGGCTGGTCGGCCAGTACGTCTTCGGGCTGGACATCGTCCCGATGATCGTCGTGATGATGACGATTACGGTCGGCTACCTCGCGCTGTCGGGCATGCTCGGTGCGACGAAGAACATGGCCGTCCAGTACGTCATCCTCATCGTCGCGTTCCTCGCCGGCGTGTACGCCGTCGGCTTCACGGAGGGGTACTCGACGATACTGCCGCAGATCGAGTACGGCACCCTGTTCGACGAACTCGGCCGGCAGTTCTCGGCACCGTTCGAGAACGCCTCGTACTACATCTGGGTCGCCACGGCGTTCTCGCTCATCTTCGGGACCTGCGGACTGCCGCACGTGTTGGTGCGGTTCTACACGGTCGAGAACGAGCGGACCGCCCGGTGGTCGTGCGTCTGGGGACTCTTCTTCATCCTCATGCTGTACTGGGCGGCCCCCGCGATGGCGGCGTTCGGCGTGGACCTCTTCGAGGTTATCACCGGTAGCAGCGCCTACGCCGCGGAGGGCGGCATGTCCGGCGCGGAGGGCGACGTCATCGTGGTGCTCGCCGCGCAGTTCGCGACCCTCCCGACGTGGTTCGTCGGACTCGTCGCCGCCGGCGCGATGGCCGCGGCGATCGCGACGACGGCGGGGCTGTTCATCACGGCGTCCTCGGCCGTCGCACACGACATCTACTCGGAGCTGATCAACCCCGACGCGACCCAGCGTCAGCAGGTCCTCATCGGCCGCGCCACTATCGTCGTTATCGGCGCACTGGTCACCGTCACCGCGTTCAACCCGCCGGCGCTCATCGGCGAGCTGGTCGCCTACGCGTTCTCGCTGGCCGGCACCGTGCTGTTCCCGATGTTCTTCCTCGGTCTCTGGTGGGAGAACACCAACCAGAAGGGCGCGCTCGCCGGCATGACCGTGGGGCTGCTTCTCTGGATCGGGTCTATCGTCAACAGCGTGCTCCCGAGTTACGTCGGCTTCCTCGGGGAGATAGCCGGTGAGTCGGGCGCGCTGGTGCCGATATACGCGCAGTACGTCCCGCCGATCGGCGCGGCGCTCGTCGGGACGCCGCTGGTGTTCGTGGTCACTATCGCGGTCTCGCTGGCGACCCCCGAACCGCCGATGGAGACCAAGAAGATGGTCCGGCAGTGTCACAGCCCCGAGCCGATGGGCCAGCAACAGACTGCCGAGGACATCGTGTCGAGTAGCGGCGGAGACACTCCCGCGGACGACTGAACCATGTATCAGAAGATCCTCGTTCCGACCGACGGCAGCGACACCGCCGAGGCGGCGGTCGACTCCGCGCTGGACCTCGCCGAGAAGTACGAGGCCGGCGTCCACGCGCTATACGTGGTCGACACCGACTCGCTGAGCATCAGCCTCGGCGGCGAACAGATCGACCGGATCGAACAGGGCAACTTCGCCGAGATGGACGAAGTCCGAGAACGCGCCGAGGCGGCGACCGGCTACGTCGCCGACCGCGCCCGCGAACGGGGGCTGACGACCGTCGAGAACGTCTCGGCCGGCAAGCCCCACGCGCTCATCGCCGATTACGTCGAGGACACCGACATCGACCTCGTGGTGATGGGGTCGCACGGCCGGTCGGGCGTCAAGCGCGCGCTGCTCGGGAGCGTCACCGAGCGGACGCTCCGCTCGACGCACGTGCCGGTACTGGTCGTCGACGTGCAGGGCGTCGAGTAACGGCCGCGGCCGTCCTCCGCTCGCCGGTCTCGATCTTTTCGCCGAGCGCGGTCGAGGAGCGACCGCGTCGGCCGCGACTCCGCGACCGCCCGTCGCGGAAGCGAAACCCCCTAACCGTCCCCCTGCCACGGTTGAGGTATGCAGGGGGAACCCGAGGTCGCCGTGTTGCGACTCGGCCACCGACCCGGCCGCGACGAGCGAATGACTACGCACGTCGGGCTGACCGCCCGCGCGCTCGGTGCGGACCGCGTCGTGCTGACCGAGTCGTCGCAGGCCAGAGAGACGATCCGGGACATCACCGACCGGTTCGGCGGCCCGTTCGAGGCGGAGATCACCGACTCGCCGACGGCCACGATCCGCGACTGGCCCGGCGCGGTCGTCCACCTCACGATGTACGGCGAGCGCGTGCAGGACGTCGAGGACGAGGTCCGGGCGGCACAGGAGGACCGACCGGTACTGGTCGTCGTCGGGGCGGAGAAGGTCCCGTTCGACGTGTACGAGGCCGCCGACTGGAACGTCGGCGTCACGAACCAGCCCCACTCGGAGGTTGCGGGGCTGGCCGTCTTCCTCGACCGCCTGTTCGACGGGGGCGAACTCGACCGGGAGTGGGCGGACGCCGACCAGCGTGTCGTACCGACGGAGACGGGCAAGACGGTCGTCCCGTCCGACGGGGACGACGAGTAGCGGCACCGGCGACCGACGCGGCCCGGTGACCGGCGGCGACCGACGGCGGTCGACCCCGTGTTCGTTCCCCCGGGAGACGGGCGAGAACCGACACGCTCGCGGAGACGCCTCAAAAGACTTAATGAGTGGTCCGAACAAGGTTCCGGTAATGGCTTTTGAGGATCTGCTCGAGGACCCCGTCATCCAGAAGTACCTTCACGAGCTCGTCGGACCGAAGGGGATGCCGGTCGCGGCCGCCCCGCCGGACGGCGAGGTCACGGACGAGGAGTTAGCCGAAGAGCTGGACCTCGAACTCAACGACGTGCGCCGGGCGCTGTTTATCCTGTACGAGAACGACCTGGCGACGTATCGCCGCCTCCGCGACGAGGACTCGGGGTGGCTCACCTACCTCTGGACGTTCCAGTACGACAACATCCCGGAGAACTTGGAGGAGGAGATGCACCGCCTGCTGGAGGCGCTGCAGAACCGCCGGGAGTACGAGCGCGACCACGAGTTCTACCTCTGTGAAGTCGACTCCATCCGCTTCGAGTTCGGCGAGGCGATGGAGTTCGGCTTCGAGTGTCCCGAGTGCGGATCGCCGCTCGAAGCGATGGAAAACACCCGACTCGTCGACTCGATGGACGAGCGCATCGACGCGCTCCGCGACGAACTGAACGTCGAGGCATAATGGTCGTTTTAGCGACCAAACTCTACGTCGAGGGCGACGCGCGGGAGCGCTCGCTCGACTCCCTGCGCTCGCTCATGGCGAACACGCTCGGCGACCTGGACGTGGACTACGAGGTCGGCGTCCGCCACGACGACTTCCCGTCGGTGACCGTCGCGGGCGACGACGCCGTCGTCGCGCGGAACCTCCTCCGCGAGGAGTGGGGCGAGGTCACCGGCGAGTTCGAGGCCGGCGAGACGTACGTCGGCACGCTCGAACACTGGGACGACGACGGGTTCGTCCTCAGCGCGGGCGAAGAGATCCGGGTCCCGGCCGACGGGATCGACCTCGGTCCGGGGTCGCCCGAACAGGTCCGCGAGCGGTTCGGCCTCGTCCAGCACCTGCCGATGCGGTTCGTGTACGGGGGTGAGCGAACCGACGGTTCGAGTGAGCGTAGCGAACGCGAACGTCGGCAGACGGAGTCTGCCGGTAGTTCGCGAGCCTCGTCGGACGGGACGTCCGACGGCGACGAGGACGAGCCCCACCGCCTCGCCGACGAGGAGCGCGACCGACTGTACGACTGGCCCCGCGGCGACGGCCGCGTCAACGTCAACAGCGCGACCCGGGGCGAGGTGCGCGCGACGGTCAACCGCGCCGGGCACGCACAGGACATCGTCACCGTCGAGCGCCTCGGTCTGCTGGAACAAAGCATCGTCTGCACCGAGAGCACGGACCCGCCGGGGCTGCTCGCCAGCATCGGCCAGTACCTCCCCGCCGAACTCCGCGCCGTCGTTCCATGAACCGCCGCCTCGTCCTCGCCACGGTCGCCGTCGCCCTGCTCGCCGTCACCGCCGGGTGTAGCTTCGGCCCGTTCGCCGAGGAACTGGACGGCGAGGAGGTCAACGAGGACGCCGAGTACGACTGGGAGACGAACGCGACGGCGACGGTGACGATAGACGGCGGCGAGTACCAGGCGGTGTACAACGTCACGGAGACGTCGGAGATAGAGGTGTACGAGGAGGGGTTCAGCGGGAACGACCCCGTCCACGTCCGCGCGGTGCAGTTCCGCTACCCGAACGGCACGTTCGTCAACGGCACCGACCTCGACGTCGAGATCGACGGCGGCGAAACGGTGATCGGGCTCCCCGACGAGAACGGGTCGGTCGCCTACACCGCCGACACGCGACCGAAGGAGTTCGGTTCGCCCGTTCTCGTTGATGGGTCCTACGAGGTGGTCCTGCCGCCGAACCACCGGACCGACAACTTCCTGTTCGGCCACGTCAGCCCCGACCCCACCGCGAAGGAGGAGGTCGGCGACCGCATGCACGTCCGCTGGGAGAACCCGGACCGGAACGTCTTCGTCCGGTACTACCTCCAGCGCGACATCCTCATCTTCGGCGGCCTCGTCGCCGTCCTCGGCGCGGTGATGGTCGGCGGACTGGTCTACTACCTCCGGCAGATCCGCGAACTGGAGAACAAGCGCAAGGAGATGGGACTGGACGTGGAAGCGGACGACGAGTTCGACGACGGCCCGCCGCCGGGCATGCGGTAAGCCCCGGACTTTTACTCTCCGACGCGTAATCGCGGGTATGAACGCCGCCGTGGTCACTGTCGGCGACGAACTCCTGTCGGGCGACACGACGAACACGAACGCGACGTGGCTCTGCGACGAACTCGACGCGAGAGGCGTCGACGTCGAGCGCGTCACCGTCGTTCCCGACCGGGTCACCGACATCGCTCGCGTCGTCAACGGGTACCGCGCCGAGTACGACGCCGTCGTGGTGACCGGGGGACTCGGTCCCACGCACGACGACGTGACGATGGACGGCGTGGCCGCCGCGTTCGGGCGCGACGTGGTCGAACACGAGGAGGCGCTGGAGTGGCTCGAAGAGCACGGCGGCTACACTCGCGATGACCTCACCGAGGGGACGGCGCACCTCCCCGCGGGCGCTCGCGTCCTCCACAACGAGGTCGGCGTCGCCCCCGGCGCGGTCGTCGGGTCGGTGTACGTCCTGCCCGGCGTCCCCGACGAGATGACGGCGATGTTCGGGTCGGTCGCCGACGAGTTCAGCGGTGCGAAAAAACACATCGAAGTCGTCGAGGCTGACGAGCCGGAAAGCGCGCTCTTGGACCGTTTGGCGGCGTTACAGGAGGAGTTCGACGTATCGGTCGGGAGCTACCCCGGCGACTACGTCCGCGTGAAGATCACCGGAACGGACGAGGACGCGGTCGCCGCGGCCGCCGGCTGGCTCGAAGCGCGGGTCGACCCCGTCGAGTCCAACAGTTGAACCCGAACGCGATGACACGCTCGACCGGTTCCGGCCGACGCGCGAACAGTCCGGTCTCAACTATCGCGATACAGGTACGCGAGCCAAGCGGCGGTGATGAGCAGGCTGACGGCGAGAACGCCGTAACCGACGGCGTTGATCGGTAGCACGGTTTCGGCGGCGAGGATCGTGGTCATGGCCTGACGTTTCGTATGCGCTCTCTTAACTTTTGACGAACGCGGTCGGTCGCTTTTTGCCGTCCCGGTCGAAGGTGTCCGCATGCGACGCATCGGCCTGGTCGTGAATCCGGTCGCGGGGATGGGCGGCCGCGTCGGACTGAAAGGCACCGACGGGAAAGTCGAGGCGGCGCGCGAGCGCGGCGCGGAACCGCGCGCACCGAAGCGCGCGACCGACGCGCTCGTCGCGCTCCGAGAGCGGGCGGAGGACGTCGACCTCCTCGCCGCCGGCGGCGTGATGGGTGCCGACGAGGCGCGTGACGCGGGGTTCGACCCGACGGTCGTCACGGATCCGGGTGCAGAGACGACGGCCGAGGACACCCGTGAGGCCGTCCGGGCCTCCCTCGACGCGGGCGTCGACCTCGTTCTGTTCGCCGGCGGTGACGGGACGGCCGTCGACGTGGCGGCGACGCTCGATGACGCGGGCGACGACACGCCGATGCTCGGGGTCCCGGCGGGCGTCAAGGTGTACTCCTCGGTGTTCGGCGTCACGCCCGAGGACGCCGGCCGCATCGCGGCGACGTTCGACGCGGTCGCGGACCGCGAAATAAACGACATCGACGAGGACGCCTACCGCGGCGGCGAGGTGGAGACGGACCTGAAGGCGGTGCGACCGGTGCCCGTCGCCGACGACCTGCAGTCGAGCAAGCAACTCGGCGGCGGCTCCGTCGAGTCGCTCGCGGCGGGCTTCGCCGCTGACGTCGACCCCGACGCGACGTACGTCCTCGGCCCCGGGTCCACCGTCGGCGCGATAAAGGCGGAACTGGGGATCGACGGGTCGCCGCTCGGCGTCGACGTCTGGCGGGACGGCGAGATGCTCGCCCGGGACGCCGCGGCGGACGGGATCCTCGACGCTCTCGGCGACCGCAACGTGATCGTCGTCTCGCCCATCGGCGGTCAGGGGTTCATCTTCGGCCGCGGTAACGACCAGATATCGCCGGCCGTCATCAAACGATCGGAAGTCGAGGTGGTCGCCTCGCGGGCGAAACTCGACGGCGTCGGCGTCCTCCGCGTCGACACCGACGACGAGGAAGTCGACGAGTCGCTCCGGGGCTGGCGGAAGGTCCGCGTCGGCCGCTTCGAGCGCCGCATGATGCAGGTCGTCTAACGGTCTAGGTATCGGCTATTATTATAACACTGCTCAGCGTATTAATGGGTGTATAGTCAAGGTTAAGGGAGTCGCACTACTTCAACCCGGTATGGAGACGCGTAAAGTGCAGCGACTCGGCCCGTCCACGCTGGCGATGACGCTCCCCGCCGAGTGGGCGCAGGAACACGACGTCGAGAAGGGCGACGAGGTGTCGCTCCGCATGGGCGGCAAGGGCACCCTCACGGTGATGCCCGAATCCGCGACCACGGGCGAGACGGAGGCGATCATCCACGCCGACGACCTCGACGCCGACGCCGTCGAACGGGCGATCCTCGCGCAGTACGTCCTCGGCCGGCGGGTCATTCGCGTCGAGCAGTCCAACGGCGCGCTCGATTCGGACCACATCAACGCCGTCTACAAGGCCGAGACCCAGCTGATGGGCCTCGGCGTCATCGAGGAGACGCCCGAGAGCATCTCCATTCGGTGTTCGGTCGACCCCGAGGACTTCACCCTCGACAACCTGCTCGAACGGCTGGAATCGACGGGATCGACGATGCGCGGCGAGGCGATCAAGGCGCTCGCCCACGGTAACCCCGACCTCGCCCAGCGCGCCCTGAACCGGGAGCGACAGGCCAACAAGATCTTCGTTCTCCTGCTGCGCCTGATCTTCACCGCCTACCAGAACCCCAACCTCGCCCGCGCGGTCGGCCTCGGCGACGGCTTCCCGCTTATCGGCTACCGCTCGATCGCGAAGAACCTCGAACTCACCGCCGACAACGCCGAGGACATCGCCGAGATCGTCCTCGACTCCGAGGGCCACAGCCTCGACGTCGACGCCGGCACCATGCGGCGCATCCGGGAGTTCACCGACGACGTGGACGAGATCACCGCCTTCGCCGTCGAGTCCGCCGTCAAGCGCGACTACGACCTCACTATCGAGGTCCGCGAGAAGTTCCACGACATCGGCGACCGGCAGGAGGAGATCCTCTCGGACCTGCCCGAGATGGAGAACGACTCCCTGCTCGAAGTGCGCGAGGTGCTCGTGAGCCTCCAGCAGACCGCGGAGTTCGCCATGCGGAACGCCGAGATAGCCGCTAACCTCGCGCTGAACGAGGAGAGCGAGCACACCACGATCAACTGAAAAGCCCTCGCGACCGACTGGCGTCGGTCGCTTCGCCCTTTCGATGTGCTCAAAAACGGCGCGCCGCGCCGTTTTTGTCACCCTGAAGCGCCGCCGGCGCTTCGGACCTCGCGGCAGCGAAGCTGCCGATCAGTGCGAAAAACGCCCGCAGGGCGTTTTTCAGCATCACCGCGAGGATCGCTTCGCGGTTCTCGCCAAGGCCCGCCGGTCTGCGCGAGCCACCGTGAGGCCTCCGGCCTCACGAGCCTTCACTCGCTCCGCTCGTGAAGACGCCGACGGTCGTCGGCGCACGCTCCGAGCGCCTGCCCTTCCCCGTCTGCTCGGCGCCCGGTTGGCAACGTCGTTTTGGCTACTGCACGCGACGTTTCCCCCTCTCGGTAACACCACATCGCGGAGTATGCGGTCGAATCCGACGGATCCCGGCCGTTATTGACGTTCTCGTTGTCCATCGCACGGACCATGAGCGCCGACCAGCACATCGAGACGTTAGAAGGGACGTTCGAGTACGAACTCGAAGGGATCTACTACATGGAGCAGGAACTCGTCAGCGCCCTCGACGAGATGGCGATGGCGGCGACGAACGACCACCTGCAAAACGGGTTCAGTACCCACCGCGAGGAGACGGAGGGACACGTCGAGCGTGTCGAGCGGGCTTTCGACGCGTACGGCGTCGAGCCGCGACAGCGCGACGATCCGGTCGTCGACGCCCTGGAGAAGGACCGACAGCAGTTCGAGGGGATGGTGCGGGACGCCGACCTGAAGAACCTCTACTTCCTCGGCGCGGCGATGAAGACCGAGCGCATCGAGATCACCAGCTACGACAGCGTGCTGACGGTCGCCGACAAACTCCACCTCGACGACGACGTGACCGACCCGCTGGAGTCGAACCGCGAGGAGGAGAAACGGACCCTAAAGAAACTGGAGGGCATGTCGTCCGCGTCCGAGATGAAGTCGCTCTGGGACCGCCTCACCGGCGGCTGACCAGCGCCGCCGCTGCGCTCGCGGTCAGTTCCGTTCGGTTTCTCGCCCCGTCTCACGCGCCCGCCGCGCGTCCTCGATAGTCTGTGTCTCCAGTAGTCTCCAGTGTACGTTCGAACTGCTCGTCGGTCAGTTCGCCCTCGGCGTACCGGCGGCGGAGCCGTTCGAGCGCAGTCTCGTCCGCTTCGGGGGTCCGGTCGTCCTCCATGAGTTCATCGACCGTCCCCTCGTGACGCCTCCTCGCCGGTCCGGTCCTCCCACCACTCCTCGCGGCCGTTCTCGTCGCCGTACAGCAACGAGACGATCGGAACGACGACCACGTGGCCGAACAGCAGCGCGGCGAGCCACCAGTCCTGCCCCGTAAAAAACGCCGCGAGCCGGATGCCGGTGACGAGCGTCGACGCTCTCTCCGTCGTGTTCGTCCGCGCCCGGTCGACGGTAGAATGCGTCAGACGCGTCTTCGGACCGGATCAGGTACTTCCTTATCGAAGTAGCGCGACAGGAACGCCGTCGGACATACCGGCTCTCGCGCGGGTGACGCCCGCCTCGTCGTTTCGGTGCTTCACGCGACGAAAGCCCGTAGTGAGGGATCCTCCGGCGCTCTCGACGCCGAGCGACGCGGCCGCCACGGCGACCATCCCGTGGTCCGACGGGAGTGCGGGCGTCGGTCGCTTCCTGTTTTAAGTGTCTCTCGCGACAACGGTTCGTAGTGACGCAGGCGAGCGCGGACGCGTTCTGGCGGCGTGACACTCCCCGCACACAGCCCCGGCTTTATATACTCGCGAGCACAAGACCGCACGAGATGACCAGCGGTCGCACTCCCGCGCCTGCGGGACCTCCATCGGACATCGAACGAGCGTGGCTGCGTCGCGAGGTGAGCACCGGCCCCGGCGACGGCGCGCTCTCGCGCGTCGACGCCGTCAAGGACGAGCGCTTCCGCCGGTGGGACGTCGTGACGCCGAGCGCGACGCTCATCGGCCGCGCCGAGGGTCCCGAGGGGGATGTCGACGAGAACGTGCGCCGCCTCCACGACGAGCAGCACCCGGCGATGCAGGGCCACAGCGCCCGCATGCACCGTCTGGAGAAGGCCCGGATCACTCACGCGTTCTGTAACACGCTGTCGCTCACCGCGTGGGAGCGCGACCGCGCGCTCGGCATCATGGTCGACCTCGACCTGACGGCGTTCGGCAGCCAGCGCGCCATCCAGAAGGTCGCGCTCGTCGTCGTCCAGTACGTCGTCGACGAGGAGCGAAAGCGACGGCTCGGCCTCCACGACGACGAGTGGGTGCGCGAGCAGGACCCCGAGACGCTGGCGGAACTGTCGGAACGCTTCGAGTCCCTGAAAGACGACCCCCGGTTCGAGGACCTGATGGAAGCACACGGCCTCGACGTGACCGCCGTCAACCGCCTCACCCGCACGCTCCGGGACCGACTCGACGAACAGGACCTCGACGGCGCGGCGCTCGGGCGCTCGCCCTACCGCGACCCGAGCATGCCGGCGATCCGGGAGCGAGAGGACGGAGACGCCAGCACGTAACCGACCTCACCCTATTTCGCTCACCCTGACGGGTTCGCTCGTGGAGGGTGGGGCCACCGATGGAACGAGTTCCATCGAGGCCTCGAAAGGCTTCGCCTTTCGGTGGCCGGGCTACTACGGCCCGTGATACCGGCGACGTGGGCGACGGTATCACTGGACTGGTGTACGGCAGCCCTCATAAAAATGCGTCGGGTGGCGAGTCGGACGGCAGTAGTCCTGCGGTTTGTTTCCCATCGTGTCGGCTTCCTCCCTGGCCTACTCGCGTCGTGCTTCCGACGTATCGGAAGCCCTCGCTCCTTGAGGCCGGGGGGCTCCGCCTCGGAAGCCGCTGAAACGGCCGCGACTAGAACGTCGTCTCGCCGACGAGATCGAGCAGTTCGGCCCGGCCGTCGTGGTCGTTGTCGTCGAACTCGGTCACCTTTATCCTCGCTCTCCTGTCGACGTTCTCGGACGACGCGCCGTCGACGGCGAGGATCGAGTCGCCGACGCGAGCCACGACGTCGTCGCCGCGAACGCCCGTGAGGACGACCGTTATCTCCTGGCCCGGTTCGAACGACGGCGTCGCACTGCGGAACGACCAGCCCGTCAGGTACTTCTCGATCATAGGCGGGCCACCTCCTCGCTCTCGCGGTCGTGAACGTACTCCCTGCCGAACCCGGTCACCGCGGCGACCAGGAACACGGCGACGAGCAGCCAGCCGTGAAAGACGTAAAGGAACACGTCGGCCGGATTGACCACCATCGCCTGCGTGAACCAATCGTACTCGCCCGGCAACTGCGTGATCTGGGTGTAGCCGACGAGAACGCCGCCGGACCACGGGAAGATGTAGCCGAGCGCGGCGGTGTTCGCGTCGAGGATGTTCGCCCGGCGGTAACCGTTGATGTTGAAATTCTCGCCGATCCGAGAGATGTACGGCGCGATCGCGATCTCCGCTGCGGTGTTTATCGTGATCATCCCGTTGACCAGCGCCGTGCCGCCGACCATCGTCGTCTCGGCGCGGCGGACGGAAGTGGCGACGTTGTTCAGCAGGAACTCCTGTATCGCCTCGAACCCGCCGCCGCGGATCATGATCTGCGCGCCGGCGACGATCAGCAGCGTGAGGACGATCAGCGGGAAGAAGCCCTGCGCCCCCGAGTAGATACTCCCGGAGACCGCCGCTTCCCCGCCGTCGACAACCTCAACTATCGGTAGCCCCGAGAGCCCGTCCGCGAGCGGCGCGTCGCTCGGGGTCTCGAACAGCAGGATGTCGGACGCCGAGGAGAGACCGAACGCGAGGTTGAAGATCACCGCGACGATGATCCCCCACGAGATCGCCTCGATGATGTGGCGGCCGGCCACGGCCGTCACGATGACGGCACCCATCGAGAGCAGGTGGACGAGACCGGTGGATTCGCTCCGGTCGCTGAGGATCGTCTCGGGGTCCCCGGCGACGCTTATTCCCTCCATCGCGCCGCCAGCGACGACGTACGCGGCGAACGCGATCACCGCGGCGACGATCGCGTATTTGAACCGCGAAGCGACGACGCCGCCGATGTCGGAGTCCTGCGTGACGGCGGAGACGATGGTCGTGTCGCTCACCGGCGCGAGGTTGTCGCCGAACACCGCGCCGGAGAGGATCGCGCCGAACAGCAACACGGGGTTGGCCTGCAGCAGGATGCCGGCCGGGAAGAACAGCCCAGTGAACGCGATCGTCGTCCCGTAGCCGGTGCCGATGCCGGTCGCGAGCAGTCCCGCGAGGAGGAAGGTGATCGCGGGGAACAGCGTCGCCCCGATGTTAGCGGCCTCGGCCGCCCACACGAGACCGCTGACGAAGCCGCCGGCCTGAATCGTGTCGGCGAACATGCCCGCCCAGAGCCACGCCACGATCGCAGTCGCCGCGACGCGCTGGGTCATCCCCTCGAAGACGGTGTTCGCGTAAGTCTTCCACGACCCCTTCACGAACAGCATGCCGATAATGAGGCCGATCAGCATTCCGGCGACGAGTCCCGCAGTGTCCCCGATGCGCAGGAGGCCGCTCTGGACGATAGCCCAGGCGATGAAGAAGGCGATGGGGAACGCGCTCATCCCCCGCCCGCCGTAGAAGTCGATACCGTTCTCGTCGCGCGCGGCGTCGCCTTCACGCAGCTCCTGTTCGATATCGTCGCCATCGTCGTCGTCAGGTGGTCCTACCGCCATGTTCGTCCGTCCATCGTCGACCTATTTTAGCGTTTTTACGTGTACTATCCAGCGGTTTGAATTTAGTCCTGTTCACGCGTCGGTACGGCTCTCGGCTACCGATGCCCGACGGGTTAAGTGGTGCGCGGTCCAGTAACGAGGTATGTCTCAGCAGGAGTCAGCCGACCGACTCGTCGACCTCAGACGCGACCTTCATCGCCGCCCCGAGCGGGCCTGGCGGGAGTTCTACACGACGGCGCGCATCGTCGAGGAGGTAGAGCGGATCGGCGTGGACGCGCTCCACGTCGGTCCCGACGCGGTCGCGACCGACGAGCGCATGGGCGTCCCCGACGAGGAGGAACTCGACACCGCGTGCGAACGCGCTCGCGAGGCGGGCGCTGACGAAGGGATCCTGGAGCAACTGAAGGGCGGCTACACCGGCCTCGTCGCGGAACTGCACCGCGGCGAGGGGCCGACGGTGGCCCTGCGGGTCGACATCGACGGCCTGCCCATCGCGGAGTCGACCGACGAGGAGCATCTCCCCGCGGCCGAGGGGTTCGGCTCGGAGCACGAGGGGTCGATGCACGCCTGCGGCCACGACGCTCACGCGGCGTTCGGCGTCGGCGTGCTCGAACGGGTCGCGGACAGCGACTTCGCGGGGACGTTCAAGGTGTTCTTCCAGCCCGCCGAGGAACTCGTCGGCGGGGGGAGGGCGATGGCCGAGAGCGGGCACTTAGACGACGTGGACTACCTGTTCGCGGTCCACGTCGGCCTCGACCACCCGACCGGAGAGGTCGTCGCGGGGATCGACGGCTTCCTCGCCGTCCAGCACATCCACGCCGAGTTCTCCGGCGAGCCGGCCCACGCCGGCGGGAAGCCGAACGAGGGTCGCAACGCCAACCAGGCGCTCGCCGCCGCCGTGCAGAACCTCTACGCGATCCCCAGACACGAGGACGGCGCGACGCGGGTCAACGCCGGCCGCATCGAAGGCGGCACCGCGTCGAACATCATCCCGCAGTACGCCGAGACGGAAGTCGAGGTCCGCGGCGAGACGACGGCGCTGAAGGAGTACATGGCGGACCACGCCGACCGGGTGATCCGGAGCGCGGCGGAGATGCACGACTGCGAGGTCGACCTCTCGACGGTCGGCGAAGCGCCGAGCGCGGAGAGCGACGCGGACCTCGTCGAGTTCGTCCGGGACGCGGCGACGGAGCATCCGGACGTCGAGCGCGCGACCCGCCGCGACGACCTCGGCGGCAGCGAGGACGCCACGTACCTCATGCAGCGCGTGCAGGACCAGGGCGGCCTCGCGACGTACGTCGCGGTCGGCACCGACCACCCCGGCGGCCACCACACGTCCACGGCGGTCGCTTTTCACGCTTCGCGTCCTACCGCTGGTATGTCGACGCACGAAGAGACGCCCGACGAACTGCGGCGCTGGCGACGCAGGGACCTCCGCCGGTGGTTCCTGCTGTCCGGCAACCGCAATCGGGTCGCCGCCGTCGTCGTCGTCGCGTTCCTCGCGGCGATCACCGCGCTCCGCCTCGCGGACGTCGTCGCGGTGACGAACCCCGACTCCGTGACGCGGTCGCTCTCGAACTTCATCGGGGGGAACATCACCCTCATCACTATCGTCATTTCGATCAACCAGCTGATCATCTCGCGGGAGTTCGGCACACCGGACGAGGTCCGCGAGCGCGTCGACGAGATGCTCGACTACCAGAAGGACGTCGAGGCCCACGCGCTCGGTGACGCCGTGAGCCCGACCACGCCCGGCGCTTTCATCGATTTCCTGACCGACGTGAAACGCGACCGGGCGATCGCTTTCCGCGATACGGTCGCCGGCTGCTCGGACGAGGTCAGGGCCGACGTCGACCGGTTCGTCGACTCCGTCGTGCAGCAGGCCGACCTCGCGACCGAGACCATCGAGAGCGAGGAGTACGGCAGCTTCGACACCCTGCTCACGATGATAGAGATGGACTACAGCGACGACATCCGGACCGCCCGAAAGCTCCGACGTGACCACGGCGACGACCTCCCGGCCGACGCTCTCGAGGACTTGGACGAGATGCTGGACCTCCTGGAGGACGTGGGCGTCGCCCGGAAGTACTTCAAGACGCTGTACATGCAGCGGGAACTCGCCGACCTCTCGAAGAAGCTCCTGTACACCGGCGTGCCAGCCATCGCCGCCGCGCTCGTCTCGGTGTGGATCTACGGGCAGAATGTCGGACCGATGCTCAACACGCCGTTTCTCGAAGCCGCCATCTTCCTGCTGACGGCGACCGCGTTCCTCCCGATCACCGTCCTGTTCGCCTACGTGTTGCGGATCGCGACGGTGACGCGGGGGACCGCGTCGACGGTGCCGTTCAACGTCGAGAACGGGGGACCGCTGTAGCGGGTCGCCCCCGAGCCGTCCGACTCAGTACTTCGGCTCCGCGCCGGTCGCCTCGTAAACCGCGTCCATCAGGTCGTCACGGTGGTCGCGCCACGCCTCGAACGCGCCCGGCTTGGAGGGGTAGCGCTCGTAGTGCTCGATGATGTCGTCCGCCCGCTGTTTCGTCCGGTAGAACGTCCAGATCACGTCGTAGTAGCCGAGGCTCTTCAGCGCCGTCCGGAGCTTGAGCGACCAGCTTATCGACGTGCTGCCGGAGTACAGCGCCTCCGCGAGCTTGTCGCCGGGGAGCGCGGCGAGCAGGCCCATCAGGTCGTCCACGTCGACCGCCGTCGAGAGGACGTTGTACACGTCGAGGCCGGCGTAGCGCGCGCCGAAGTGGTCCATCACGCGCTCGTTGTACTCCCAGAGGTTCGCCTCGCTCACGTCGCCGTCCTCGATAGCGCCGACGGCGGCCTCGCCGGCGTACTTGCCGGCGTACGCCGCGCCGGCGATGCCGCCACCGGTCGTCGGGTTGACGTGACCCGCGGCGTCGCCGACGGCCACGAAGCCGGGCGCGACGGCGGAGTCGTAGGGCCGACGGGTCGGGAGCGCCGCGCCGAGTTTGTCCGCGACCTCCGCGCCCCGGAACTCCTCGCGGTTCCGCAGGTCCTTCTTCAGGTCGTCGACCAACTGCATCGGCTCCTCGGTCATCTGGAAGCCGAGGCCGGCGTTTATCTCGGTGTCGGTCCGCGGGAAGTACCAGAGATAGCCCGCCGCGCGCTCCGTGGGCTTGAACACGAGGGCGTCGTCCCATGCCACGGGGTCGTCGACGTGGACGATCTCGCGGTAGGCCGAGCAGAACTGCGAGTAATCGACGTTCGTGTCGAACGTCGCGTCGCCGAGGTCCGCCTCGTCCTGCAGGATCGACAGCGCACCCGCCCCGTCGATGACGAGGTCGGCCTCGTACGTCACGGCGTTGCCCTCGCGCTTGCCGCGGACGCCGGTGACCCTTCCGTCGTCCGCCTGCAGGACGTCCTGCACGACGGTGTCGTAGTGGAACTCCGCGCCCGCCTCCGCCGCGCCCTCGATGATCCGACGGCCGTACTCCCGGCGGTCGATGACCGCGAGTTCGCCCGGCACGGGGATCTCCAGAACGGTGTCCTCCTGTGGGATCTCGAACCGGCCGTGGTCGACGCCCGTGTTCGTGAACGCCGGTTCCAGCTTCGACTTCGGGATCGCCTCCGGGAAGGCGTCCGCGCCCTTCAGCGCGTCGCCGCAGGCGATGTGTCCCGCCTCCTCCTCGGGCTTTCGCTCGACGACGACGACCTCGTACCCCTCGCTCGCGGTCGTCGCGGCGGCGTAGCAACCGGCGGTGCCGGCCCCCACGACGACCACGTCCCGCTCGTGACTGGTCATACCACTTCGGTGCTCGCCGCACTGCTAAAACGTTTTATCTTGCGGAACAGGCGCTAAAACCCCGTTCCTTTAGTGCGGGGATACAGCGCCGTCATTTACGGGGGTACAGCCCGTCCGTGATACCGACCGAGGCGGTCCACCCGCCCGATGTAATGAGACAGTATCGGAAGTTCCACCCGGTCGGTCGATGGTATCCCCGTCGATTCGCCCGCTGTGGATACCGTCAGAAAACAACTCGGGTACTCCCGGATCTCCCGAGGATAGGGACACCGGGGGCGTGGCACTCCCTGTATCACGACGGGATGCAAACCCGAGGTTCCCGACTCGGCGAAAACCGACTTCGTGGGAAGCCCCGCCGTTTACCGCGGGGAGGATGTCACTTGTCCTCGCGGCCCGATGCCGTCGATATCGACGGGACGGAACGGTGATAAAGAACTTTATCGGAGTTCGACGTAGCCCCGGAACATGGCTGACTACACCGTGGAGTTCGTCGGGACCGGGGAGGAGATAACGGTCTCCGACAAGGAGACCGTCCTGAGCCGCTGCATCGAGGAAGGGATCGCTCAGGAGTACTCCTGCCGGGTCGGGATGTGTCTCGCCTGTTCGGCGAAGATAATCGACGGCGACGTGACCCAGCCCGCGGCCCGCGGCCTGACCGAGGAGGAGGCCGAGTCGTACGCGCTGACCTGCATGGCCCGGCCGCAGTCCGACCTGAAACTCGACCGCGGGAAGTACCCGCCGAGCATCGAGTCGGACGCCGGGGCCAACAGCCCCGCCGCGGCCGACGACTAGTCCCGGTTCTCCCCGAACCACTCGACCGCGAAGTCGACCAGGTCTCCCTGTGAGCACAGCGTCGCGGTTCCCTCACCGACCTGCCCGGTCGGCGGGTCGGCGGTAGCCTCGAAGTCCGCACCGAGGTCCGCGAAGTCGCCGGTGTCGCCCGCGACCTCGTCGTACTCGACCCAGCGCCGCTCGCCGTCCGCCACGACCGGGCCGCCGTCGGTGACCTCGGTCTTCGCGTACGACGCTCTGTGCTCCGCGAGGTGGAGCGACGTGTTCGTGTCGTGACCCGTTCCGAGCAGCAGCACCGCCGCGTCGAGTTCGTAGAGCCGCGCGAGCGGCGAACCCTCGCCCAGCGGGTAGTCGTAGGCGTGGGTCCCGGTGACGTACTCCGCGTCGGCCCCTCGCGCGGCGAAGGAGACGCAGGGGTGGCGGCTCCGCCGAACGCCGGGGTAGTTCCGGAAGCACTCGGCGACCGCGCCCATCCCGCGCGTCGGCGTGACCGCCGGTCGGTACGGCGCGGACCCCTCCCGGACGTCGTCGTGCCACGACTCGGGCACCGGCGGCGATCGCCACGGCTCCGGGTCCGAAAGCTGGGTGGAGTGGGTCGGCATCGCGAGCGTCCCCTCGTCGGTCACGACGTCAAGCAGCGCGTCGACGACCGTGGGTGCGCCGCCCGCGACCCATCCGAGGGAGGACAGCGAGGAGTGGACGACGACCGCGTCGCCGGCCGACAGGCCGAGCGCCCGCAGGTCGTCGACAACGCCGTCCCGTCGTCTGCCGACTCGCGGCCGAGATCGACGGCGACGATCCGCTCGTGGTTCGCGGGCGGGGCCGGCAGGTCCCCGGCGACGTGCGCGACGAACTCGTCTCGGTCCATCGAGAGCGCCGGCACCGCCTCGCGCAGGTCGTCGACCGACGCGGCGTAGGCGTGGCCGGTCCGTGGGCGCGCGTCGAGTTCGTAGTGCCCCGGCGCGGTCAGGCCGGCCGGCAGCGCCAGCAGTCGCTCGTGGATCGTCCCGTGGAGCGCCGCCGCGGCCTCGGTCGGGTCGGCCGTCGCCTCCAGGTCGGGCCGGGCGACCGCGTCGAGGAAGAGGCTGTCGCCGGCGAGGACGACGCCGTCGACGCGAAAGGCCGTCATCTCCGACGTGTGACCGGGGGCGTGCACGGCCGAGAGCGTCGCCGCGCCGATGTCGAGGTCGTCGCCGTCGTCGAGCAGGGTCGCGTCGAACGCTAGCCCCCGGTCCTCGGCACCCGCCGGCAGGACCGCCTCGGCGTCGCTCCGCTCCGCGACGGCCCGGACGCCGTCACTTCGCTCGGCTCGTGACGAGCCCGCGACTGCGCAGCAGTCGCGAACCCCGCTGACGTGGTCCGCGTGGACGTTCGTGTCGACGGCGTACGCCAGGTCGAGGCCGCACTCCGCGGCGTGGTCGACGTACCGGTCCGCGAACGCCCGGAGCGGGTCGACCACGGCGGCCCGCTCCCCGTCGTGGACGAGGTAGCCGAGACAGCCGTCGGAGGGGCGCTGGTACTGGACGACGCGCGCCGGCCCGTCGGTCGGTACCTCGGCCGCGAGGACGACCGCTGCCCACGCGTCCATCCCGCCGGCGAGATTCACCGCGTCGACCCCCTCGCCGCGGAGCAGTTCGGCGGCGTAGTCGCTCGCCTCGCCGCGGCTGCGGACCGCCACGACCGGTTCATCGAGACCCTCGACCAGTTCGGCCGCGCCGCCGGTCACCTCGGCCTGAACGAAGCGGTTCTCCGGCACCTGCGTCGCCGTCACGTTCGGCCCGTCGACGCGCCACGCCTCGAACTCGTCACGGTCCCGCACGTCGACGACGGAGGCGCGCTCGCCGGCCCGAAGCCGTTCAGCCAGTGCTCGCGGGGATATCGCGCCGGCGTCGCTCATACGTCGACTGCGTCCCGAGGGGAGATAAATCGCCGTGGCGGGAGCGGCGGCGACGCCAACGTTCAAGCGGGACCCGGTAATAATTGCGGGCATGAACGCCGCGGAACTCCGAGAGGCCGTGGAGGCGGACAAGGAGACGGCACTGAACCGCCTCGGGTCGTCGAAGCTCCTGATCGCACTGACCGGCGCGGACTTAGAGGAGCGGCCGGTGCTCGAAGCCGCCGCCAACAGCGAGCACAGCGCGGAGCAGACCTTCCGCGAGTGGGCCGACGACGAGTCCCACGACGCCGCGCGGGCGGCGTTCGAGGACGTCGCCGCCCAGGAGGCCGAGCACTACGAACGAGTCGCCGAGCATCTCCCGGACGAGTTCGACCCCGCCGACGGCGGGCCGATGCACGCGTACCTGCGGGGGCGCGACGACGCCATCAGTCGCGTCGCCGGCGGGACGGTCGGCCGGCCGCTCGTCAGCGTCCGGACGCACACGCAGGTCATCGCCTTCTTCGTTAACGAGGCCGACGAGCGCGAAGCCGACCTCTTTCGCGACCTCAAGGCGGAGACCGAGGCCGTCGTCGACGACGGGATGGCCCTGCTCGACGACCTCTGCGACGACGCGGACGACTGGGAGCGGGCCTCCGCCGCGGCGGGCTACGTGATCCAGGTGGCGTACGACGACTACGCGGACGCGCTGACCGAACTCGGCGTGAGCGTCAAGTCGCTGTGTTGATGCGGGCCACGGCGTAGAAGGCTGGACGGCGGAGCCACGCACGGGGAACGCTACGGCCGAAGACGACCGGAACCAACGGCGCGAGATGGCGGCGGAGCGCGAGAACGCGACCGAGCAGGAACCGGAGCGGATCGACGAGGACGACGAGTCCGAACAGTTAGAGCGCGTCGACGCGGTCGCTCTCCGCGTCGACGGGGGCGAGCGGTCCGAACGCGCCGACACCGAGGGCGACCGGACCGACGACGGTGCCGCACGGGAGGATCGACGGGAGACATCGAACGAGCAACAGCGCGAGGAGCCGGAAGACGGAGAGCAGTCGCCGCCGAAAGCGGTCGGCGAGGAGATGGACGAGTAGCAGGTCACGGGACCCGAGACCCGCCGGATCTCCCCTCTCGTCCAATCTTTTTAATAACCAAACCTAGACAGCGGTCAGATATTTTATTATCAAAGAAGACCCTGATATAGTAGTATATATCGACACATAGCGCCGAATTATCCCGCAATTATTTACACACATTTACCGCACTGCGGGAGTGGGTAGTACGTCTATGGCAATCGGATTCGCACACAGTCCGCTGGTGACGTTTCTGCTCGGACTGGTATCGGTCGTGTTACTGCTGGTCGTGTTGGATCTCCCGGCGTTCGTCGGACTGATAATCTCGGCGTTCCTCGTCGGAGTAGTCAACGCCGTCTTCGTCGCGGAGTTCACCGCGGCCGACGCCGCATCGGCGACCGCGGAGGCGTTCGGCGACGGGATGGCCGGCATCGGCATCCCGATCCTGATGGCGGCTATCATCGGGATGTCGATGCTCGAAAGCGGCGCGGCACAGCGGATCGTCAGGGGGTTCCAGAACGTCCTCGGCGAGGGGAACTCCGACATCGCGCTGTGGGGGAGCAGTTCGGTGCTCGCGATCCCCGTGTTCTTCGACAGCGTCTTCTACCTGCTGGCACCGCTGGCGCGGTCGATGCGCGCCCGAGTGGGGAAGAACTACACGCTGTTCATCGTCGTGGTCGGGGCCGGTGGCGCGACGACGCACGTGTTCGTCCCGCCGACGCCCGGACCGCTCGCCGTCGCCGACCGGATCGGCGTCGATCTCGGGATGACGATCCTGCTCGGCGTCGTGACGGCGGTCCCTGCGGCCACGACGGCCGGTCTGGTGTACGGCCGCTGGATCAACGCGCGTCTCGACATCCCGCTTCGCGACGCGATGGCGACGACGACCGAGGAACTCCAGGAGGTCGCGGACCGCGACACGGAGAGCCTCCCCGGCGTCCTCGAATCGGCGATGCCGGTCATCCTCGCCGTGGTCCTCGTCGCCTCGTTCACGTTCGTCGATACGTTCCAGGAGGTCTGGCCCGCGCTCGGCGGGATCCGGCCGGTCGTCGCCTTCATCGGCGACAAGAACGTCGCCCTGACGATAGCGGCGCTGACGGCGGCGTGGACGTTCTACCGGTACAGCGACCTCGACGCCGAAGCCTGGACCGACGAACTGACCGAGGCGCTGAAAAGCGGCGGGAACATCGCGGCGATCACCGCGGCAGGCGGCGCGTTCGGTGCCATGCTCGGGGCGTCGGGCATCGGCGACTACATCACCGGCGCGCTCGGCGACATGGGCATCCCGCTGCTCGTCAGCGCGTGGCTCATCGCCGCCATCGTGCGGGTCGCACAGGGGTCGGCGACCGCCGCGATGCTCACCACGGCGGGCATCATGGCCCCGCAGGCTCCCGAACTCGCCGTCCACCCGGCCTACCTCGTGATGGCCATCGGCGCGGGCGGCAACATCTTCTCGTGGTACAACGACAGCGGCTTCTGGCTGGTCAAAGAGATCGGCGGCCTCACGCAGGCCGAGACGCTCAAGACGTGGACCGTCCTCACGACGATCATCTCGATCACCGGGGTCGTGACGACGCTGATCCTGTCGACGGTCTTCCCGCTGGCCTGACCCGCCGACCCGATCGTTTCGTCGCGGGCGACGGGACCGCCCGTCAGCCGTCGCCCGGAAACGCCATCGTACTCAACAGCGCGTTCTCCGCCTGCCGGGAGTCGGGTCGCGCGTGCTGGCAGACGACCGGGACGTCCGCCCCGACGACGCTCGCGAACCCCTCGCCTCTCGGTATCTCGGGGTCCTCCAGGTCGTTGAACTGGATACGTTCGGTGCGTTCCGGGTCGACGGGCCGCTCGTAGGGACCGGCCGGGTCCCGGTCGGAGAGGGAGACGGTAATCTCGACGCGCGCCGGGTCCTCCGTCGCGTCGAGTATGCGGACGGTCTCGTGGCTGACCGGTTCCGGCGTCGGAGCGGTGCTGTCGGCCGGGATGTACCCCTCGGGGGTCGCCCACTGCTGCTTTCCGATCACGGGTGTTCACCCGGTCGAGGGACCACGATCCGGGCAACAAACCTCCGGGACCGACAGCGGGAGACGGGGACGACCGCCACGAGGAACCGGGACGAGGAGGACGACGGCGGCGGCCGACCGGGTCGCCGCGCGGCCGACGCCTCGTCGAACGAGTCGGAGCGGAGATCCGCCGGCCGGATCCGGCTCGCGCCGGGTCAAACGCCGCGGAGTCGAGCGCCGCGAGTCCGAGTTCGGCTTACGCCTCGTCGAGCGAGTCGAACCGAAGATCCGCCGGCTCGATCCGGCTCACGCCGGGTCGAACAGTTCCTCGCCCTCGACCATGTGCTCCTCGACGGCGTTCATGTCGAGGGTCAGGCCGAGACCGGGCTCCTCCGGGACCTCGATGTAGCCGTCCTCGATGACCGTCTCCTCGACGAGGTCGTCCCACCAGTCGAGTTCGTAGCTGTGGTACTCGACGGCGAGGGAGTTGGGGATCGCGGCCCCGACGTGGGCGGACGCCATCATCGCGACGGGCGACGAGACGTTGTGCATCGCGACGGGGATGTAGTACTGGTTCGCGGCGTCGGCGATCGTCCGGGTCTCGCGCATGCCGCCGACCTTCGGCAGGTCGGGGGCGATGATGTCGACCGCCTGGTTCTCGATGAGGCGGCGCTCCTCGGTGGCGCGGTAGCGGTTCTCCCCGACGGCGACCGGCGTCGTCGTCGACTTCGTCACTTCCTCCTGTACGTCGAGGTTCTCCGGCGGGACGGGGTCTTCGAGCCACCACACGTCGTACTCCTCGATCGACTCGGCCAGCCGCTTCGCGGACCCGCCCGAGAACGTCCAGTGGCAGTCGAAGGCGACGTCGGCGCGGTCCTTGACGCGCTCGGTGACCTTCTCGACGATCTCGGCCTTGTGGCGGATCTCGCCGGGACGGAGGTGACGGTTGGCGCGGTCCTTCTCGAGGCCGCTCGGCACGTCGAGGTCGAACTTCAGGGCGTCGTAGCCGAGTTCCTTGATGACGCGCTCGGCCTCGTCAGCGCAGGCCTCGGGGTCCGCCTCCGATTCGGTGTGGCAGTCGCAGTAGACGCGCATCTCGTCGCGGTACTTGCCGCCGAGTAACTGGTAGGCCGGCACCTCCAGGATCTTGCCGGCGAGGTCGTGCAGCGCGACCTCGATCCCGGCGATGGCGGTGACGGTGACGCCCTCGACGGAGCCCTCGCCGGACATCTTCTGGATCAGGTGTTCGTAGAGCCGATCGATGTCGAGCGGGTTCTCGCCGACGACGAACGGCTTCATCCGCTCGATGAGTTCGGGGACGCCCGCGCCCCAGTACGCCTCCCCGGTGCCGACGACGCCGGCGTCCGTGTAGATGCGCACCAGCGTCCACGGGAAGTTCCCGTCGACCATCGTCGTCTGGACGTCCGTGATCTCCACGTCGCGACCGCCGCCGCGCTCGCGTGTGACGCCCATCGTCTCCTTCGATAGCTCCCGCATCGTGTACTCCGCGTTCGGATCGTGCAGGTCGGAGTAATCGACTCCCATGGTATCCCGTTTACTCACCCCACAGTAAAGCTTTGAGATACCGTTCGAGGGAGTTAACTAACGGAAATGAAAGATACGGCCGCCGAGCCTACCGATCTCGGTCGCCGTTCAGCGCGGCGAGACGGTTCAGCGCGTACACCGCTCTGAGCATCTCCGCGCTCTTGCCGCGGTCGAAGACGAGTTCGTCGGTGGAAAGCACGTGGTCCAGCGTGTCGCGGGAGGCGTGGTCCGGCGCGGCGGCGATGCCCGCGTCGTTCTCGGCGACCCACTCCATCACGCGCAGGTCGCTCTTGCTGTCGCCCATCACCAGCGCGAACGGGTCGTCGATACCGAGCACGTCGAAGGCGGCCTCGACGCCGACGACCTTGTTCAGTTCGAGACTGCCGACCTCGGCGGCGTCGGCCTCGTAGTACGCGACGTCGATGCGCTCGCACACGCCCGCGACCGCCGCTGGAACGTCGTCGGCCTCGGCGTCCGGGAACGCCCCCTGCTGTCCGAGGACGCCGCGGATCTCGGGGTCCTCGGCGGCGTAGTAGGCGCGGACCCACTCCCCCGCCTCGTCGGCGTCGACCCCGCTACCGCCGACCTCGGCGGCGACAGCCTCGCCGAGCAGGTCGAGTTCGTACACGAGGCCGTCGTCGATGGTCTCTCTCGCCCGGTCGCTCCCGACCTCGGAGTTGGGTTTGAGCGTGACGTTGAACTCGTTGCCCTGGAGGTGGCAGCCGTGACGCAGGTGCTCCGGCGCTTCGGGGAGGATCCGCGAGCGGATCTCGTCGAAGACCGAGACGATCTCGCACCCCAGATCCTCGTACAGCAGTTGCTTCGTCTCGGCACCGTGACCCGGCGTGAACACGCCGGTGCCGGCCTCGTACACGATGCTCAGGTCGCCGGAGTGGACGATCCCGCTCCCGAGCCCCTGGACCATGAACCCCTTCACGTTCTCGAGGGTCTGGCCGGTGCAGATGACGATCGGGACGCCGCTCTCGTGGAACTCGGTCAACAGGTGGAGCGTGTCGCGAGGGATCTCGTTGTCGGTGCCGCCGGCGGAGCGCAGCGTCTCGTCGACGTCCAGCACGAGCACGTTCACCGACCGGCCGTGTTTCGCGTGCAGGTCGAGCGCCGTAAACGCCCGGTCGCGACCGGCGTGCGCGGCGATCTCGGCGAACGTCTCGCCCGCGGCGAACGCCTCGCGGATCTCCTCTTTCCGGTCGTGCAGTTCGTCGTTCGCGTTCTGCCAGTGTTCGAGCGCGACCCGGGAGTCGACCGGCGGGAACACGTCGACGAACTCCTGATAGTCCCGGAGCGTCGCCGTGTCGAAGTCGTCGTACAGCCGATACAGGAGGTCGTACCGTTCCATACGGGATCGCGGTCCGGAAGCGGTATAAGCGTGCCCGAAGGCGCAAACCGGCGTTCGGGGCGACGAAGCGCCGAACGTCGGGAACGGGTCTCGGGGAAAATATCCCGATGGTTTACTCGTGATAGAATAAATCTTTTTCGTCCCCGGGTGCGTTGCGTGTCACATGCAAGCAGTCGCAGTCCGCAACGGCGAGGAGAAACCCGCGGTCATCGAGAAGCCCGAACCCGAGCCGGGTCCCGGGGAAGCGCTCGTGAAGACGCTTCGCGTGGGCGTCGACGGCACCGACAACGAGGTCATCAGTGGCGCGCACGGCGGGTTCCCGGAAGGGGAGGACCACATCGTCCTCGGCCACGAGGCGGTCGGCGTCGTCGTCGACCCCAACGGGACCGACCTCGACGAGGGGGAGGCCGTCGCCCCGACCGTCCGGCGCGCGCCGAACGGCGGCAACGAGTACTTCGAGCGCGGCGAACCCGACATGGCACCGAGCGGCGACTACCACGAGCGCGGTATCGTCGGCGCGCACGGGTTCATGTCCGAGTTCTTCGTCAGCCCGGCGGAGTATCTCGTCTCCGTTCCCCCGGAACTGGCGGAACTGGGCTTTCTCGTCGAACCGGTGAGCATCACCGAGAAGACGCTCGAACACGCCTACGCCGCCCGGTCGGCGTTCGACTGGAACCCCGAGTCAGCGATGGTGCTTGGCAACGGGAGCCTCGGCCTGCTGACGCTGGCGATGTTCGAGCACACCGAGGGGTTCGACCGCACGTACTGTCTCGGCCGCCGCGACCGGCCGGACCCGACCATCGACGCGATCGAGGACCTCGGCGCGACCTACGTCGACTCCCGGCGGACCCCCGTCGACGAGGTGGCCGACGCGCACGAGGGGATGGACCTCGTCTACGAGGCGACCGGCTACGCGAAACACGCGTTCGAAACCATCGAGGCGCTCGCGCCCAACGGCGTCGGTGCCCTGCTGGGCGTTCCCGACGCCTGGGAGTTCGAGGTCGACGGCGGCGACCTCCACAACGAGTTCGTCCTCCACAACAAGGCGCTGGTCGGGAGCGTCAACTCGCACGTGAGACACTTCGAGGCGGCGGTCGAGACCCTCGGGGAACTCCCGGACCGGTTCCTCGACGACCTGGTCACTGGCGTCTACGGCCTAGACGAACTCGACCGCGCCTTTGACGACGACGACACGACTATAAAAACGGCGGTCGAATTTAACGCATATGAAAAACGTTGACGACCTGATCGAGTCGGCGGCGGAGTTGGCGGAGCGGGGCCTGTCGAAAGGCGAGATCGCGGACGAACTGAACGTCTCCCGCGAGACCGCCAGTTGGCTCGTCGAGCGCAGTGGCACGTCGCCGACGGCGACCACGACGCCGACCGAACCGTCGTCCGCCGGCGGCCCCCACGACATCCACGTGGACTGGAGCGCCATCGGCCGGGACAGCAAACGCCTCGGCGCGGTCGGGTCGGCGATGGCCGACCTGTTCGTCAGACAGGACGAGGAGGTCGACCTCACCATCGGTATCGAGAAGGCCGGCGCGCCGCTCGCGACGACCGTCTCGCGCGAACTCGACACCGACCTCGGGACGTACGCCCCCCGGAAGCATCAGTGGGAGGAAGGCGACATCGAAGACCTTGGTGGCACCTTCTCGCGGAACTTCGCGCAGATCCGCGGGCGCGAGTGCTACGTGGTCGACGACACCATCACCAGCGGCACCACGATGACCGAGACCATCGAGGCCATCCGGGACCAGGGCGGCGAACCCGTCGCCTGTGGTGTCCTCGCGGACAAACAGGGCGTCGAGGAGATCGACGGCGTGCCGGTGTACTCGCTGGTGCAGGTCATCCGCGTCGGATCCGACGAGGGGTGAGCCGGCCGAACCGACGGTCCTGCGTCCGGCATCGCGGGTCCGTGTTCCCCGCGGCATCGTTTCGCGTGGTTCGAAACAGCTCGCAATGTTTCCCACCCGTGTTCACCGAATTAAATAGCAGTCCATATAAGCGCCGGCGTCGTACTGTAGCCCAAGCGGCTAGCTGCTGGAGTACCCTCGAACACCATCACCAGATATGTCAAATAACGTTTATCGGCTCCACTCGACGCTCGAACTGCCACTCGAAACAGTCCACGACTTCTTCGAAGACGCCGGCCTCCCGGGTGGGATCGAGGATATCGACATCACGCGCCGGAACAACACGCTGATCCTGAAAGCCGTCGCGAAGGACAAAAGCATCAGCAAGTACACGCCGACGGCGCAGTTGAAAGCCAGCGTAACGGAAAACAGGGTGTACGAGGAAGAACCCGAGGACCGCCGCACCGCCGGACCGCAGTGGGGCGAGGAAGAAGAGGAGATCGAGTCCGAACTCGTCGAGTACGCGGCGTTCAAGGGCGACCGCGAGACCGTCCTCCAGAACTCGACGCTCCAGTACGAGATGTTCGAGGTGCTCTGCGACATCGCACGCCAGGCCGAAAAGGG
The DNA here is from genome assembly GCA_003023565.1 of Halobacteriales archaeon QS_9_68_17. Lineage (GTDB taxonomy): Archaea > Halobacteriota > Halobacteria > Halobacteriales > Natronoarchaeaceae > Halostella. The sequence goes on from PXSA01000002.1 coordinate 54,384, forward strand.
AACGCTGACCGCCATCACCGTCGAGAACGACGATCTGGCGGCCACGCGAATCGTCGACGGCGAGGACCGACCGGCGACGATAGAGGTGGTCGAGGGGCCGGGCGACGGTAACAAGGGAGAGAGCGGCGTCAACTGGCGCGACAACAAGTTCATCAGCGACTGATCTCGCTTCAGGGTCGACTGTCTGGTACCGACGAACCGTGGGGAGAGTCGGCGGGCGATCGGTGGTTCCGATACCCGGACGAGGGACGCGCGTTCACGACCGACGGCCCGTCAGAGTAGGCGGCCTCGCTTTACGAGTTCTCGTGGCTGTTCGACCGGGACGACGCGTCGCGTTCCGAACGTCGCGGTTTCCGCGTTCGGCCGCAGTAGCGCGTGTGGCACGCGTTAGCAAGCGTTCGTTCCCGTCCCATCCATTACCTTTTTACCGCTGGTAATTATATCTCATTACACGATGGCAACAGACTTCCCCGACTACCTAAACGTCGACTACAGCGACGGTGAGGGCGAGGACCCCGCCGACTACCCGTCGATCAACCACAAGCTAGAGAAGGCGATCGAAGTCACGAAGGAAGGGCTCGAGCAGTACGAGAGCCCCGTCGTCATGTGGACGGGCGGCAAGGACTCGACGCTCACGCTGTACTTCGTGAAGGAGGTCGCCGACCGCTTCGACTTCGAGGTACCGCCGGTCGTTTTCATCGACCACTACCAGCACTTCGACGAACTCATGGACTACGTCGACCACTGGGCCGACGAGTGGGACCTCGACGTCATCTGGGCGCGCAACGAAGATGTCGGCGAGTACGTCGACGAGAACGGCCTCGACCCCGGCGACGACATCCCGATCGACGGGCTCTCGGAGCACAACCAGCACCACGTTCGCGACATCCTCGAGTACGAGGAGGACACCTTCCCGTTCCTGCTCGACACCTACGTCGGCAACCACCTCCTCAAGACCGTCGCGCTGAACGACGCCATCGAGGAGCACGACGTCGACGGCATCCTCTCGGGCATCCGCTGGGACGAGCAGGAGTCCCGCGCCGACGAGACGTTCTTCTCGCCACGGCACGACCCGGACATCTACCCCCCGCACGACCGCGTGCAGCCGATCCTCCAGTTCGCCGAGCCCGACGTCTGGGAGGCCTTCTGGAACTTCGTCGTCCCGGACACCGTCGAGGAGTACCCGGACGACGGCTACGTCCCGCAGGGGCAGGACGACCTCCCCGAGGGCGTCGAGAAGAGGGACGTGCCGGTGTCGCCGAAGTACTTCGCCGGGTTCCGCTCGCTGGGGAGCGAGGTCTCGACGGACAAGTCCGCCGAGGAGCCGGCCTGGCTACAGGACATGGAAAACACGACCGAGCGCGCGGGCCGCGCCCAGGACAAGGAGGACCTGATGGAGCGCCTGCGCGACCTCGGTTACATGTAACGACCTTTTGCGCTGCGTAGCGCGAACCACGGCGTGCCCGAAAATCGCTTTGCGGTTTTCGGCATCACGAGACGGCTCCGCCGTCTCGAACGACTTCGCGCCGAGTTCGCTTGACTCGGCAAGCGGTCGATCGAGATCACTTCGTCACCCCCTCAAACGCGCTTCGCGCGGTTTCGAGGGTTCCGTGCGACGCATCGTTCGAGTCCCTCAGTGGACGGCCCGATACTGACCGTGTGCGACGCCGAGCACCAGACAGACCAGTCCGAAGGCCACCATAGAGGGCAGCACCATCATCAGGACCGTCCCGGTCGTCATCATCGGAGCGGCGACGAGGCTACCCACGCCGGCCGCGATCAGTGCGACGAACGCGATCGCCGTCTTGGCGATATCGAGTTCCATACGCGTCGGGCTAGGGACGACGAACCCGTAATACTATCGAGATCGATGGGTCACTTCGGCCGGATCAGGTCCGCGAGCGTCACCACGCTCCCGAGGGTCCAGCCCAGCGGGACGGCGATGCCGAACCACATGCCGACGTAGCCCAGTCCCCTGAGCGAGTACTGCGACCGCAGGTACTCGTTGACTCCGCCGACGTACAGCACGTTGTCGAGGATCCAGATGGCGAGCGACTCGCTCTGCGGGAAGACGGCGTTCGCGAGCGTCGGCGAGTACAGCGCGGCGACGACCGGCGGCAGGAAGACCGCCGTCGTGCCGAACGGGTAGCCGAGCAACACGGTGGTGGCGCGGCCGCCGACCCGGGAGAACACGACGGCGGGCGCCGCGGAGACGGTGGCGACGACCCCGGCGGCACCCACCGCGACGAAGCCCGCGAACGAGAAGCGCAGCCGCGCGAACACGGTGAGCGCGCCCCAGAGGACGACGGAGATGGCGACGACGCCGAGGATGCCGATCCGCGTCGCCGTGCCGTCGAACTTGCGCGCGTAGAACCGAGTCATGACGCCGAACAGCGCGAGCGGGTAGAGGAGGGCGACGACGAGCACGCCGACTGCCCCCCAGAGGCGATAGCCGACCCTCCCCGTAGTCGTGTTCGGCGTCCACTTGCCGAGGACGGAGTGAGCGGACTCGCGCTGTCGCGGGAAGACCAGTTCCATCCAGGTCTCGTGCAACCGCCGCAGGTCGACCGCTATCGCGCCGAAGAGACCGCCGCTCCTGGACCTGGTGGCCATACAGACAAAGACACGATAACCCGATTTCAGTTTTCCGGCCCTACTCCGAGGATCGCCCGGGGCCTCTTACCAGGGAGCCCAGTCGGGGTCGATCTGGCGCTCCCGGCGGTCGATGCCGTCGATGGTCTCGACGTCGTTCTCGTCCAGGTCGAGCGCGACGCTGCTCAGGTTGTCGCGGATGTGGGCCTCGCCGGTCGCCTTGGGGATCGGCGTCGCGCCCTTCTCGCGGAGCCACGCGAGGCTGACCTGCGCCTCGCTCGCGTCGTGTTTCTCCGCGACCTCCTGTATCTCCGGGACGTCGAAGACCTCGCCGCGGGCCAGCGGCGAGTACGCCACGAGGGCCACGCCCTCGCGCTCGGCGCAGTCCTGCAGGTCCTCCTGTGGCAGGAGCGGGTGCATCTCGACCTGATTGGCGAACGGGGGCGCGTCGAGGATATCCTTCGCTTCGCGCACCTGCTCGGGTTCGAAGTTGCTCACGCCGACCCGGTCGACCAGACCGTCGTCGTACAGTTCGTCGAACGCCGGCAGCGTGTCTTCCGCGTCGTACTCGCCGGTCGGCCAGTGGACGTACAGCAGGTCGACGGAGTCGACGTCGAGGTCGTTCAGGCTCTCGTGGGCCGTGTGGATCACGTCCTCGTAGGCGAGGTTGTCCGTCCACACTTTGGTCGCGAGGAACACGTCGTCGCGGTCGACGTCGGCCGACTCGATACCCTCGCCCACGAACCGCTCGTTGTCGTAGGCCTGCGCCGTGTCGATGTGTCGGTAGCCGGCCTCCAGCGCCGTCCGGACGCTCTCGGCGCACTGGTCGGCGTCCGTGTTCTGCCACGTGCCGAGACCGAGCATCGGCATGCCGTCGACGCGCTGAACGCTGTCGGACGTGATCTGCTCCTGAGACATGTGCGAACGAAGGGCCGTCGCGCGGAAAGGGGTTCGGGATGCGGAGAACGCGTCGGCGGGACAGTACGTTACCACGCACCACGGGGGTGGTCGGTCGGGTCGCGGTCAGTACTTCGGCTCCGCGCCGGTGATCTCGTAGACGTCGTCCATCACGGCGTCGCGGCGGGCGCGCCAGTCTTCGAACCCGGCGGGGGAGGTCGGGTAGTCGTCGTACACGTCCTTCAGGCGTTCGGCGCACTCGTGGACCCTGTACAGTTCGTACAGCGTGTCCCAGTGGCCGAACGTCTTGAAGAGGGTCTTGATCTTGAGCCCGAGGTCCATCGAGGAAGTGCCCTCGCTGCCGAGCGCGTCGACGAGCTGCTGGCCGGGGAGCGAGGAGACGACGGCGACGAGTTCGTCCACCTCGTGCGCGCCGCCGAAGATGTTGTACAGGTCCATGGCGGCGAAGCGCTTGCCGAAGTCCTGCATCACCTGCCGGTTGTACTCCCACAGCGTCTCCTCGCTCGGGTCGTCGTCAGCGACGGCCTCGATGGCGCGCCTGGCGGCCCAGTGGCCGGCTTTCGCGGCCCCCGGGATGCCGCCGCCGGTCGTCGGGTTGACGTGACCCGCGGCGTCGCCGACCGCAACGAACCCCGGCGCGGTGGCCGAGTCGTACGGGCGACGGGTCGGGAGCGCCGCGCCGAGCTTGTCCTCGACTTCCGCGCCCCGGAACTCCTCGCGGTCCTCGAGGTCGCGTTTGAGTACGTCGATAAGTTCCATCGGCTCCTTGTTCATCTGGAAGCCCAGCCCCGCGTTGATCTCCGTCGACGAGCGCGGGAAGTACCAGAGATAGCCCAGTTCCTCGGTCGGTTTGAACACGATGGCGTCGTCCCACTCCACGGGGTCGTCGACGTGGACGATCTCGCGGTAGGCCGAGCAGAACTGCGAGTAATCGACGTTCGTGTCGAACGTCGCGTCGCCGAGGTCCGCCTTGTCCTGCAGGATCGACAGCGCGCCCGCCCCATCGATGACGACGTCGGCCTCGTAGGTCAGCGTCTCGCCGCGGCGCTTGGCGCGAACGCCGGTCACGCGGCCGTCCCGCTGGAGCACGTCCTGTACGACCGTGTCGTACTCGAGGTCGACGCCGACGCGGTCGACCTCCTCTAGCAGGACCTCGCCGTATCGCTTCCGGTCGAGGACCGCGCCCTGCGTGCCGAGCGGGATGTCGATGTCGTCGCCCGAGTGCGGGTTCTCGAAGACGGCGCGCCTGATGTTCTGGTTCTGGAACGACTCCTCTTTCAGATACTCGCGGTCGATCACGTCCGGAAACGTGCTCTTGCCCTTGATCGCGTCGCCGCAGGCGATGTGTCCCGCCTCCTCCTCGGACTTGCGCTCGAGGAGGACGACGTCGAGGCCCTCGCCGGCTACCGTCGCCGCCGCGAAACACCCGGCGGTCCCGCCACCGACAACGACGATAGCATACGTCTCTGTCATTACTGTCCTGCGTTCGCGTCCATCTCATAAAAAACGGGCACAAACGTCGCCACGCGGCCGTATCGGCCGCGGGCGGAAGACATATACGATCTCCGACTGCTTTACAATACTCATGAGTCGGAACACACACGTTGCCGCCGTGATAGGCGTCGCGCTGTTGCTCGCGACCAGCGGGTGCATCGGGTTCGTTCTGGGCGACGAACCGCTGGAGTTCGAAGCCTCGAACGCGACGGCGAGCGACAGCGGTCTCGAAGAGACGGGCTACGTTCACGAGGGTTCGGAGTCCCTGCGCGAGAAACGCACGATTCAGGACGTCGACCGCGACGTGGTCGTCGAGGGGCACGCCAACACGTACGCGAAGACCGACGAGTTCCTCGACCGGGAACAGCAGATAGCCATGTTCGCCACCGCGTCGGTCCCGGACGCCGAGGTGCTCGGGCGGTCGTTCAACCCCCTCGGCGAGATGTCGAACGAGGAACTGCTCGATCGCTTCCAGTCGGAGATGCCCGAGCAGTACAGCGGCACAGAGTTCACCGTCGACGAGTCCAAGGCCGTCGACGGCGTGTTCGGCGAGTCCGCGAACGTGACGCGCTTCACCGGCACCACCGAGTTCGAGGGACGGGAGGTCGAGGTCGCGGCCTACATCACGAAGGTGAAACACGACGGCGACTGGGTCGTCATGATGGGCGCGCACCCGACCCAGCGGCCCGAAGAGGAGTTCGACATCGAGACGCTGATGCGGTCGGTCGAACACGGCGGCGAGTAGTCGGCGTCACCGTCTCTCCGTTCACTGCAGTACGGTCACCGACCCGCGTGTTTCGGCCGAAGCAACCATCGAAGAGGGGCGGCGATCGAGGCGAACGGCAGCGCCGCCGCCGTTTCCGACGAAACAGCATTCGCGAACGGAGAGCGGTTCGGCTTCGGAGCGAAGCTCTGAGGGACCTCTGCTTGCTCCGTTCGCAAAGACACCGCGGCCGAGCGAGCGAGGCCGCGGGGTTTTTTGGCCGAGCTTTTTGCTCCGAGTGGTCGCGCGTAGCGCGACCCGAGGAGTAAAAAGGTCGTTCTAGTAGAACTCGCGGACCAGATCCATCGCGTCCTCGGGCGCGCCGTCCGGGATCTCGGCCATGTTCTCGTCGAGGCCGTGGAGGTCGCTGTAGGGGACGGAGTCCTCGTCCTGATAGATGACGCCCTGGTGCTCCTTGTCGGCGTCGAGGATCTTCTCCTTCGCGGCGTCGCGGTCGGAGGGGTCGTGGTCCTCCTCGGCGAGGTCGACGATGGAGTCGCGGAAGTAGTCGTAGGTGTCGACGTCGTTGAACGTCACGCACGGCGAGTAGACGTTGACGAAGCCGAAGCCGTCGTGTTCGATAGCCTTCCGGACGATCTCGGTGTGGCGCTGGGAGTCAGAGGAGAACGACTGGGCGATGAACGTACCGCCGGCGGCCATCGAGAGCGCGAGCGGGTTGACCGGGGGTTGTTTGGGACCCTCGGGGGTCGTGCTCGTCTCGAAGTCCTCGCGCGAGGTGGGCGGGGCCTGCCCCTTGGTGAGGCCGTAGATGCGGTTGTCCATGACGACGTAGGTCATGTCCACGTTCCGGCGGACGGCGTGGATGAAGTGGCCCGCGCCGATGGAGTAGCCGTCGCCGTCGCCGCCCGCGACCATCACTTCGAGGTCGGGGTTGGCGAGTTTGACGCCGGTGCCGACCGGGAGCGCGCGCCCGTGGACGCCGTGGAGGGCGTACGAGTGCATGTACGTCCCGATCTTGCCGGAACAGCCGATGCCGGCGCAGATGAACGTGTTGCCCGGGTCGTTACCGGTCTCGGCGAGCGCTTTCATCATGCCGTTCATCGTGCCGAAGTCGCCGCACCCGGGACACCAGGTGGGCTGCTTGTCGGATTTGAAGTCAGTGAATCGGATATCCGAGCTCATGCTGTGACCTCCGCTTCGAGTTCCGCTTCGATCTCGCCGGCCAGTTCGTCGGCCTTGAACCGAACGCCGTCGTACTTGTTCACGCGCTTGAGACGCGTAAGGGTGTCGTGCTCCAGCAGGTCGGCGAGCTGGCCTTGCTCGTTACACTCGACGACGATGACCTCGTCCGCGGCCTCGACCTCTTCGGTGAGGTCCGGGCGCGGGAAGATGTACGGTACCGAGATGAACCGGACATCGAGACCGTCGTCGTCGAGGAAATCGAGTGCCTCGACCATCGCGCCCTCGTTCGACCCCCACGAGACGACGAGCGTGTCGGCGTCCTCGTCGCCGAACTCGCGGTAGTCCCAGTTCTCCTCCTGCTCTGCGGTCTCGACCTTGCGGTTGCGCTTGTCGACCTGGTTGACGCGCTCGTCGGTGTCCTCGGTCCGGCGGCCGAGTTCGTTGTGTTCGAGGCCGGTGGACATGTGCGCTCCGCCGTCGGTGCCCGGGAACGCTCGCGGACTGACGCCGTCGGCGGCATCGTAATGTGGCTGGAAGCGGTCCTGCTCGTCGAGGTACTGGTCGATGTCGTCCTCGTCGACGACCTTGCCGCGCTCGATCTCGACCTCGTCCATGTCGAACTCCTCGGGGCGGAATGTCTGCTCGGTCACCGCCATGGCGAGGTCCGAGACCAGATACACCGGCACCTGATACTTCTCGGCGAGGTTGAACGCCTCGACGGTCTTCTGGAAGCACTCCGCGACCGTCGTCGGCGCGACGACGAACCGCGGCACCTCGCCGTGGCCGCCGTACAGTGCCATGTTGAGGTCGCCCTGCTCCTGCTTGGTCGGCATCCCCGTCGAGGGACCCGAGCGCATCACGTCACAGATGACCAGCGGCGTCTCGCTGGTGGCGACGAGACCGAACGTCTCGGTCATCAGGTCGATGCCCGGCCCGGACGTGGCCGTCATCGCCCGCGCGCCGGCCCGCGCCGCGCCGAGCGCCATGTTGACCGCCGACAGTTCGTCCTCCGCCTGAACGACCGTGCCGCCGTACTGGTCGATGCGGCCGGTCAGGTACTCCATCACGTCCGTCGCGGGCGTGATCGGATAGCCGGAGTAGAACCGACAACCGGCGGCGATAGCGCCCATGCCGATCGCCTCGTCGCCGTTCAGGAGGACGAGGTCCTCGTCGGTCGTGTCGATGCTGTACTCGGGCAGGTCGTCGTAGTTCTCCTCGACGTACTCCTGACCGAGGCGGGCCGCCTGCTTGTTGTTCTCGACGAGTTTCTCGCCCTTGCTGGCGAAGCGCTTCTCCAGCGACTCGTCGAGGTTCTCGATCGGGAAATCGGCGATCTGACAGGCCGCGCCGAGCGCGACGACGTTGCGCATGATCGCCCCGCCGGCGTCCTCGGCGAGCGATTTCAGCGGCACGTCGACGCCGGTGACGCCCTCGGGGATCTCGGCGTCCCACGAGCGCTCGCCGTCGTAGATGACGACGCTGTCCTCGTGGAGTTCCTCGACGTTCTCGTCGATGGTGCGCTGGGTCAGCGCGACCAGGATGTCGAGGCGGTCGACCACGCTCTGGACGCGGTCCGTCGACGAGCGGATCTTGTACGCGGTGTACCCGCCGCGGATCCTGGACGCGAAGTCCTTGGATGTGAAGACGTGCCGTCCCGCTCTGGAGAGTGCCTGCGCGAAGATCTTTCCAGTGGAGTCGATGCCGTCGCCGGCTTCCCCCCCGATCGCCCAGTTCAGGTCCTCGGCCATATTGACGTGTGAGTAGCCCCCACCAAATCAAAAGCCTTCTGAAACACCAACCCAACAAATCGTAAGTGATAGATACGCATCGAGCGTGAAAGGAAGGCCTTTGTCCCGTCCTCGAGTACTGAGGCCCATGGATGCAACCCAGGTGACGGTCCGAGAAGTGCGGTCCGTCGGCACTGACACGGTCGCGCTGGAACTGGAGACGCCCGACGGGTTCGACGCGAAACCCGGGCAGTTCGTCCTCCTGCGCGCGACGGTCGACGGCGAAGAGGTCTCCAGACACTACACGCTCTCCTCGCCGGACGTCGAGGACACCTTCGAGATAACCGTCGGCGTCGACCCCGACGGCGACCTCAGCCCCTGGCTCGCGGACCTCGATGCCGGCGACGAGGTCTCGGTCGAGGGGCCGTTCGGCACCGTGTTCTACGAGGACGAGGACGTCGTCTTGCTCGCCGGCGGTCCGGGCGTCGGCCCCGCCGTCGGGATGGGTGAGCGCGCGCTGGCGGACGGCCACGACGTCGCCATCGTATACCAGGATGACTCGCCCGCGCACGAGGAGCGCCTCGCCGAACTCTCGGCTGGCGGCGCGACGGTCGTCGTCACCGACGGCAACCTGGACGAGGCGGTCGCGGAGGTCGCCGGCGGCGGACAGGTGTACGTGTTCGGGTTCCGCGAGTTCGCCGACGACTCGCTTGCCGCCGTCGAGGCGGCCGGCGGCGACCCCGACGACGCGAAGGTCGAGAACTTCGGGTAACTCGCCGACCGCGCCGGGGTGAAAGAACGGCGGGAACTAAGTACCGCGGATGATTGGATATCCTACATGTCTCTGGACGAACGGACTCGGCGGGCGGTCAACGACCGTCTCGACCGGCTCCGCGAGCAGTACGACGGGTTTCGCGTCGCCGGCGACACCGTCGAACTCCCGGAGGAGGAGTTCGCCCTCGCCCGCTCGCGGGCGAGGGAGGGCCGCGTCGGCGGCGCGAGCGCGTGCGTACTGGACGGCGAGCGTATGCTACTCGTTCGGGCGCGGGAGACGGCCGGCGCATGGGGCGTCCCCGGCGAGGTCGCAACGCGGAGCGAACGGCTCGAAGCGACGGCGACGCGCGCCGTCCGCGAGGCCGCCGACGTACGGTGTTCGGTCCGCGATCTCTATCAGGTTCGCCGACGACGGACCGTCGCCGCGGACGACCCGAACGGACCGACGATTCACAGCCTCTGGGTCTTCTTCGACGCCGACTACGAAACCGGAACGCCGACCCCCTCCGACGAGGACGTCACGGCGGCGCAGTGGTGGCAGTCGCCGCCGGACGTCGTCCATCCGGTGGTCCAGTCGCGAGTGCGCGAGTGGGCGACCGGCATCGGCCGGACACAGTGGACATAGCTGCGTCCGAACGCGACCGCCGGACTGCTCCGGGTGGCGGCGTCGAGGGCAACGAGACCTTCGTGCAGACGGCCGTCCGGGAGGTCCGCGAGGAGACGGGGATCGACTGCCGCGCGACCGGCTTCGCCGGCCGGCGACGACCGGAGAGTCCACTATCCGAGCCGTCTTCGACGGCAGAGACGAGGGCGGAACGCTCGACGTGCGGGCCGCCGAACTCAACGGCGCGGCGTGGTTCGCCCGGTCGCCGGAACGCGTCCCCAACACGGTCGAGGCGCTCGCCGAGCGCTGGTGGGCCGACGCCTCATACGGATCCCTGTCACTGTTTCCCGGTGCGACCGCATACCGTTCGCGGTTGCTCCGGAAACGACTTACAGGGGTTCGTATCAGAGGCTCAACGCCGACCGGAGTCGGTTCAGCAGGCCACCCTGGAGTTCGAACACCGCCTTCATCTCCTCGTTCGTCAACTCGAAGTCGAAGACCGCCGCGTTCTCCCGGAGGTGTTCCTCGCTCGACGCCTTCGGGATCGCCGCGACGTTCTCCTGCTGGAGCAGCCACCGGAGCCCGACCTGCGACGGGGTCCTGTCGTACCGCTCGCCGATCTCGGCGAGCGTGTCGTCGTCGACGACTTTGCCCTTCCCGAGCGGGCTGTAGGCCGTGAGGAGTACGTCCTCCTCGATACAGAACGAGACCAGGTCCGACTGCTCGTTGTAGGGATGATACTCCACCTGATCCGTGAGGATCGGCGTCGACGAGGCCGCTATCGCATCTTCCAGTTGCTCGACTGAGAAGTTGCTCACCCCGACGTGGTCGACGCTTCCCGACTCCTGCAGTTCGTTCATCGCGCCGAGCGTCTCCCCGACGGCAGCGTACGACCGGGGCGCGTGGATCAACAGGAGGTCAACGTACTCCAGACCGAGGCGGTCGAGGCTGGCCTCGAACGAGCCGAACACGTCCTCGCGCGCGAGGTTCGACGGGTGGACCTTCGTGACGAGGAACACGTCGTCGCGGTCGACATCGTGGTCGCGGATCGCCGCGCCGACCGCTGCCTCGTTCTCGTACATCTGCGCGGTGTCGACGTGTCTGTACCCCAGATCGAGCGCCGTCTCGACCGCGCGGCGACACTCCTCGCCTTCCATCCTTGCCGTGCCGAGGCCGAGCGCCGGGACCTCGACCCCCTGTACGGTGACGGTTTCCATGGACGGCGTACGGCCGCCACCGTAAAGAAAGCGGGCCGGTCATAGGGACTGCTGTGCGTCAATTCGGTGACCGGTGTTGCCGAACACCGACAGCCAGTGACAGCAGTCCCTCTCAGTGCTCGACGAACTCGATGAGGACCCCGCCGGTCGACTTCGGATGCAGGAACGCGACGTCGTGACCCCACGCGCCCGGCCGCGGCTCCTCGTCGATCAGGTCGACGCCGTGGTCCCGCGCGGCGTCGAGCGCCGCCTCGATGTCGCCGGTCTCGACGGCGAGGTGGTGGATCCCGGGGCCGTTCCGGTCGAGGTAGTCCGCGACGGTGCCCTCGTCGGTCGGTTCCAGCAACTCGACGTAGCCGTTGCCGAAGTCGAGGAAGACGACGCGGAGGTCGTCCAGTTCCTCCTCGTGGGCGACCGGCGCGTCGAACAGGTCGGCATACAGGTCGGCGAGGCCGTCGGCGTCGTCGGTGGCGATTCCGGCGTGGTCGAACTGCATGTGCGAACCCACGGAAAGTAGCCACTAATAGGAAGCGAACAGGCGACGCATCCCAGCGCGCGACGGCGCGTCGCACAGTCGCCCGGACCGTCGCGCGACCGGTCTCAGGTCACGCCGACGGGTGGCCGCGGCACCGTATAAAAAGGTCAGCCCAGCGCGCTGCCGGGGTGGTACTCGCCGAACACATCCCGGAGGACGTTACAGACCTCGCCGACCGTCGCGTACGCCTTCACGGCGTCGACGATGTACGGCATCACGTTCTCGTCGCCCTCGGCGGCCTCGCGGAGGGCGGCGAGCGCGGCCTGCGCTTCCTCCTCGTCGCGGTCGGCCTTGACCGTCTCCAGTCGGTCGATCTGGCGGCGCTCGTCCTCCTCGGTGACCTCCTGAACGTCCATCTCGGGGTCGTCGTCGGTCTCGAACTCGTTGACGCCGACGATGACCCGGTCGCCCTCCTCGATCCCCTGCTGTCGGTCGAAGGCGGTGTCCTGTATCCGGCGCTGGACCCACTGCTCCTCGACGGCGCGGAGCATCCCGCCTTTCTCGTCGACGGTGTCGATGAGGTCGAACGCCTCCGCCTCCAGTTCGTCGGTGAGGCTCTCGACGTAGTAACTGCCGGCGAGCGGGTCGATGGTGTCGGCCGCGCCGGACTCGTGTGCGAGGATCTGCTGGGTGCGGAGCGCGGTGCGGACGCTCTCTTCGGTCGGGAGCGCGAGCGCCTCGTCCTTGCCGTTGGTGTGGAGGCTCTGAGTGCCGCCGAGGACGGCGGCGAGCGCCTGATAGGAGACCCGGACGACGTTGTTCTCGATCTGCTGGGCGGTCAGGGTTGAGCCGGCGGTCTGGGTGTGGAACTTCAGCTGCTTCGACTTGGGGTTCTCCGCATCGAAGCGCTCCTCCATGATCTGGGTCCACATCCGCCGGGCGGCGCGGAACTTCGCCACCTCTTCGAAGATGTTGTTGTGGGCGTTGAAAAAGAAGGATAGCTGGGGCGCGAACGAGTCGACGTCGAGGCCGGCGTCGATGGCCGCCTCGACGTACTCGATGCCGTTGCCGAGGGTAAAGGCGAGTTCCTGCGCGGCGGTCGACCCGGCCTCGCGGATGTGGTAGCCGGAGATGGAGATGGTGTTGAAGCTCGGCACCTCCCCGGCGCAGTACTCGAAGACGTCCGTGATGATCCGCATCGACGGCTCGGGCGGGTAGATGTAGGTGTTGCGCGCGATGTACTCCTTCAGGAGGTCGTTCTGGATGGTGCCGCGAAGCTCCTCGCGGTCGACGCCCTGCTTGTCGCCGACGGCGATGTACATCGCCAGCAGCACCGAGGCGGGCGCGTTGATCGTCATCGAGGTCGACACCTCGTCCAGGGGAATGCCGTCGAAGACGGTCTCCATGTCGTCCAGCGTGTCGATGGCGACGCCCGATTTCCCCACCTCGCCGGCGGCCATCGCGTCGTCGGAGTCGTACCCCATCTGCGTCGGGAGGTCGAACGCCATCGAGAGTCCGGTCTGTCCCTCGTCGAGCAGGTAGAGGAAGCGCTCGTTGGTCTCCTCGGGCGTCCCGAAGCCCGCGTACTGCCGCATCGTCCACAGGCGGCCGCGGTACCCCGTCGAGTACACCCCGCGGGTGTACGGCTCGCGCCCAGGGAAACCGAGGTCCTCCTGATAGTCCACGTCGGCGACGTCGTCGGGCGTGTACAGCCGGTCGACCGTCCGGCCGCCCGTGTCGGTCTCGAACGCCTCTTTCCGTTCCCCGAACCGGTCCACGGTGGGTTCGACGTCCTCGCTCTCCCACTCGGCTTTCGTCTCGCGGATCTCCTCGAGCTCGTCCGGGTCGAACATTATTTAAAAACAAGGATTCCCCGGGCCTTAATCCTTGACGAATCGCGCAACCGCGACGCTGCGGGACGCAGCGCCCCCGGGCGGGCGGCACCGGTCACTTTTTGCCGCCGTGGTGCCCACGTTCGAGTATGCCGACGCCCTTCCCCGAAGACGAGCGGGACGATACCGACCGCCGTCGGGCGGCGCTGTACATCGCGCCGTTTCTGCTGCTCGGGATCGGGAACCTCCTGTTGATCCTGACCTGGGGCGTCAACCCTCTCTGGGGCTTCGCCATCCTCCCGCCGATCCTCTTTATCAGCGTCATCGGCTGGATCGCGTTCAAGGGCGGGTTCGCCCACGGCCGCGACGACGGTCCCGAGGACGGCGTCGGGGAGTAGCGGAACCGCGGCCAACCGACCTCAGCGGCCCGTATCGTACTTGTACGACGCGCTGTCGGGGTCGATCCCGAAGTCTTCGGCGGACTCTTCGGGTTCCTCGTCGTCGCCGGACTCGGCGCGTTTGAACGCCTCGCGGAAGCGGGCGAGCATGACGAACTCCGAGACCGAAAGCACCATCGAGACCGCTTCCGGGGAGACGTTCTCGCGCTTCTCGGTCAGGCGGCCCTGCAGGACATCGGGGAGTTCGTCCTCGGCGATGCGTTCGAAGCCGAACCGCGCGAGATAACTCGGCTCGTCGACCAACGCGTACACGAACGAGAACCCCTCGTCGCGCGCGTGTTCGATCAGCCGCTCGATGACGTGCGCGCCGACGCCCTGCCCGCGCCACTCGGGGAGGACGCCGATGCTCGTGAGTTCGCAGACGTCGTCGCCGTCGACCTTGTGGATCCGGATCCGGCCGAACCCGGCTTTCTCTCCCGTCTGCTCGTCGAGGGCGATGACGTAGTCGCGCGAACGGAACGCTGTCTCGTCCAGTTCCATCTCCTCGATGTGGTCCAGCAACCAGACTTCCTCCCGGTTTTTCGCGTCCCGAACGTACATATCGGGACCTTCGCTCCGAGGGGCAAAAAGGATTTGCGGGAGCGGGGACCGTCAGGCGGTCGAGGGGCGGTCGTTCCGCTTTTCCACGCGACCCGGCGAGAGACACGCGGACGCGCGACAGAGGAACCTCGGGAAAATACTTTGCAGATGCCGTGAAATTTGCACGATAGGTATGGTCACGGAGTCCTTGGCGGAGATAGACGAGGTGGTCCACGAACCGTCCCGAGCGTTCGTCGAGTCGACGAACGTGTACGAGTTCATGCAGACGCATGGTATCGAGGACTACGAGGAACTGATCGAACGAACGACTGGCGAGGTGGAGGGCGTCGAGCAGTCCGGCGTCGACTGGTTCTGGGACGAGGTCGTCGACTACCTCGACATCGAGTTCTACGAGGAGTACGACGAGGTCCGGGACGATTCCGAGGGACCGCAGTTCACCGACTGGTACCCCGGCGGGACGATCAACCTCGCCCACAACGTCTTGGACCGCCACGCCGCGGTCGACGTGGAAACCCGCAACAAGGTCGCCTGCATCTGGGAGGGCGAGGGCGGCGTCTCCGCGAGCGGTGCGAACGAAGGCTCGTCAGAGCGAAGCTCTGACGGTGAGATCCGCAGGGTCACCTATCACGAACTCCAGCGGCAGGCGAACAAGGTGGCGAACTACCTCGACGCCCGCGGGATCGGCACGGGCGACACGGTCGGCCTGTACATGCCGATGGTGCCCGAGGTCATCGCGATCCTCTACGGCTGTTTCAAGGCCGGAGCGATCGCGGTGCCGGTCTTCTCCGGGTTCGGCGTCGACGCGACGGCGACCCGCATCGCGGACAGCGAGTGCTCCGTCCTCTTTACCGGCGACGGCTTCTACCGCCGCGGCGACCCGGTCACGCTGAAAGCAACGGCCGACGAGGCCATCGAGGAGGCGGGCCACGTCGAACACACCGTCGTCTACGACCGCCTCGGCGCGAGCGAAGCGGGCGGCGACGTGGAGATACCGTGGACCGACGACCGCGACGAGTGGTGGGCCGACGCCGTCGAGACCCGGGACGACGTGTTCCAGACGAAGGAACTGCCGGCCGACCAGGAGTCGATGCTGCTGTACTCGTCGGGAACGACCGGCAAGCCGAAGGGGATCGTCCACACCCACGCCGGCGTACAGGTGCAGTGCGCGAAGGAACTGCACTTCGGGTTCGACCTCAAGCCGGCGGACCGCTTTTTTTGGGTCAGCGACATCGGCTGGATGATGGGACCGTGGACGCTCATCGGCACCCACACCTTCGGCGGCACCGTCGTCATGTACGAGGGCGCGCCCGACTACCCGCAACCGGACCGCTTCTGGGAGATGATCGACCGCCACGGCATCACCCAGTTCGGTATCTCCCCGACGGCGATCCGGGCGCTCCGGAAACAGGGCGAGCGTCGGACTGCGTCCGACGAGCCGTCCGGCTCCGGCAGAGCCGGAGACGACGAGTGGGTCGAGGGCCACGACCTCTCCAGCCTGCGGATCCTCGGGTCGACCGGCGAGCCGTGGGACCCCGAGTCCTGGCAGTGGTTCTACGAGAACGTCGGCAACGAGCGCGCGCCGATCGTCAACATCTCCGGCGGCACGGAGATCTGTGGCTGTTTCCTCATGCCGATGCCCATCCAAGACCTCAAGCCCTGCACGCTTGGCGGGCCGGGGCTGGGCATGGACATCGACATCGTGAACCGCGACGGGGAGTCGGTCGCCGACACGCACGAGCGCGGGTTCCTCGTCGCCCGGGACTCCTGCCCGAGCATGACAAAGAGCCTCTGGAGCGGCGACGAGCGCTATCTGGAGGAGTACTGGTCGACGTGGGAGGACCGCTGGGACCACGGCGACTGGGCGCAGCAGGACGAGGACGGCTTCTGGTTCCTCCACGGCCGCGCAGACGACGCGCTCAACGTCGCCGGGCGGAAAGTGGGACCGGCGGAGGTCGAGGGGGCGCTCATCGAGCACCCGGACGCGAACCAGGCGGCCGCCATCGGCGCGCCGGACGACACCACCGGCACCGCCGTCGTCGCCTACGTTGTCACCGAGGACGGCGTCGACGAGACCGACGACCTCCGTGCGGCCCTGCGCGAGCAGGTCGGCGAGGAACTCGGCAAGCCGTTCCGGCCGCGGGAGGTGCTGTTCGTCGACGAGTTCCCGAAGACCCAGTCCGGGAAGATCATCCGCCGCGCGATACAGGCGACCTACACCGGCGAGGACCTCGGCGACATGAGCAGCATCGAGAACCCCGACGCCTTAGACGAGATCGACGCGGCGCGGTAGCGGGGAGTCGCGTCGTTTCCGCGGACGCCGGTTAACACGGTTCCCGACCGCGCCTGCCGGTTTTCGGGCCGCCTGTCGGGGTTTACACATCAACCGCCAGTTATTCTGGTCTGTGATGCCTCCCTCTAGGTGTGACAGCGAGTCTCACGCCATCTCGACGCATGCCACGGCGTGAGCCTCCGTCGAGGCGTCACTGCAACCATGACACGAGATCCGACGGCGGACGAACGGGCGAACGGGGTCAAGCGACGAACGATGATGGCGGCGGTCGGTGGGACGGCCGTCACCGCGGCGCTGGCGGGGTGTAGTACGCTGCTCGGCGGCGACGAAGACGAGGAGGGGTCCGTCGAGGTGCCGGACGAACCGGTGCAGGCGGGCCTCCAGACGTTCACTGAGGGCGCGGCGGCCGTCCTCGGCCTGCAGGCGCAGTACGGGGCCGAACTCGCCGTCCAGCGCGTCAACGACGCCGGCGGCATCGCCGGCCGGGAGATGGAACTGGACACCGTCCACGAGGCCGACGCGCACGTCGAGAACTACCGGCAGTTCGTCGACGAGGGGAAAGACGTCACCTTCGGGCCGATCTCGAGCGGCGGCCACGCCGCGATGGCCCCGGAGGTCGAGGCGCAGGAGGTGGTCAACGTCGGCACCGACGGCACCGTCACGACGTTGTACGAGGAGACGGTCTCCGACCCGACGTACTCCTTCCGCTTCCAGAACTACGACGTGATGGAGTGCGTGACTGCGGCGCGGGAAGCGGTGTCGCGACTCGGTGCGGACGACATCGACACCATCGCGGGGATCAACCCGAACTACGCGTTCGGGCAGGACGAGTGGAAGTTCTTCCAACTCGCCATCGACAGCCTCACGGATGGCGTCGAAGTCGTGTACGAGGGGTTCCCGGAACTGGGGGCCAGCGACATGTCGACACACATTACCGAGGTGAACAACGAGGAACCGGACGTCACCTTCTCCAGCATGTGGGGCGGCGACGTGACGACGCTGATGAATCAGGCGGCGGCGAACAACATGTTCGACAACACCCAGCTCGTCGGCACCATCCTCTACAGCGCGGTCGACGAACTCGACAGGGACGTGGTCGAGCAGGCCGAGGCCTTCTCCGGGTCGCGAAACTGGTACTGGGGCTTCCCGGAGCCGGGTCGATGGGAGCCGAACCAGAGCGTGTTTCAGGCGGCGCGAGACCAGTGGGACATCGTCCCGACCGCGCACTTCATGAGCGGCTACGGCGCGGTCACGGCGTGGGCGACCGCGGTCGACAAGCTCGTACGGATCGTCGACGGGTGGCCGTCGCAGGGCCAGATAGCCGCCGCGCTCGAAGGCCACGGCTTCTACACGCCCGCGGGCTATCACGTGATAGGACAGGACCATCAGGGCAAGTCCAGCGCCTGCTCCGGGCGGATGACCTGGTCCGAGGACGTCGGCGCGGCGGTGCTCGACGACGTGAACGTCTTCGCCCCGCAGGAGGTGTCCCCGCCGCCCGGAACGACCGCGGAAGAGTGGGTCGATAGCTGGTGAGCGACCGAACACGGCGGCACTCGAACTCTCAACTATGGCGATAGAACTCACGAACTTCGTAACGCACACGCTGAACGGCCTCCAGTACGGGTTCATCCTGTTCCTGATAGCCTCGGGGCTGACCGTCATCCTCGGGATCCTCGACGTGTTGAACCTCGCGCACGGCGAACTGTTCGCGCTCGGCGCGTACGTGGCGTTCTCCGTGTTCGGCTACCTCGTCGGGGCGCTGTCGGACCCGACGGGCGCGGCCGAACTCGCGCTGTTCGTCGCGCTCACGCTCCTCCCGCTGTACGACCGCGACGAGGTGTACCAGCTGGTGCTCACCTTCGGGCTGTTGCTGGTCATTATCGACCTAAACAAGTACGTCTGGGGGCCGACGCCCGTCGGCGTGCAGTCGATCTACAGTACGATCAACCGGGTCCCGGCGGCGGAGTTCGTCGGGCTGAACTTCCCGACGTACAAGCTACTGATCATCGCCGTCGGTGCGGCGGTCGTCGTCGGCCTGTTCTGGTTCTTCAACCGGACGAAGACGGGCCGGATCATCCGCGCGACCGCCATCGACCGCGAGATGGCGACCGCGATCGGTGCCAGCCCCGACCGGACGTTCACGCTGGTGTTCGCGCTCGGCGCGTTCGTCGGCGCGCTGCTGGTCGGCGTGCTCAGCCGCTGGGCGATCTGGCAGTACCCGGCCGCCGAACTCGCCGCGCCGTTCGCGATCATGGCGGTCGTCCTGCTGGTCAAGCCCGAGGGGCTGTTCGGGACGTGGGGTGAGACGGGGTGAGCGACGCCGACCTCCGCGAGGCGTCGCGCGAGCGGCGGCTGCCGGGGATAGTCACCGAGGGCGGGAAGCGATACATCCACGTGATGCGCGGCATGACGCTGACGCCGCGGCGGGCGCTGCTCGGACTCGTCGCGCTCGTCCTGTTCGTCGCGCTCCCCGACGTCGCGATGCTGTTCGACAGCCTTCCGCTGCTGGTCGTCCACCGGGGCGTGCTGTTCGGGCTGGCCGCGGTCGGCCTGAACCTGCTGTTGCGCCACACCCGCCTCGTCTCGTTCGGCCACGCCGCCTTCTTCGGGACCGGGGCGTACGCGACGGCCGTGCTCGCGAACCACCACGGCGTGATGAACGTCCTCCCGCTGCTGGCGGCAGCGGCGCTCGCCGGCACGCTGATGGCCGGGATCATCGGGTTCCTCTCGCTCCGTCACACCGGGCTGTACTTCTCCCTGCTGACCCTGGCGTTCGGCCAACTGCTGTACGCCGTCGCGGTCGGGCAGGAGTACTTCAACTACAGCGACGGGCTGGGAGTACGCTCCGGTGACACCTACCGGCCGCTGCTGTTCGGCGTCGAGTTCGGGGCCAACGAGTACAGCGTCCTGGTCTACTACCTGACGGTGGCCATCGTTCTGATCGCCTTGCTGGTGATGTGGCGCATCGTCAACTCGCCGTTCGGGAACGCCTTAGACGCCATCGGGCAGAACCGGACCCGGGCGCGGTTCATCGGCATCCCGGTCCGGAAGTACGTGCTGGCGGCGTTCGTCGTCTCGGGGCTGTACGGCGCGGTCGCCGGCGGGCTGTACGGGCTGGTCCAACTGCACGTCCAGCCGACCCCGACGCTGTATTTCCTGCGGTCGGGCGACATCCTGTTCATGGCGATCCTCGGCGGGTTCCAGACGCTCGTCGGACCGCTCGTCGGCGGCGTCGTGCTGGTCGTCCTGCAGAACCTCGGGCGGGACGCAACGAGCTACTTCAACGCGCTGACCGGCGTCGTGCTGATCGCGCTGGTGTTCGGCTTCCCGCGGGGCATTGTCGGGTCGCTCAAGAGCGGGAGCCGGTTCCGCGCCCGCCTCGCGTCGCTCCGCGACGACCCGTCGGTCGTCGGGACGTGGGCCGGGCGCGCCGGCGACGAACTGCGGGCGGGAGTCCGACAGGCGGGACGGAACCTCAGGGTCCTCATCTTCGGGGTGAAATGATGCTCGAAGCACGCAACCTAAGCAAATCGTTCGGCAAACTGGTCGCAACGGACGACGTCACCGTGGAGTTCGGCCGCGAGGACGGCGAGATGGTCTTTATCGTCGGCCCCAACGGCGCGGGGAAGACGACGCTGGTGAACCTCCTCACCGGGATGCTCGACCCGGACGAGGGGAACGTCGTCCTCGACGGGGACGACGTCACCGGGCTGAGCCCGGACGAGCGCGTTCACGCGGGCCTGGTGCGGAGCTTTCAGGTCGTCCACGTGTTCGAGGAGATGACCGTCCGCGAGAACCTCCGGACGGCGGTGCTGTCCGAGCGGGGCAGGACGCGGAGCGCGTTCAGTTTCAGCGACGAACACGAGGAAGTCGAGCGGACGGTCGACGACCTCGTCGACCGGTTCCGGCTCGCCGACCAGGAGCGCGTCGTCGCGGACAAACTCCCGCATGGCGACCGGAAGCTCCTCGACGTGGCGATGGCGTTCGGCCTCGACCCCGAGTACCTGCTGCTCGACGAGCCGACCGCCGGCGTCTCCGCCGAGGAGACGGAGTACGTCATCGAGACGATCACGGAGGTGAGCGAGACGGAGGGCGTGACGACGGTGGCCATCGAGCACGACATGGACATCGTCACCGAGTACGCCGACCGCGTCGTCGCGCTGCATCAGGGCGGGATACTGGGCCAGGGCGACCCCTCCATCCTGGAGACGGACGCCGAACTGCGCCGCGTCCTGCTGGGGGTGGAAGAGTGAGCGACGCGGTCGAGCCGGACGTCGGCGGCCGCGCGAGCGAGCGCGGTGACACGCTCCTCGCCGTCTCCGGCCTGAACGCCGCCGTCGCGGACTTCCGGGTCACCCACGACGTCGACCTGACGGTGAACGAGGGCGAGGCCGTCGGGCTGGTCGGCCGCAACGGCGCGGGCAAGACCACCACCTTCCGGGGGATCATGGGGCTGGCCGACGTGCTGAGCGGGTCGGTGCGGTTCCGCGGCGAGGAACTGACCGACATCAGGCCCGAACTCGTCCCGCGGCGCGGCATCGGCTATCAGCCGGAGGACCGGAAACTGTTCACCGGGATGACCGTCGACGAGAACTTCCGGCTCCCCATCTGGTCGTCCGGGGAGTCCCGAGGCGTCGACGACGAGGATGCCGTGGTCGAGGAGGTGTTCGACCTGCTCGACGAACTCGACGACCGCCGCGACGCCAAGGTGGAGGACCTGAGCGGCGGGCAGGCGAAGATGGTCGCCATCGGCCGGGCGCTCGCGCTCCGGCCGGACCTGCTCATCCTCGACGAACCGCTGGAGGGTCTCGCCCCCATCGTCGTCGAGAAGCTGAAGGGGTACATCCGCGACATCAACGACCGCGGCATCGCGGTGCTGATCGCCGAGTCGAACGTCACCCACGTCCCCGAAGTCGTGGACCGTCTCGCCGTCATCGAGCGCGGGGAGATAGTCGCCCGCGGCGACCCCGACGAGGTCGTGCAGGACGAGGAGATCAAGCGGCTGATGCAGGGCAGCGGCGTGGAGTGACGGCGACGGGAGGCGTCCGGTCGCCGGCGTTTTACCGATGCTTGCCGTCGCTCGTCGTCCGCCCGTCGTCCCTTTTCCGACGGTCGTCGTCCCGCAGTGTACATATCAACCTCCGGGTTTTGGGGGGTGGAGATCCTCTTGTTAGTCATGTCTGATAGTCCCAAGCACGACCGCCTCGAAGCGCGCCCCGTCGGCGACGACTCGCTACTGTTCGTCGACGACGACCACTTCAGAGAGGAGACGGTCTGTCTCGTCACCGGCGGGGGGTCCGGGATCGGCAGGGCGACCGCGGTCGCGATGGCCGCGAACGGGGTGACCGCAGTCGCGACCGACGTCGACGAGGACGGCCTCGCGGAGACGGCGGCCCTCGCCGAGGACGTCGACGCCGACGGGCGCGTCGAGACGGTCGTCGGCGACCTCACGGACGACGGGGACATCGAGCGAGTCGTGGAGGCCGCGGCGGGCCACGGCACGCTCCGCTACCTCGCCAACATCGCCGGCATGCAACACATCGACGCTGTCGAGGACTTCCCGATGGAGCAGTACGACCGGATGCACGACGTGATGCTCCGCGCGCCGCTGTACCTCGCGAAGCGGACGATCCCGCACGTCCGCGAGACGGACGACGGTGTCGGCGCGATCGGCAATATGGCGTCGGTCCACGGCCACTACGTCACCTCCGACAAGGTGGGCTACAACGTCTCGAAGTTCGGCCTCCGCGGCCTCACGCAGTCCATCGCCGCCGAGGGCGGCGACGGCCTCCGGGCGTACTCCATCAGTACCGGCTACGTAAAGACGCCGCTGGTCACCGACCAGATCCCCGACACGGCCGAGCAGCGCGGCATCTCCGTCGACGAGGTGATAGACGACGTGATGCTCGGCCAGTCCCGCGTGAAGGAGATGATGGACCCCGTCGACGTCGCCAACCTCTTCGTGTTCGGCTTCTCCGAGCACGCCCGGCACCTCAACGGCGGCGACCTGCTGTTCGACGGCGGCATGACGCTGACCTACGAGTGACCGCGAACGAGACACCAACCACCGACGAGGTCGTCCATCCGACGACGACGCGGGCGACGCTCGTCGTCGCGCCGATGGACGCGAGCGCGGTGCCGGCGACAGGGAAGACGGCGCCGAGCGCCGGCAGTCGCCGGACGCCGTACCGGTCCACGAGGACGCCGATGCCCGCCGCCGCGACGCGGATCACCGCCGTTCGGACGGAAAACACCAGCGACACGTCGGCCCGGGAGAGCGCGAGGTCGGACCGGATCGGTCCCAGAAACACGCTGTAGGAGTACGAGACGCAGCAGACGGCCAGCGCGCCGAGGAAGCGCCCGGTGACGACCCGCCATCCGCGGTAGACGCCGCTCTCGCCCGTTCGAGGCACCGTAGGCGCGGACAAGGTTTAAATCCGATATCATCGACGATCGTTTAGTATGTCGGGTGACACAGCGGCTTCGGACGGGGGCAACGCGATAGAGCGCGCGGGACGACGGCTCGCCGACGTCGTCGAGCGGTGGATGCCGAGCCCGTTCCTGTTCGCGATCATCCTGACGTACATGGTGTTCGTCGTCGGGGTCGGCGTGGAGGACGTCGGGCCGTTCGAGATGGTGTCGTTCTGGGTCGACGGGTTCTGGGCCTTCCTCACGTTCGCGATGCAGATGGTCCTCATCCTGATGACCGGATTCGTCATCGCGTACCACCCGCGGGTGAACGACGCGTTGCAGGGGCTTGCGGGGATACCGAACGACGGGAAGCAGGCCGTCGTCCTCGTCGGCGTGTTCTCGATGGCCATGGGGTGGATCCACTGGGGGCTGAGCCTCATCGTCGGCGCTATCTTCGCCCGCGAGATGGGCAAGGTCGCCCACGAACGCGGCGTCGACGTCCACTACCCCCTGCTCTGCGTCGCGGGTTACATGGGCCTGGGGCTGACGTGGCACTGGGGCCTCTCCGGGTCCGCGCCGTTGCTGCTCAACACGCCGGGCAACGAGTTCATCGAGCAGGAGATACTCACCGAGGTCGTCCCCACGAGCCGGACGGTCTTCAGCGCGTACGGGCTGGCGCTGACCGCGCTGTCGGTCCTGTTCGCCGCGGCCGTGCTGTACCTCCTCGCGCCCGCGCCGGAGCGCGCCGACGGGATCACCGAGTACGTCCCCGAGGACGAGCTGTTCGGCGCGACGCCCGACGGCGGGGAGCCGACCGACGCCGAGCGAGCGAGCGACGAGTCGGCCGCCGACCGCCCGGTGCCCGCCGAGCGCATCGACAACAGTCGCCTCCTCGGGGGTCTCGTCGCGCTCACCGGCGTCGCGATGGTCGCCTACGCGCTGGCGACGCAGGGGCTGGACGGGTGGAACCTGAACGTCGTCAACTTCGCCTTCCTCTTCTCCGGACTCCTGGTCTACCAGCGCCCCGCGCTGTACCGCGAGCGGTTCGGCGAGGCCGCCGAGGCCGCCGCCGGCATCATCCTCCTCTTTCCCTTCTTCGCCGGCATCCAGGGGATGATGAACGCCTCGGGGCTCTCCCAGACCATCGCGGACGGCCTGTTCGCGGTGTCGACGACGGAGACGTTCCCGGTGATCGCCTGGCTCACCGGCGCGGTCGTGAACCTGTTCGTCCCCTCGGGCGGGGGCGAGTGGATCGTCATCGGCCCGTCCGTCGTCGAGGCGGCGCGGGACCTCGGCATCCCGGTCGGGCAGGCGACCATGGCCTACGCCGTCGGCGACGCCCACACGAACCTGTTCAACCCGTTCTGGGCGATCCCGCTGCTCGCGATCACCGGGATCAAGGCGCGCGAGATGTTCGGCTACGCCATCGCGATGCTGCTCGCGCTGGTCCCCTTCCTCGCGGTCGTGCTGTTCGTCCTGCCGTACTGACCGGCCGCTTACCGCGGCATCGCCTCGTCGGCGGGGACCGAGCGCGCGCCCGCCGTTTCGTCCGACGAGTCCGACTCGACAGCGAGCGTCGCGTCCGCCCGCGCCCCGTCCGGCGCGTCGAGCGCGACCGCCCCGCCCGTGACCAGCGGCGCGAGGACGCCGGCGACGACCGTTCCCGGATGGGCGAGCGACGCGCGGACCGCGACGCTGTCCTCGGCAGTCACGTCGTACTCGTCGACCACGCGCTCGGCTGCCTCGACCAACTCGCGGTGCGAGTACGTCGCGTCGGCCGTCGCGAGCGCCGGGGTCTCGGGGTCGCGCTCGACCGGCGGGAACGACGGGTTCTCGCTCCAGACGTCACGGCCGAAATGCGCCACGGCGGGGTCCTCGGGCTCCGCGCCGTAGCCGACGCGGTGGGTCCCGGCCGGAACGCCGGCCGCGTCGGCCTCGGCGGCGGGCAACACCAGCGCCTGCACTCCAGCCGGATCGACCTCGCCGAACCGGGTCGCGCCGCCCAGAAGCGCCGTCCCGAACAGCGTCAGCAGCGGCTGCGTGGTCCGGTCGTCGGCGACGCCGACGACGACGCCGTCGCGCACCCCCTGGTGACGGAGGAAGTTACCGGTCTTCCAGGCGGTCGTACAGAAGCGGTGGTAGTCGTAGGTCGGCCCGTCCGCGACCGTCAGCGCGGTGGCGTCGCTGCGGCGCTCGCGGGCCACGACCCGGTCGAGGGTCTCCATACACCCGGCTTCGGACGGGTCCGAAAAAAACGCGCCGGGTCCCCGGCGGGATCAGGACGGCACCGGCCTTTCCGCGAGCGCGTCCGACCGCATGGTGCGCCGACGGTCGAGCACCTCTTCGAGCGTGCGGACCTCGCTCGGCTTCAGTCGGTCCGTACCGACCGTACGGACGAGCCGACCGCCGGCGCGTTCTACCCTGTGGTGCAACACGTGGAAGAACCGAAACAGCGGGAGGAGACCGCCGTCCGGGATCGGTTCCGGGAGTTCGTCGACCGTAACCACACGTCCGCGTCGTCCGAGTCGGACCTTCGACCCGATCGATCGGGGTCCCCCCGACCCCCGCCGGAGCGAACGTCGGCGAGCGCCTCGTGGATCGCCACCCCGAACTCGGACAGCGACCGCGCCGTCCCCGTCGGTCGGCGAGACGACGCGCGGGTCGGCCGCCCGTCCGTCGAGCCCCGACCCCATCGTCGACGTCGCCCCGTCCGGTGCGACGACGACAGCGGTACCGGACCGCGATAGGGCGTCGAACGCGAGTTCGGGTTGCCCGGTTTCGTTCGGGCCGGCGATGAGAACGCTCGTCGTCGACGACGCGTGATATCCGTATTATGATACCCGGCACCACCACGGTTCGGAAGCCTTAGCTTCGTCACATGTTACATAGCGGACGGTATCGACCGTCGAACCGCCGGTCGCGGTCCGGCGGGGGGCGGTCAGAAGGAGCTCTTTATCTTCTCGAAGAAGCCCTGTTCGACCTCTATCTCCTCGCCGCCGGCCTCGGCGAACGCCTCCAGCGCCTCGCGCTGTTCCTCGTTGAGGCTCTCGGGTGTGACGACCTGCACCGTGACGTAGAGGTCGCCGTGGCCGCGGCGGCGCAGGCGGGGCATCCCCTTGCCGTCGAGGCGGAACCGCTCGCCGCTCTGGGTCCCCTCGGGCACTGCCAGTTCGACCTCGCCGTCCATCGTCGGCACGGTGACCGTGTCGCCGAACGTCGCCTGCGGGAAGGAGATGGCCTGTCGGTAGTGCAGGTCGTCGCCGTCGCGCTCGAAGCCGGGGTGGTCGGCGACGGACACCTCGATGAGCAGGTCGCCGTTCGGGCCGCCGTTCTCGCCGGGCGCGCCCTCGCCCTCCATCCGGAGCGTCTGGCCGTCCTGGATGCCGGCCGGGATATCGACGGATAGCGACGCCTCGCGGCGGACCTGCCCCTCGCCGCCGCACTCGCCGCAGGTCTCCTCGTACAGTTCGCCCTCGCCGGAACAGCGCCGGCAGGTTTGGGTCTGCTGAACGCGCCCGAGCGGCGTCTGCTGGACCTGCGTGGTCTGGCCGCGCCCGTTACACTCGGGACAGGTGCGCGAGTCGGTGCCCGGCGGGTGGCCGTCGCCGCGGCACTCGTCGCAGCGCTCGGGTCGGCGGACGGTGACGGTCTTCTCGCTCCCGTCGTACACCTCCTCGAGGTCCAACCGAAGGCGCGTCCGCAGGTCGGACCCCTGCCGCGGGCGGTCGCCGCGGCCGCCGCGACCGCCGGCACCGCCGCCGAAGAACTGCTCGAAGATGTCCCCCATGCCGCCGGCTCCGCCGCCGCCGAACGGACCGCCGCCACCGCCCCCGAACGGGCCGCCGCCGGCACCGCCATCGCCGTCGAACCCGCCGCGCTTCTCGGCCTGTTCGAAGCGCTCGTGACCCATGCGGTCGTACGCCCGGCGTTTCTCCTCGTCGGTGAGCACTTCCTTCGCCTTCTGTGCCTTCTTGAACTTCTCCTCGGCGTCGGGGTCGTCGTTGACGTCCGGATGGTACTCGCTGGCTTTCTTCCGGTAAGCCCGCTTGATCTCGTCCTCCGATGCGTCCGAACTCACGCCGAGAACGTCGTAGAAATCCTCGCTCATCAGTTGTCCTCGCCTACTCGGTTGAGCTACTTGAAAAGATTGGCTCGGCCCTCGGAGCGGGTCGGTGCGTACCGCGCCGGCGCGACGGCCGAGGCCGCGGTACGCGTGCTGCCCCGACCCCGTCTCCCGGATCGTCACGAAAGGATACCTACAAAAACCGGCTTCAGGGAACGACTATGCCTCTCGTCAACGAGGCACACCCTATGGCGACACGAGACGACAGGTTCGAACGGGTGACCACCCGCAAGGAACTCGTAGACGAGGGCCGGACGCTGACCACGATCGGCGGCCAGCCTATCGCCGTCTTTCACCACGAGGGGGAGTTCCGCGCCGTGAACAACCGCTGTCCGCACATGGGGTTCCCGCTGGCGAAAGGAACCGTCGAGGACGGCATCCTCACCTGCCACTGGCACCACGCGCGGTTCGAACTCTCCTGTGGCGACACGTTCGACCCGTGGGCCGATGACGTGCAGACGTACCCCGTCGAGGTGCGCGACGGCGACGTGTACGTCGACCCACATCCCGAACAGGACGAGTCGCCGGTCGAGCACTGGGCGAACCGCCTCGAAGCGGGCCTCCGCGACGACCTCCGCCTCGTCGTCGCGAAAAGCGTCATCGGCCTGCTCGGCGAGGGCGTGCCGTACGAGGAGCCGGTGCGGGCTGGCCTAGAGTTCGGCACCGAGCACCGCGACGACGGCTGGGGTCCCGGCCTCGTGATCCTCGGCGCGATGAGCAACCTCTACGGCGACGTGCGCCCCGAGGACCGACGCCGGGCGCTCTACCGCGGCCTACTCGAAGTGGCCGACGACACCAGCGGCGAGCCGCCGCGGTTCGACCAGCCCGCCTTCTCCAACCCCGACCTCTCGAAGGAGCGCCTGAAATCGTGGTTCCGCGACACCGTCGAGGTCCGCGACGACGACGGTGCGGAGCGCTGCCTGCGGACCGCCGTAGAGACGCTCGACCGCAAGGACGTCGTGGAGATCCTGTACGCCGCGGGCACCGACCACGTCTACCTCGACTCGGGGCACACCCTCGACTTCGTCAACAAGGCGCTGGAGACGCTGGACCACGTCGGCTGGGAGCACGCCGAGCGGGCGGTCCCGACGCTGGTCCCGCGGTTCACCCAGGCCCGCCGCAGCGAAGAGCAGTCCGAGTGGCGACAGCCGGTCGACCTCGGCGAGCTGGTCGCCGAGTATCACGACGCCCTCCCCGACATGCTCGATTCGCGCGACGCCGGCGACTGGGAACCCCCCGAGGGGTTCGTCGACACCCTGCTCTCGGACGACCCCCACGACGTCGTCGACGCCGTCCGCGACGCCGTCAGGGACGGCGTAACGGCCGAACAACTCGCCTCCCGGGTCACCCGTGCGGCCGCACGGCGGGTGGTCCGGTTCCAGACCAGCAACGAGTTCAACGACTGGAACACCGTCCACCACACGTTCAGCTACTGCAACGGCGTCCACGGCGGCGCGCGCCGGGTCGACGCGCCGGCGCTCTACCGCGCCGCGCTCCACGGCGCGTTGAGCGTCTACCTCGACCGCTTCCTCAACACGCCGCCCGCCCGGATCCCCGACGGGGACCCCGACGCCGACCCGGACGCGATCCACGGTGAACTACTCGACGCGTTCGACGAGGAGGGCCGCGTGAACGACGCCGGTTGTCTCGTGGCCGACTACCTCGCGGCCGGCGGCGACCCCGCGGCGCTGAAGGAGACGTTAGCGCGGGGACTCCTCCGCGAAGACGCCGGGTTCCACACGCTCCAGCACGTCGAGGCCGGCTTCCGGCAGTTCGACCTCGCCGACGACCCCGAGGAGGCGAAGCTCTACCTGATGGCCCCCGCACGCTACATGGCCGCGCACTTCCCCACGCGGCGCTCGGCGGAGCAGACGTTCACCATCGCGGAGCGGCTGGACGAGGGGGATCGGGTCCACGAGTCGTAAACGCGAGAGAACCGTCGAAAAAGCGCCTCGGCCGGTCGCCTATCCGGCCATTTCCCGGAGCTCCGCGGTCAGGTCCTCGATGGCCGCCTCGACCGCCTCCTCCGAGGCGTCCTCGTCCTCGATGACGGCCTCCACGTCGTCCACTTCCCGCTCGACGCGCTCGCGGATGTCGTCGTCGTCGCCGAATCGCTCGCCGCAGTGCGGACAGCGGTCGTACCGCAGTCGGGTGCTGGCCTCGTGGACGCTCTCCATCGCCCGCTGGACGCGGTTCTCGGCGGCCACCTCGGTGTCGCGGGAGAGCGTCGTCCCCTCGACCTCTATCAGGAAGCGTGCGGTCTCAGTCGCCTCGTAGGCGATGTCGTCGACCTCGTCGGCGGTGAGGAAGTCGGAGTACGCGCCGTAGAGGAAGGTCGCCCCCGCCTCGCGGACCTTCCGCTCGAAGGACCTCCGCGCCTGATAGACGGCCTGACGCGTGTACTCGTCGTCCATGAAGGGGACGAGTTCGGGGAGGTTCTCGCCGATCGCGGTCATCTCGACGCCCGTCCCGGTCCGGAAGTCGGCACAGAGCCGTGCGAGCGCCCACTCGCGGGCCGTGAAGTCGACGCGGTCCTTGAGAAAGTCGTCGACGCGGTCGTAGTCGGCCCCGTCGAGACGGTCGAAACGGTCGCACTCGGCAGTGTCTATCGAAGCGGTTTGCGTGTCTTCGGGCATGGTGTTTTCGTGCGGTTGCCCGCATATGCGCAAGGACCCGGACGCGGTTAACGGTTTCTCACGCCGCGTACGTCCGCCAGACCGCCGCGTCGGGAGTTTCGGTCGTCCGGGAAAAGCGACCGCAGAGAGGTCGGAGAGCGGGTTATCGAGACTCGTCCGTTCTGTCCTCGTGTCCGCCTAGAAAAGGCCGCTGCGGTTACTTCTCGGGTGCGCGGGAGCCTCGTTTCCGCTCACCTCCGCTCGCTTCGTTCGCGGAGACACCGATAGACTCGCTACGCTCGTCTATCGAGCCGACGACCCGGACTCGTCCGTTCAGTCCTCGTCCTCGTCGTCTACTTCGAAAAGTTCGCTTCGCTCACTTTTCGAACCACCGATAGACTCGCTACGCCCGTCTATCGAGCGGACGAAAGCTCCTCAGACTCGTTTCATTCGTCTTCGTCGCTTTCGTCCACGTCCTCGAAGTCGGCGTCGACGAACTCCTCGTCGTCGCCCGCGGCACCGCCGGGACCGCCAGCGGGACCGCCGGCCGGGCCGCCGCCCATGCCGCCTGCGCCGCCGGCACCGCCCGCGCCGGCCTGGGCCTGCTGCTGGTACATCTGCTTGCCGATCTCCTGCAGTTCGTCGCTCAGGGACTCGGTGGCCTCCTCCAGTTCCTCCTTGGAGGCGTCGTCGTCGTCGAGCACGTCCTGCACGTGCTCGATCTCGGCCTCGATGGTCTCCTCGAGGTCGGCGTCGACCTCGTCCTCGTTCTCCTCGAGGAGGTCCTCAGCGCGCTGGACCGCGGCCTCGGCCTCGTTGCGGGCCTCGATGCGCTCGCGGCGGCGCTGGTCCTCCTCGGCGTGCTCCTCTGCCTCCTGTTGCATCTGCTCGATCTCCTCGTCGGAGAGGCCCGCGCCGCCCTCGATGGTGATCTCCTCGCTCTCGCCGGAGCCTTTGTCCTCGGCGGAGACGTTGACGATGCCGTTCTCGTCGATGGAGAACGTCACCTCGATCTGCGGCGTTCCGGCCGGGGCCGGCGGGATGCCGGTCAGGTGGAACTCGCCGAGCAGTTCGTTCTCCTCGGCGATCTCGCGTTCGCCCTGGAACACGCGGACCTGCACGGAGGTCTGGTTGTCGGCGGCGGTGGTGAAGATCTTCGACTCCTCGGTCGGGATCGTCGTGTTCTTCTCGATGAGGCGCTCGAAGATGCCGCCTTTCACCTCGATACCGAGCGAGAGCGGGGTGACGTCGAGGAGTACGATGTCGTCGACCTCGCCGCCGAGCACGCCGCCCTGGATGGCCGCGCCCAGCGCGACGGCCTCGTCGGGGTTGACGTTCTTCTTCGGCTCCTTGCCGGTCAGTTCCTCGACCTTCTCCTCGACCTGCGGCATCCGGGTGGACCCGCCGACGAGCAGCACCTCGTCGATGTCGTCCTTGTCGTAGCCCGCGTCGTCGAGCGCCTGCTCGGTCGGTTCGACGGTGCGGTCGATGAGGTCGGACGTGAGCGACTCGAACTTCGCGCGTGTGAGGCTCTTTTCGAGGTGGATCGGGCCGTCGTCGGTCGCCGTGATGAAGGGCAGATTGATCTCCGTCTCCTTCCGGGAGGAGAGTTCGATCTTCGCCTCCTCGGCCGCGTCTTTCAGGCGCTGGAGCGCCTGCCGGTCCTCGCGGAGGTCGATGCCGTGGTCGTCCTCGAACTCTTCGGCGAGCCAGTCGATAATGGCACCGTCCCAGTCGTCGCCGCCGAGGTCGTTGTCGCCGTTCGTGGCGACGACCTCGTAGACACCGCCGCCGAGATCGAGAACGGAGACGTCGAACGTACCCCCGCCGAGGTCGTACACGAGGACGGTCTGGTCGGAATCGTCATCGAGACCGTACGCCATCGAGGCCGCGGTCGGTTCGTTGACGATGCGCTCGACCTCGAAGCCGGCGATCTCGCCGGCGTTCTTGGTCGCCTGGCGCTGGCGGTCGTTGAAGTACGCCGGCACCGTGATAACGGCCTTCTCGACCTCGTCGCCGAGGTACTCCTCGGCGTCGTGTTTGATCTTCTGGAGGATCATCGCCGAGATCTGCTCGGGCGTGTACTCCTCGTCGTCGTCCGACGCCTCGCCGATCTCGACGGTGTAGTCCTCGTCGCCCATGTGGCGCTTGATCGACTGGATCGTACGCTCCGGGTTCTGGACGGCCTGGTTCTTCGCTGGTTTGCCGACCAGTCGCTCCCCGTCGTCGGAGAAGGAGACGACGGAGGGCGTCGTGCGCTCGCCCTCGTTGTTGACGATGATCTCCGGCTCACCGCCTTCCATGACCGCGAACGCACTGTTCGTCGTTCCAAGGTCTATTCCGAGAATCTTGTTGCTCGCCATCTTGAAGGGTACTTGCTCGCTCGTTGGTTTAAGCCTTACTACACGAAACAACTCGTTCGAATAAAACTACAGGTAGGGAGACGAATTAAAGAAACCAGCACATGACCGTGCGGGGTCCGAAACTAGCGCCCCTCGTCGTCGTCGATCGCGTCGCTTATCGCGTCGTCACTGGCTTCGGACACTTCCCTGTCGTCCGACTCCGCGCTCTCTCGCTCCTCGGCTTCCAGATCGATCTCCTCGACGTCGTCGCCGTCCGTACCCCCTCCGTCCGCGTCGTCGCTCCCCTCGTCTATCTCGCCGTCGAGTTCGATCGCTTCGGCCTCGCCGTCGTCGCCCGCGTCGGCGGCCTCGGTCTCGTCGTCCTCGGCCGCCCCGTCGTCCGTCTCCGCTTCGCTCGTTTCCGACCCGTCGCTGACGGTGACCTGCGCGGTTTCGAGCACCTTGTCGCTCATCTCGTAGCCGGGCTTGTACACCTCGGCGATAGTGTCTTCGGGCTGGTCGCTCTCGACGCGCACCATGACCTCGTGGCGCTGGGGGTCGACCGCCTCGCCGGGGTCGGGGTCGACCTCGGAGACGTCCTCCGCGTCGAGCACCCGGTCGAACTCCTTCAGCGTCATCTTCACGCCCTCGCGGATGCTCTCGACGTCGTCGTGGTCCTGGTCGACCGCCCGCTTCAGGTTGTCCCGCACGTCGAGCAGGCGCTCGACCAGGTCCTCGGTCGCGCGGTCGCGGATCTGGTCCTGACGCTTTTTCGCCCGCTTCTTGTAGTTCTGGAAGTCCGCCTGCTTGCGCTTCAGTCGGTCCTCCAGGTCCTCGACCTCCTCGTCGCGCTCCTCGACCGCCGCTTCGAGTTCGTCGACGCGGCCGTCGAGTTCGACCGCCTTCTCCAGCAACTGCCGGACCTCGTCGCCGAGTTCCTCGTCGTGTTCGGCGACCGCTTTCGGTAACTGTTCGCCGATCGTGTATGCCTCCTCCTCCGCCGGTTCGGACGCCCCGTCCTCGGCGTCGGCGTCCGGGTCCGCGGGGGTGGCGTCCGTTCCCTCGTCTTCGCTCATAGGCGGTAGAAACCGTCGGGTAGGTTTAATTCTTGAGGAATGGTCCCGCCGCCTCCGGCGGTCGCCGCGGCCCGCACCCCGCCGGGCGAGCGGGGGCGATTTAACCCCGGAACGCGAACGTCGCGACGTGGCAGCGCTCACGCTCCGCTTCGAGGACGGCACCGTTCGGATCGAGGGCGACGGCCCGTGTCCGTCGTTCGTCGAGCGCGACCCCCGCTCCGAGACGCGCCGGGCACCGGCGTTTCGCTACGCCGACCTGCTGGACGCCCTCGACGGGCGCGGCGTCGACTACGAGGACCGCGTCCTCGACCTCGACCCCCTGTCGGGGCTCGACTCCGCGTACGAACTCCGCGAGTACCAGGCCGACGCGCTCGCCGCGTGGCGCGACGCCGCCGAACGCGGCGTCCTCGAACTCCCGACCGGGAGCGGCAAGACCGTCATCGCCATCGAGGCGACCGAGGAACTGGCGACGCCGACGCTCGTCGTCGTGCCGACCATCGACCTGCTCCAGCAGTGGCGGCGCGAACTCGCCGCGGAGTTCGACCGCCCCGTCGGACAGCTCGGCGGCGGCGAGCAGCGGCTCGAACCGATCACCGTCTCGACGTACGACTCGGCGTACCTACGGGCCGACGACGTCGGCGACCGCTTCGGCCTCGCCGTCTTCGACGAGGTTCACCACCTCGGCGGCGAGGGGTATCGCGAGATCGCCCACCTGCTCGCCGCCCCGGCGCGGATGGGACTCACGGCGACGTTCGAGCGCCCGGACGACGCCCACGAGGTGGTCGAGGAACTCGTCGGTCCCGTCGCCTACCGCATCTCGCCGGAGGAACTCGCCGGCGACCACCTCGCCCCCTACGACGTCAAGCGGATCACCGTCTCGCTGACCGAAGAAGAACGCGAGGAGTACGAGCGCCGGCAGGAGACGTTCACCGACTACCTGAATCGCTCGAACATCCGGATGCGGGGCGGAAGCGACTACCAGGAGCTCGTCAAGCGCTCCGGCTCCGATCCCGAGGCTCGCGAGGCCCTGCTCGCCAAGCAGCGCGCTCGCGAGATAATGATGGGGAGCGAGCGGAAGGTCGACCGCCTCGCCGAGATACTCGACGACCACCGTGACGACCGCGTCATCGTCTTCACCGCCCACAACGACCTCGCCTACCGCATCTCCGAGCGCTTCCTGGTCCCCGCCGTCACCCACCGCACGAGCGCCGCCGAGCGACGCGGGATACTGGACGGCTTCCGCGCCGGCGACTACTCGCGGGTCGTCACCTCGAACGTCCTCGACGAGGGCGTCGACGTGCCGGACGCGAACGTCGCCGTCGTCCTCTCGGGGAGCGGAAGCGAGCGGGAGTTCACCCAGCGCCTCGGCCGGATCCTGCGACCGAAGGAGGACGGTCGACCGGCGCTGCTGTACGAGGTGGTGAGCGAGGAGACGGCGGAGGAGCGCGTCGCCGCTCGCCGGCGCTGACTTCATGTCATCGGGACGCGAGAGGCGACGCGTTCCGGGTGGCGTCTCGCCGGCGCTGACGCTCGGTCAGCGTCACGGGAGAGGCGGCTCCGGTCGGTAGCCCGTCAGCCCTGCCCGCCGTCCTCGTCGACGGCTTCCCAGCGCGGGCTGATGCTCTTCCGGTCGGCCGCCGCGTACTCGTCGCGCGAGACGTCGAACTCGAAGACGTAGCTGTCGCGCTCGCCGCCGTCGAGGCGGACCGTCGCCCGCTCTGTGTACGTCGTCCCGTCGACCGTCACCTCGTAGACGAGCACCGCCGCGGCCGGTTCGTCGGCGGTGTTCTCGACGGTCGTGGTGACGACCATGTCGCCGGCGTCGCTCTCCCCGAAGTCGGTCTCGACGAAGGCGAACGGGTCGCCGGGGTCGTCGGGGACGCCGACGTCGACGCCGCTGAGGTCGAGTTCTGCCGTCGTCTCCGTCGGGTAGTCCCCGGCCTCGGGCGGCCCCTCCCGGGCGTCCCAGTCGCCGCGGTTCTCGCCGCACCCCGCGAGGCCCGCGATGGCGAGGGCGCTCAGTCGCCGGAGGAGGGTCCGCCGTCGCATACTCGGGCACTGGCAGGGGGACCACGTATGTCTTGTGACGCGGAGCGACACCTCGCCCTGAACGGACCGCTTTTGTCGCTGGAACGCGGACTCGCGGACGAATGCTGACGAAGGACCTCCTGCGCGTCTCCCGCGCCGGCGGGGGGTACCACCCGCAGTTCGCCGGGCGCGAGCACCGCCCGCTCGCGGCGAAGGCGCTCGGCACGTATCAGGGCCACGTCGGCGAGCGGCGCGCCGACCTGGAGGCGGCGCTGACCGACCTGGAGCGCGAGGCCGAGGACTTCAAGCTCGTGCGGGGGTTCGCGAAGCTGCTGGAGCGGGAGGCGGCGTTCGAGACGCGCGCCGGCGTCGACCCGGAGCGGGCGCGCCGCGAGGCGTTCGCCGCCGGCGAGGCGGTCGGCGCGGTCACCGAGACCGAGCGAACGACGGCGCTCTCGCGGGCGGCGGACGCGCTGGGGACCGATCCGGACACCGTCGAGGCGGCGCTGTACGCCGACCGCGAGGACCGGCAGGTGCTGGCGTCGTTCGACGCGCGCTGGAGCCCCGACGACCTGATCGACCAGTACGACCTCTCGCTCGCACAGACGGCGCTGTTCGACGCGACGGAGGTCCGCGTCCGAACGTCGGATCCGACGGCGCTCGTCTCGGCGGTCAAGCGCCTCCGTCTGATGTACGAGGTGCTGCGACGCGAGGACGGGAGCCGCGAAGTGGTCGTGACCGGGCCGACGCGGCTGT
Source organism: Halobacteriales archaeon QS_9_68_17 (assembly GCA_003023565.1). Taxonomy (GTDB): domain Archaea; phylum Halobacteriota; class Halobacteria; order Halobacteriales; family Natronoarchaeaceae; genus Halostella. The sequence goes on from PXSA01000002.1 coordinate 90,562, forward strand.
TCCGCTCGACGCGGCGCTACGGGACGCGGTTCGCTCGCCTCCTGCGAACGCTGGCGAAGGCCCCCGAATGGCGGCTGACCGCGGCGATAGACGACCGCGGCACGGAGCGCGAACTCCACCTGTCCGACGACGACCCGGTCCGGGTACCGGACGCCGAGCCCGTGACGGACGTGAGCTACGACAGCGGCGTCGAGGCCGACTTCGCCGCGCGGTTCCAGTCGCTGGACCTGGACTGGGACCTCGTGCGCGAGCCGGAGCCGCTTGCCGCCGGGTCGCGCGTGATGATCCCCGACTTTGCGTTCGAGTACGAGCACGCGGAGTTCCGGGTGTTCTTCGAGATCATGGGCTTCTGGACGCCGGAGTACGTCGAGAAGAAGCTCTCGCAGATGGACGCCGTCGACGACGTGGAACTGCTCGTCGCGGTCGACGAGAGCCTCGGCGTCGGCGAAGCGATCGAGGCCCGCGACCACCGCGCGGTCCCCTACTCCGGGACCGTCCGGATCAAGGACGCCCGCGACGCCCTGCGGCGCTACGAGGACGACCTGGTCGCGGAGAGCGCCGCCGCGCTCCCCGACGAACTCCGGCCCGAGGACGACGTGGTGACGCTCGCCGAACTCGCCGAGCGCCACGGCGTGGGCGAGGCGGCCGTCGAGGGGCAGGCGTTCCCCGACCACGAGCGCGTCGGGCGGACCCTGGTGCGGCCGGCGGTGCTCGACGACCTCGGCGAGGAGATAGCCGCCGGGATGTCGCTGTCGGAGGTCGAGGGCGTGCTGGACGAACGCGGGATCGACGACGCGAGCGCGACGCTGTCGCGACTCGGTTACCGCGTGGAGTGGGAGGGGCTGAGCGCCGGGACGGTGCGGGAACGGGAGGAATAAAAGGATATCCCTTGTCTGAACAGGGGCTTTTTAATCCCTTCGACACGCGTTCTCGACGGTTACGTGAGGATCACGGATGGTGACGGCAACCGCGTCGTCCCGACAGCCGTCCCACTGCCACTCCTCGGTTCGAGAGGTACCATCCGTGATTTCGGACCCGACATCGTACTCGACCCGAACAGTTAGTGACGTTTCGTCGATGCCGGTCTGCATTTCTTCGATCTCCCCCGGAGCAGGCTCGAACTCACCTTCCCAACGTACATCCGTGTTACTCAGAACTTCCACTTTAGCTTTGATCGAGTCATCGGTTGCATTTGCAACAGTCACTCCGAGATCATCGGGCTCGTCCGGGTCGTCGTTCAGACATCCGGAAGTCGATGCTACACCCGCAGTTAGTGTGGTTAGTAGGAACGAACGTCGGTTCATCTATCGCTCATCCCATAAGTGGGTGGTGAATATAAGGAGTATGGAAGAACAACCGTCATCCTCTACGGCTGGAACCCTGTCACCCCTTCGGCACGCGGGACCGGAGTTCGCCGTGAACGTAGCCGACCCCCAGGCGCGTCCCCGTCCGCGAGCCCGCGGGCGGCGATCAGGTAGCCCCGGTCGCCGTCCCGGTCGAGCGCCTGGTCCTCCGTCGACGCGAGCGCGGCGGCGTTCCCGGACGAGCTCCGGCCCGAGGACGACGTGGTGACGCTCTCCGCCCTCGCCGAGCGCCGCGGCGTGGGCGAGGCGGCCGTCGAGGGCAGGCGTTCCCCGACAACGAGCGCGTCGGGCGGACCCTGGTGCGGCCGGCGGTGCTCGACGACCTCGGCGAGCGAGTCGAAGCGGACCTGGACGAGGCGACCGACGCACTGGAGTCCCGGGGGTCACCGACGCCAGCGCGGCCCGCGCTCGGTTACCGCGTCGAGTGGACTCGGCGGCGGGACGGTCCGCGAGCGCGAGGAGTGACAGGACACCCCCGAATGTATGAGGGATTCCGTCGTACGGCGATCGATGGCAGGGGACCGCTGCGGCTACCACCACGACGTCACCGCGATCCCGGGTGCCGGCGAGACCACGTGTTGGCGTCCCGTCTGGGGCGACCGCGACCGGTGTGTGTGGCACGCCGACGAGTTCAACAAGTCCGAGGCCGACCTCAACGAGCTCGCGCCGAACGAGGGTGAGCGGATAGACGGCGCGGTGATCACGACGACGGACCTCAATGAGACGGACATGTTCAGCGACGTCGTCATGCTAGAGGCGACCTTCGAGAACGTCCGTCTGCGGTACGCCGACTTCTCCGAGGCCGATCTCCAGCGGTCGACGTTCAACGGCGTCGACGCGTACGGGGCGACGTTCCGCCGCGCGGACCTGGAGGACGCACAGGTCAAGAACTCCGATCTCCGGAGCGCGTCGCTGATCCACGCCGAACTCTACAAGGTCGCGTTCTCCGACACTCGGGTCGACCGCAAGACTGAGTTCGGGTCGAAGCTCATTTACGAGGAGCGCCTCGAAGAGAGCGACGACGATAGCACTGTCGCGACCTGCCAGGAAGCGGCGACCTGGACCTACCGCCAGCTGGAGAGCCTGTTCACGCGGAACGCCGACCCCGTGCCGACGACGAAGTACTTCGTCCGCGAGAAGGACACGCGGCGGAAGGCGGCGTGGAAGCTGGGTAACTACGTCCGCGCGGTCAAGATGGAGGCGTCGCGGTGGGTGATGCTGTACGGGACGTCCCCGTGGCGAGTCCTCGGCGGTTCGGCCGTGGTGATCCTGATCTGCGCACTGCTGTTTCCCCTCACCGGCGGGATACAGGAGATGGGCGCGGACCAGGCGATCACGTACGCGGTCGAGCAGCCGCAGGACACGGCCGTTCCGGTCCTCGTGTCCGTCTTCCTGAAGAGCCTCTATTTCAGCGTCGTCACCTTCGCCACGCTCGGGTTCGGCGACATCAGCCCGGTCGGGAGCTTCGCGCGCTTTCTCGCCGGTGTGGAGTCCCTGCTCGGCTCGCTGCTGATGGCGATGCTCGTGTACGTGCTGACGCGGACGCCGCGGTGAGGCGTCGACCGTCGCGGTCGGGCCGGCGCTCCGGTTCCGCGTCGAAACCGCGCGCCTCGGGACGGTTCTCCCTCAGAACTCCCGGCGGCGTCCCTTCGGGATCCGCGACCGGAGTTCGCCGTGCAGGTAGAGGCCGACGCCGAGCGGCGCGTCCGTGCCCGCGAGCCCGTGGGCGGCGATCAGGTAACCCCAGTCGCCGTCCCAGTCGATCGCTTGGTCCTCGCCGGCGACGAACCGGTCGGCCTGCTCGCGCGTCAGGCGGATCACGTTCCGCTCGGCCTCGGCCCCGAACCGCTGGGCGGCCTCGGTCGTCGGCTTCCAGTGTTCCTGCCGGGTGCGCATGAACGCCATCCCGAGTCCCTCGATGCGAACCGGCGAGTCGACCTCGCCGGCGAACGCCCAGACCTTGCCAGCGCCCTTCTCCCAGAAGGCGATCCCGTCGAACGTCTCGGGCGGGACGGCGAAGCGCTCGGTCCACCAGTCGACGACCTCCCGACGGGACGCCCGTCCCTCCACCTCGCGCTCGTCGGGGGTCGACGGGAGGCGGTCGAACTGCTGGCCACTGTTGCCGTCGCTCATGCCGTCACCTCCAGTTTCGCGACGAAGAACCCGCCGGTGTCCCGGAACTGCGGGTAGATGCGGGCGGCCTTCCGGACGCTCTCGTCGTACTCCTCGCCCTCCCACTCGGTGACGCCGGGCGCGCACTCGACTTCGAGGCCCGTCTCGACGAGGCGGCAGTCCTCCTCGCCGAGGACGTGGTCGAGCACGCCCTCGTTCTCCTCGGGCGCGAACGTGCAGGTCGAGTAGACGACGGTGCCGCCCTCGCGGGTCGCCTGCACGGCCCGCCGGAGGATGCCCTTCTGGACGCCGGCGACGCCGCGGACGTGGCGCAGGTCCCACTCGTCCAGCGCGTCGGGGTTCTTGCGGATCGTCCCCTCGCAGGAGCAGGGAGCGTCGACCAGCGCCCGGTCGAACGGCTCCCCGCCGAACGGCTTCAGCGAGAAGTTTCGGGCGTCCCGGTTCGTCACGGCGACGTTCGTCACGCCCAGGCGCTCGGCGTTCGACCGCAGCGCCGAGAGCCGACCGAGGTTGCTGTCGTTGGCGACGAGCAGGCCGCGGTCGTCCATCAGCGCCGCGAGGTGGGTCGTCTTGCTCCCCGGCGCGGCGGCCGCGTCCCAGACGCGTTCGCCCGGGTCGGGGTCGAGGACGGTCGCGGGCAGCGAGGACACCACTTCCTGTCCGTGGACCCAGCCGTGGAAGTACGGCCAGGTGTTGCCGGGGCGGTCCGTGTCGACAGTCATGACGCGATCGTTCCAGGCCGCCTGCTCCCAGCCGACGCCGGCCTCGTCGAACGCGGCGGTCACCTCGCCCACCGACGCCTTGATCGGGTTGACCCGGACCGCCGAGGGGAGCGGCCGCCGGCACGCGCCGAGGAAGGCCTCGAAGTCGTCGATAACGGGGCGATACCGTTCCAGAGTCTCCATTGCCGTCCGGTTGGCCCGGCGCTCGCAAGTGCGTTTCGACGGTGCGTGGGGTCGGCGCTCGCGCCGCCAGTGCCGGTCGTTCGGCGCGCGAGTGCGCGGACCGCTCCCGCCCACCCCCATCGTTAAGCCCCGTCCGGCGGTCTATCCGAACATGGCGCACGTCAGACTCCGCGGAGACGAGGTCGACCTCGACGAACCGTATCTGGTAGAGGGGATGCCCGGCGTCGGACTGGTCGGGAAGATCGCCACGGACCACCTGGTGGAGCAGTTCGACATGGAGTACTACGCCAGCGTCCACTGCGACGGCCTCCCCCGGATCGGCGTCTACCAGGACGGCGACCGGACGGTCCGTCCGCCGGTCAGGCTGTACGCGGACGAGAAGCGGGACCTCCTCGCCCTCCAGAGCGACGTCCCGGTCTCGGCGGAGAAGGCCACCGAGTTCGCGGACTGCGTGACGGAGTGGATCGCCGACAACGACGTGACGCCGCTGTACCTGAGCGGCAGGCCGGGCGCGAAGGACGGCGACGGCCCCGCCCTGTTCGGCGTCGGGACGGAAAACGGCGGCGAGTGGCTCGACGAACAGGACGTAGACGTCCCGAGCGAGAACGGGGCCATCGCGGGGCCGACCGGCGCGCTCATCAGTCGGGCCGCCGAGAACGACATCGACAGCGTCGGCCTCATCGTCGAGAGCGACTCGCAGTTCCCCGACCCCGAGGCGGCGCGGGTGCTCATCGACCGCGGCATCGCGCCGCTGGCGAACGTCGACGTGGACGTCTCGAACCTCGTCGACCGCGCCGAGGAGATCCGCGAGCAGAAAGAGAAACTCGCCCAGCGGATGGGACAGGCGGACGAGGACACGAGTTCGCAGGCCCAGCCGCTGCGGATGTTCCAGTAGGGGCGACTCCGGTCCCGTGTCGGGACGCGACGGCCGGGACTGCGGATCTCGTCCCTGGGCAGCGTCACCCGTCCGCTGTCCGCCGCCAGTAGTACGGGAACGCGACGACGAAACACAGCAACCCGCCGCCGAACAGGGTCGTTTGCGGCCCCGGGACGAGGGCGATCCGGACCGTGAACGCGACGAGGGACAGCGCGAAGACGACGCCGCCGACCAGCCACGCGTCGTCGAACGGCCTGTCGGCCGGAACGCCGAGGGCTCCGAGCGCGGCGAACGTCGCGACGAACGGACCAGGGACGGCGGCACCGCGTACTCACTCCGGCGCGGCGAGCAGGGGAGAGACGCCCGCGGACGGGGCGGCGATCACAGTGTCGGACCTCCTCGCGAGGAAACGAACGCTGCGGACCCCGTCGAAACGCGGTCGCCCCGCGCCGTGACGAGGGGTTTTTGAGAGGGGCGGGCGACGTGTCGGGTATGAGCGACCTCGAAGACGCCGTCGAGGAGTTCCTCGACGAGGCCGACACGGTGTACGGGGAGTACGAACAGGGGTACATGAACGCCGACGTCGCGCTCGACCGCCTCGAAACCCACATCGATGACCTCCGGGCGGAACACGAGTAGCCGGGCGACATCTCTCGAGCGTATCATTTATTACGGTCCGGCCAATGAGAACTGGCAGACAGATGACCGGTACCCAGCAGCGGCTTCTCTTCCTGGGCGACGACGCGGTCGCCGCCGCCGTCGCCGCGGTCGTTGACGACGCGAGCGTCGCGACAGCGGAGCGCGACGCCGCTCCGAGCGCCACGCTCGACGGCGATTACGACGGGGTTCTGGTCGAGGACGGGTCCGCCGAGGCGATCGACGCGGTCCGCGGGATCACCGCGGACGAGGATGCCCCCGACGCGCTCCTCGTGACCGCGGACTGCGGCGGGGTCGACGCGGCGATGGACGCCGGAGCCGTCGACTACGTCGCGAACTCGACCGCTACCGGACGCTCGTCGAGGCGGTCGGCGACCCCATGTACGTCCTCGACGAGGACGGCGTCGTGACGGTAGCCAACGAGGCCATGGCCGACCACCTCGGCTACGACCGGGAAGCGGTCGTCGGCTCTCACACGCGGGAGTTCGTGGCCGACGAGGACTACGAGCGGGGGACGGAGCTCCTTCGAGAACTGCACGGCGACGACGGGCGCGACTGGGCGACCTACGACATGGACAGCGTCACTGCCGACGGCGACCGGATACCGACGGAGAACCACGTCGCGGTCCTCGAAGGCGAGAGCGGCGAGTTCGCGGGGTCGGTCGGCGTCGTCCGCGACATCAGCGAGCGGAAGCGCCGGACCGAGGCGCTCGAACGCCAGAACGAGCGGCTGGACGAGTTCGCGAGCGTCGTCGGCCACGACCTCCGCAACCCGCTGAACATCGTGGCCGGCCATCTCGAACTCGCCCGCGAGACGGGCGAGGCCCGCCACTTCGACGCCATCGAGGAGGAGGTCGGGCGCATCGAGGACCTGCTCGACGAACTGTTGACGCTCGCCCGGCAGGGGAAGGTGGTCAGCGACCCCGAGACGGTGTCGCTGACGGCGGTCGCGCGGGCCGCCTGGGAAGGCGTGGCGACCGGCGACGCGACGCTGGAACTGTCCGACGGGGACGCCGCGGTGGGGGCCGACGAGACGCGACTCCGCGAACTGTTCGAGAACCTCTTTCGGAACGCCGTCGAACACGCCGGGACCGGCGTGACGGTGCGCGTCGGGACGACGGAGGAGGGGTTTTACGTCGCCGACGACGGCCCCGGTATTCCCGAACCGGACCGTGACCGGGTGTTCGACCGCGGGTACACGACGGCCGAGGAGGGGACCGGCCTCGGCCTCGACATCGTCGAGCGGATCGCCGAGGGACACGGCTGGAACGTCTCCGTGGCGGCGAGAGACGCCGGCGACCGAGACGAGCGCGGGCGACTGCTCAGGGGGCCGGGCGGGGGAAGCGACCCGGAGTCGGGTGCCCGGTTCGAGTTCCGGACGGGCGTCAGTCACCGATGAGCGCCCGGACCTCCTCCTTGTGAGCGACGAACGACTCGTCGGTGACCGACCGCGGGCGCGGCAGGTCCACGTCCACTATCTCGCGGACCGTGCCCGGTTCGGTCCCCAGTACGACGACCCGGTCAGCGAGTTTCACCGCCTCTTCCACGTCGTGGGTGACGAAAAGCACCGTCTTGCCCGTCTCCCGCCAGATGTCGAGGACCTCCTCGTGGAGCATGTCCCGCGTCCGGGCGTCGACCGCGCCGAACGGTTCGTCCATCAGCAGGAGGTCCGGGTCGACGGCCAGCGCGCGGGCGATGCCGACGCGCTGTTTCATCCCGCCGCTTATCCGTGACGGGTACGCGTCCTCGAACCCGTCGAGGCCGACGAGGTCTATCAGTTCCTGCGTGCGGCGCTCCCGGGCCTCGCTGTCGATGTCCTGCTGTTCGAGACCGAACCGGACGTTCCCGCTGACCGTCCGCCAGGGGAACAGGTGGTACTCCTGAAAGACGATCCCCACGTCCGTACTCGGGGCGGTGACGGGGTCACCGTCGAGGCGGACGCTCCCGGTCGTCGGCGACTCCAGACCGCCGATGAGCCGGAACAGGGTGGTCTTGCCGGATCCGGACGGCCCGACGACGCAGACGAACTCCCCGGAGGCGACGTCGAAGCTAACGTCTCGCAGCGCCTCGACCGCCCCGTCGGCGGTCTCGTAGGACTTGCCGACGCCCTCGACGCTGACTTTCGGGTCTACTGCCACGCTAACACCCTGCGTTGAAAGCTCCTGAACGCGGAGTCGACGAGCAGGAACATCAGGCTCAGCACGAGGATGTACGCGATCACCACGTCGACCGCGAGGTTGTTGCTCGCACGGACGATCGTCTGGCCGATACCCGGGACGCCGAACAGTTCGGCGGCGACGACGAGCATCCAGCACCGGCCGATACCGGTGCGGACGCCGGTGAGTATCTCCGGGAGCGCCGCCGGGAGGACGACCTTGCGGACGAGGCCCGGACCGCTCCGAACGTCCAGACTGCGGGCGACCTCGACGAGTTCCTCCGAGACGTTCTCGACGCCGCCGTAGGTCGCGTAGAAGTTGATCCAGAAGCCGCCGGCGGCCACGATGAACGCGGCACCGGCGTGGTTGATGCCGAACCACGCGATCGCGAACCCGATGAGTGCGATCGGCGGGACGGGCCGCAGGACGCGCACCACCGGCGTGAACGCGTCGTCGGCGAGGGGACTCCACCCCATGAGCAGGCCGAGCGCGACCCCGAGGACCGTTCCCGCGACGGTCCCCGGTGCCCAGTGGCGGACGCTCTGAGAGAGGGCCTCCACCATCGCTCCGGAGCGCAGTTCGGCGACGAACGTCTCGGCGACCGACGCCGGGCCGGGGAGGATGTACGGCGGTTGCGTCCCTGCGACCGCCCACCAGACGGCGAGGAACCCGACGATCCCTGCGACGCCGTAGGCGTACCGGCGGAGGTTCCGCTCGCCCCGGAGGACGTCGGCCGCCCCCGAGCCCTCGCCGAACGCGCTCTCGTCGGTCGCCTCGCTCATTCCGTGACCGAGTCGTAGAGCGAGTAGTCGAAGACCTGGTCGAGCGACAGGCGCTCGTCGGTCTTCCCGAGTTCGGCCGCGTACTCGGTGAATATCTCCGCTCCGTTCTCGATCGCGCGGGGGTCGGAGACGAAGTTCGAGATGGGCGAGTCGAGCGCCTCCCGTGCCGTCTCGACCGACAGCGTCCCCTCGCCGATGACCGTGCTCGCGTGTCGTGCCGTCGCGTCGGGCTCGCCGTTGATGAACTCCGTCGCGCGGACGTGCTGTTCGACGAACTGCTCGCCGACATCGCTGTCGCGGACCTCGTCGTTCATCAGGACGACCGCGGCCGGTTGGCCGGGCATGAACTCGGGAGCGATAGCGAGCGGTTTGTACGGGTCGCCGGACTCCGCCGTCAGCGTCGGCACCGGTTCCATGATGCTCGTCCCGTCTATCTCGTCGGTCGCGAGCCCCTGTCGGACGGCGTTCGCGCCACCCATGCCGATGACCTCCACGTCCTCGCCGGGAGTGAGTCCCTGCTCGTCGATGAGCCAGTAGCGAAGCAGGATGTCGGGGACGCTCCCCTCGGGGAACGTGCCGAACGTGAACGTCCGCCCCTCGCGCTCCTCGAACTCGGCGAAGGCGTCGGCACCGTGGTCCTCCCACAGCGGCATGAAGTCGTCGCGTGCCATCAGCATCATCGGTTCCGTGATGTTGGCCGCGGCTACCTTCGCCGCGATGCCCCTGTCGATGACGATCATCGCGGGCACGACCCCGAACAGACCGACGTCGATCTCGCCGCTGGCGTACGCCTGCACGATGCTCGGCCCGTCGGTGAACTCCTTCGCGTCGATCTCGGCGTCGACCTCGTCGAAGTACCCCTCCTCCTGCATCACGAACTGTTGCATGTCGGGGTAGATCGGCATGTACGCGACCGTGAGTTCGTCGGTGCCGCCACCGCCGAGCGCGTTGCAACCGGCGAGACCGGTGATGCCCGCGGTGGCCGCGCCGCTCAGTCCGCGTATCGCGTCGCGTCGGGAGAGACCTCTCTCGGTCATAGTGGTCTCGCTAGCCGACACCGGCTTATCCGTGACCTGAACGCGGTAAGTACCGCAGGCGTTCGCCGTCCGTCCGGACTCGCCGTGTGCGCGGCTCTGCGGCCGTCGAACGGCTTCACGGTGGGTTCGCGATGTTCGCCGCGACGTAGATAGCGGCAGGTGTTTCTCCATCTGGTCCCGCCGCGAGCCCGGACCACCCACAGTTATGCTGCCGGCCACGCCGGTGTAGCATATGACGGAGTTCTCACGGCGGGTCGAACAGGTGTCGATCAGCGGCATCCGCGAGGTGTTCGAGGCGGCGGGCGAGGACGCGATCAACCTCGGGTTGGGCCAACCCGACTTCCCGACGCCGGGCCACGTCCGGCAGGCCGCGGTCGAGGCCATCGAGAACGGGGCTGCCGACGCGTACACGTCGAACAAGGGGACGCTCCCCCTCCGGGAGGCGATCAGCGCGAAGTACGACCGGGACAACCGGTTCTCTGTCGACCCCGAGAACGTCATCGCCACCGCCGGCGGGAGCGAGGCGCTCCACCTCGCGGTGGAGGCCCACGTCGACCCCGGCGAGGAAGTCATCTTCCCCGACCCCGGCTTCGTCTCCTACGACGCCTTGACCAACCTCGCGGACGGCACGCCGAAGCCTCTCGGCCTGCGCGAGGACCTCACCATGGACCCCACGGCGGTCGAGGAGGCCATCACCGACGACACCGCGGCGTTTATGATCAACAGCCCCGCGAACCCGACCGGCGCGGTCCAGAGCGAGGACGACATGCGCGAGTTCGCCCGCATCGCCGACGAACACGACGTGCTCTGCATCTCCGACGAGGTGTACGAGCACATCGTCTTCGACGGCGAGCACGTCTCGCCGATGGCCTTCGCGGAGAGCGACAACGTGGTCGTCGTGGGGGCCTGCTCGAAGACGTACTCGATGACCGGGTGGCGGCTCGGCTGGGTGACCGGCTCCCACGAGCGGATCGAACGGATGCTCCGCGTTCACCAGTACATGCAGGCCTGCGCCAGCGCGCCGGCGCAGTACGCCGCCGAGGCGGCCCTGACCGGGCCACAGGAGCCCGTCGAGGAGATGGTGGCGGCGTTCGAGAAGCGCCGCGACGTCGTGCTCGACGGTCTCGCCGACATCGGCCTCGACACCCCGACGCCCCGCGGCGCGTTCTACGCGATGCCGAAGGTGCCCGAAGGGTGGGTCGACGAGTGCATCGACCGCGGCGTCATTGTCGTCCCCGGCGGCGCGTTCGGCGAGGGCGGCGAGGGCTACGCCCGCATCTCCTATGCGACCGGGATGGAGGACCTGAAGGCGGCACTGGCGGTCATGGGCGAGGCGGCGGACGCGGTGCGGTAGGCGACGGACAGGCCGAGACGCGCACTCACGACCGGTCGCGCGCCGGACCGACCCGCCCCGACCATTATGTTCGCTCCCTCCTTTGGTAAACCCATGCCAATCTCGCGCCGCGGGAGCGGTCCGGAACCGGCGCTCAGAGCGCTTCTCTCGCAGGTTCACCCGGTGTTCATGCTGCCGCCGCTGGCCGCGTCGCTGTTCGGCGGCGTCCTCGCCGGCGGCGTCGACCCGGCCGTCGCGGGACTCCACGTCACCGCGGTCTTCGCGGCGGTGTACACCGCCCACGTGAAAGACGGTTACGTCGACTTCCACGTCCGCGGCGAGGACGACGACCACCCGCTCACGGAGCGCGGCTGCCGGGCCGCGCTCGCCGGCGTCTCCCTCCTGTTCGCGGCCTGTCTCGCCGGCCTCTGGGCGGCGGTCGGTCCCGGCGCGGCCCTGGTCACGCTCCCGACGTGGCTCATCGGCTTCCACCACGCGCCGCAACTCGACATGAACCCGGTGACGGCGACGACGGGCTACCCGCTCGGCATCGCCGTCGCCATCGTCGGCGGCCACTACGTGCAGGCCGGCGCGGTCGGGCCGACGGCGCTCGCGTTCGGCGTCGTCTTCCTCGTCCTCCTGTCCGGCGTGAAGGTGATCGACGACGCGCAGGACTACGACTACGACCGCTCCATCCACAAGCGGACCGTCGCCGTCGTCCTCGGTCGCGAGCGGGCGCGGACGCTGGCGTTCCTGCTGATGGCGACCGCCCTGATCGCCGTCGCCGCCTTCGCCGTCGCCGAACCGTTCCCGCCGTCCAGCGTGCTCGCCGTCCTCGCGTTCGGCGCGGTGGCGCTCGCGGCCCGCCGCGCCGACCCGGAACTGGCGACGATGCTGCTGGTCCGCGGGTCGTACGTGTTTCTCGCCGTCCTCGTCGCGGCGGTGTGGTTCGAACCGCTGGGGTGACGGAGTTGCGACGGTCAGAACTGCACTTCGAACGCGGGGTCGTCCGGCGCGTCGTCGGACTCCACTCGCCGGATATGAGTGTTCACCTCAACCTCCCAGGCGGCGCTGCCACTCCGGTCGACTCGATACGCGAAGCGCACCGTTCCGTCGTCCCGCGAAGTGTCCCCCGGCTGCAGTTGTTTCGTCCCGGGAAGCGCCATGCCGAAAAACGCCAGATACTCCGAGCCGTAATCGGTCTCTTCGAGGGTGTTGATAAGTAGCGGGATCTCCTCCCGCACGTACTCCCAGCGGATCGTCTCCGCGGCGTCGTCAGTGTCGATCAGCGCCGAGTAGTGGTTCGGGTACGCGGCATCCGTCGAGAGTTCCGCGTCCTCGACCAGCGGTTCGTCCGTGCTGACGTTCCCGCTGAAGTTCACGTGCGGACCGCGTTCGCCGGTGGGGAGTGATAGACAGCCCGCGGTTCCGAGAACCGACCCGGAGAGAGCGGCGGAAGCGAGTAGATCCCGTCGTGTCGATTCCATTATTCCACTTTTATCCTACTGCTCTAATTAATTTTGTGTCTCTTACTGTCAGGCTAATTTGATCGGCAACAGCCCGGAAGGAGTCTAAGCGTCGGGTATCGGCGTAGATGACTCCTTATACTTTTTGTATTTTATGTTTCTGTTTTGATAATTTTTGTCATGTCGCCCTCCTCCAGTTCGTAGCTGTCGCTTATTCTTCAGCTGGAGCGGGCGTTCACGGCGTGGAGGTAGCTGTCGCCGAACTGTCCCCACCGTCCAGCGTGCTCGCCGTCCTCGTCGCGGCGGTGTGGTTCGAACCGCTGGGGTGAGTCGTCGCCCCGACCCGCCGCCGCGGGCCTTCCGGCGCGCGCCAGAGCGTCTCACACCGGGTGAAGCCTGAAGGGGACGCGCCGAGGACTCCGCGTATGGAACTCGTCGAAGCCACCGCCGACGACCTCGATGCGCTCGTCGAGCGCCGGTGCGACCTCGCGACGGCGATGGAGGAGCACTCCGAACTGAACGAACTCGCCTACTCTGGGGTCGACGAGGTCTCCGACGACGGGTTCCGCGCCCACCTCGACGACGAGAGCGTCACCGACTACCTCGTCGTCCACGAGGGCGAGACGATCGGCTTCCTGACGCTCCGCGAGGGCCGCCACCCCTCCCGGACGTACTCGAAACACTGCCGGATCGTAAACGTCGCCATCGACGAGGAACACCGGAATCGGGGCCACGGCGCGGCGGTCGTCGAGCGCGTGAAGGAGTTGGCCCGCGAGCGGGACTGTGACCACCTCAAGGTCTCTTGCGAGTGGGAGAACGAGGACGCGCGGCGGTTCTACCGCGACGCCGGTTTCCGGCCGAAGCAGGTCGACTACGCTCGGCCGTTGGAGTGAGTCGCCGCGTTCGGCCGAAGCGCGCGTGAGAGCGGCGCGTCGTCAGTTGGTGCTGACGATCTCGACCACGTCGCCCGCCGCCAGTTCGTACCCCTCGCCGACCTCGCGGTCCGTCCGGCCGTTCACCGCGTGGAGGTAGCCGTCGCCGATGTCGCTGTGGACGGCGTAGGCCAGGTCGACCGGGGTCGACCCGCGCGGGAGCAGGAAGGCGTCGGGGAGGACGGTGCCCGTCGCGTCGGTCCACGTCGAGGCGTCCTGCACGGGGTAGGCGGTGACGCGGTCGAGCAGGTCGTAGACGGCGTGGTTCAGCGCGGCCTGCACCCCGGTGCCGCCGTGCTCGGCCATCGTCTCGCGGAGGCTATCGAGCGCGGCGCGCTGCTCGTCGCTCACGTCGCCGACGATGTCGAACCCCGCGTCGCCGGGGTCGTAGTCGACGACGCCGGCGTCCGCGGCGTTGCGCAGGGCGAGTTCGCCCTCGGCAGTGGTCGGGATCACGGGCTTGTCCAGACCGAGCAGGCGCTCGACGTTCTCCTCGGGGGCGACGTCTATCTTGTTCGCGGCGACGATGATCGGTTTCGTGCGCTCGCGGACGTCGCGGGCGAGCGCCTCGCGGTCCTCGTCGGTCCACTGCTGGGGGTCGTCGGGGTAGTCGAGCGCCCGGAGGCTGGCGGCCACGTCGGCCTCCGTCGCGCCGAACCCGGTGAGCATCTCCGCGAGGGCGTCGTCGATGTCGAAGTCGGGCGAGCGGGACTTGCGGGTGACCGACTCCCAGTTGTCGTCGACGATGCCGGCCAGCCACAGGTCCATCTCCGCCTCGACGAAGTCGATGTCCTCCATGGGGTCGTGTTCGCCCACCTCGACCGGTTCGCCCTCCTCGTTCGTCCCGCCGCTTGCGTCGACGACGTTGACGATGGCGTCGGCGTTCGTGAGTTCGTCGAGGAACTGGTTGCCGAGGCCGTTCCCCTCGTGCGCGCCGGGGACGAGGCCGGCGACGTCGAGCAGTTCGGTCGGGACGTAGCGTTTTCCGTCGCGGCAGTTGTCGCTGTCGCAGCGCCCGTCGCGGTCGAGACAGGGACAGTCCGTGCGAGCGTGGGTGACGCCGCGGTTAGCGTCTATCGTCGTGAACGGGTAGTTCGCGACGTCGACGTCGGCCCGCGTCGCCGCCGTGTAGAACGTGGACTTGCCGGCGTTCGGTTTCCCGGCAAGCGCGATCGAGAGCATACGGGACCTACCCGGGACGCCGAAAACTGCCTTTCGATCCCGCGACCGTTCCGAGACCGATCCACGGACGGACACGATCATGAATGTACATGACGAGCAATACCATTGAAACGAGATCTCCTCTCAGGAACCTGGTTTCAACTGTGGCGGGTGGACATAAACGGCCGTTTTCTCGGAAGGCTCCGCAGCATCCCGATTGTGCGTACCCAACAATATTGACGAAAGTTTTAAATGCCTATCGGCCCTCTATTCGAGTAGGAAGCGAGGCTTCCGGGCTTCTTCGGGTTTCCCCCACCGGTAGTCCCTGTCCTCTACGGTGAGACCATCATGACAGACACGAGCATCCGAACCAACGACCATCGAGTAACGAGCGTCGAACGGGAGTCGACGGACGAAGAGACGAGGGAGGACGAGACCGTCTGCCCCGAGTGCGGCGGCGACCTCGTCACCGAGAGCGGCGAGACCGTCTGCGAGGAGTGCGGTCTCGTCGTCGACGAGGACAACGTCGACCGCGGCCCCGAGTGGCGCGCGTTCGACTCCAAGGAGAAAGACGAGAAGTCCCGCGTCGGCGCGCCGACGACGAAGATGATGCACGACGAGGGCCTGTCGACCAACATCGGCTGGCAGGACAAGGACGCGTACGGCAACACCCTGTCCTCGCGCCAGCGCCAGAAGATGCAGCGCCTGCGCACCTGGAACGAGCGCTTCCGGACCCGTGACTCACAGGAGCGCAACCTGAAGCAGGCGCTCGGCGAGATCGACCGCATGGCGTCCGCGCTCGGCCTCCCCGAGAACGTCCGGGAGACCGCCAGCGTCATTTACCGCCGCGCGCTCGAAGAGGACCTGCTGCCGGGTCGCTCCATCGAGGGCGTCGCGACCAGTTCGCTGTACGCCGCGGCCCGACAGGCCGGCACGCCGCGCAGTATCGACGAGGTCGCCAACGTCAGCCGGATCGACGACCAGGAGTTCAAGCGGACGTACCGCTACGTCGTGCGCGAACTCGGCCTCGAAGTCAAGCCCGCCGACCCCGAGAGCTACGTCGGCCGGTTCGCCAGCGAACTCGACATCTCGGACGAGGCCGAGCGCCGCGCCCACGAACTGCTCCGGAACGCGAAGGACGAGGGCGTCCACAGCGGCAAGTCGCCGGTCGGCCTCGCCGCCGCCGCCGTCTACGCCGCGCCGCTGCTCACCAACGAACAGATCACCCAGCGCGAAGTCAGCGAGGTCGCCGACATCAGCGAGGTCACCATCCGCAACCGCTACAAGGAGCTCCTCGAAGCGGACGGCACCATCGCGCCGGCATGATCGCCTCGGTCCTCACCGCTTCGTCTCTTCTCTGACGCCGGTCTCTCACGCAGTCCGCTGGCGCAGCGTCTCGCAGCGACCGCGCCGCGGTAACTGATACCGTTCGTCCTGGTGATACAGTCCGACCCACGGACACTGCCAGATCGACGGATAAACAGCGCGAGTGTTCGGGCTTGACGCCGACACGGTTCGCGCACAGGCTATCGTCGCGCTCGTCGGCGACCTCGCGCCGGGGAGCGAACCCGTCGGCGAGGACGAAGCGTCCGAGCGGGACACGCCGGGCGAACGGACCGGCCGGTCACTCGATCTCGCGGCCGTCGCGGTGGAGCATCCGGATCTCACCGCTGGCGCGCATCGCCCCGTCGACGGCCGCGCCGTCGGCGAGTTCGAGCGACCCGCAGGAGACGTCGCCGAGCACCTCCGCGTCGGGCGCGAGTTCGACCTGCCCGTCGCGCGTGGTGACGTCGCCGTGGATCCGGGTACCTTGACCGACGCGGATGTCGCCGCGGGCGCGGAGGCTCCCGAACAGGTTGTTGTCCTCGCCGACCTCGATCGACTTCGCGCGGATGTTGCCGTGGATGCGGCAGCCGTCGCCGATAGCGGCGGGCGTGGAGACGCGCCAGGCGTCGTCGTTGACGGTGGCGCTGCGCGGTATCACGAGGGGGTCGTGCTCCGGGTCCTCCTCGTCGAACAGTTCGCCGATGAGTTCCTGCGCGGCCTCGTCCTCGCCGATTCGCAGCAGTTGCGAGAGGTAGACGAACAGGAAGACGATGGTCGGCATCGGGTTCCGGATGACGATCCAGCCGTTCGCCTCGAACCCCTCCTCGATCTCCACGTCGTCGCCGATGTCCAGGTCGCCGCTGACCATCAACTGGCCGCCGACGTGGACGCGCTCGCCGAGGTACGCGTCCTCGCCGACGAGGACGTTGCCGGCCACGTCGCACCACATGTCGAGGCGGCAGTCGCTCTCTGCCTCGATGTCGCCGCCGAAGCGGACGCCCTCTCCGGCGAGGACGTTCCGCCCGCGGACGCCGAACTCGACGGTGCTCCGGTTGCCGACGACGACGTCTCCGCCGGTCACCAGGTCGTGCTCCTCGACGGTGGTCCCGTCAGGGATCGCCAACTCGTCGAGGGGGTTCGTACTGAAGGGCACACGGTACTTTCTCCGTTGGTCGGTAATAAACCCCCCGCGAGCGTCTGACGCCCGTCAGACGACGACGGTACGGCGGTCGTAGGCCGGGAGGCGGGGTTCTTCAGGTTTTTATCCGCGACGCTCGTACGAACCGGTATGACTACGCTCTCCTTCGACGACAAAGGCGTCGACGTCGTGTACCAGGGAACGGAGTTCCGTCTGGAGAAGGCCCTCATCGAGGAGGCGATCCGGAAGGACTACCGGAACACGACCGACCACGAGGTGTTGCGGATCGTCGCGGAGAACCCCGACCTGAACGGCGAACCGCGCCGGATCGGCGACATCCTGCGGTAGAGTCCGCCGCGACGGAGTCGAGCGTCGGAGCGTGTCCGGGTCGAAGCGCCGGTTGCGGCCGTCCCGGTCGCCACCCTCGTCCCGCGTGTCGAGGTACAGTGAGGCCCTATCGCACGTACTCCATGGAAAGGCGAGTGGCCGAGGCGGCGCTCGTTGCCGCTTTCCGCGCGGTTCGCGCGTCGGTCCGCCCCGAGTCCCGGCGCTCCGCTCGCCGGACCGCGCTACTCGTCGTACCGCTCGGCCGCCGACTCGAAGCCGAGTTCCGACTGCTCGCGACTCCGGCGGTTCTCCTTCTCCGCGACGGCCTCCGGGTCCGGGGAGACGTCGTCGGTGACCCGCGCCCAGGAGTCGTGGACCTTCGCGTGGCACCACCGGCAGAGATACACCGTTATCTCGTGTGAGAGCGTCTCGCCGCCCTGCGCGTCATCAGAACGCGCCGCGTTCTGGTCGCTCGACGGGCGCAGTCCGTCGGCGTACGAGAGGTGGTGCTCCTCCAGCAGCGGGCGCTCGTCGGAGTGGGCCATCCGGCGCTCCTCCAGGCCGCACCGGACGCACTCGCGGTCGCGGTTGCGCGACCGGAAGTGGGGACAGTCGGCCCACTCCCAGTCGGATCCGGGATCGACGACCGGACAGGCGAACTCGTCCGCGCGGCGCTCGCGGGCGAACGCCTCGTCCTGCTCCGGGTGCTCGAAGGCGAACCGACACCGGCCGTCGTCGGTCAGGCGGTCGCAGACGCCCGCGTGCTCGTACGGGTCGTCGACGCCGACGGAGGTCCCCTCGGGCGTCTCCTCCATGGAGGGGGATCGACGAGGAGCGGTTTGAATCCCCCGACACCGCAACGCTTTTTCGCGCTCCTGGACACCCTCGCTCGTGCGACTGGTGCACGACCCCACCGACGGCGACCCCCGAACGCTCGCGAGCGCCGTCGAAACGGCCGACTCCTTCGCCAGCCGGCTGTTCGGCCTGATGTTCCGTGCGTCGGTGCCGGACGACTACGCGCTGGTGTTCCCGTTCGACGGCGCGAAACGCCGCGGCATCCATACCGCCTTCGTCCGGGTCCCCATCGACGTGGTCTGGGTGGCCGACGGGACGGTCACCCGAGTCGAGACGCTGCCTCCCTGGCGGAGCGTCGCCCGCGCGGAGGCTGACACCGTCGTCGAACTCGCCGCGGGGGGTGCCGCGGGCGTGAACGCCGGCGACGCGGTCCGTATCGAGGACTGAACGGAAGCGAGGCAATATCTGTCACAACGAACGGTTTATACGTTCCCCTCACCCAAGGGGCAACCGGTTAAGCATGACCGGTGGCCGATTTATTCGGGGTTCCTCCCGAATCAACTGATCTCACGGACGGTGCCGACGTACAGCTTCTCGACACGACGCTACGGGACGGGGAACAGGCCCCGGGGGTCTCGCTCACGCCCGAGGAGAAAGCCGAGACAGCCGAAGCGCTCGACCGCGCGAACGTCTCGGTGATAGAGGCGGGCAGCGCCTGCACGGGCGAGGGCGAGCGCCGGACGATCCAGCGCGTCACCGACCTCGGACTCGACGCACGGATCACCAGTTTTGCCCGCGGCGTCCAGGGCGACATCGACCTCGCGCTCGACTGCGGCGTCGACGGCGTAAACCTCGTCGTCCCCGCCAGCGACCGCCACGTCGAGACGAAGGTGGACACGACCCGCGACGAGGTGGTCGAGAGCACGGTCGACCTCGTCGAGTACGCCAAAGAACACGGCCTCTGGGTCGAGGTGATCGGCGAGGACGGCTCCCGCGCGGATCTGGAGTTCCTCGAACGCCTCATGGACGCGGCGCTCGACGCGGGGGCCGACCGCGTCTGCTACGCCGACACCGTGGGCCACGCCGGCCCGGAGCGGGCCGTCGAAGTCATCTCGCGGCTCTCCGACCTCGGTCCGGTCGGCACCCACACCCACGACGACCTCGGTCTCGGCGTGACGAACGCGCTCGCGAGCGTCGCCGCGGGGGCCGACCTCGTCCACGCGACGGTCAACGGCCTCGGCGAGCGCGCCGGCAACGTCGCGCTCGAAGAGGTCGCCATCGCGCTCGACCACTCATACGACATCGAGACGGCGGACACGACGCGGCTCTACGAGCTGGGTCAGACGGTCGCCCGCGCGACGGGCGTCCAGACCGCGCCGAACAAGGCCGTCACCGGGGCGAACGCCTTCACCCACGAGAGCGGTATCCACACCGACGGGACGCTCAAGGACGACGCGATGTACGAGCCGTACCCGCCGGAGAAGGTGGGCCGCGAGCGCCGGATCGTGCTCGGCAAGCACACCGGCCGCGCCGGCGCGCGGGCCGCCCTCGAAGAGCACGGTCTCGACGTCTCGGACGAGGACCTCACGGAAGTCGTCCGGCGCGTCAAGGAGATCGGCGACCGTGGCAAGCGCGTCACCGACGCAGACCTGCTCGCCATCGCCGAGGAGGTCACGGGACGCGACCGCGAGCGCCGCGTCGAACTGCAGGACCTCACCGCCGCCAGCGGCGGCGGCACGCCGACCGCCAGCGTCCGCCTCGAAGCGGACGGCGAGGAGCGCGTCGCCAGCGGCACCGGGAGCGGTCCGGTCGACGCTGCCGTCTCGGCCGTGCGCGAGGCGCTCGGCGCGGCGGCGGACGCGACGCTCGAATCCTACCACGTCGACGCCATCACCGGCGGCACCGACGCCGTCGTCACGGTCGAGGTGGAGATGAGCCGCGGGGACCACACCGTCACCGTCGCCGCGAGCGACGCCGACATCACGAGCGCGTCCGTCCAAGCGATGGTCGACGGGCTCGACCGCCTGCTCACGACGCCCGGCGAGGACGAACAGCCCGTGCTGGCGGACGACTGAGCCGCGTCGCGGTTCCCTTTCCGAGCCCGGCCGTAGCCGCGCTTCCCGGTGGTCCGTAATACGGTTTCTCCCGTCAGCACACGTCCCGAAAACGAGAACCCGAATTCGGTGAGTGCGTGTGCAGATGTCTCAGGTTCTCATCAGTTAATCGTCGAAAGAGCGTTCCAGTTCGTACTCGTAACAGCTTCCGTTGTACAGCAGAGTCGGTCTGCCTTCACTTTCACCTTCTACCTGTGCATCGTCTAATGTGTCGTATATGTCCAGCGTTGCGGAAGAATACTCGGCATCCTCATTGTAATATCCGGTATCAACGATTTCTTCGAGTTTCTCGTCAACAGCAGTTGAGTGACTCCGCTCATCAAAGTTCACGTCTGCCGAATCCGCATCACATTGCGTGTCGAAGACTGAGATACTCAGCTCCCCGTCGTTGGTAGTGTCCCAGAACAAGCATCCCGAGATACCCGCCGCAGAAAGGGCACAACTACCGAGTACAGTTCTTCGGCGCATGGTGATGCCGCAACGATGTATCGATGAGTGCTTTGTCCTTATCCGGAACTAGCGGAACGGTTGACATCCTCCCCGCCCTGAAGGGCGAGGATTCCGCGAAGCGGAGTTCAAGGTTGCGCGTTTCCTTGGTGGCGAAGTACGCTTTCGCGTCCCACGTC
>PXSA01000002.1:111833-177519 GCA_003023565.1 Halobacteriales archaeon QS_9_68_17
GAACTCCGGTAGGCCACTGTATGAGAGCGAGTGGCATGAACGTGTCGGATTCATCCCCGCCCTGAAGCGCGGGGCTTTCTCCTTGCACTTCCGTAACGCCGCTCAGCCGGGTGTCTGTCTCCGTTCCTCGCTGTTTCTAAGTAGCGAATAAAGTGCCAAACCCAGTACTGCTTCGAGTGGACCGAGGAACACTGCTACGAGTAAAGAGAGGAAGTACACGAGGGTACCGGATATGCTCTCGCTGGAAGGGCTTGTGTCCATATCTAAAAGCTTGATCGGTTGGATAATAGACTTTTCGGAACGACAGGTTCGCACCACACATAGCACGGGAATTCGGTAGACCGAGAATCGAAACGAAGAACCCGTGCTACTACTCACTACTACCTCCCTTCCACCGCCGACCCCACTCGCAGGGCCGTCGCTTCGTCGTCGTACCCCGTAACGGCCTGGAGGCCGACGGGCCGCCCGTCGACCTCGCCGCAGGAAACCGAGAGAGCCAGGTGGCCGGTGCGGTTGAACGGGCCGGTGTGGGCGACGGTGCGCAAGAGCGACTCGTCGTCGACGCTCGCCTCGTCGAGGTCGGGCGCGGTTGTCGGCGTCGTCGAGAGGGCGAACGCGTCGTCCTCGCCGAGTGCGGCCTCGACGGCCTCAGCGAACCGCCGGGCGGCGTTCCGCGCGGCGACGTACGGTTCGCCCTCGGTGCGCTCGGCGAACGCTCGGCCACCGGGGTGTCCGCGCCGGCCATCGCCGCCTCAACCACGCCGACCGAGAGGCCGTCGACCCGCGGGTTCCGGATGGGGCCGTGCGCGCATGTCTCGCCGGAGGTGAAGGACGCGAACCCGTCTACGTCAAGCGTTTTCGAAGCGGAAATCAGTCGAATCGAACTCTCTCGGCGCGCTTTCGGCCTACGTCATTGCGGGACGTACTGCCGCGGTCCGGGCGATCGGACCGGCGGCGCGACGCTATCTGGTAACTACTTCGCATCGAACTGGCAGCTGATTGTGACGTAGTATCATACGGGTTCGTGTTGCCAACACGCCACAGGGGATCCCATGAAACTCGCACTCATCGCGGTCGGTCAGGCCGGCGGGAAGATCGTCGACGAGTTCCTGGCCTACGAGCAGCGGGCCGACGCGGACTTCATCGCGGACGCCACGGCGATAAACACGGCGCAGGCCGACCTCCAGGGGCTCGACTACGTCCCCGACGACAAGCGGGTGCTCATCGGCCAGTCCCGCGTCGGCGGCCACGGCGTGGGTGCCGACAACGAACTGGGCGCGGAGATAGCCGCCAAGGAGGCGACCGAGATCGTCGCCGCGACCGACGACATCCCCGTGAGTCACGTCGACGCCTTCCTCGTGGTCGCGGCGCTCGGCGGCGGCACCGGGAGCGGCGCGGGGCCGGTGATCGCTCAGGAGCTAAAGCGAGTGTACACGAACCCCGTCTACGGTCTCGGCATCCTGCCCGCCAGCGACGAGGGCGGCATCTACACGCTCAACGCCGCGCGGTCGTTCCAGACGTTCGTCCGCGAGGTCGACAACCTGCTCGTCTTCGACAACGACGCGTGGCGACAGTCGGGCGAGACGCTCCGGACCGGCTACGACGAGATCAACGAGGAGATCGCCCGCCGGTTCAGCGTCCTCTTCAGCGCCGGCGAGACGGCCACCGACGACGCCGTCGCGGAGAGCGTCGTCGACGCCAGCGAGATCGTCAACACGCTGGCCGGCGGCGGCGTCTCCACCGTCGGCTACGCCGCCGAGGAACTCGTCCCGGAGGACGGTCAGGGGGGCCTCCTCTCGCGTTTCACTGGGGGCGGAGCCAACGAGCCGGACCCCAGCGAGGCGACCAACCGGATCACCGGCCTCGTCCGGAAGGCGACGCTCGGCCGCCTCACCCTGCCCTGCGAGGTCGACAGCGCCGAGCGCTCCCTGTCGGTCGTCGCCGGCCCGCCCGAGCACCTCAGCCGGAAAGGCATCGAGGAGGGCCGCCGCTGGCTGGAGGACGAGACCGGGTCGATGGAGGCCCGGGGCGGCGACTACCCGCTCCGCTCCGACTCCGTCGCGGCGGCGGTGCTGCTCTCGGGCATCACGGAGGTCCCGCGCGTCACCAAACTCCAGATCATCGCCAACGAAACCCAGGAGAACATCGAGGAGCGCCGGAGCGGCGACGAGAGCGCACGGGAGCAACTGATCGGCGAGCAGGGCGAGGACATCGACCCGCTGTTCTGACGGCGCGGGCAGATATCGAAGCGCCGAGAAGGAGATACCAACTACGTGTTCCGAGCTGACGATTCGGAACGCAGTTTATCCGTGAACTCGTCCTCGAACCCGTCGGGGTAGGCGTCGAACTCGCCGTTCGGACTCACCGTTCCGGACTTCAGGGCCAGTTGGCGGTGGCCCGTCCGCCGCGACGGCTGTTGACCGCGGCGGACGTAACGGAACCCGATGTTCTTCGCTGCGTTGTAGTCGGCATTCCCGCGATTTCCACAGCGTTCACACCGGAAGCGGTCGCGGGAAGGACGGTTCGCACTGGACGAGTGGCCACATTCAGCACACCTTTGTGAGGTGTGTTCAGGATTCACCTTGACCAAACGAATGCCGCGTTCCCGGCACTTGTATTCGAGCTGACCAATGACTCGTCTGAATGCCCACATGTGGAACCACGACGCATTCGGGAGGCGCTCCTTGATATCATCGAGGTTTTCGACAGCGATAGCCGTACAGTCGTATCGGAGTGCTTCCGCGACGATACCGTTCGAAACTCGATGTAACACGTCGTCGGTGTACCGACGTTGCCGTCCGCCGACTCGTTTGAGCGTACGTCTAGCGCTTCTGGTTCCACAGCGCTGGAGCGAACCACGGACACGTTCGAACTCGTCTCGCCGATGATTCAGTCGACTACCCGAATAGAACTTCGCCGTGCTGGTGACGGCTACGTTCTCCACACCGAGATCAACCCCGAGAACCGTTCCGTTCTCGGCGGTTCTGGTGTCGGTTAGGGGCCGTCGGAATCCGAGGTGCAGGTAGAAATCGCTGTCTCTGACGGTGAGGGTGCTTTCAGTTAGTGTCCAGTCGTCGCTGTCGAGGAACTGGTGCTGATAGCCAGAATCATCCTTCGGAAGAACCAGCTGACATTGGATCCGGTCCTCGACCGTAGCGAGCGAAACGGACCCATCGTCGAACATCGTCATCGATCGCTGGTCGTACGTCACCGTCGGTGCAGTGAACTGGGGTTTCGACGTTCGCTTGCCGCGTGCCCGTTGCTCCAGACAGCTAGCGATTGCATCTGCCGCCCGACGAGTAGCTAAGATAGCGTGTTGGCTGCCGACTGATGTTCGGTTCCGAATTTCATCATACGTGAGCGACTGCACCTCGCCTCGACGTACAGTTTCCCGAGATTGTGCCCGGTTCCAGACGAGATCAGCGGCTAGCTGACACGCTCGCTTCCACTCCGTGATCGTCTGCTCCAGCAATTCGCGGTCGCTCTCGGAGACCGCTATCCGAGTGACGGCTGTTCGACGATCGTACTCGTCGGGCACTACGTTTGACTGGCCTCGGTTTCGTATTTAAACCTGTGCAGGAAGCGAGAGCTGTTTGCGGTTAGAATGCTGAGAAGCGCCGAGGGAGCGATTTGAACGCTCGAGTCCTTGCGGACAGTTGCTCTCGAAGCAACCGCCTTGGCCGGGCTAGGCTACCTCGGCTTCGCTCGTCGCTTCGACGGTATCGAGTTTATGGGTTTCGGTTCGGATACGTCTCACCTATCGACCATCAAAAATAAACCGGACGGGCGCGGACGGACACCATGGACGTCCCCGAAGCCACCGAGGAAGCGCAGGCGATCCTCGACACGGTCGGCGACGCGGTCATCGCCGACCGGGAGTTCCTTGAAACCGTACTGCTGGGCGTGCTCGGCCGCGGTCACGTGCTCCTGGAGGACGTGCCCGGCACGGGCAAGACCCTCACCGCGCGGTCGTTCGCGACGGCGCTCGGTCTCTCGTTCAGTCGCGTCCAGTTCACGCCGGACCTCCTGCCGGCCGACGTGACCGGCACCCACGTGTTCAACGAGGACACGGGCGAGTTCACGTTCAACGAGGGACCGGTCTTCGCGAACGTGGTGCTGGCCGACGAGATCAACCGCGCGCCGCCGAAGACGCAGGCCGCCCTGCTCGAAGCGATGGAGGACCGGACCCCTTCTACGTGATCGCCACCCAGAACCCCGTCGAACAGGAGGGGACGTTCCCGCTGCCGGAGGCACAGATCGACCGCTTCGTGATCGAGACGAGTCTCGGCTACCCGGAACTGGAGGGCGAGGTGGAACTGCTGGAGCGCCGCCGGTCGCGCGAGACCCAGAGCCCGCAGGCCGACCCCGTCCTCTCGACCGAGACGGTCCGGGAGCTCCGGCGCGTGCCCGAGACGGTCCGCATCGAGGACGAACTGCTGGAGTACGTCGCGAAGGTCGCGCGAGCGACCCGCGAGGACCGACGCGTCGAGGTCGGCGTCTCGCCGCGGGGCACCCAGCGCCTGTTCGAGACCGCCCGCGCGCAGGCCGTGCTGGCCGGGCGCGAGTACGTGACGCCGGACGACATCAAGCGGATCGCCGACCCCGTGCTGGCCCACCGCCTCGTGCTGACGCCGGACGCGACGGTCAACGACGTGTCGAAACGGTCGGTCGTCGAGAGCGTGCTGGACCAGGTTCCGGTACCGACGATCGAGTAGGCTCTGTCGCGCCGGGGCTCAGGGCTCGGTATGCGTGACGTGCTCCGGGGCGATGGCGAGGACGATCCGCTCCGTCTCGATGGGGTTCGGGTACTCGTCCTCGCCCATGTACCGCTTCGTCAGTTCGTCGATGTGCTCGCGCGCGCCGTCCGTGGTCACGTCGGCCACTTCGCCCCGCACTGAGAGCATCCGGTAGGGGTTGTCCGGGTCGGTCATGCTGACGGCGACCCGGCCGTCCCCCTGCACGTTCTCGGCTTTCTGGCGACCGCGCTCGGTGTTGACCAACAGCCGGTCGGACTCGGCGTCGTAGTCGACCCACACCGGCGTCGCTTGCGGCGACCCGTCCGGCATCAGCGTCGCCAGGTGAGCGAACGTCTTCTTCTCGAACAGGTCGCGGAAGTCGTCTGGTATCGACGCCATGGGTCCAGTACGGGGACGAACCACAAAGGCATACCACCTCCTCACAGCGAGCGTCGAATCACAGCGAGGTGACCGGGACGGTACGGCGGCAGGACCGAACTGTCCCGGTTGGGCGAGCACCTCACGTCCGCAGAACGCTCGTCAGCGCCACGACCGCGACGAGCAGGAAGACGAGCGCCGACAACGGCTTCCCACCCCCGACGACCGAGTACAGACCGTAGCTCCCGGCGGAGACGGCGAACGCGAGCGCGACGCTCCCGGCGGCGTGAACGACTTCGGTCCGACGCGTGTCGGCCTCGCGACCGAGTTGCTCGCCGAGGCCGATGGCGTTGTCCAGCAGGTCCCAGACGACGACCGCACCGCCGGCACCGACGAGGACGACGAGGGTCGGCGCGTTCTCGACCGCCGCCGCGACCACCCCGCCGAACAACAGGATGCCGGCCCAGACCGCCGCGCGCCGCCAGCCGCGGCCGACCGCAACGGCGGCCGCACACAGGGCTAGCACGCCGAACGGGACCGCGATAGCCGCGTAGAAGCCGAGCGCGAGCGTGACGACGCTGACCGTGGCGGCCGCGACGACCCCGCTGTGCAGGGACGGCAAGCGGGGTATCTCGTCGGTCATCGCGACCACCGCTTCCCGGTGCTCGCGAGCGCCGCTTCCGTCGACGTTTCAGCCGGGACGTCGACCACCCGGATCCCCGCCCCCCGGAGCGCCGTTATCCGCGCGGCGCGCTCGGCCCCGGCGAGGCGGTGCCCGGGCGTGTCGTCGCCCGTCGGGTCGGGGCTGACGGTAGTGACGAGGTGGCCGTGTGCGTCGACGAGGCGCGCGAACCGGGCGACCTGATCGTCGCACAGCGGCGAGAACAGGACCACCTGCGCGTCCTCGGGGAGGCGCTTTCGGAGCCGTCGCATTCGGACGTTGAAGTAGAAGTCCGCCTCGGGCGCTTCCGGCGAGAACGCGTCGTGGGACGAGAAAAGCGACCGCGCCCTCGCGCGGTGGTCCGTGCCGAGACCGGGCGGGAGCCAGGCCTCGGTGGGGCCGAACGCCGCGATACCGACCCGGTTGCCCGCGTCGAGCAGCGCCGGGAACACCGCGGTCGCCGCCTCGACCGACCGGTCGACCGCGTGCGGACGGTCCTCGTCCGGGCGGAGATACGCCTCCTCGCGCACGTCCAGCAGGAGGACGACCGTCGCGGAGCGCTCCTGCCGGAACCGCAGCGTGGCGAGTTCGCCCGTCCGGGCGTGGCGGTTCCAGTCGATGCGGGAGATGGCGTCCCCGGGCCGGTACTCCCGGGTAGAGTGGAACTCGACGCCCTCGCCGCCGTCGTCGGTCTCCACCCGGCCGGCGTGGCGCGTCGTCAGGGCGCGGAGCGCGACATCCGAAACCGGCTCGAACGGCGACTCACACCGCAGGACGTCCGCCGTCGGGACCCGGGCGCGGGTCTCGACCGCGCCGCTCATCCCCCGGCCGACGACGAGGAGACGGTCGAACTCGTGGACCCCCCGCCCGGCGGTGACGGCGTACTCGAACGTCGCGGACTCGCCGGCACGGAGCGACGTACCGTGTCGCGGGACGCCGTCGGTCACCGCGATCGGGTCCGGCACGCCGTCGACGAGTCGGAGGTCGGGAAGCGTCGACTCCCCCTCGTTTCTCACCGTCACGCTGACCTCGACCTCGTCGCCCGGGTCGGGGGCGGGGTCGGAGAGCGTCCGCTCGACGGCGAGCGACATCGAGAGTCCGGTCGCCGCCCGCGCGTACGCCGCGTACGCGACGCCGATGACGCCGACGAGGAACAGCGAGGGATACCGCAGCACGATCCCCGCCCCGCCGGCGACGAGGGCGACGGCGCTGATCCCGCGCCAGCGTCTCGTCTCCCGCGTCGTCGTCTCGACCGTTCGGTCGGTCGATTCGGCGGTCGGGTCCGGGGTCGCCGCGCCGTCGCCGACGGCGACGTCCGCGTCCGCGTCGGCGGAGCCGCTTCCCGTGGACGCGCTCGCGGTCATTCCTCGGTCACCTCGTAGAGGGCGGCGACGGCGCGGGCGGCCCGTTTCGCCCGGCGGTCGAACCGCGGGCGGAGCGAGACCGTTTCGCGGACCTTGGTCCAGAGCGACGCCGACTGCGGGAGGCTGTCGGCGAAGAACGCGGCGGCGACCGGGTCGTCCGTCCAGGTGCCCGCGTCGAGCGCTTCCCGGGCGGTCGCCTCCGAGCAGTCCTCGACGTACGTGACGGCGTCGACCGCCGCGGCTTCCAGGCGCTTGCTGACCCGCTCGCGTCGGGCCGCCCAGTGGCGGCCCCGGCGCATCGCCAGGTCGTCGTCGAAGCCGTCGCCCGGCGTCGGGAGGGTCTGTCGGGTCTCCGGGTCGGGCGTCTCGAACTCGACGACGCTCGACCCCCGGCGGCGCGACACCACGCGGAGTCCCTGGAGGAGCGCGACGATGCCGACGAGGATCACGAAGCCTTCGGAGACGTCGACGTATCCGGCGTACGTCGGTGCGAGCAGGAAGACGAACCCGGTCCCCGCGGCGACGAGACCGATCGCGACCGCGAGCCGACGGAGCCGACTCATCGCTCGTCCCCCGCGTACGCCGTCTCGACCCGTCGAAGCGCGGCGACGGCACGCTCCTCGCGGTCCTCCGTCGGGTCCCGGCCGCCGTAACGGACCTCCTCGAACAGCGTTGTCAACTCCGCCACGTCGTCGTCGGTCATGCCGGCGTCGACGGCGGCGTCGGCGAACTCACCGGGCGTGCTCGATTCGGGGCTGTCGACGTCGAGGTGGTCGGTCATTTCGCGCCAGGCGCGGTACACCTCGTTCTCGATGTCGACCGAATCCTCGATCCGGTCCGCCGCACGCCCCGCCGCCCGCCCGACCGCGGAGCGGCGTTCCTCGTCGGTCCGGTCGGGGGTCTCGTCCTCGTCGGCGTCGTTCTCGACGTCACTGAACAGGTACAGGCCCACGAGCAGTACCGGCGTGAGCGCGAGGAGGGCGAACAGGAGCGCCGACGGCGACGTGGGGTCGACGCGGCCCTCGCCGTCGCCGAGTCCGATCGGGGACGAGGAGCCGTTACCGTCGCCTATCCCGATCCCGGTTACGTTCACCGACGACGAGGGCGAGAACGGGTCCACGCAGCCGGCGGTCAGGAGAACGAGCAGCAGGAACAGGGGGATACCGATACCGAGCACGAACGAGAACGCGACGAGGCCGTCGTACCGCGAGTACATGAACGCGCCGAAGAGCAACAGCGTGGCCGCCAGCACGCCGAACGGGGCTTCACCGGAGAGCACCGAGAGGCACAGTTCCGGGAACGTCGGGCCGCCTTCCAACGACGACCCGGAATCGTTCTGACCGGCACCGCTTGTCTCCCCGGAGGATTCCGACGATGGGGAGCCGAACCCGCCGCCGCCGCTGCTCTCGGTGTCTACCGGCGTGGTGAGCGTCGCCGCCGCGACCGATATCGCGAGCACGCAGACGACGGCGACGAGGATCGGCCGGAGGGCGTCTCGATTCACAGCCGAATTTGCGTCATTGTTGACTTATATGTTCGGAATCCTACGGCGCAATCATCTCCGTTTCACCGCGCTCCGCGGACGCATAGCGGCGCCGCTACCACGTCCCGATCAGATCCCGAGACCGTCCGAGTGGGGTTCGATGCTGACCCCCCGAGTGATCGCCGTCGTACAGGTCGGGAGAGAAAGATCGAATTCACGACCGTACGTCGGGCTATTTCCGCGGCGAGCCACACGACGCGGTCGAAGAGATGCTGGAGAACGAAAACGAGATGCGGACGACGAGGCCGCCGCCGCGGAGGACTTCGGCATCAAGGCCGGCGTGCTCGTCGGCCTCGTCGCCGTCTACGGCCTGTTTCTCGCGCCGAACCGGCTTCTCGCGCCGTCGGTCGATGGCGACGCTGTGCTGTTTTCCGTGGTGACCTCAGAGGGGTACGGTCCCATTCCGCTCGTCGCCGCCGGTCTGGCACGCTGACGCAGTGCACGCCGGAGAAAGAGGACGAACGAAAAGCGCCCGAACCCGGCGGCACCGTTTCCATAGTACTACCAGAATCACTAGATTAAAACGTTTCGAACTGATACCGTACGAAGGATAATGCAATTGCTGTCCGTGGTGGTCGCACTACTTCTCGCCGGACTCCTGCTTCTATGGACGGCGCTCGCGGCTTGGCAGCGACGGAAAGCGCCGGGCTCCGACCTGTTCGCGCTCGCCGCCGGTTCGGCGGGGGCCGCTGCGCTCGCGGTCGCCGCCTCGATCGCGCTGTCGCTCCCCCGCGAGGTCGCGCTCGCGTCGACGGTGGTCGTCGGACTCGTGTTCCCGGTCCCGTGGTTGCTGTTCTCTTTCGCGTACACGGGCCGGAACGACCTGGTTTCGCCCGGGGCGGCCACAGCGGTCGCCGCGGTCCCGGTGACCGGACTGCTGGCGACGGGGCTCATCTTCGGGTCGCGGCTGGTCCCTTGGTTGACTCTCCCGGCACGGGACGCCGCCACTGGGCTGGCAGCGGTCACCGCGGTCTTTCTGAACATGGTCCAGTGGCTCGCGCTGCTGTACACCGGTGGGGTGATGCTGGTCGGTTCCGGCGTGGTGCTGTGGACGTTTCACCGCTACGAGCACCTCGACTCGACGGCCGGCACGCTGCTCGGCGTCTTCGGGACCGTCCCCTGGATATCGGTGCTGTTCGGGCTTCGGGTCAGCGAGATCGAGCCGATCGCGCTCCCGGGAACGGTCGCTGTCGGCTTCCTCGCGGGCGGTCTCGCCGCCGCCGGTAGCCTCGAACGCTATCAGCTGTTTCGTAACGTCCCGGCGGCCGGCAACGTCGGCCCCGCGACGGTGGTCAAGGAACTGGACGACGTGATGGTCGTGACCGACAGCGAGGAGACGGTGGTCGAGGCCAACGCCGCCGCCGAGCAGGCGCTGGACGCGGCGGCGGCGGAGGTGATCGGTGCGGACCTCGAGGCGGTTCTCGACGTAACCTTGGGGGACCTCCGCGAGACGACTCCCATCGAACTGCAGTCGGTGAGCGGTCGCTGTCTGTTCGAACCGACGGTCTCGGAACTGACCGACCAGCACGGCCACCGCCTCGGCTACGCGATCGTCCTCCGAGACGTAACGGCTCGAACCACTCGCCAGCAGCGTCTGGAGGTCCTCAACCGCGTGCTACGGCACAACCTCCGCAACGACATGAACGTCATCAGCGGGCGCGCCGAACTGATCCGCAGAAACGCCGACGACCCTGAACTCGCACGGAACGCACAGTGCATCCTCCGGAACGCGCGCGGTCTGAACCGTCTCTCGGAGGAGGCGAGAGAGATAGACCGGGTGATAGCGACCGTCGGAACGGCCTCCGAGTCGGTCTCGCTGGCACCCCTGGCCGAGGGGGTGCTGGATGCGGTCGGTCGGCGGACGGTGACGACGGACGTAGCGGTCCCGGAGGGGATCGCCGTCCGGAGCTCCGAGGAAGTCCTCAAACTGGCGCTGGAGAACCTGGTCGACAACGCGATCGAACACAACGACACCGATGCGCCGTACGTCGGGATCCGCGCCAGCTACGACGCCGACCGCGCGTACCCGGTGACGGTGTCGGTCGACGACGACGGCCCCGGGATCCCGGACACCGAGCGGCGGGTGATCGAGCGGGGCGACGAAAGCTCGCTGCAACACGGGAGCAGCCTCGGCCTGTGGGTCGTCCGCTGGGCCGTCACTCGACTGGGCGGAGAGATCGACTTCGAACGCCGCGAGCCTCGCGGGATGACCGTCACGCTTCGACTGCCCGGCGAGCGGCGAAGCGAGGTCGGTGCGGACGCGGCCCCCGACGGCGTTCGGCAGTGACCGCCGGCCCCCGCGCTTCCCGGAGCGCGACCGTTGACGGGTGCGGACTCGCGGCCCACGTGACGCTCGCTTCCCCCGATTCCGTGATCGTGATCGTTCCGTAGTGCGTGTTCCCGTCGCCGCTCGTCTCGGCGCGGAGTTCGTACTCACCGGGGTTGTCGGGGTTCTTCGCCCCTTCGAAGACCACGATGACGGAGTCGTTCGCGCTCGCCGTGTAGGCCGACCCGGAGAACCCTATCTTCAGGGCCGCGCCGTCGTTTTCCACAGTCCAGTCGTCGACGTCGCCGGTTATCTCCCTATCGATGCTCCCGGTGCTGTTCTCGTCGATGCCGACGCGAACGAGGTCGGCGCGTTCGGTCTCGGAGAACATGTCCGGTTTCGGCTCGGTCGTCACTTCCAGATACACGCTGTTCAGCGAGTTACCGGTAGTGTCCGAGTCCTCCTCGATCGTGAAGTTCACGCGGTAGGAAACGTCGGTCGCTCCCGCCCGGGTGTCCGACAGTCGAACGAGGTCCTCTCGGTTCCCGCTCCACGGGTTTCCGGACAGCGCCGAGTCGTTACCGGTGGTGAACGACGGCCCGGAGAGGCCGTCGCCGAACCGAAGCGCACCGGCGGCGAAAACGGACGCGAGCAGCAGGACGAGTACGACCATCACGATGACTCCGATAACCGGACTCACTCCGCGGGTCCACTCGTCCATAGTGGTGAAGCCGGCCCGAATTGCAAAAATTCTGACGGTGGTTCGCTGTCGGACGGGTATCGTCGGGACCGCCGCGTCGTTTCGACCCGCCGTCAGTCGGTCACAGCGTCGATCCCCGTTATCTCGAAGCGGGCACCGCCGCCCGGCGCTCCCGATGCCGCGACGGTCCAGCCGTGAGCGTCGACGATCTCGGCGACGATGGTCAGCCCGAACCCGAACCCGTCCTCGGCGGTCGTGTGACCCGGTTCGAACACGTCCTCGCGCTCCGCTTCGGGGATCCCCGGCCCGTCGTCCTCGACGCAGAACCCGTCTTGTCCGTCGAGGGGACGGACGCGGACAGTGACGTCCTCGCCGCCGTGTTCGACGGCGTTTCGATAGAGGTTCGCGAAGACGTATCGGAGCCGGGTCGGATCGGCCTCGACCGCGGGCAGGTCCCCGACCCGAAGCGACGCGCCGTTCGTCTCGACCTGCCTCCAGCACCGCGCGGCGAACGCGTCGAGTTCGACGGGTTCGGTATCGCCATCCGTCCGGCTTTCGCGGGCGAACCGCAGCGCGTCCTCGATTATCCGCCCGGACCGGTCGAGCGCGCGTTCGACCTTCGAGAGATGCTCCGACGCCGGGTCCGCCTCCCGCCGCACGAGTTCGAGGCGGTTCAACGCGAGGTTCAGCGAGTTGCGGAGGTCGTGAGAGACGATATCGATGACCGTTTCGAGTCGGTCGTTCCGCCGTTCCAGGTCCCGTTTCCGCTCCTCGTGAGGCGTGGCGTCGCGGACGACGATAGTCGCTCCGGAGCGCTCCTGCTCGGATCCGCGCGGGGCAATGACCGCTTCGACCGGGAGGGCGTCGTCGCCCGATGCCGGGACCTCGGGTCCGCGTTTCAGCACGCCTGAACCGGTCGAGGCGGTCCCGGACTCGGCGGCATCGCGGAACGCGTCGAGGGCCGCCTCGTCGAGGACGCCCTCGTCCACCAGGACGTCGACGGGTTCTCCGCGGAGTTCCGTCCGGTCGCGCCCCAGCAGTTCGGCGGCGGGGCCGTTGACGACCTCGATCCGCTCTTCGCCGTCGAGGGTGACCACCCCCTCGGGGAGCGTTTCGACGGCGGTGCGGTACCGTTCGAGTTCGTCGCCGGCGCTCCCGTGGTCTTCGACCGCGTTCTCGATGCGCTCGGCGAGCGCCGCGTACTGGTCGCCGTCCAGCGCTTTCGGGACGTACTCGGAGACGCCCCTCGCGACCGCCGCGCTGGCGACCGCCTCTGACCCCTCGCCGGTAAAGAGGAGAAACGGAACGGTCGGGTCGGCGTCGCGCACGGCGTCGAGAAACGTCAGGCCGTCGGCGTCGGCGAGTTCGCGGCCGCTGACGACGCAGTCCACGTCGCCGTCAGCGAGTCGGTCGAGAGCGCCGTCGGCGGCCGTTTCGGCCGCGACGCGGAACCGGTCCCGCTCCCCTTCGAGCGCGTCGGCCGCGGCCGCCGGGTCGTCCGGTTCGTCGTCCACGAGGAGGATCAGGGTCTGCTCGGTCATCCGCTTCGGACCGCCTCCGGCGGACGCGAGTGTAGCGCCGCGACCGCTCGGTCGCGGAGCGAGATAAGGGGTCGGCAGCGGCGGAGCGGGGTCGGGGATCGACGGCGACTGCCGGTCGTCCGCGCCCTCGGCGACGTCCTTTCGGTGGGAAGCGGAGTCATTCGAACAGCACTTCGAGTTTCTCTCGCGTCAGTTCGGAGTAGATCCCCTCGCTCGGCGGCGTCTCGATCTCCTCGCGGAGCTCCTGAAACCGCTCCTGTGCGTCGGTGTACCGGTCGCTCTCCTCCAGTTTCTCGACGTCCATCTTCGATTCGAGCGTCGCTATCCTCGACGCGAGGGAGATGGCCTCCCGGACCGTGGCCACGTACTCGTTTCGCGCGAGCATGGCGTCCACCACGTCGTAGAGGTCGCGGGCGAGGACGGGCTTGACGAGATACTCGTCGAACCCCAGCGAGAGGATGTCGAGGTCGGGTTCGACGGCCGTGATGAAGACGACGCGGCAGTTGTATCCCCGCCACCGGATGCGGTCGATGACTTCGCCGCCCGACTTGTCAGGCATCCGTCGGTCGAGGAGCACGACGTCGACATCGGGCGACATCGATTCGATGGCACCGTCGCCGGAGTACGCCGTCCGGACGGTGTATCGCTCCGTCAGGTGCTCCGCGTAGATGTCGGCGACCCCCTCCTCGTCGTCGACGACCAGTACGGTCGCTTCGCCACGTGATCGTTCCATAGGCGTCTATCCGCGTAGAACGTTTCCTCCACCTTATTATTTTGTCCGGGGATAGAGACGCCGGAACGACATCTCCTCGACGGGGGAGGTCGTGTTCTCGACCATCGGTGTCGCCGACGAACTGGAGGCCGTGCTCGCGCACGAACTGCCCGACGTGAAGAACCGCGACGTAGCGGTGATGACCGTGGCCTACCCGCTGCCGACGCTGACGTACGTCGTCGCGACGGTTCGTACGCCGTCCTCCGGACGGTGTTCGAGTCGCTCCGCTGTCTTCGGACCAGCCACGACGACGCCCGCGCGCTCGCCGCAGTCGCAGTCGTGACGACGACGCTGGTCACCGTCTTCGCCGCCGCTCTGGGTCGGGAGCTTCCTGCTCTCCCGCCTGCTCCGTCGCTACCGCGAGCACGCCGCCGACCGCGGCGCGGCGGCGGTCACCGGCGACCCGCTCGCGCCGGCGAGCGCGCTGGAGACCACCGACGAGGACCTCTCGTCGACGCCCGACCGCGATCCGGACGCTCGACGGGGGCGTCGAGGCGCTGTACGTCGCCCCGCTCGACTCCGCGCCGTTCACCGAGGAGGGCGACGACGGTCTTCTCGGCAAGGGACCTCCTCCCGGACACCCATCCCGGGACGGCCGACCGGATCGAGCGGTTGCGGTCGATGGCCGCCGACCTCGCAGGGTCACCCTGACGACCGCCGCCGGCAGACAGTCGCCGGCCGGACGGTCACGGACGATCGAAAGCGTTTCTCCGCCGCCGCGTCAGGAGCGACCATGGAACGGATCACGCTGTCGAACGCCGCGTTCGAAGGGGACAACAACGTCTACCTCTTCGGGGACGGTCCCGAGACGGTCCTCGTCGACACCGGCGACGGGGCACCGGCGACCCGGGAGCAGTTAGAGAGCGCGCTCGCCGACCGCGGCGTCTCCATCGCGGACGTGGACCGCGTCTTCCTCACGCACTGGCACGGCGACCACACGGGACTCGCCGGGGAGATCCAGGCCGAGAGCGGGGCCGACGTGTACGTCCACGCCCGCGACGCGCCGCTGGTCGAGGGCGACGAGGACGCCTGGACTGCCATGCACGAGCGACAGAACGCGTACTTCGAGCAGTGGGGGATGCCCGAGGACCAGCAGCGCGCCCTCCGTGAGCGGATGGATGGCGCGGGCTCCGGCGACGTGGCCCCCGACGTGACGACGTTCGAGGACGGCGACGCGTTCTCGTTCGACGGGCGCGACCTCCGCGTCGTCCACACCTCCGGGCACGCCGACGGCCTCTCGCTGTTCGAACTCGGCGGCGGCCGCGAGGCGTTCACGGGCGACGCGCTCCTCCCTCAGTACACGCCGAACGTCGGCGGCGCGGACGTCCGCGTCGAGCGACCGCTGGAGAAGTACCTCCGGGCGCTCCGGCGGATCGCCGACGCCGACTACGACCGCGCGTGGCCGGGCCACCGCGAACCCATCGACGACCCGACCGAGCGCGCCGAGTACATCATCGACCACCACGAGGAGCGGTCGTGGCGCGTGCTCGACGCGCTCCGGCGGAAGGACCCCTGCGACGCGTGGACCGTCAGCGCCGACCTGTTCGGCGACCTGGCGGGGATCCACATCCTCCACGGCCCCGGCGAGTCCTACGCCCATCTCGAACACCTGGAGCGCGAGGGGTCGGTCGTCCGCGAGGGGAACGAGTACCGCCTCGCCGAGGGGGTGGCCGAGCGGTTGGAAGCGACTGATGGCGAGCGGTGGGAACTGGAGTGCTGAAAGCCCTCGGCGCTCCCTGGCAGTCGCGCCTCGCCCGTTCGACGCCAACCGGAGTGGCGTCGCCACTCCGACTTTCGCTCACTGCGTTCGCGAAGACGCCAACGAGCGCCAGGCGCTCGTCTCAGGCCCGCCAGTTCGCGCGAGCCACCGAGATCTCCGGCCTCACGAGCCTTCACTCGCGCCGCTCGTGACGACCCCGCGGTCGCGAGGACACGCTCCGAGTTACCCTTCCCCGTCCTCCCGAGCGTAGCGACGGAGGTCGACCGAGACGACGAAGCCGTTTCGTGACGCTGCAAACGCTTCGCGTTTGCGAGCGGCTCGGAAGACGCCCCGCGTCTTTCGGCGTGCGCTGGCGACGAGACGCCAGCGCGGCCGTTCCCTTACAGTCCGAGTTCTCGACCGATGACGAGGTGCTGGATCTCGCTCGTGCCCTCGCCGATCTCCATGAGCTTCGCGTCGCGGTAGAACCGTTGTGGGGCGAAGTCGGTGGTGTAGCCGTAGCCCCCAAGGGTCTGGACGGCTTCCTCGGCGACCTCGCGGGAGGCCTCGCTGGCGTCGAGTTTGGCGAGCGCGCTCGCCTTCGTGACCGGTTCGCCCTGGTCGTACTCCCAGGCGGCCTTGTGGGTGAGCAGCCGGGCGCGCTCGGTCTTGCGCTCCATCTCGACGACCTTGTCGCGGACGGCGTCGAACTCGCTGATGGGCTGGCCGAACTGCTCGCGCTCCGTCGAGTACTCCTTGGCGGCCTCGTACGCGCCCTGTGCGAGACCGACCGACAGCGCGGCGATGGAGATGCGCCCGCCGTCCAGCGTCTTCTTGGTCTGGTTCCAGCCGTCGCCCTCCTCGCCGAGCAGGCGGTCCTCGGGGACGCGGACGTCGTCGAGCTGGATCTCGCAGGTCGGCGAGGCGTTCAGCCCCATCTTGTCCCAGACCGTCGTCACCTCGAAGCCGTCGTCCTCGCGAGGGTCGACGATGAACGTCGAGATGCCGTCGTAGCCCGCGTCGGGGTCCGTGACGGCCTTGACGAGGACGCTCCCGGCCTCGCTCGCGTTCGTGATGAACTGCTTCGTGCCGTCGAGGACGTACTCGTCGCCGTCCCTGACCGCCCGCGTGTTCATGTCGCTCGCGTCGCTCCCGCTCTCGGGTTCCGTGAGCGCCCACCCGCCGACGTACTCGCCCTCCGCCAGCGGTCGGAGCCAGCGCTCCTTCTGCTCCGCCGTGCCGAACAGTTCGATCGGCTTCGCCGCGAGGCTGACGTGGGCCGCGAACGAGAGACCGACGGAGCCGGAGACGCGCCCCAGTTCCTCCGTGACGAGCGCGTACATGAGTTGATCGCCGCCGAGACCGCCGTACTCCTCGGCGACGGGGACGCCCATCATGTCGAGGCCTGCCAGCTGGTCGAATATCTCCCGCGGGAACCGGTGTTCGTCCTCGATCTCCTGTGCGATCGGAGCGATCTCCTCCTCGCAGAACTCCCGGACGCTGTCCCGGATCATCCGGTGTTCGTCGGACAGAGTGAACTCCATACGCAATACTTGCGAACCGAAGATAAAAACATGGGAGGTCCTCATCGCCGCCGTGTACCGGTGAGCGGGCGGCTACTGATCCGTCGGTTCGTCTATTGTTGCATTTATAACTGAACTCCAGAAATTTTATCCAACCGAAGGCTGTTCCTCCGCCCGTGCGACGACGTAACTTCATCGCCGCGCTGGCGACGACGGCCGTCGGTGCCAGTGCCGGGACACGACGCGGTACCGCCGCCGCGCGCTCGCTCGCGCAGGCGTCGACGATAGACGCGTTGTCGTTTTACTCGACCGCGAGCCTCCTCGCGGCCGACGAAACGCCGCTTTCCGACGACGAGGTAATCGCCGTGTGGGCCGAGTCGTCGGCGTACACCGTCGACGAGGACGGGAACGGCGACGCCGTCGACTACCCCGACGACGTGGCTATCCCGCTCGTAGCGGTCGACGGCGACGCCGACGTCGTCGGCTACGGCGCTCCCCTCGCCAACGACGAGGCGGACTTCGACGCCGGCAACGAGGAGTTCGTCCTCAACCTGTGGGACGAACACGTCGACGGGGACCGCGTCGTCTGGGACGAGAGCCACGACCAGTTCTACGACCTCTCGGAGTACGACGTGTTCGCGGATTACGCCGCCGAGAACGGGTACACGGTCGAGGGAACCGACTCGCTGACCGACTCGCTGTCCGACGCCGACGGCGTCGTCGTCACCTCGCCCAGTCGCGCCTTCACCGACGAGGAGGCCGCGGCACTGCGGTCGTTCGTCGACGACGGCGGCGCGCTCTTTCTCGTCGACCAGTCCGACTTCCGGGACTTCGACGAGACGGCCAACCTGAACGCCCTCGCGGCCTCGCTCGACCTCGACTTCCGGTTCAACGACGACCAGGTGATGGACGACGAGTCGAACGCCGGGTCGGAGTTCAACCCCGTCACGAGCGATTTCAACGACGCGTTCCCGTACTTCGAGGACCGCGACGGACTGGGCTTCGAGATCGACCCGACCGAGACGTACGAGGTGGACGTGACGGAGGTCGCCGACGGCGACACCGTCACCGTGGAGTTCGAGGACGGGAACCAGGAGAGCGTCCGCGTGCTCGGCGTCGACACCCCCGAGTCGGCGGGCAACGCCCGGTTCGAGCGCCTCGAGGAGTGGGAGGGGATCGAGGACCTGGAGTACTTACAGGAGTGGGCCGCCGAGGCGACGGCCTTCGCCGAGGGGGAGTTGCTCGGTGAGACCGTCACGGTCTCGTTCGACGAGAACGAGGGCGTCCGGGACGCGTTCGACCGGGTGCTCGCGTACATCGATTACGACGCCTCGGGCGACGGGAGCAGGGACACGACGTACAACCGGGAACTCATCGCCCGCGGTCTCGCCCGCGTGTACGGCTCCGGGTTCTCCCGTCACGACGAGTTCTGGGCCGTCGAGGCGGCGGCGCGAGCGGACGGCGTCGGCCTCTGGGCCGAGAGCGACCCGGAGAACAGCGACCCGATCCGGAACCGCGACGTCGACGACCTGTTCGTCCCAGACCCGGTGACGATCACGACGAGCGACCGTCACATCACGCCGAACCGGGTCCCCGTCTTCGCGGAGGACACCGCCGAGGGCGCGACCGCGGTGACGAACGGCCGGATCCCGCTCGCGGCCGTCGACGAGGACGCCCGCGTCGGCCTCGTTGCCGGCCCCCTCGTCGACGAGTCCTACGAGGCCGACGAGGGCTACCCGGTCGAGACGTCGGGGTACGAGAACTTCGTCTTCCTCACGAACCTGGTCGACGCGCTGGCCGACCGGACCGACGACGAGGTGCTGATCGAGGGCGGGCACGGCCAGTTCGCCGCGGACTACGCCCTCTCGAACGAGGACGCCGCCTACTACCAGCGCTATCTGGAGGGCGTCGGCATCGGCTTCGAGCAGGTGAACGAGGTCACCGGCGACCGCCTCGACGACGCCCGCGCTGTCGTGGTCACCACGCCCGCGGCGGCGTTCGACGCGGCGACCGTCGACGAACTGCGGTCGTTCGCCGCCGACGGCGGCGCGGTCCTCCTGCTGGGCAGTTCCGCCGCACCGACCGCCGCCCGCGAGAACCTGAACGCCCTGGCCGACGGTCTCGGCACGGACCTCCGCGTCGGCGGGAGCGGCGTCACCGACCCGTCGTCGAACGTGAACGACGACCCCTCGGTGCCCGTCACGACCGCGTTCAACCGCCGGTTCAAACTGTTCTCGGCGTACGACGGGGCCGACGAGTCGCCGGACCGGGGGCGTGGAAACGGCCGCGGTAACGGTCGTGGACGAGGGCGCGGAAACGGCCGCGGTCGGGGGCGAAACGACGGCCGCGGACGCGGTCGGAACGGTATCTGACGCCACGGAAACCCCCCGAGAAGACGTTTCGGTCCCCGGCCGCCCGCCAAGGCATTTATGCCCTTACGTCGTCCTCCAACCGATATGGAAGTGCGCGACCTGGTTCGGGGCACCGTCGACTGGAGCGACATGGAGGCGGTCGCGCGGGAACTCGCCGACCGAACCGGTCGCGACGCGGTCAGGGTGACGTTTCTGGAGGCGGACAACTGGCTCTCGACGCCCTGCGTCGTCGACGAGGAGTGGTTCGTGAAGGTCATCTCGCCGCAGAACTCGCTCGTCCACGCGCTGTTTACCACCGGCCGCAACCTCGGCGCGGTCACGAGCGGTCGCGGGGGCTTTTTCGACCACGTCGGCAGCCCCGTCGAGATGGCCGAGCGAGAACTCGACGCCACCGAACGGATGCGCGAGATCGGCGTGAACGCCCCCGAACCGGTCGAGGCGTTCGAAGTCGACGGCCTCGGCGTCCTCGTCCTGGAGTTTCTGGATGACTTCCGGACGTTCGAGGACCTCGACACCGAGGAGACGCGTGACCTCGCGCCGGACCTCTTCGCGAACCTCCGAAAACTCCACGACGACGGCCTGGCACACGGCGACCTGCGCGGCGAGAACGTCCTCGTCAGGGGCGGCGAGGTGTTTTTCATCGACGCGACGAGCGTCCGCGAGTCGGGGCTCGCCGACGCGCGCGCATACGACCTCGCCTGCGCGCTGGCGACGCTCGAACCCGACCTCGGGTCGGCCACCGTCGTCGCCCTCGCGCGGAGCGCGTACTCGCTCGACGGACTCCTCGACGCGCTGGAGTTCCTCGATTTCGTCAACGTCCGCCCCGATCACGACTTCGACGCCGAGCGCCTCAAAGGCGAGATAGAGAAGGTCGCCGCGTGACCGCTCCGACCCGCCCTCGGCGTCGGCGGGCGACACGCGAAGCGGTGGCGGGGACGCCGCCGTCTCACGGCGTCTCGACGTCGGTGATATCGAACCGAGCGCCGCCGTCGCGGCCGTCGGCGACCTCGATCTCCCAGCCGTGTGCCGCCGCGATCTCGGTGACGATGTACAGGCCGTAGCCGGTGCCGTCGGTGGCGGTGGTGTAGCCGGCTTCGAGCACCGCCTCCTTCTCGCTGTCGGGGACCCCCTGCCCGTCGTCCTCCACGAAGAACCCGTCAGAGAGCGCTCCGACGGTGATAGCCACGTCGTCGGCGTCGTCACCCGGCGCGCCTTCGGCCCCATCCGACGCCGCTTCGCTCGACCCGGAACCGTTTCCCGCGGCGTTCCGACGGGTCTGCGAGTCCCCATCGGTCGACCCGTGCTCGATCGCGTTCCTGAACAGGTTCTCGAACAGTTCCTGCAGGCGGAACTCGTCGGCGAGGACGTCGACCCCCTCGCAGTCGACGGTCAGGGTCGCCACGCCCGTCGCCACGTTCGCCCACGCCTGTCGGGTGACGGCGGCGAGGCCCACGGCCGCCGTGTCGCCGACGACCTCTCCCTGCCGCGCGAGCGAGAGCACGTCCTCGACGAGCGCCTCCATGCGGTCGAGGCTCGCTTCGATCGATTCGACCTGCTCCGCCGGTGCCGACGCCTCCAACAGCGTCAGTTCGCCGCGAACGACGTTCAGCGGGTTCCGGAGGTCGTGGGCCACGATGCTGGCGAACTCCTCCAGTCGGTCGTTCTGCCGCTGGAGTTCCCGCTCCGACCGGATCCGAGTGAGGGCTTCGGCGGCGAGTTTCGTCAGCACGCCGAGGATCTCCACGTCCGGTTCGTCGAACGCGTACGGTTCCGTGTCTCCCGTGCTGAGGACGCCGTGGTCGCCGATGGGGACGTAGCTCCCCGAGCGGAGCGCGCCGCGGTCGTAGTCGTCGGCAGTCCGGTCCAGGTCGTCGAAGATCAACGGTTCGCCATCGCGGTAGCAGCGCGCCGCCGGCGTCTCGCCGTCGATCCGGTATCCCGGCCGCTTGCCCGCCTCGGTGACGGTCTGGTCGGTGGCCGTGAAAGTGCGCAGCACCTCGTCGTCCTCGTCGGCGAGGCGGACGGTCGTCATGACGTACCCGAGGATGTTCTTCGACGCGTCGGCGGTGATCCGCGCCACGTCCATGCGGGTCTTCGCCGCCATCAGCTCCCTGCTCGCGTCGTGGAGGGACTCGAACTGCAACTCGCGGCGCTTCAGGTCGGTGACGTTCTGATAGCTCCCCTGGACGCGAACGACCGCGTCGTCCTCGAACTCCGGTTCGCCGCGCGACCGTATCCACTTGCTCTCGTCTCCCCCGTCGTCCAGTCTGACCTCGATGTCGTACGGGATGCCCTCCGCTATCGCACGCTCGAACGCCGCTTCGATGGTCTCGCTGTCCTCCGGGACGTAGCGGTCGAAGCTCTCCGCTATCGTCGGTTGCTCGTCGGGCGGCAGGCCGTGGACGCGTCGGACCTGTTCGCTCCACCAGAGCGACTCCGCCTCGACGTCGTACTCCCAGGCACCGACGTCCGCGATGTCCTGTGCCTTCGCGAACAGCCGCTGCCGGTGGCGCTCCGACCGGCGCTGGACGGCGGCCCCGGCGGCGCGTTCGACCCGGTCGGTCAGCACGTCGGGACGCTCGTCGATGACCGCTCTCGGCACGTAGTCCGTGACGCCGGCCGACAGCGCCTCGCCGACGGCGTCGTCACCGTCGTCCCCGATCAGTATCAGCGGCAGGTCGCAGCGCCGTTCCCGGATCGATCGCAGAAACGCCGTCACGGTGGCGACCGGCAGTTCGGCCCCGGCGACGACGCAGTCGATCCCGCCGGCCGACAGCAGTTCCCG
Organism: Halobacteriales archaeon QS_9_68_17; assembly: GCA_003023565.1. GTDB lineage: Archaea > Halobacteriota > Halobacteria > Halobacteriales > Natronoarchaeaceae > Halostella. The sequence goes on from PXSA01000002.1 coordinate 134,174, forward strand.
TCCGGCGGCGGCGCTCGTCGCCGTGCGGACGCTGACCCAGCTTTCGCCTTCGAGACGGTTCGCGGCCTCGTCGAGGCTGCTACCGTCGCCGACGAGCAAGACCTCGATCCCGGGGTCGGCGGGGGACGAGGGGTCGACTGGCGTCTCTGTCAACGTATCAGCTGATCGGATGGGTTCCACGGCTATTTGCCTTGTGGCTCGCGGGTCGGGATGCCAGTATCCGGATCGACGCACCGGGACGGCGACGCCTCCCGGCGTCGAGGGGAACTAGATGATTTTATAATTGTGGATGTTCCAATTTTTGCCGAGCATGAGCCAGCAGACGACCGACCGAGTCCACCAGCACTACATCGGCGGCGAGTGGACGGACGGCGAGGGCACGGGGACGTTCGAGAGCGAGAACCCTGCGACGGGCGACAGTCTCGGGGAGTTCCACCGCGGGACGGAGGCGGACGTCGACCGCGCGATGGCGGCGGCCGAGAACGCCTTCGAGGAGTGGCGCGAGCTGTCGTACATCGACCGCGCGGAGTACCTCTGGGACATCTATCACGAACTGCGCGACCGCCACGAGGAACTCGGCGAGACCGTCACCAAGGAGTGCGGCAAGGAGATCAGCGAGGGGAAAGCCGACGTGACCGAGGCCTGGCACATGGTCGAGTGGGCCGCCGGCAACGCCCGCCACCCCCACGGCGACGTCGTCCCCAGCGAGATCGGCTCCAAAGACGCTTACATGCGGCGCAAACCCCGCGGCGTCATCGGCTGTGTCACCCCCTGGAACTTCCCCGTCGCCATCCCCTTCTGGCACATGGCCGTCTCGCTCGTCGAGGGCAACACCGTCGTCTGGAAACCCGCCGAGCAGACGCCCTGGTGCGGCCAGATCATCGCCGAGATGTTCGAGGACGCCGGCATCCCCGACGGCGTCTTCAACATGGTCCAGGGCTTCGGCGACGCCGGCAACGCCATCGTCGAGGACGACCGCACCGACACGGTCCTCTTTACCGGCTCCGCCGAGGTCGGCCACCAGATCGCCGACACGGTCGGCGGCGAGCCCGGCAAACTCGCCGCCTGCGAGATGGGCGGCAAGAACGGCATCGTGGTCACCGGGAACGCCGACCTCGACGTCGCCGTCCACAGCGCCGTCATGTCCTCGTTCAAGACCACCGGCCAGCGCTGCGTCTCCTCCGAGCGTCTGATCGTCCACACGGACGTCTACGACGAGTTCAAGGAGCGTTACGTCGAGATCGCGAAAGACGTCGCGGTCGGTGACCCGCTGGAGGAGGACACGTTCATGGGGCCGGCGATCGAGGCCCAGCACGTCGAGAAGATCCGCAAGCACAACGAGCTCGCGCGCGAGGAGGGCGCGAACGTGCTCGTCGACCGCACCGAACTGGGCGACGACGAAATTCCCGACGGCCACGAGGACGGCCACTGGGTCGGGCCGTTCGTCTACGAGATCGATTACGACACGGACCTGCGCTGTCTCAAGGAGGAAGTGTTCGGCCCTCACGTCGCGCTGGTCGAGTACGACGGCGACATCGAGCGCGCGGTCGAGATCCACAACGACACGCCCTACGGGCTGGCCGGCGCGGTCATCTCCGAGGACTACCGCCAGATCAACTACTACCGCGACAACGCGGAGGTGGGACTGGCGTACGGGAACCTGCCGTGTATCGGCGCGGAGGTACAGTTGCCGTTCGGCGGCGTCAAGAAGTCCGGCAACGGCTACCCCAGCGCCCGCGAGGTCATCGAAGCGGTCACCGAACGAACGGCGTGGACGCTCAACGACTCGAAGGACATCGAGATGGCACAGGGACTGTCCGCGGACATCAAGACCGAAGGAAGCGACTGACCGCGGAGGACCGGCCGTAGGCCGTGTCCGAGTCGCAGTCTCCCCTTCGTCGAAGGGCGACGACTGAGCGGTGAGGTCCTCGTGGCCGAACCGCAGTCTCGGTGTCGCAGCGAACGACGATCGACCGGCGAGGACGGGTCGGCGGCCCCTCGTGACCCGTTCGGCCCCGCCCCAGTCGTAAACGGAACCGTCGCCGCCCGAGACGGTCGGGCCGTCGAGTGGTGTCGCAGTCGGGTCGGGAGGACGCGGACCCGTTCCCGGTCGACTCACTGGGTCGGTAGACTCGAAAGAGGACGAGGACGGAAGACCCGTTCGGGACGTCCCGAATCGGAACCGCCCGGGCGGTTCCGGGTGTGACGCGGACGCGAGCGCGACGGGCTTGCCGGCTCGACGTGAAAAGCGTCGGTTGCCGGCGTGCTGACGTAAGGCTCGGAACTGTATAAAAGATGGGGCTTACAGCCGGCGGTCGTCGAGCGCCGGGAACTCGGACCGGACCTCGGTGACGGTCTCCGGGTCGGCGGTCGCCGTGACGAGCGCGGGGTCGTCGTCGCTGCTCGCGAGCGGCGTCCCCCATGGGTCGTAAACTGACGAGCGGCCGAGGAGTTCGGCGTCGTCGAACGCGCCGCTGCCGTTTATGGTCGCCACGTAGAACTGGTTCTCGACGGCGCGGGCGCGGGAGAGGGTCCGCCAGTGCTCGACGCGGGGGTACGGCCACGCGCTCGGGACGAGCGCGAGCGTCACGTCGTCGGCGAACTCTCGGTACAGTTCGGGAAAGCGGAGGTCGTAACAGGTGGTGACGGCGACCGTGTGGTCCTCGAAGGGGGTGACCTGCACTCGCTCGCCGGGCACGAGGAGTTCGCTCTCGGCGGACTCGTAGCCGAACAGGTGGTGCTTGCGGTAGACGAGGCGTCGCTCCCCGTCCCGGTCGAACAGCACGGCGGTGTTGGCGAGGCCGTCTTCGGCGGGCGTAGACGCCGTCTCCGTTGCCGCGAGGTCCTCGACGATGCTGCCGGCGAGGACGCCGACGTCGTGTTCGTCCGCCGTCCGGGCGACCCGGGTGAGCGTCTCGCCTTCGAGCGGTTCGGCGCGTCGGTGATAGAGGTCGAACGCGAAGTACCCGACGTTGAATATCTCCGGGAGGGCGACGAGGTCGGCCCCCTCGTCGGCCGCGGCGGCCACGGCGTCGACCGCGCGGTCGACGTTCGCGTTCACCTCGCCCGCCTCGACCCGGATCTGGGCGAGCGCGACCTTCACGCTTCGACCTCCAGATCGGCCCTGAGTGCGGCTTCGAGGTTGTCGAGTTCGTTGTCGAGGTTCCGCTGGAAGAAGCGTTCGACGCCGGGGAGGCGGCCGTCGACGACGAACGTGTTGACCAGTTCGCAGCCCTCTTCCGTGGGGACGACCTCGTGTTCACCGGTGACGCGCATCACTTTCGACCTGCCGACGAACTTCACGTGACGCGGCGGGTCGCGCTCGACCTCTTCCGTCCGGACCTGCGCCGACGTGTCGAGCAGCGGTACCGGCAGGTGTACGTGCCAGATGGCTTCGCGGCCGCTCTCGTCTTTCAGTTCGAAGTCTGTGACCACGCTTATCGACCGGGCGCGTTTCTCCGGGTCGGCGATGAACTCCCAGACGCGCTCCGGCGACACGGTGAACTCGAACGTCCGCTCAACCCGGACTGTCATGATAGAGTTTCCAGCCCGAGATGGTAAAAGTCCGCTGGAACGTCAGCTCTGAGTGACTTTCCAAGTCGTCGAACGCGCCCGCCCCCACTTCTCGATGTCGACCTCGTCGCTCTTCTCGGCGAGCCGCGGGAGGCGAACGCCGACCTGCTTCGCCGAGAGTTCGATGGCGTCGGCGATGTTTTTCGCCCGGAAGTACTGCTCGCCCCGGGAGACGCTCTCGCGGAGGTACGCGAGGATGCGTCGTTCCTCTTCGGTGTACTCAGTCATCGTCTACGCGCCAGTGTAAGGCGCTGATACGTATAACCATTTCCGTGGTCGGTCGCTCACCAGTACACGTGGATGTACGCGACAGCGAGCGCGGCGAACAGCATCGCGGCGGCGAACCCCCAGGCTGCGGCCTGTTCGGGCGCGCCGACGAACGTCCCGACCGCGCCGACCGCGGCGAGCAGCGAGAACAGCATCGCGAACCCGATCCCTTCGTCAGTGGCGACGGAGTCTGTCGTCATGCCCGTTCCTTTCGGCGGCGGGAACTTAGTTCATGAGGAAAGCCTATGCCGATGCCCTGACTCTACCCGGCACGATGGACGGGGAACGGGTCAGGGCCGCACTGCTGGGTAGCACGGTTCGCATCGCGGCGACGGCGCTCGGCGTCGTCGCTATCGCGCTCGTTGCGGCGGTCGCGCTGGGACTGGTCGGCGTGCCCGGCGTCGAGGGCGTCGACAACGAGTTCGGCGAGGTCAACGACACCACGACGGTGGTCGTCACGGACCTCGTTGTCGACAACCCCAACCCGTTCGGAACGGGATTTCTCGGGGCGTCCGCCGAGTACACGGTCCGGATGAACGGGGTGCCGATGGCGAACGGGTCGAAAGGGGACCTGGATCTGGATCCGGGCGAGAACGACGTGCGCCTGCGGACGTACATGGACAACGAGCGCATCCCCGACTGGTGGGTGACGCACGTCCGCAACGGCGAGCGGACGGCGGTCGCCATCGACGCGCGGATCCGCTCCGACGCGGCCGGTCGGAGCGTCCCCGTCGAACGGACCGAGACGGTAAACACCAGCATGATCGAGCGGTTCGACTCGAACGAGACGCGCCCGGTCGACGCCGACAGCCGTGTCTTCGACGACCCGGTGCTGTACGTCAACGAGACGCGTGGCGAGTGGGGGAACGTCACCGCCGAGGAGACGCCGATGCGAGCGACGTTCGTCGCGTACAACCCGAAGGACGTGCCCTACGTCGTCACCGAAATGCGCTACGAGATCACGATGAACGGCGTCGTCGTGGGTGAGGGCACGAGCCAGCGGGAGTACGTCATCGAACCGCGGTCGTCGGAGGCGATCGAGACCCGGACGGCGATCCGGAACGAGCGCCTCGACGACTGGTGGGTCACCCACCTGCGCAACGACGAGGTGACCGACCTCCGCATCGAGTTCGCGGCGACGGTCGAGGCGGAGGACCCCACGTCGCTCACCGGAGAGACCGTATCGCTCCAGTTACCGATGAATCGCCTCACGCACGCGGAGACCATCGAGACGGACATGCTCGGCAGCGAGAACGAATCGACGAGCGGGAACGTATCGGGCGACGGGAACGCGTCCGCGAGCGCGGTCGACGCGCCGGCCGCTGGCGGTCCCTGACGGCGGCGATAGAGTTTTACTGCTGCCGCCACCAGTAGCACCTGCATGACACGGAGTACCCACGCTCCTGGTCGCGTTCTTCTCCGGTGATGAGGTATCGGTATCGACGACGGACGACGGCGAGTCGATCGTGATCGAAGTCGACGACGACGAACACCGGTTACCCCGTAGCGACGCGGTCGCGCTGCGCGAGGCCATCAGCGACGCCGTCACGGAGACGCGGGAGTTCTTCCGCACGGCGGGCGCGTACCGCGAGGACGGCTCCTACGAGGTGAATCGCCGCGGAGCCGACTCGTCGGGTAACTCGAAGGTGTTCGAGAGCTTCGACGCCGTCAAACGCCTGTTCGACCGCTTGCCCGAAACGTTCTCCGCGGAGGACGTGGAGCACACGGGTATCACGGGGTCGCGCAGGCACATGATGGTCAGACACTTCGCCGAACACCCCGCGTTCGACTGCGAGATCGACCGGCGGAGCCCCCTGACGGCGACGAAAGTCGGCGACGGGACCGAACCGACCGACCGACCCGACGGGTCGCAGCCGAGCGCGACGGCCGACTGACCGGCTCGTCGCCGTTCTGCGGTTTCTGAGAACGTGTGTAGCGTCGAGTGTCGGCGGGCTAAACTTCCCTCAGGGCCAGTTGCCGGACTGCTCGTACGCGTCCAGCACGCGCCGGATGGCGACGGCGTAGGCGGCGGTCCGCATGTTCGGGAGGTCGTGGTCGTCGTAGGCGCTGGTCAGGTCGTCGAACGCCTCGACCATGATGGACTCCAGTTCCTCGTTGACCTTCTCCTCGGTCCAGTAGAAGCGCTGGCGGTTCTGGACCCACTCGAAGTACGAGACGGTGACGCCGCCCGCGTTCGCGAGGATGTCCGGGACGACGAGGACGTCCTTCTCGGTCAGTACGTCGTCGCCGTCAGGCGTGACCGGGCCGTTCGCGGCCTCGGAGACGACGTCGGCGCTGACGTCCTCGGCGAGGTCGGCGTCGATGGCGTTTTCGAGCGCCGCGGGCACGAGCAGGTCGACGTCGAGGGTGAGGAGTTCGTCGTTGGTGATCTCCTCGTCGGCCGCCGAGAACCCGACGACGCTGCCGGTCTCGTTCTTGTGGTCCTTGGCGGCGACGGGGTCGAGCCCGTCCTCGCTGTGGATGCCGCCGCTGGAGTCGGAGACGGCGACGACCGTCGCGCCGAGTTCGTCGGCGAGCTTGGCCGTGACCCAGCCGGCGTTCCCGTAGCCCTGCACGGCGACGGTGGCGTCGGCGATGTCGCGGCCGAGGTAGTCGAACGCCTCGCGGGCGGCGATGACCGTCGAGCGGCCCGTCGCCTCGACGCGGCCGGCGCTACCGCCGCTGGAGATGTCCTTGCCGGTGATCACGCCGGGAGCGGTCGTGTTCTCTAGCGTCTCGTAGGTGTCTTTGATCCAGTTCATCTCCCGCTGGCCGGTGTTGACGTCCGGCGCGGGGATGTCCCGGTCCTCGCCGATGAGCGGGCGCAGCTCCTTCGCGAACGAGCGGGTGAGCCGTTCGAGCTCGCCCTCGCTGTACTCGTCGGGGTCGATCTCGATCCCGCCCTTGCCGCCGCCGTACGGGATGCCGACGGTGGCGCACTTGTACACCATCCACCCGGACAGGGCCTTCACCTCGTCGCGGTTGACGCCGGGGTGGTAGCGGATACCGCCCTTGTACGGGCCGCGGTCGCCGTTGAACTGGGAGCGGTAGGCGCGGAACACCTCGGTCGAGCCGTCGTCCATCTCGACCGAGAGGTTGGTTTCGAGGACGCGTTCCGGGTTCTTCAGCCGGGTGAGAACGCCGTCGTCGATGTCGAGGTACGCCGCGGCGTCGTCTACCTGCTCTTGCAGACTCTCGAACGGGTTGACCCCTTCGGACATGTACTAGAGGACGCCAGCATCCTTGGTTAAACGTACTGGTTCGCAAATACTGCGGGTAACGACGCGATGTATGAACCGACACGATTCCCGTCCACGGAGATATCCACCGGAGTCGAAGATCGTTCGATCGGTTTTTCCACGTACAGAAGACATTGGAAGCGTCGACCCGCAAAGATCGCCGCTATCCATCACACCGGCCGTATCGGCGATAGCGTAGTAGCACGTGTTTATGACAGAGCAAATACCGTACAGTCGTACGGTTCGGCCACGAACGACGCGAGACACTGGAGACGACGACGTCGATCCGACGGGTCTCGAACGCGCGACGTTTTCGACGGCCGCTTCGGACAGTTCGCGGGCGGCGCGACGGAATCGGGTCGACGAACGACGGCGAGACGGGTCGACCGAGCGACGATGTCCTCCGGGACTGCCGACGCGACGGGCGAGACCGTGGACGCCGAGGAGGTCCCGTACTTCGAGTGGTTGCAGGACATCAACCGCCGGTCCTGGTCGCTCGAACGGGTCACCGAGGAACCCGAAAACGAGATGTTCGGAGCGGCGACGTGCGCGAGCAGGTCGAGCGTCGGGATATCCCGTGGCGCGACGCGGCCTACGTCGTCGCGCTCTCCCGCGTCGCCGAGTCACACGAGAAGCGCGGCCTCCGGCTCTGACTTAGTCGTCTATCGCTCCGGCCGCCCTGGCCCGCTCGACCACGCGTTCGGCCTGCGCGACGAGCGGGGCGTCCACCATCTTACCCTCCACGCGGAACACGCCGGCGTCCGCCGCTTCCTTCGCGGCGAGCACTTTCCGCGCCCACTCGACGCTGTCCCCGTCGGGCGTGAACGCCTCGTTGATCGGGTCGACCTGCGCGGGATGGATCGCCATCTTCCCGTCGTAACCGAGTTCGGCGGCGAACGCGGTCTCCTCACGCAGCCCCGCCGTGTCCTCGAAATCGGTGTAGACGGTGTCGACGGCGTCGACGTCCGCGGCGCTTGCGGCCAGCACCGCGTGTTCCCGCGCGTAAAGCACCTCGGTCCCGTCCTCGGTCCGCGTCGCGCCGAGGTCGGCCGCGAGGTCCTCGGCCCCGAACACGAGCGCGTCGGTCGGGTCGGCCGCGGCTATCTCCTCGGCGTGCAACACGCCGGCGGCCGTCTCGACCAGCGCGAGCACCGGGAGGGACCGGTCGTGGTCGTCGACGAGTCCGTCGAGCGTCCGCACGTCGTCCGCGTCCGCCGTCTTGGGTAGCATGACGGCGTCGACGGCGTCGCTCGCGTCGCCGTCGAGGACGGCGTCCAAGTCCGCGTCCGCGGCGACCCCCACGGGGTTGACTCGAACGCAGACCTCGCAGTCGGGGTCGAACGACGGATCCGCGAGGAGGGACCGAACGGCCTCCCTGCCGTCCGATTTCCGCTCGGGAGCGACCGCGTCTTCCAGGTCGAACACGACGACGTCGGCACCGCTTGACGGTGCCTTGCGAAGCAGCGCCGGTTGGTCGCCGGGACTGAACAGAACGCTTCTCCGTGCCATATCGCTCGTGCGTCCGGAAGCGGTTTCAAACTATCCGACGGCCGTCGTCTTCCCCGTTGGGGAACGGGTCGGGAAACATACACCTCTTCGGGGCAAGAAATTACGGTCGCGTCTCTATTAATTAACTTAACCATTAATTTCCTAATTGGTTACATTTAGGTACCCGTGAGTAGTCGTAGTTATCAACTCCAGAGGGGAGACACGACGCGAACGACGCGAGCGCCGTCGACAGGGCGGCGTGGAGCGCTTCACCCTACCGGAAACGACCATGAGGACAACAGACCAGGCCGACGACGACCGGGCGGGACGTGTGGAGCAGGAAACGACGCGTGAGGGCGGGGGATCGACCGCGTTCGGCGGTGAGTCCCGCGCTCAGTCGTCGGTCATCGCGGTGGTGCTTCTGGTCGGGGTGACGGTCGCCGGGGCGACCGCGGTCCTCGTGGTCGGGTCGGACGCGTTGTCGGACACGCAACGCGACGCGAACGTGGACAGCGCGGAGAACGCGCTCTCCCAGATCGACGCGAAGGCGAGTCGCGTCGCGTCGGGGACGAACAACACCGAGGTGCTCACGGTCGCCGACTCCGGCGACGGGGAAACCCGCGTCGAACCGAACGCCGGGAACATCAACGTCACGATGGAGAACGAGACGACCGGCGACGTACAGCAGGTCTTGCTCGACGAGTCACTCGGTCGGGTCGTCTACGAGGTTGACGGCGAGGAGATCGCGTTCCAGGGCGGCGGGGTCTGGCGCAACACGGGCGACGGGAGTCGGATGGTTTCCCGTCCCGACGTCCACTACCGCGGGGCCGGCCAGGAATCCCCGACCGCGACCGTTCCGCTGACGGTGATAAAGGGGGAAAGCTCCTCCGGGGACTCGCTTACGATCTCCGACGACGGCACCGAACTCCGGTTCCCGGTCCGGAACACCAACCGGACGAACCCGATTACCGAGGGTCGGATCAACATGACGGTCCGGAGCGAGTACTACCTCGCTTGGGGCGATTACTTGGAGCAGTTGACGGGCGGCGTCGCCACATACGACCACGACGATAACGAGGTCAGCATCGTTCTCGTCTCCCCGCGCGACCGCGAGAACATCCAGCAGGGGCTGTTCCAGACCGGGACGGAAACCGACCTCGTGGTCAGCGGATCCGGGGACGCGTCGACCGTCGATAGCTACAACTCCTCGGTCGGGCCGTACCACGTCCAGAACTCCTCGAACGGGTCGATTCGGACCGCGGGAGACATCCTGATATCGAGCAACGGGGAGGTGTACGGCGACCTCATCGGCGGCGGCGAGGTCACGGTCAAGGCGTCCTCCGCGACGGTGACCGGAAACGTCTCGTACGACAGGCGGGGGAGCCCGTTCAAAGAGAGCGTGGTACAGGGATGGGTGGCGGACAACGCGTCGGTCAACAGCACGCCACCCATCCGTGCGTACGTGAAAAGTCGGGTCGATGCCTTCAGCAACTCGTCGGCCAACGACAACGACGAGGTCTCGGCGATCAGTAGCGACAACCTGGATTTCGCGTCCAACGGTAACTCCATCACGCTCCCCAGCGAGTCCGGGACCACGCGACAGTACTACATCGACGGGGACCTGGCGATGACCGACGACCAGAACCTCACGTTCGACACCTCGAACGGGGACGTCTTCGTCGCGGTCGAGAACTCGATCACGATGGACACGGAGGCGAACATCAGCGTCGAGGGGGAGAACTCGGTGCGGTTCTTCATCCTCGACGACTTCACGATGGACGGACAGTCGAGCGTCCACGTTCCGGAAGACGACGCGACGCGACTTTGGGTGTACGGAACGCCCGAGACCGACGTCACTTTCGACGGGAACGGGAAGGGTAACAGCCCCGTGTTCGTCGGTGCCGTGTACGCTCCGTCGACCGGAGACGGGACCGGTGGCATCTCGATCGACAACTACGCGGAGATATACGGCGGGATCGTCGGCGGGGAAACCGACATCAGTCAGGGGTCCGTCCACTTCGACCACGCCCTGCAGAACGTGGACCCGCTCCCGACCGACGAGACGATCCCCCGCGTCACTCATCTCCACCTGAGCATCAACCGCGTCGAGATAGCCGCCGACTGAGCGGATCGTCACCTCCCGCCGACCGATCGTTCATCGGTCTCGCCGGTAAAACAAATACCCATTTTATATAAATAATAATACCCGTATGTCATGCACACAATGTGTCAAGTCAACTAGTTTTATATCGATGTAGTACCTCTCACCAATCGGTTTCCGATCATGAACGCCGAACCGACTATGGGCGGTCAACGACCGCGGTCCCGCTGGGGCAGTGATGGATAGCCGTCGTACCGCCGACGAGCGCGGCCGGACCGGGCCGCGCTCCGTCCGCCCTGAGTACGGACGGGACCCCGGAGACAGCGGGTCGACGGGGACGCTGCGCGGGCAATCGTCGGTCCTCGCCGTTGCTTTCCTGGTCGGGTTGACGGTCACCGGAGCGACGGCGGTGTATCTCGTCGGTTCCTCGGCGCTGTCCGAGAGCCAGGAGCGAGCGGACCTCGACTCCGCGGAGAACGCTCTCGCTCAGGTCGACAGCAGCGCCGCCAGAGTCGCCGCCGGGACGAACAACACGGAGCGGATCCGCCTCAGCGACGCGACCGGCGGCGAGACGCGGGTCGAACCGGACGCCGGACGTATCAACGTCACGCTGGAGAACGACTCCACGGGAGCGGTCCGCGAGGTGATACTGGACGGGTCACTCGGCCGGATCGTTCACGACGTCAACGGCGAGGAAGTGGCGTTTCAGGGCGGCGGCGTATGGCGTCGCTCGGGGTCGGGGAGTCAGGTGGTGTCCAAGCCGGACATCCACTACAGCAACGACGGCCTCGACCAGCCGACCGTGACGCTCCCGCTGACGCTCATCGAGGGGCCGAACACGACCGGGTCCGACCTCGAGATCACGGACGATGGAACGGAGATCCGATACCCGGTGCGCAGCGACGACGCGCTGTCGAACCCCGTGACGACGGACACCCGAATCAACATCACCATTCGGAGCGAGTACTACCGCGCGTGGGGGGACTACCTCCGGGGACTGGCGGAGGCGACCCCCGCCTACGACCACGACGAAAACGAGGTCACGGTCGCGCTCGTCAGGCCGTCCGAGAACGAACCGGTGTCGAACGCTTTGCTCCAGACGGGTCCTGGCGCTGCCCTCGAGTTCGACAGCAACGCGCACGCCGACAGCTACAACTCCTCGCAGGCACCCTACGCGTCCGCGAACGCGGAGAACGGCACTATCGTCACCGCCGGCGACCTCAAGATACAGAGCAACGGCGCGGTTCTCGGCGACATCGTCGCCGGCAACACCGTCGAGATCGACTCCGCGAACACGCGCGTCACGGGCAACGTCTCGTACGGGGGCGCGGACGACACGGAGATACACCAGAACGCCGACATAGAGGGCTGGGTCAACGACAACGCTTCGGTCGAGGGGACGCCGTCGATCAAGGGGTACGTCGGCCACACCTTCGAGCGCCTCGAGAACGACACGGTCAACGATAACGACGCCGAGACGAACATCACCGGCGAATCGATCGACTTCGGCGGATCGGACACGGTCGTTCTGCACGGCGACTCCGACCGCCGAGAGTACTACATCGACGACGACCTCTCGCTGAGCGGTCACGAGACGCTGATCCTCGACACGACTGACGGGGAGATCAGCCTCGCGGTCGACGAGAGCATCGCGATGGACGGCCACGCCAACATCACCGTTCGAGGGGACAACGCGGCGCGGGTCTTCGTCGATGACGACTTCGACATGGGCACCCAGTCGGAGACGTACGTTCCCGGGGACCGGTCCCCGCTGCTCTGGGTGTACGGGTCGTCCAACACCGACGTGGACTTCGACGGCAACGTCAGGTTCACCGGCGTCGTGTACGCGCCGAGCGGCGAGGGTATCAGCGTCGACAGCAACGCGGAGGTGTTCGGCGGCGTGGTCGGTCGCGGCGACGCGGACATCCAGAGCAACGCGCGACTGCACTACGACGAGGCGCTCTCCGGCGTGGCACCGGTCCCGGAAGACGAGGAGATCCCCCGTATCACGCATCTCCACCTGAGCGTCAACCGCGTCGAGATAACCGCCGACTGAGAGCCGACGCGCTTTTTTTCCCGGTCCGTGTCGGACCACACATGACGGGTCTGTACTACGAGGAGTTCGAGGTCGGCGAGACGATCGAACACGGCAAGCGACGCACCGTCAGCGAGCGCGACAACCAGGCGTTCTGCGACATGACGATGAACCAGCAGCCGCTCCACCTCGACGCCGAGTTCGCCGAGGAGACGCAGTTCGGCGAGCGCCTCGTCAACGGCCTCTACACGATGAGCCTCGCCGTCGGCCTCACGATCCCGGAGACGACGGACGGCACCATCGTCGCGAACCTCTCGTACGACGACGTGGAGCATCCGTCGCCGGTGTTTCACGGCGACACCCTCCGCGTCCAGTCGACGGTAACGAACAAGCGCGAAACCAGCGACGGCGAGCGCGGCGTCGTCACCATGCACGTGGAGGCGTTCGCGGTCAGCCGGGACGACGAACTCGTCTGCGAGTTCGACCGGACCGTGCTGTCGGAGAAGCGACCGGACGCCTAAACGCGGTACTCCACCTCGGGTGCCGGCGCGTCTACGCCAAGTTCCGACAGCGCCGCGGCGGCCCCCTCGAACGGCGACCGCTCCGGCGCGTCGAACGGGTCCGCCGGCGACCAGGCGTGCCGGACGGTCCACTCGGGACCGACGACGAACAGGGCGCGACCCGGGACGCCGCGGTGGGCGTGCCAGTCGCCGAGTGTGACGCCGTAGGCGTCCGCGATGCTCGCGTGGTAGTCGCTGAGCAGGGGCGTCCGCAGGCCCTCGGTCTCGGCGACGCTGGCGTTGGCGAAGACGGTGTCGCCGGTTATCGGCCAGACGAGCACGTCCTCGTCGTCGGCCCACGCCGACCCGCCGAGCGCTCGCAGGTCGTCGCGACAGACGGGCGCGTGGCCCGACGGGACGAACAGGAGCAGGGCCGCGTCGACGTCCCCGATGCGACGGTGCAGGTCGTAGTACGACGGGTCGCGGCCGTCGACGCCGGGAAGCGAGAAGTCGGGCGCGGTCCGTCCTTCGGAGAGCATGGTTCGACGAACGCGGGACGGCACAAAGAGCGTGTCGGGGCGGCGTTAGCTGGTCGAGTAGCCCCCATCGGCCGTCAGCGCGTGGCCGGTGACGAACGACGCCTCGTCGCTGGCGAGGAAGGTCACACAGTCGGCTATCTCCTCGGGCTTGCCGATCCGGCGAAGCGGGTACTCCTGTTCCATCCGCTCGCGCGCGTCCTCGGGGTCGTCGTGGCCGGCGAAGAACGCGTCGGCGAGTTGCGTCTCGACGAACCCCGGACAGACGGCGTTCGCCCGAACGCCGTCCGGCCCCACCTCGGTGGCGACCGTCCGGGTGAGGCTGATCACGGCGGATTTGGTCAGCGAGTACACCGACTGGTAGGGGAAGCCGATCTGGCCGCCCAGCGACGCCATGTTGACGATAGCGCCGGACCCCTGCTCGCGCATGACCGGTAGGGCCGCCTGACACCCGTTCCAGGTCCCCCTGAGGTTCACGTCGATCACGTACTCCATCACGTCGTCGTCGGTGTCCTCCACGCGGGACGGCGGGTGGCCGACGCCGGCGTTGTTGAACAGGACGTCGAGGCCGTACTCCTCGGCCGTCTCGTCTATCGCGGCGGCGAACGCGTCGCCCTCTCGCACGTCGAGTTCGGACGAGACAGCGGTGCCGCCGTCGTCCTCGATCGCCGTCGCCGTCTCCGCCGCGGCGTCGCCGTCGATGTCGGTCGTGACGACCGTCGCGCCCTCCTCGGCGCACCGCTCGGCGGTCGCTCTCCCGATCCCGGATCCAGCGCCGGTGATGAACACGGTCTTGCCGTCGAGTCGCATACGAACCGACTCGGGCCGCATCTCCTTAAATTTTGAACCCGTTGAAAGACACGACAGCGTCGTGACCGTCCCCCCGCGCTTAACGCGCTGGCCGCTGTAGTCCGGATCCCGCATATGGAAGACGAACCGCTGGAGGAAGGGCGACGGGTCATCCGCGACGTCGAGGTCGACCAGCACGTCCCGATGTTCGAGCGGCTGCGAAAGGGCGGCCCGCGACAGTGGTTCCTCGTCACGGGGAATCGGCTGGTCGTCGCGCTCGCGCTGCTCGTCTCGGTGTTCGTCGCGCTGATCGCGCTCGGGAGCGTCCGCACGCTAGAGATGCGGACGCTCCTGACCGAGACGACGACCATCCAGACGCTGTTCACCACGCTGCTTTCGGGGATCATCCTGCTCGTCTCTATCGTGGTCTCGGTCAACTCGATCGTCCTCTCTCAGGAGCTCACGTCGATCGAACAGCAGCAGGGACGTATCGAGTCGTCGATGGAGTTCCGCCGCACCATCGAGGAGTACGTCAGTGACGGCGTCCCGCCGACGACGCCCCCGGCGTTTCTGGAGGTGTTGCTGGACACCGTCGGCAACCGCGTCGACGACCTCGAAGGACTGTGTTCGGGGGTACCGGACGAAGCGTTGCAGGCCGACGTCGACGCGTTCGCCGAGAAGGTCCGGACGCACGTCGACGAGGTGGAGACGCGACTGGAGGGCGAGGCGTCAGGGACGGCGGACATCCTGCTCGCCGGCCTGAGCTACGACTACTCGTGGCAGTTGTACGCCATCCGACAGATACGGGCGGAACACGAGGACGCGCTGCCGCAAGCGGCGGTGGAGGTCATCGACGACATGCTGGATGCGCTCAAGCAGTTCGCGACCGGCCGGGGCTACTTCAAGACGCTGTACTACGAACAGGAGTTCGCGAACCTCTCGAACGCCCTGCTGTACGTTTCGCTGCCGGCGATCGTCTTTATGTCGTACTTCCTGCTCGCGCTCGACGCCGCCCAGATCCCGGACGTGCAGGTCTTCGGCATCAACTCGCTGCTCGTGTACATCATCTTCGCCTACACCGTCGCGCTCGCCCCGTACATCGTCTTCACCTCGTATCTGATCCGGAGCACGGTCGTCGCCCGCCGGACGCTCGGGGCCGGCCCGTTCGTCGTGCGCCACGACACGGTCGACGTTCGCGGCGACCGGTCGGCGACCGAGGAGGAGTCGGACGAGGCCGCGAGGGACGTCGAGGCCGCCAAGGAGCCGACGTAGCGTCACGCGGACCGCTGTCGGTCGTTTTCGGAGCAACCGCTACCGTCGCGGTTGCCCCGGTGAACAGTCGCAGCGACCCGTCTCAGAGGATCGTTCCGTGTTTCTTGTCGGGCAGGTCCTTCTCGACGTCCTCGTAGAACGCGAAGCGGGCCTCCAGTTCGTCCCGCAGGGCGCTCGGCGGCACTATCTCGTCGATCACGACCTCGCTCGCCATGCGGTGGACGTCGATGTCACGGCGGTACTCCTCCCGTTTCTCCTCGACGAAACGCTCGCGCTTTTCCTCGTCGTCTATCTCGTCGATCGTCCGGCGGTAGACGGCGTTGATGGCGGCCTCCGGTCCCATGACCGCGATCTCGCCGCTGGGGAGCGCGATAGTGCTCTCGGGATCGTAGGCCGGGCCACCCATGGCGTAGACGCCCGCGCCGTACGCCTTGCGGACGATCACGGTCTGTTTCGGGACGGTCGCGGACGAGGTGGCGTAGATGAACTTCTTGCCCTTCTCTAGGACGGCGTCTTTCTCGACCTGCGACCCGGCCATGAAGCCCGGCGTGTCACAGAGGTACAGCAGGGGGATGTCGTAGGCGTCGCACTTCCAGATGAACTCCGCGGCCTTCTCCGCCGCGTCGGGGAAGATAGCGCCGGCGCGCTGGGCCGGCTGGTTCGCCACGATGCCGACGGGACGGCCATCGATCCGCGCGAAGGCCGTGATGACCTCCGGCCCGTACCGCTCCTGCAGCGGGAAGTACGACCCCGCGTCGACGACACGCTCTATCGCGTCCTCCATGTCGTACCCCTTGTTCGGGCTCTCGGGGACGAACGAGGTCGCGGGCGTGTTCCTCGTCGCGGGCGACGAGGTCCGCGCTCCCGGAGTGTTCGGCGTGGATCGACGCGCCCCCGAGGTCCTGCATGTCGATATCCTCGCCCGTGACCATCCGCACCATCCGCGGGCTGGCGATCGCCATCGCGCTGACCCCCTCGACCATCACGGTGAAGTCGGAGAACACCGGCGTGTACGCCGCCCCGGCGATACAGGGACCGTAGAGGACGCAGATCTGGGGGACGCGGCCAGAGAGCATCGAGTGGTTGTAGTAGTACTTCCCGATGCCCTCGCGATTGGCGAAGAAGCCGCGCTGCTGGTCGATGCGCGCGCCCGAGGAGTCCATCAGGTACAGCACGGGCCGACCGCTCTTCAGCGCGCGCTGTTGCATCCGCAGGAACTTCTCGACGCCCTTCTCGGCCATGCTGCCGGCCTTGACGGTGAAGTCGTTGGCCATGAAGTGGACGTCGCGGCCCTCGAACGCCGCCGCGCCGATCAGCAGGCCGTCGCCGGGGAGGCGCTCGCCGTCGTCCTCGCTCCCGTCCGTGCCGTTCGGGTGCCACGCGTCGAAGTCGGCGAACTTACCGTCCTCGAACAGGAGGCCGTCGCCCTCGCCGTCGCCGAACCACAGGTCGAGTCGGTCGCGGACGAACAGTTTTCCCTGTTCCGCCAGTCGATCGCGGTACTTCGCCGGACCGCCGGCCTCGATGTCCGCGATCTCCTCGCGGAGTGTCTCCTCGCGCTCGGTCGGTCCGAGGTCGTCCCCGGCCGCCGCGGCGTTCCCGTCCGCCGCGACGGCGTGCGTGGCGGTCGGTTCGTCGCGCTCGCCGACGTACACCTCGACGTCGTCGCCGACGTGTTCAGCGAGCGCCGCCGCGATGGCCGAGGCCTCTTCGTCGCTTGCCGCCTCGCCGATACGGACCTTCATGGTCGTTTCTGCGACGGGTCATTTGAAACGCTTTTCCATTTGCAACATTTGCGCTGACCCGAAGGCGGTCGCGCGGCGGGAAACCGGCAGACCCGAAAGCGCCCGCCGGCGCGCGATCACTCGATCGAGAAGCGCAGCAGCGCGCCGACGCCGCCGAAGGCCTCGTCGAACCGCCGACCGTCCTCGAAGTCGGTCGAGACGACGACGGAGTCGCCGCCCTCCTCGTCCGTCTCCGCCTCCAGTTGGGTGATCGCGTCCACGCCCTGCGTCTCGGAGACGAGCAGCGTCCGGACGGCCCCGTAGTCCAGCGCCTCCTCGGTCGCCTCGCGGCCGTACACCACCTCGCCGTCGCCCGCTTTCACCCGCTCGAAGAACTCTTCGAGGGTATCCCGGGTCGCCCGCTGTTCGGGGTCGAGCAGTTCCGCCCCCGCGCGGTCGACCAACTGACGCAGCCCCTGTTCGGAGGCGTACTCGACGGAGAACGCGCCGCCCGCGACCTTCTCCCGGAGTCGGTGGTCGAGATACTCCTCCTCGACGAACTCGTCGGCGGTGACCTCCGACCCGCCGACGAGGACGCGGTCGACCTCGTCGTCGCCGAGGAACGCCCGCTCGGCCTCCGCGGCGACCTCCTCGAAGAACTCGTGTTTCTGGCGCTCGCGCTCGCGCTCGAACCGCTGGGCCGACTGGCCGCCGGCCTTCGTCTTGCCCATCACCTGACTGTCGAGAGACTCCTCGACGGAGAGGTCGTCACCGCGCAGGCGACCCAGCACCGCGCCGCCGCGCTCGACGACGATCAGCCCGTCGGTCGTCTCCGCTTTCGTCGCGCCTTCCAGCGGGCCGACGTCGAACCCGTTGTCGAACTCGTAGGTCCACTCCGTCACGGGATGGGGGAGGTCGTCGAAGACGTACGAGACGGTCTCGCCGTCCACGTCGCCGGCGTAGACGACGAGCCCGTTCTCCGGCACCGACTCGTACTCCAGCAGCGTGTGGCGGACGCTGTCGAGCGCGTCGCGGTCGCCCTGCGTCGCGTGGTCGGCGTCGATGTACTCCGCCTCCGCGTGGTCTTCCTCGATCACCTCGCGGACCTCGCCGAGGGGTCGGTCCGGCGGCACGGCGAGGGTGACGAGGTCCGTCTCGCCGCTCTCGACTGCCTCGACGCGCTCGATCCGCTCGCGGAGTTCGTAGTAGGCCGTGGTCATGGAGTATGCTCCGTACGACGGCCAGCGGTTTACCTGTCGGGAGCCCTCCGCGACGCGATAAAAGAGGTACCGTCATAGAGACCGCTGTACGTCATTTCGATGTTTCGGCGACCCGGGCCACCGATTACCGGAAAACAGTTCCAGCGGTTCCTATCAGTTCAGCGTCGCTTCCAGCCGGTCGATCAGCTCCTCGTTGCCGAAGTGGACCGGCACGCGCTGGTGAAGCCGCTCCGGGTCGATATCCAGCAGCGACTGCTCGCCGTCGGAGGAGCGCCCGCCCGCGGACTCGATGACGTAGCCGATGGGGTTGCCCTCGAACTGGAGACGGAGCTTCCCCTCCGGCCGGGACTGGAGCGCGGGGTACGAGAACACGCCGCCGTAACCGACGACCTGGTTCACGTCGCCGACCAGCGCGCCGCCGTAGCGCAGTTTCAGCTCCTCCTCGATCTCCTCGGCGTACTCGGAGAACGCGGTCGTCCACTCGTCGACCCCGCCGCCGAAGCCGTACACCACCGGGTCGTCCGGGAGCGCGAGGTCCGCCTCGATCGGCCGTCGCTCGCCGTCGACTATCTCGTACTCGGTGACGGTGCCGTCGGTGGCGGCGATCATCGTCGTGATCGGACCGTAGAGGACGTACGCCGCGGCGACCAACCCCCGGCCCCTCGCGGGCAGGTCGGCGTCGTACACGCCGACGATGGTGCCCATCAGGTTGTCCGTTTCGAGGTTCGAGGAGCCGTCGAGCGGGTCGAGCGTCACGGAGAGCCCGGAGCCACAGTCCTCGACCGCCTCGCGCTCCTCGCTGGCGAACTGACCGACGCCGTCGATGCCGGTGATGCTGTGGGCGAGCACCTTGTCGGCCCACAGGTCGGCCGCCAGTTGCTCCTCGCCGCTTGCGTTCTCCGAACCGACCGTCTCCCGGCGGCCGCGGAGGCCGTCGCGGATCTCCGGCGCGGTCTCCGCGACGGCCCCGAACACCGCGTCGACGACGTCCTCGCGCTGGACCGTGCTCATTTACCCAGTGCGGCGTCCGCGGTCGCTCCCTCGTAGATAACCTGTTCGAGCGCGTCGAGTATCCGCTCGGGGTCGTCGCGCTGCCAGACGTTGCGGCCGACCGCGAGGCCGGACCCGCCGGCGTCCATGACCGCCTCGACGCTGGAGAGGAACTCGTAGTCCGATACCTTCGATCCGCCGCTCATGACGACTTTCACGTCGCCCGCGGCGTCGACGGCCCACTCCATCCCCTCCTTGCTGCCGGGGTACTTCACCTTCGCCACGTCGGCCCCCAGTTCCAGCGCGATACGGGAGCCGTAAGCGATCACTTCGTCTTTCGTGTCGTTCTTGAGGCCCTGACCGCGCGGGTACGACCACATGACGACCGGCAGGTCCTCGTCGTGGGCCGCCTCCTGTACGCCACGGAAGTCCTCGTACATCCGCGGCTCGTGGTTCGACCCGGAGTAGACGGTGTAACCCACCGCGCTCGCCCCCATTTCGAGGGCGTTCTCGACCGTCCAGTTCTTCGGCGAGTACGGTTCGCCCATCCAGAGGTTGCTCGTCCCGTTCAGCTTCGCGAGCAGGTTCACCTCGTCGTCGTACGACGGGTAGTACGTCTCCGCGACGCCTTTCTGGACCGCCATCCCCGTCACCGCGTCGTGGGTCGCGATGTCGAAGACGGTCTCCGGGTCGAGCGACTCCGGCACGGCCTCGAAGTCGGTTGGCCCGTGCTCGAGACCGTGGTCCATCGCCAGAATGAGTATGTTCCCGTCCCGGGTGATATCTGAGTCGGTCAGCGGGATCATCTGTTACGAAGTCCAATGAACTCGCATATATATTTAGCGGATGGGACGTGAAATCGTTCGGCGGCCTGTACGACGGTCAAAGCGTCCGAAATCCGATCTCGTCTCGTTATCGTCGGTGTAACGAACTTACTACTGAGATAGTAAACTTACTCCTCGGTCCGGTTCGCGGCGGCGTCTCGCCATTCGACGACGGTCCCTTCGTCGACGGGCAGAGCGTCCGCGACGTGATAGGGGTCGGACGTCGCGAGCCGTCCGATCGACGTGACGCCCGCGTCGGCGAGGAGTTCGGCGTCGTCCTCGTCGACGGCTTCGAGGTCGGTGACGGGGTCGGGCCGGCTTCGCTTTCGCCACGCGGACTCCGCGGCCGCCGCGGCACCGCTCCCGTCCGCCTCCGCGGTGACCGCATCGTCCGCCTCCGTCTCGGACGGCGACCAGTCGCCCGTCCGGGTCGGCGACTCGTCGTTCGCCCGGTCGGTCAACCAGTCGGCGTCGTCCGCGCTGTCGCCGTCCGCCGCGTCCTCCCCGCCGGACGGCGTCCAGTCGTCGTCCTGTACCGGCGAGGCGTCGTCGTCCTGCCAGCCGCTCTGGCTCTCGGCGACCCAGCTACGCTCGCCGTCGCGGAGTCCCCGGACGGTGTTCGACCGGTTGTCCAGGTCCCCCCCGCCGCCGTCGAGGTTCCAGGAGAGCGAGTGTTCCCGGCGTATCCTCGTCGCCACGCCGGGGTTGACCCCGGCGTCGACGAGCTGTCGGTACGATACCGTCTTCCGCCTGACGTCCGTCACCGTCACGTCCATCTCTTCGAGCACCGACGCCGTCGCGTCGCCGATGAACTGCAGCTCCGTCAGACCGTGCGTCTCGGCCCCGTCTGCGGGGGTTTCGTTCCCAGTCACGTGCCCTCACCGCTCTATCCGTACCTGTCACCCATCCCTCTTGAAGGTTGCTGCTAACCGCTCGGGCGTTGTACGATTGTCAGACAGCGATCGTCTAGCTGGTACGTACCGCGTCAGCGTTCAGTTACGCTCGCCGTTCCCGACACAGGACGGCGACACTTGCCGATTCGGTCGACGTTCCAACGTCTCAGCGACGGGACCGGTCCGCGCTTCGTCCGACCGAATCATCTCTTATCTTTCATTGTCTCCCGTTTCGCTGCGGCCGACGGCGCGAGTCGGCAAACTTAGGTCGGGGTCGCAAGAACTGCCACGTATGGTACGCGAACTCGACTCGGTCGAGCGGGTCGGCGTCGTCGGCGCGGGGACGATGGGTAGCGGCATCGCACAGGTCGCCGCGACCGCCGAGTACGACGTCGTGATGCGCGACGTGGAGGAAGCGTTCGTCGAACGCGGGTTCGACTCGATCGACGACAGCCTCGACCGGTTCGTCGGGAAGGGGAAGCTAAACGAAACCGAGGCCGACGCGGTCCGCGACCGGGTCACCGGCACCACCGACCTCGCCGACCTCGCGGACTGCGACCTCGTCGTCGAGGCGGCCGCCGAGGACATGGATATCAAGCAGGACGTCTTCGCGGCCCTCGACGAGGTGACCGACGACGACGTGGCCCTCGCGACGAACACCTCGACGCTCTCGATCACGACCATCGCGAGCGCGACGGGGCGGCCCGAGCGGGTCGTCGGCATCCACTTCATGAACCCCGTTCCGGTGATGGAGGGCGTCGAGGTCGTCACCGGCGAGAAGACGGCGGACGCGACGGTCGAACTCGCTCACGACGTCGCGGAGTCGCTCGGCAAGACCACGTGGGAGTCCGACGACAAGCCCGGGTTCGTCTCCAACCGCGTCCTGATGCCGTGGATCAACGAGGGGATCCGCGCGTTCGACGAGGGCGTCGCGACGAAGGAGGACATCGACCGCGGGATGAAACTCGGCACGAACGTCCCGATGGGGCCGCTCGAACTCGCCGACCACATCGGTCTCGACGTCTGTCTCGACGCGACCGAGACGCTGCACGAGGAACTCGGCGACCGGTACAAGCCCGCGTACCTCCTGAAGCGGAAGGTCGACGCCGGCGACCTCGGGAAGAAGACCGGCAAGGGGTTCCACGACTACGACTAGTCGAGCGGTCGCTCGGCCATCCGGCCCCGCAGGTCGTCGATCGACGACCGGTTGACGCCCTCGTCGAAGCGACCGATGAGCGCGAACACCTCGCTTCTGGGCACCTTCACGGACCCCTCGGTCACCACGTCCGCGGGCCGCGCTCGGAGCTCGCGGATAGTCGCCACCGCGAGCAGGTACGGGATCGCCCACGCGGCGAGCGTGTTCCCTTGCGTCTCCGGCAGCGCTTCCAGGTACTCCTGTGCGTCGTCGAGGTAGCCCGCGGCGTGGTCGGTGACGCGCTCGACGACTCGGGCGACGTCGCCCGCGCGCTCCGGGTCCGCGACGTCCTCGGCCGTCAGGCCCTCGTCGGCGAGCCACGAGGCCGGCAGGTAAACGTTGTCCTCCTCGCGGTAGTCGGCGGCCACGTCTTTCGCCACGTTGACCAACTGGAGCAACAGGGCGAACGAGCGGGCGTTCGTCTCCAGCCGTTCGGTCCGCTCCGGTCCCGTCTCCTCGGTCAGCAGGTTCGTGATGAGGTCGCCGACCGTCCCCGCCGCGTACCAGCAGTACTCCTCTAGCTCGTCTATCGTCTCGATGCGGAGACCGCCGATGTCGGCGTATCGGTCGACGAACGTCGCCATCCCGGTGACGAGTTCGCTCACCGGGTCCAGCAGCGCGGTCCGGGTCGGTTCCGGGAGGGATCCGAACGTCCCCGTCACCCGCGGCGTCGCGGCGACGACGTCCCAGTCGTCGTTCGGGTCCTCCGGGATCCAGGGTCCGACGGCGTCGCGGAACTCCTGGACGGTCGTCGCGTCGTCGGGCGCGAGCGCGCGGTCGTACCGACGCAGTAGCGCGGCTTTCTCGTCCGCCGGTATGTGCCCGGCGTCCTCGACGGTGTCTGCGATCCGACACAGCAGGTAGCCCACGCAGATCCGCGAGGCCATCGGCTCCTCCAGCGCGTCGATCGTGATCGCGAACGTCCGAGAAACCCCCTGAACAGCGTCGTGACACCACTCTAGGTTCTCGGCGACCGTCCGCGTGCTACTGCCCGAATGCATTCCACTCGATTCCCCTAAGGGACCGCCGTGGTAAAAGCATCCGGGGCACCCCTCGGGCACGAGCGTGCGGAAATGAGGAAAACTAAAGCAACGACCGTCAAAGATCACGGCATGGATCTCAGCCTGTCAGCGGAACAGAAACAGATCCGTGACATGGTCGCCGAGTTCGTCGACGAGGAGGTCGTCCCGAGGGCCGCCGACATCGACCACGAAGACGAGTTCCCCGCCGACCTCGTGGGCGAGATGGCCGACCTCGGGCTGATGGGCATGCCCTTCCCCGAGGAGTACGGCGGGGCGGGCCTCGACTATCACTCCTACGCGATCGGGCTGGAGCAGATCAGCCGCGGGAGCGGCGGCCTCGGCACCGTCGTCGCGGCCCACACGAGCCTCGCCGGCAACATGCTCTACGCGTTCGGCGACGAGCGCCAGAAGGAGGAGTACCTGACGCCGCTGGCCGCCGGCGACGACATCGGCGCGTTCGCGCTCTCGGAACCCGGCGCGGGCAGCGACGTGCCCGCGATGGAGACGACCGCCGAGCGAACCTCGGCGACGTCTCGCTCCGACGGAGACGAGACGACCGCGGAGAGGGACGGCGACGGGTACGTGCTGAACGGCGGCAAGCTCTGGATCTCCAACGGCTCCGTCGCCGACACCGTCATCGCCTTCGCCAAGACGGACCTCGACGCCGGCAACAAGGGCATCTCCTCGTTCGTCGTCCGCCCCGAGGAGGACGACGGGTTCGTCGTCGAGGGAACGGAGGAGAAACTCGGCGACAAGGGCTGTCCCACCGCCGAACTGCGCTTCGACGACCTCCGGATCCCCGAGGACCGCCTGCTCGGCGAGGCGGGCGAGGGGTTCGTCCACGCGCTCAAGACGCTCAACGGCGGCCGCATCACTATCGCGGCCCGCGGCGTCGGCATCGCCCGCGCCGCCCGCGACGAGGCGCTGGAGTACGCCCGGCAGCGCGAGCAGTTCGACCAGCCCATCGCGGAGTTCCAGTCGATCAAACACAAACTGGCGGACATGGACACCAAGCTTCAGGCCGCGAAGATGCTGATGCACAAGGCGGCGGACAAGAAGATCCGCGGCGAGAACTTCGTCAAGGAGGCCGCGCAGGCCAAACTCTACGCCAGCGAGGTCAGCCGCGAGGTCGCCAACGAGGGCATCCAGATCCACGGCGGCTACGGCTACACCAAGGACTTCCCCGCCGAGCGGTTCTATCGGGACGCCAAGCTCAACGAGATCTACGAGGGGACCAGCGAGGTGCTGCGCAACACTATCGGCGACCAACTACTCGACTGAATCTGCCTCCCGCCTCCGCGACCTCCTCGCGGACCCACGCCGCGGCGGCGTCCGACCGCTCGCCCGCGTCCGTGAGCGCGTACACGTCGTGGTCCGTGCGTTTCTCGACGAAGCCCCCCGACCAGTTTCCGCATCGCCCCGTAGAAGCGGTCCGGACTCAGTCGGTCTTCGTAGCCGGCCTCGATATCGGCTTTCGACTGCTGGCCGTGGCGCTCGTCGCCGTACAGCAGGACAGTGGTCTCGCCGTCCCGCTTTGCAGCCACTTGCCCGTACTGACGCGACGCGTCGCCCGGGGGAAAACGGTTCGCAAAGGACTCCCGCTCGGGTTCCCGTGACCGAAACCGATAGTTTCGATTGGCGGGGGTCCCTACACCCTGTATGACCGACACGGAGACCGCGAACGGCGTCACCGCCCGCTACTTCGAGACGGAGACCGAGCGCGTCCTCGAGTTCGATCGCGACGGGCGGACGGCGGCCGTCGCCCAGAACGCCGAGGGCTACGCCATGCTGAAAGTCCGTCCGGCGGCCGACGGCGACGAACTCGAACGCTACTACGGCTTCGACATGGCGCTCGACCACGCCGCGGAACTGCTCGGCGTCGGCGTCCACGACCTGCCGGTCCCGGAAGGGGCCGACGACCTCGGGATGTGACGCGGGCCTTTCGCGCCGTCGTTCGGTAGTCCCTGGACGGGTTTCGAGCGCGAGCGACCGCCGTCAGGTCACGATCGAGTACGTGAACAGGAAGCCGAAGTACAGCAGCACGAGCGCGGCGATCGCCTGCAGCCGGAACAGGCGGATCTCCTCGCTCTCGTCGCGGTAAGCGTCCTGAAAGGCCTCTACCTCCGCTTCGGTACACTCGTCGTGGTGGTCGAGACCGACGTGGAGGGTCCTGTACTCGGCCTCGCTGAACGGGCGACCGCAGTAGGGGCAGTCGTGAGTGGTTTCGTCGGGCGGTACCTCCGTCGCCACGTCCGTAGCTGTGTCCGTGCTCATAGGTACGGGGGCGTCGCGCTCGGTTCCGAGACGATCCACATGCTCACCATCGTGTAGACGACCATGACGAGGATGAACGGGTACTGGCTCCGGACCGCTTGAAGGCGGCTCGGGAAGGCGTCGTACGCCGTGGCGTGGGCGACCCAGATAGCGACCAGATGGCCGACCAGGACGAACGCGAGTTCGAGGCCGCCGAACCAGGCCGGCAGGACGAACAGGTCGGGGCTCGCCGGCGGCGAGAACGGCGCGGCGAGCGCGGTCCCGAGCGGCAGGGAGAGGCGGACGAAGTAGCCGAGGAAGTGCGCGAGGTGGTAGCCGGCGGCGATCGCCAGCAACGTACACCGCCATCGGCGGCACGCCGGCGTCGACCAGCCGCCGCGCGGCGTCGCCCCAGGCCGGCGTCGTGACCAGCCCGTCGTACGTCGTCACCCACAGCAGGGCGACGATGAACGCCACGTCGTCCGCGCCGGTGACGCCGCGTGACTCCGTCAGCCCCATCCCGGGCAGTCGGAGTTCGATCCCGTCGTCGGTGCGCGCGAGCGGGGCGACTCGCCCGTAGTCGTCGAACACCCGAGAGACCGGGTCGACGGTCGAGAACCACCGGTCCGCGCCGAACGCGACGCCGCCGACCACCGTCACGACGGCGTACGCCGCGACGACCCGGGCGAGCAGTCGCGGGTCGTCGGCCAGCGGGCTGACGACCTCGACCCAGATGAGCGCGACCAGTCCCGCGACGCTCGGCCACGCGCCCAGTCGCTCCGGATACGACAGGGCCAGCGACGGCAGGAGTTCGACGAACGTGCGGAACGGGTTCAGCGACGGCCACGTGTCCCCGACGAGATAGACCGACATCACGTAACCGGCCCACCAGCCGACCCACACCACGAGGACCGCGAGGTTCCGAAACGGGTCGGTCGGGCCGCGGAAGCCGAACCAGAGGATCGCGACGAGAGCCGCCAGGCCGACGACGCTCGCGAGCGTGTCGAGAACCCGCGACCGGGAGACGGCGAGCGTCGACCCGTACTCGTCGATCCGTCGGATGAGCGTTCGGTCGGTGACGAGGCTGGCGAGCAGGAACGACGCGCCGACCGCCCCGCCGCCGGTCGCGAGGAACAGCCACGTCGGGACGGCAAGCGACCCCGAGGACTCGCGGAGCGCGCCGCCGTGGGCGAGCGCACGCCCGGCGAGGGCCACAAGCGCGAACACGGTTGCGGCCGCGACGCTCGGGTAGCGGGGGAGTGGGGATGAGTCCATGCGTGAGCAGAACGGGACCCGTCGTCAGGCCGCCGCGCCGGCGTACAGGACGACGACCAGGAACACCCAGACGACGTCGACGAAGTGCCAGTACATCGAGATGGTGCTCACCGAGACGTGACGCTCGGCGGAGTACTGGCCGCTGAGTCCGCGGGCGAACACGATGGCGAGCATCACCGCGCCGAGCGAGACGTGGAGGCCGTGCAGCCCCGTCAGCCCGTAGAAGCCGTTCCAGTAGATGCTCTCGGTCAGCGTGTGGCCCTCGACGAGGATGAACTCGTAGTACTCGTACGCCTGCCCGCCGATGAAGACCAGGCCGAGCAGGAGCGTCACCGCGAGCAGGCCGAGGAACCGGCCGCGATTGTCCTTCCGGAGCGCGACGTGCGCGTAGTGAACGGTGGCGCTGCTCGCGATCAGGATGAGCGTGTTCGCGAGGACCAGTCCGGTCAGGCCGGGGATCTCGCCCGGCGGCCACTCGCCGACGCGGATGAAGAAGTAGTACACGAACCCGGCACCGAAGGTCGCTATCTCGGAACCGAGGAACGCCATCATTCCCCAGCGGAGTTTGCTCTCGCTCTCGTGGTCCGCGCCTCGGTCCCAGAACGACTTCACGAAGGCGTGATACACCCAGCCGTACAGGCCGAGCAGGAAGACGAACGTGCTCCCTACGAACGCGGCCGGGCCGGCGCTACTGGGAACCATCCCCGCGTCGCCGCCGAGCAGGTACAGCGCCACGGCGACGTAGAACCCCGCGCCGCCGATGGAAGTGATGAACGGCCACCAGCTAGCCTCGCCGAACCCCTGGGGCCAGTCCTCCACCGCCGGCAAGTGATGCCCGTGGTCCTCCGTCGTATCGTCCGCTACGGTCATACCCGGCAGTTTCGTCCGGACTACCAAAAATCCATCCAACTGCGTCGGAGGCATCGCGGCCCGCCGCGGCGCTATCGTCGGGAAAGCAAAGCGGCAGTCGATCGCCGGTCAGACGGCGACGCTCAGGAGTCCTCGGAGCGCTGCTCCTCCAGCCACTGCTCGAACTCCTCCTGAGTAACGACCTGTACCTCGAACAACATCCGGGAGTGCCCCTGACCGCAGTACTCGGCGCAGTAGCCCTGATAGGTGTTTCCGGGGTTCGTCGCCTCCGTCCGGATCACGTTCTGCTGGCCCGGCACGGCGTCCTGCTTCAGCCCGAGGTCGGGCACGTGGAACGCGTGGAGCCAGTCAGCCGTCCCGATCTCGAAGTACACCTTCTCGTTGGCGGGGATCACCAGCTGTCCCTGGTTGGAGTCGACGATGACGTTCTCGTCCTCGTACTCGAAGGTCCAGTAGTACTTCTGGGCCGTGACGTTGATCTCCGTGTCTTCGGGCTGCGGTTCGGCCTGGTCGGTGGTGATCACGTCCTGCGCGCCCATGACGTTGTACGCGCCGACCCCGACGAACAGCAGGATGACGGCGGTCGCGATCGTCCACGTGATCTCCAGCCTGCGGTTCTCCCGCGTCGGCTTCGGCTCGTCGTTGTTCGTGAACCGGACGACGGTGTAGATGAGGATCCCCTCGACCAGGAGCGTGATCGGCACCGCGACGAACAGCAGCTCCTGATTCAGGTTGCTGATCAGCCTGTCCGTCGTGGACTCTTGGGCCGCCACGGGCTCGGCGGCCATCGCCAGCAACGCCACCCCGAAAAGCGCTACGGCGGCAATCCGCTTTCTCTTCATCACAGGTGAGAGCTTAGGAACTCACGGTTAAATAGCTGCTGAAATCCCGACCCATCGAGGGGTTCCGCCCCGCCGGGCGGTCGAGAAACGGCGGGTCTAAGTGCGCGGAAACGAACACTCGAAAGAGAGGGATCGACGTGGAACGAGAGAGCTACCCCCGTCCCGTTCGGACCGGCGACCGGTTCACCGGCCTCGTCGCCGCGACCGCGATGGGCGTCTACCTGCTCATCATCGTCGGCGCGACGACCGCCATCACCGACGCGGCCGCCGCCTGCTCGACGTGGCCGACCTGTAACGGGCAGTGGGTCGTCGACGGGAGCGACCCGGACCTCGCGATCGCGTGGGGACACCGCCTCGCCGCCCTGCTCGTCGGCGTCCTCCTGCTCGGGACCGGCGTCGTCGCCTGGCTCGGATCGCCGTCCCGGCGCGTGCGCGCCGCCGTGACCGCCGCGACCCTGGCCTATCCGGTGCAGGTCGGTCTCGGCGCGGTCACGGCCGTCGACGGGCCGACGGCGCTGCTGTCCGGCGTCCATCTGTTACTCGGCACTGCCCTGTTCGGCAGTCTCGCCCTCGCGGTCGCGTGGCTGCTCGAAGCCCAGACCGCGACGCCCGAGGACAGGCAACCGGTCGACGACGTCGAGCGGGTCGACGACGAGCCGTCGCCAGACCCACAGCGGCCGTCGCTCCCCGAGGGACCGGTCGCCCGGGCGACGGCGTACGCCGGCGCGTACTTCCGACTGATGAAGCCGCGGCTGATGTGGCTGCTCTGTCTGGTCGCCGCCGCGGGGATGGCGCTCGCGGCCGGGCCATCGCTCACCGTCGAGACCGTGGTGTGGACGCTCCTCGGTGGCGTCCTCTCCATCGGCGCGAGCGGCACGTTCAACCACGTCCTCGAACGCGACATCGACCGCAAGATGAACCGCACGTCCGACCGCCCGCTCGCGACCGACGTCGTCTCCGTCCGGAACGCGCTCGCGTTCGGCGGCCTGCTCACGGTCGCCTCGCTGGCCGCGTTCCTACAGGTGAACCTGCTCGCGGCGGCGCTGGGTCTGACGGCCATCACGTTCTACAGCGTCGTGTACACGCTCGTACTGAAGCCGAACACCGTCCAGAACACCGTCATCGGCGGCGCGGCCGGCGCGCTCCCGGCGGTCATCGGCTGGGCCGCGGTGACCGGGTCCGTCGGCGTTCCGGGCCTCGCGCTCGCGGGCGTCATCTTCCTGTGGACGCCCGCGCACTTCTACAACCTCGCGCTGGCGTACAAAAAGGACTACGCCCGCGGCGGCTTCCCGATGATGCCGGTCGTCCGCGGCGAGGCGGTGACGCGCAAGCACATCGTTTATTACCTCGCCGCGACGCTCGTCTCCGCGGCCGTGCTGTCGGCGGTGAGCGACCTCGGCCTGCTGTACGCGCTGACGAGCGCCGCCCTCGGCGGCGTCTTCCTCTGGGCGGTGGTCCGCCTCCACCGCGAGCGGACGGAGGCCGCCGCGATGCGCTCGTTCCACGCCTCGAACGCCTACCTCGGTCTGCTCCTGCTGGCCGTCGTCGTCGACTCGCTCGCGCTATGAGTACGCGAACGCTCCGCCCGGCGCTGCCGGACGGCAGAACGCTGCTCTACGGCGCACTGCTGTTGAACACGGAGTTCCTCGCGGTCCTGTTCTACCCCGATATCCAGTCGCTCACCGTCGACGGCTGGCTCAACGTCGTCTACGCCCTGGTCTGGCTCAACGTCGGCGTCTGGGCGGTCCTGCGAACGGACCCGCCGCCGGCGTCGCCGCGGCAACGGCGGACCGCACTCAGCGTCGCGGCGGGCTATTTCGCCCTCCTCGCCGTCGTCGGCGGTCTCGTCTCGGTCGGCGACGCGTTCAGCCCGGTCGACCTCCCGAACACCGGGCCGCGGGTCGCCTGGCTGATCCCGGGGTGGGGTCCCGCGGTGACGTACGTCGGTGACCTGCTCACCGTGGCGCTCATGCCGTACAAGACGGTCGGCTATCTCGCGCTCGCGTACCTCGTGTACGCGACGGTGCTGGACGCGGCGGGAACGGCCGTCTCCGGCGTCCTCGGCCTGCTCTCCTGCGTTAGCTGTACCTGGCCGGTGCTCGCCTCGCTCGCGACGAGCCTGCTCGGCGGCTCCTCCGCGCTCGCGCTCGCGGTGACGAACTGGTCGCACGAGATCTCGACCGTGGTGTTCGTCCTCACGGTCGCGTTACTGCACTGGCGGCCGTTCGGCCGGTAGGATGTACTCGCGGGAACACGTCGCCATCGGCGCGGTCGTCTCGGGCCTCGGCGTCGCCGCGCTCCGGGCGGCGCTCCCGTCGCCGGCGCTCGCCGCGCTGTTCGCCTACGTCCTCCTGCTCTCGGTGTTCATCGACCTCGACCACTTCCTCGTCGCGCGCCGCCACGCGGGCGACTGGTCGCATCTGCGAGCCTGCGTCAGCGACCCCGTGTTCGCGTTCACCGAGCAGGACGAGGTGTTCGCGGGCGTCCCCGAACGGCGGATCCGGACCGAGCGCCTGCTGAGTCACGCGCTGGTCGGCGGGGCGCTCACGGCGGCGCTGGCGGCGGTGTCGGTGCCGGTCGCGCTGTTTACCGCCGCCGTCGTCTACGTCCACGTCGTCGCTGACCTGCTCCGTGACGCCGGGTTCGCGTAGCGCGGCCGGGTCCCCGCGGCCCGGACGCATGGTCGCGGACCCGCGTTCAGGTCACTGCTGGCTCGCGCGCGATAGCTCCGCCAGGAGGTCCGACGGGTTCCGGGTTCTGGGGGACCCCTCGGGGTCGGACAGCGGCGGCGCTTCCCACTCGGCGGGGACGTTCCAGAGTCCGTCGCGTCGCCGCTCCGGACGATCCAGTCGAAGCGGCAGTAGGGGTAGCCGTGGTCGTAGTCGGCCCGGCCCTGCATGGCGACGTCGAACTCACCGTTTCCGTAGTCGGTGTCCCGGCAGGTGCCGGTGTCTCTCTCGACGAGTTCGGCCTCGATGCCGAACGTCGAGAGGTGCTCGACGACCGCCCCCCCACCCGGACGTTCTTTCGCCCTCGTCTGACGACCTGCGGCCGCGACATCCGGCGATACCAGCGAGGCCCGCGGCCCCGAGCCCTCTAAGCAGTCGCCGGCGGTTCGTCGTCCGGTCCCTCACGTCTCCCGCACTGGGGAACGACATAGAACACCAAGCAGAACGGTTATTGATAAAATATTAATGTGGTATTTCTTCACAGATTTACAAATCGGTATCGGCTCTCCGGGGTGGACGCAGGCGGAGAGATCACACTCTAACTCGCGGCCACGAGGCGATTTCACCATCTCGACACGTAGGATCCTCTGGGATCGGGAAGAAAGAGTTAAGTGAGATCGTAAAGCATCCTTTACTGTAAAGCGTCCTTTCCGGAAAGCGCGCTTTACGATCAACCATGACGCCCACCGGAACCTCCACGACGAATCGACTCTCCGAACGACGACGGTACCGACGGCTGATGGTCGCCAGCGTCGTCGGCGCGGCCCTTGCCGCACTGGCGCTCAGGAACCTCGGCTATCCGGTCCTCAGCGAAGGCGTCTACTGGGCCGGCATCCTCGCCTTCCTCGGCGTCTTGCGGCTGACGCCCGTCTCGCTGTTCGACGAGCGCGACCGCGCGCTCGAACGGCACGCGAGCCAGATCACCCTCACCGCCGCCGCGGTCGTCCTGGTCCTCGGCGCGTCGGCGGCGAGGCTGCTCACGACGGCGACGACGTACGCCGTCCCGACGGTCGTCTGGGGCGCGCTCTACGGCTACGCCGGGCTGATCGCGGTCTTCGCGGCCGCGTATCTCTGGATGCGCTACCGGCCATGAACAACGACCTCCGCGCCCGGCGGGACCGCGCCGACCTGAGTCAGGCCGACCTCGCGGCGGCGGTCGGCGTCAGCCGCCAGACCATAAACGCCATCGAGCGCGACCGGTACGACCCGTCGCTCGAACTGGCGTTCGAACTCGCCGAGCACTTCGACTGCTGGATCGAGGACCTGTTCGACCCCGCGCTCGACGGGGACGGGTCCGGCGGCACCGAATAAGTGCCGAAGCGGGCCGTCCGCCAACGGGACGCCGCCGGCGTTCTCGCGCGGCCGCTCGCGTCCGCCGATCGAACCGCTTACTTCCGGTCCGGAACAGGCTCGGATATGGACGCGCTCGTCGCTGACGACGTGGAGAAACGGTACGGCGGGACCGCCGCACTCGACGGCGTCTCGCTGTCCGTGGCCGAAGGGGAGGTGTTCGCGTTGGTCGGACCGAACGGCGCGGGGAAGACGACGTTCGTCCGCGCGTTGACGGGCACGACCCGGCCGGACGCGGGCGAGGTGTCCGTGCTCGGCGAGTCGCCCGCGGCGGTCGACGAGTCCCGCCTCGGCGTCCTCCCGCAGTCGTTCTCTCCGCCCGCCCGCCTGACAGCGCGCGAACTCGTCGACTACTACGCGGGCCTCTACGACGACGCCCGCGGTACCGACGACGTGCTGGCGAGCGTCGGGATGGCCGACGCCGCCGACACGTGGTACGAGAACCTCTCCGGCGGCCAGCAGCGCCGGACCTGCCTCGGCGTCGCCCTCGTCAACGACCCCGACGTGCTCTTCCTCGACGAACCGACGACCGGCATCGACCCCGCCGGGCGACGCACCGTCCAGGAGCAGGTCGTCGACCTCGCCGCCGGCGGCGCGACGGTGTTGCTGACGACCCACGACATGGCCGAGGCGGAACGCGTCGCCGACCGCGTGGGGTTTCTCGCGGACGGCGAACTAATCGCCGTGGGAAGCCCCGCGGCCCTCGTCCGCGAACACGGCGGGGAGCGCCGCCTCGTGGTCGAGACCGACGCGGACGCGGACGCGCTCGGCGACGCCGACTTCGCGGCGGAGTCCCGGGACGGCGAACTCGTCGCCTACGGCGTCGACCCGGCGGACATCGGCGTCGTCGTCCGCGCGCTGGACGACGCCGGCGTCGCCTACAGCGAACTCGTCTGGACGCAACCGGACCTAGAGGACGTGTATCTCGAACTCACCGGCGACCGGTACGCGCGCCGACCGGGGGCCGTCGCCCCCGGCGGGGAAGTCGGGACGGAACCGGCGGCGGGGACAGACCGGGGAGCGGAAGCGGGGACCGGAGGTGACCGGTGATGGGCGCGCTCGCTCGCGTCGGCGCGGAGGCCGGGGCCGCGTGGCGCTCGTTCGTCCGCCGGCGCACCGCCGTCTTCTTCACCTTCTTCTTCCCGGTGATACTGATCGTCATCTTCGGCGCGCTCGTTCGGACCGACCCGACCGGCGCGGGCCTGTTCACCGAACCGGCGGGCTACTACGTGCCCGGCTATCTGGCCGTCGTCGTGCTGTTCACGCCCCTCTCGCGGGTCGGCAGCACCGTGGCGCGCCAGCGCGAGGGCAACCGCTTCGAGAAACTCGCGACGACGCCGCTCACCCGTGCCGAGTGGCTGGCCGCGCACACGCTTGTCAACGTCGCCATCATCGGCATCGCGAGCGCGCTGCTGTTGCTCGTCATCGCGCTCATCACCGACGCGCAGTTCGCCCTCTCGGCGTGGCTCGCCCCCCTCATCGCGCTCGGCGTCGCGCTGTTTTGCGGCGTCGGCGCGATACTCGGGGCCGTCGCCGACTCGCAGGACGGCGTCATCGCGGCGAGCAACACCATCGCCCTGCCGATGCTGTTTCTCGCCGAGACGTTCGTCACGCCGGACCTCCTGCCGTCGTACGCCCTGCCGCTGGTCGACCTCCTACCGCTGACCTACTTCTCGCGAGGGGTCCGTGCAGTGACGTACTACGGGTCGTCGCCGGCGACCGACGCGGCGATACTGGCGGCGCTCGCGCTCGTCGGTTTCGCAGTCGGCGCGTACGCCATCCCGCGGACCGACTGAAACGCGGTGCTCGACGGGTCAGCGACCGAGCGGTCACGCCAGCAGGTCGTCGTGGAGGCGAACGGCGCGGCGGTCCTCGTCGAACTCGACGACGCCGACGTCGACCGTCTTCGGGACGTGACCGTGATAGAGCGCCCTCGATGTCCGGGCGCGGTCCTTCGAGAGCGGCGTCCCGTCTCGTCCGCTTCCATCCGCGCGACCGCCGTCGAGAGGTCCGCGGGGGCGAGCACGCCGCCGCAGGTCCGCAGTGCGAGTAACGCGAAGCGGCGGTGTGAACGGCTCAGTACCTCGTACACCACGGCATCGTCGTCTTCGGCCGTTACTCGATCCCTGAAACACGGGAACAGACCGGCGCTCGCGCCGGACGGAACGCACGGACGGTCCCCGGCGCACGGCCGGTCTCGCTCCGTTCATCAGGAACTACCGTTAGAGTCAAACTGTCGGACGTGGAACGGTCTTCCATGAGCGTCGACCAGACGCAGCGGTCCATTCGATGTCTCGTCGCCAAAGTCGGTCTCGACGGCCACGACCGCGGCGCACACGTCATCGCGCGGGCGTTCCGCGACGCCGGCTTCGAAGTTATCTACTCCGGGTTACACAAGGCTCCCGACGAGATCGTGCAGGCGGCGGTCCAGGAGGACGTCGACGTCCTCGGGATCTCCATCCTTTCCGGGGCGCACAACACGCTCGTTCCCAAGGTGATCGAGGGGCTGGAAGAGTACGACGCGTTCGAGGACACCCTGATCCTCGTCGGCGGGGTCATCCCCGACGAGGACAAGGCGGAACTCAAGGAGATGGGCGTCGCGGAGGTGTTCGGTCCCGGCACCAAGATGGCAGACACCATCCAGTTCGTCCGCGAAAACGTCCCCGAACGATGAGCGCCGACGTACGCGGACTCGTCGACGACCTGCTAGACGGCCACCAACGCGCGCTGGCGCGTACCATCACGAAGATCGAGAATCGCGAACCCGGCTACCGGGAACTCGTCTCCGCGCTGTACGAGCATACGGGCGACGCCGAGGTGGTCGGCGTCACGGGAAGCCCCGGTGCCGGGAAGTCGACGCTCGTGGACAAACTGACCGAGACGTACCGGGACCGCGGCCACACCGTCGGCGTCATCGCCGTCGACCCGTCGTCGCCGTACACCGGCGGCGCGGTGCTCGGCGACCGCATCCGCATGGCGTCGAACGTCGGCGACATGGACGTGTTCTTCCGGTCGATGAGCGCCCGCGGCAACCTCGGCGGCATCTCCACCGCGACCGCGGACGCCGTCAAGGCCCTGGACGCGTTCGGCAAGGACAAGGTCATCGTGGAGACGGTCGGCGCGGGGCAGAACGAGATCGACATCGTCCGGACCGCGGACACCGTCGCCGTCCTCGTCCCGCCCGACAGCGGCGACGAGGTCCAGACGCTGAAGGCCGGTATCCTGGAGATCGGCGACGTGTTCGTCGTCAACAAGGCCGACCTGTCCGGTTCGGACCGCACGGTACAGGAGCTGAAAGAGATGATCCAGCTCGCGGGCGACACGGGGTCGCCGGCGAGCGGGGGCGGTCACCACGGCCCCGACCAGCACGCCCTCGGCGACGCGGGGGGCGACACCGGAGACACCGGGGCCGGAGCCGGGGCCGAGGACGACGGCTGGACGCCAAGCGTCGTCGAGACGGTCGCCACTGACGCGACGGGCATGGACGACCTGACCGACGCGCTCGCCGAGCACCGCGAGTACATGACCCGGAGCGGGCGACTGGACGAGAAGGCGCGCACCCGCACCGCCGAGGAGATCCGACTGCTCCTCCGCGAGGACGCGAGCGGCCTGCTCGAACGCGAACTCGACCGCCGCGGCGGCATCGACGCGCTGGTCGAGTCGGTCCGCGCCGGCGAGACGGACCCCTACGCCATCGCCGACGACGTCGTCTCCCCCATCGAGGAGTGTCTGGATGAGCGCGAGTGAGGGGTCGCTTAAGTTCCTGGCAGTAGTATGACAGCGTATGAAGCTACGACGACTCGCCGCCGTCGCCGCGGGCGGTCTCGGCGCGACAGCCTTCGCGAACGCAGCGCTCGCCCGGCGGGCCGACCCGCTCGACCCGCCGCTCCCCGGTGACCAGGGCACCTATCGATGGCGCGGCATCGACGTCGCCTACACCGAGGCGGGCGACCCCGAGGACCCCGACCTGGTGTTTCTCCACGGCGTCAACGCCGCCGGCACGAGCAGGGAGTTCGACGCCGTGTTCGAGCGCCTCGCCGAGCGCTACCACGCCATCGCGCTGGACCTACCCGGGTTCGGCCACTCCGACCGCCCGCCGCTGCTTTACTCGGCGTCGCTGTACGAGTCGTTCGTCGCCGACTTCCTCGCGGACCTCACCGAGGACGCCGTCTGCGTCGCCTCGTCGCTGACCTGTGCCTACGCCGTCAGCGCGGCCGACCGGACCGACGTGTCCCGTCTCGTGCTCGTCTGTCCGAGCGCGGACTCGATGGGCGACCGCGACGTGTTCCGCCGGTCGCTGCTGCGACTGCCGCTGGTCGGCACCGCCGCGTTCAACTTGATCGCCAGCAAGCCGTCGATACGGTACTTCAGCGCCGACCACGGCTACTACGACTTGTCGAACAAGCCCGAGGAGGAGGTCGAGTACCAGTGGCAGAGCGCTCACCAACCCGGCGCGCGCTACGCGCCGGCGTCGTTCGTCAGCGGCTTCCTCGACTCGAAGACGGACCTCGCCGCAGCGGTCGGCGACCTCGACGTGCCGGTGACGCTCGTCTGGGGCCGGGAAGCGGAGATCAACCCCCTGTCGGAGGGGCGCGACCTCGCGGAGGCGGCGGACGCGCGCCTCGTCGTCGTCGACTACGCGCGCCTGCTTCCGCACGCGGAACACCCCGACGAGTTCCTGGACGCCGTCGAGCCGGCGCTACCGCGGGTCGAACGCGAGTAAGCGCCGGTCCGTCGTCGCCGACCGCGCGGTCGTCAGTTCGACCGGCATCCCCCGCTCCAGTTCTTCCGGGTCGGCTTCCCGTAGCTGACCGGTGATCCGGACCGGACCGAACGACGCGATGGCCGTGACGTACGGCGTGTCCTCGCTGAACGACGGCGTCGCGACGTGTGTGACCGTGTACGTCCGCAGTTCGCCCGCGTCGGGCAGCGGCGTCTCGGTCAGGTCGGAACCCCCGCAGTCGGGACAGACCCGCCTCGGCGGCACCGAGCCGTGGCCGCTGTCGCACTCCAGATAGTAGCCCTCGCCCTCGGCGACGGCGTCGACGAAGTCGTCGAACC
Organism: Halobacteriales archaeon QS_9_68_17; assembly: GCA_003023565.1. GTDB lineage: Archaea > Halobacteriota > Halobacteria > Halobacteriales > Natronoarchaeaceae > Halostella. The sequence continues at coordinate 172,222 of PXSA01000002.1, forward strand.
CCTCGTCGCGCGCGCCGGTGGGGTCCGCGCTCATGCTTCCACCTCCAGAGCGTCGCTCTGGCGTCGTCGCACTCGCCCGCGACGCTCCCTCATGCGACCACCTCCTCGACGACGTGAACCAGACAGCTCGCGACGGTTCCGCCCGCGTTGTGCGCGAGCCCCACGGTGCCGTCCGCCACGGCGTCGCTGTTGACGTGGTCGCCGCGAAGCAGTTTCGTTATCTCGGCCACCTGCGCGGTGCCCGTCGCGCCGACCGGGTGGCCCTTCGCCTTCAGGCCGCCCGAGAGGTTGACGGGGAGGTCCCCCTCCGCGGTCGTCTCGCCGCGGCGGGCCGCGCCGATCCCCTCGCCCGTCTCGTAGAACCCCATCGACTCCAGCGCGAGCACCTCCGCGATGGTGAAGCAGTCGTGGACCTCGACGAAGTCCACGTCGCCCGGGCCGATGCCGGCGTCCTCGTAGGCCTCTTTTGCCGCGCTGTTCGTCGCCGGCGTGCGGGCGAGGTACTCGCGGTCCTGCAGCGCCATGTCGTCGCCGCCCTGTCCCGACCCGGTGACGGCGACGGGGGCGTCCACGTCGTTCGCCTCGGCGTACGCCTCGCTGACCAGCACCAGCGCGCTCGCCCCGTCGCTGATCGGACAGGAGTCGTAGAGCCCGAGCGGTTCGGACACCGGCGGGGCCTCCAGCACGTCGTCGACGCTGATCGGGTCCTGATAGTGCGCGAGTTCGTTGCCTATCGCGTGCTCGTGGTTCTTGACGGCGACGTGGGCCAGGTCATCGCGGTCGCCGCCGTACTCGTCGAAGTACGCCTGCGCCATCAGCGCGTACGCGCCGGGGAACGTCACGCCCTGCCGGACCTCCCACAGTTCGTCGGCGGCGATGGCGAGCGCCTCCGTCGCGCCGGCGGTGCCCAGGTTCGTCATCCGCTCCGCGCCGCCGACGAGGACGACGTCCTCCTCCCCGTTGCGGACGTCGCGTACCGCCGACCGGAGCGCCGCGCTGGAGGACGCGCAGGCGCTCTCGTACCGGGTCGCCGGCGCTCTGACGCCGGCTGCTTCGGCCATCAGCGGCCCCTGGTGGCCCTGTCGTTCCGCCAGTTCCCCCATGAAGTTCCCGTATCGGAGCGACTCCACGTCCGACCGGGAGACGCCGGCGTCCGCGAACGCGTCGTCGCTGGCGTCCCCGAACAGGTCCCGTCCCGTGCGCTCCGGAGCGTTCCCGAACTCGGTGACGCCGACGCCGGCGATTCGTACCTCTGTCATTGACGATCGTAGGCGACCGAGCCTGTAAAGGCTGCCGCCCGCGACCCGTTTCGTGGGGTTTCTAAGGGTCCGCTCCCTACTGCCGCCATGGACGAACAGCCTGGTCTCAGCGACCAGTATCGGATGTCGAGCCCCTGGCCGATGCTCATCGCGTTCGGGATCGCCATCGCCGAGGTGGGGATCTTCTGGCCGCTCGCGCCCATGGCCGTCGGCGGCCTGCTCATGCTCGTCGGGAGTCTCGTCGGAATGATCCGGGAAACGGGCTACGTCGAGAGCCCGTGGCCGCTTCTCGGCGGGTTCGGGATCGCTCTCGTCGCCGTCGGAGCGGCCCTCTTCTCGTACAGCGGCGGCGCGTTCGCGGTCAACAGCGTCGCCGAGAGCACGCGCTCGGCTGGGAGCGTCGGACTCCGCGGCGTCTCTATCGCTGTCTCCGGCGGTCTCGCGATAGTCGGCGCGCTCGTCGGTAAGTACTGGACCACCGCGAACGCCGACGCGCGGTACTGAACCGACAACCTATTTGTCGCCGGAGCCGAAGTACCGACAACATGTCACGCGACGTCTTCGACCGGGAGACGCTCCTCGACCTGACCGTGAACGTGATCCCGCTCGGTATTCTCGTGTTCTTCCTCGGCGCGTTCACGTTCGTCGATCCGTTCGGCTGGCACGGCACCTACTCGCTGCTGCAACTCGGGATCGTCGTCATCATGGCGGTGAGCCTGTCCGTCCTGACGTACTACTCGGGCAAACTCATCGCGACCGACGAGCTGGAGCGCGAAGGCAGCGAACGCGGCGAGTGACCCTCCGGCTCCCGTCGCCTCCTTCGTTTCTTCGACGACTTCGCCGAACGTCAGCGCCGATACGGCCGGGGTGCAGTGGCGACTCGCTCCGTCCGTCGACTGCCGAACGTGCGCGGGAGTAGACCGGTACGAGTACACGAGAAACCGTACACCGAAGGTGGAACCGACCCTTTCTTTATCCTCCAACCCTGACGGTCGCTTATGGCAATGGAAGGGCAGATAGCGCTGACGGTGCTGATGGGGGTCCTGCTTCTCGGGGTCGCCGTGTGGCTTACGCGCCTCGAGGACTGGCGCTCGTACACGCCGCTCGCGGGCGGCGGTGTCATCGGCGACGAGACCGGACACGCACATCACGAGAAGCCGTCGGGGATCATCCGCTGGTTCACGACGGTCGACCACAAGGACATCGGTATTCTGTACGGTACGTACGCAGTCATCGCGTTCGCCTGGGGCGGTCTCGCCGCGTTCCTGATGCGGACCGAACTCGTGACGGCGGACATCACTATTCTCCCCGGGACGCAAGTGTACAACGCCCTGCTGACGAGTCACGGCATCACGATGCTGTTCCTCTTCGGGACGCCGATCCTCGCCGCCTTCGCGAACTACTTCGTCCCGCTTTTCATCGACGCTAACGACATGGCGTTCCCCCGAATCAACGCCATCGCGTTCTGGCTCCTGCCGCCCGGGGCACTTCTGGTCTGGGCGGGCTTTTTCCTCGCGCCGTTCGCCGACGCCGTCACCGGCGGTTCGGCGATGAGTTGGACGATGTACCCGCCGCTCTCCGCCGAGCAGACCAACCCCGCGAACGACCTGATGCTGCTCGGACTGCACCTCACCGGCGTCTCGGCGACCATGGGCGCGATCAACTTCATCGCGACCATCTTCACCGAGCGCGGCGAGAACGTCGGCTGGAGCAACCTCGACATCTTCTCGTGGACCGTCCTCACCCAGTCGGGGCTCATCCTGTTCGCCTTCCCGCTGCTGGGTAGTGCGATCATCATGCTCCTGTTCGACCGGAACTTCGGCACGACGTTCTTCGCCGCCGAAGGCGGGGGTACCATCCTCTGGCAGCACCTGTTCTGGTTCTTCGGCCACCCCGAAGTGTACATCCTCGTCCTCCCACCGATGGGAATCATCAGCTACGTCCTGCCGCGGTTCGCGGGCCGGAAGCTGTTCGGGTTCAAGTTCGTCGTCTACTCGACGCTGGCCATCGGCGTGCTGAGTTTCGGCGTCTGGGCTCACCACATGTTCACGACGGGTATCGACCCCCGGCTTCGCGCTAGCTTCATGGCCGTCTCGCTGGCGATCGCTATCCCGAGCGCCGTGAAGACGTTCAACTGGATCACGACCATGTGGAACGGTAAAATTCGGCTCACGACGCCGATGCTGTTCTGCATCGGCTTCGTCTCGAACTTCATCATCGGCGGCGTCACCGGCGTCTTCCTCGCCGCTATCCCCGTCGACCTCGTGCTTCACGACACCTACTACGTCGTCGGTCACTTCCACTACATCGTCATGGGTGCCATCGCGTTCGCCGGCTTCGCCGGTCTCTACTACTGGTATCCCATGTACGCCGGCCGCTGGTACCAGAAGACGCTCGCGAAGTGGCATTTCTGGCTCTCGATGATCGGGACCAACCTGACGTTCTTCGCCATGATCCTGCTCGGCTACGCCGGCTTCACGCGGCGATACGCCACCTACAGCGGCCTCACGGTCGGCCCCGTCGAGGTCATCACCCTGCTGCATCAGACGGCCACGGCCGGTGCCGTCCTGCTGCTGGTCGGCCAGATCATCTGGGTCTGGAACATGGTTAACTCCTACTACGACGGCCCGCGCGTCGAGACTGGCGACCCCTGGAACCTGCAAGAGGACGGCATGCGCGGTCGCGAGTGGCTCTGGTTCGAGCGCAGACTCGAGACCACCATCGCCACCGACGGCGGCGATGAGGAGGAGGCCCTCACCGACGGCGGCGAAGTCGAGACCGACGACGACTAACGTTTCGTTTCGCGTTTCGTTTCGCGGCATCACGCACACTGACCACCCGGTAGCGACCGTTATCTCCGCGGACCCGTAGGTCCGGCACATCTACGGTCCGAACGAACGACGTCGACGCGTACTACGACGGTGGGGCCGGTAACGTATCTGAGGGGTCAGTGCCCGAGGAGAAGCGTAGATACATCATCGGCAACGTCGAATCGGACACCATGGGACAGACAGTCAAAGTCATCGAACTGGTCGGCAACTCGACCGAATCGTGGGAGGACGCCGCGCAGAACGCGCTCGACGACGCCGACGAGACGCTGGAGGAGATAAGCGGCATCGAGATCACGTCACAGACGGCGGAGGTCGAGGACGGGCGGATACGGAGCTACAAGACGACGGTGGACGTCTCGTTCGTCTTACAGCGCTGACGGCGACGCGGCGGTCCGGGTATCGACGCTCGCCCCGCCGCCGTGGCGGGGGAAACTGCCGTCGGTTCCTCGTCTCTACGTCGACGCGTACGGTCCGGACGACGGGCGCTATCCGAGCACCAGGATGACACCCATCGCGAACATCAGCACTGCGATCACGCCGAGGACGATCCCGAGGAGTTCCTTCTCGCTCATACGCGGGATTCGGTCGGAGAGCGCAAAAGCCTAACCGTTCCTCGCCTTAGCATCGTCCATGGAAACGTCCGTTCGCAGTCGCATCGGCGGTCGGCGGATGGTGCTCGGCCTCTACACCAGTATCGTCGCGCTGGCGGCCCTGTTCGGCGCGATGATCGGCCTCGTGTTGCCGGTGAAAAAGGGCGTTCCGGACACCGCCGGGCTCGGACCGTTCGCCTTCGAGATCAATCCGCTGAACTTCGCCGTCTACGGCGCTGTGATGGTCGGGCTCTCGCTCGGCGCGCTCTTGCTCCTCATGGCGGCCGTCTCCGCGCGGTACCCCGACGCATGAAGGCCCGCCGGAAGCGATCCGAGCGGTTCCGGCCGCGCGAGCGCGGCCCGCGGCCGCCCGCGACCGCCGCTCAATCGCCCCGGACCTTGTTTTGGATGTCGTCGACGACGCCGGGGTTGCGCAGGGTGGAGGTGTCGCCGAGGTCGTCCTCGTTGGCGATGTCTTCGAGCAGGCGACGCATGATCTTGCCCGAGCGGGTTTTGGGTAGTTCCGGCGTGAAAATGACCCGTTCGGGGCGAGCGATGGGGCCGATGGCGTCCTCGACGCCCTCGACGATCCCCTGGCGGAGTCGGTCGTTTTCCTCG
>PXSA01000003.1 GCA_003023565.1 Halobacteriales archaeon QS_9_68_17
TCCCCGACGAGAAACTCGCCGCACTCGACATCGAGATCGGCCCCGGCACCGGCGTCAGCGGCGGCGGCGCGGCGGCCCCCAGTGACGACTGACCGGCACTGAGTGGGCTGCTATGTCCCGGAGCAGTCGGTCTCACTGGGACGGTCCGATGACTGATCGGTGTCCGCGCGAGCGGAGCGAGCGCAGGCTCGTCGGCCCATCGGTCCGACGGCGACCCGTTCTGAGCGGTCCGTCGTTTCAGGTGGACAGGACGACGACTGCTCAGCGGCCCCCCGGTATCGTCGTTACTCGGATCGGTCCTACGAGTGTCGACGTCTGCCCGTGGCGGGGTCGTCGGACCGGCCTCGAACTCTCCCGCGACCGCGACCGCTCCTCCGGCCTGTCCCGTTCGACGCGGTCGCCGTTACGACGGCAGAACCGGCGGCATGTTCAGCAGGACTACGGCGTCTCCTCCGAGGACGGTACTACCGACGATGACGGCGGAACGGCGGTCGTACAACCTGACGGCGGAAAGCGCCGGAACCGATGCGGCGATGGCCGCGGCCAGCGCGATGCCTGTCTCGCTCGCCATGACGAGCGGATATCGTAGGGCGATGAGGAGATGCGGAAGAACCCCAGCGTCCACTGGACGGACCACGAGAACGGAACGGCAAAGACACAGAGCGCGATGAAGAGGAGATCGAACGACCCGAGACGCGTTTGCGAAACGCCGCTGCCGGTGTCGACGGACGTATCGGGACTACCTCCGCAGTACTCATAATAATTCCGGAGTTTGAGGCGCGAAACAGACACTGCCCGCATACGGTACGTGGCCGCTTCCGTCCATCTCCGAGGTCATTGGTCCGACCACGATCAAAAACGACCGGGGATGTCGGGAAGGTAGATCGGTCCCGGTATCGTCCGCAGGAAATATATGGAGTAGGAAACTTTCATATAATATGAGTTCAGGGACCGCGGTCCTTGTCGTGGAAGACGAGGTGAACCTGGCGGACCTCTACACGTCCTTCCTGTCGGACGAGCACGACGTCCGGACGGCGTACGACGGGGACGAGGCGCTGGAGATGATGGGTCCGGAGGTGGACGTAGTGCTGCTCGACCGGAAGCTACCGGACGTCTCCGGCGACGAGGTGCTCGCCCGCATCCGCGGGCGCAACTACGACGCCTACGTGGCGATGGTGACCGCCGTCGACCCCGACTTCGACATCGTGGACGTGCCGGTCGACGACTACCTCTGCAAGCCCGTGACGAAGGGCGACCTGCTGGGGACGGTCGAGACGCTTTATACCCGGCACACTTACGACGACCTCCAGCGCGAGCTATCGGCGAAACTCGTCCGCCGGAACGTCCTCGCCGTCGAGAAGACGGCGGCCGAACTCGAAGCGAGCGAGGAGTTCCAGCGCCTCGAAGCGCGGATCGCGGAACTCCGAGACGAGGTCGAACACCTCTCGCGGTCGCTGGACGACGCCGATACGGGGACCCCGCCGGCGGAGTCGGCCGCCGAGTCGGTCGAATAGCGGGGTTTATCCCTCGGTCCGATCGACTGTGACGTATGTCTCTCTACGACGCCGTACCGGACGGCGGCGACCGACCCGTCGCGTGGACTCGCTCGCAAGCGGGAGCGCTCACCCGGTCCGACGACGCGGTCGCACCGATCGTCTATCCGCCGGAGTCGGACCCGCTCTCCGACGACGTTCACGTCTGGGACACCTGGATCCTCCGCGACCGCGACGGGAGCATCGCTACCGTGGACGGTTACCGCGTGATCCTCTCGCTGACCGCGCCGGCCCACGTGCTGCCCGGGAAGCGCCACGACGTGGCGGCGATCCGCTGCTTCTACTCGCGCGACGGGAGGGAGTGGCACGACGGCGGCCCCGTGTTCGACCGAGACGACGCGCTCGGCGCGCGCCAGTGGGCCGGGTCGGCCCTGCTCGACGACGACGGCTCGGTGTACGTCTACTACACCGCCGCGGGGCGGGCCGACGCCGACGAACTCACCTACGAACAGCGCATCGCGATGGCCGCCGGCGGCCGCGTGAAGACGGCCGGCGACGGCCTCCGCATCGAGGGCGACTGGGACCACGAGGTGATCCTCGAACCCGACGGCGATTACTACGAGCGCGAGGACCAGTCCCGCGGGATGATCTACACGTTCCGGGATCCGTGGTTCTTCGAGGACCCGGCGACGGGCCGCGCGTACCTCCTCTTCGAGGGGAACACGCCGGTGCCCGAGGGGAGCGACGCCTGCGACGGCGACCACGAGCTACAGGAGTTCAACGGGAGCATCGGGGTCACGGAGTCGCCGACCGGCGACCCGACCGACTGGGAGCTCCGTCCGCCGCTGCTCGACGCCGTCTGCGTCAATCAGGAGCTCGAACGACCGCACGTGGTCGTACGGGACGGGCGGTACTACCTCTTTTTCTCGAGCCACGACCACACGTTCGCCCCGGGGGTCGATGGGTTCGACGGGCTCTACGGCTTCGTCGCGGACTCCCTGCGCGGCGACTACCGGCCGCTGAACGGTAGCGGTCTCGTCCTGACGAACCCCGCGAACGCCGCGTTCCAGACGTACTCCTGGATGGCGTTCGCCCACCGCGACGAGGTGCTCGTCCAGAGCTTCTTCAACTACTACGACCTCGGCGACCTCACGCTCGACGACGTGGGGCGTCTCCCGGACGAAAAGCAGTTAGGGAAGTTCGGCGGCACGCTCGCGCCGACCGTCCGCCTGGACGTCGACGGCGACCGAACGCGGATCCGCGGGACGCTCGCCCACTGCCGCGTCCCGACCGAGAACGAGGACCTGCCGCCGCTCCGACGGGTCGCCGACCGCGAGTCGACCGGCGGGTACGGACGGCGCGGGCCGAGCGGGCGGTAAGCGGGCCGAAAAACGGGGCGAGGACGAGACGAACTACCGTCGCACCGACCGCTCCTCACGCTCGTCGGCCGCCGGCCACGCCGACCCGAGTCGCCACACGTCCAGCGACTCGACCGTCGCGGTGCCGCCCTCGGCGGCGACCGACACCGCCTCGCTGTCGGGACGCACCGGATAGGCGCGGGTCGTCAGACAGTGCCGCTCGTTAACGAACACCTCGATCACGGAGCCGTCGACGAAGACGCGGAGGTCGACCGGTCCCTCGGCGTCGAGCGGTATCGTCTGCGTCGACGCGTCCGCGCCGGGGTGGAGGCTCGACCTGGACCGGTCGACGACCACCTCGCCGGCGTCGGCGACGCTGATGGCGGTCTCCTCCTCGCCGTCGGGCGAGCCGAGGACGACGAGGTCGAACGTCCCTGCGTCGCCGAGGTCGACGGTGAGGTCTATCTCCAGAGCGTCGCCGTCGACGCCGAGCGGTTCGCGCTCGCCCGGTTCGACGGTGACGGAGCCGCTCCGGAGGCGCTCCTCCCGGAGGTCACGGAGCTCCGCGGGCGGGCGCTGGGCCAGACGGCCGTCGTCGTCGACGTCGAGTACGCGGGGGAGCGACATCGCGCCGGACCACCCGGCGTCCCACTGCGCGGCGAGGTCGCGCGCCTCCTGCACCCACCCCCACGTGAGGAGCCGGCCGTCGTCGTCCCGGGTCGACTGCGGCGCGTAGTAGTCGCCGTAGTCCAGCAGCCCCTCGCGCTCGGGGTCGAACTCGCCGTCGGCGTACTCGCCGACGAAGTAGACGACGTCCTCGTAGTTCGACACGTGCAGCAGTTGGCGGTCGCCGACGTCGAGCAGTTCGGGGCACTCCCAGACCACGCCGTCGTCGGCGTCCGTCGACGTGAGGACGGGGCCGACGTACTCCCACTCGTCGAGCGCCTCGCCCTCGTACAGCAGCGCCGCGCCGCCGCCGCTCTCCAGCCCCGCGCCGACGAGCTGGTACCACGCGTCGCCGTCCCGCCAGACGCAGTGGTCGCGGAACTCGGCCGCCCAGTGCTCCGTGCTGAGGATCGCCGGGTCGGTCGGCGGCTCCTCTACGATCGGGTTGTTCGGGTCCTTGACCCACGTGCGGAGGTCGCCGTCGCCGGCCCGTGCGAGACACGGCAACTGCCACTCGCCCCGGCCGCCGGTGTACAGCGCAGTCGGCGTCCCGTCCTCGTCGACGACGGCACAGCCGGACCAGCAGCCGTCGCGGTCCGGGCTGTCCGGCGAGGGCGTCAGCGCCACCGGTTCGTCCTCCCAGTGGACCAGGTCGTCGCTGACCGCGTGGCCCCAGTGGATCGCGTGGTGGAACGGGCCGACGGGGTTGTACTGGTAGAAGACGTGGTAGCGACCGTCGTACCGGATGATCCCGTTCGGGTCGTTCAGCCAGTTCGCCGGCGGGCTCAGGTGGTACCGCGGTCGGTGCCGGTCCACCGCGTCGAGCGACGCGCGGACCGACGCCAGTTCCGCCGCGCTTTTCGGCCGCCCCGTCGTCGACCACTCGTCGGTCGCGAGCGAGGTGAGCACGCCGTTTGCGACCTGTGCCCGTTCGGCGGCGAAGGCGTCGCCGGCGTCGAACGCGAGGCCCGCGCCGGCTCCGATCACCGCGCCCTCGCCGTGGCTCCACGCGAACGTCGTCATCTCGTAGGGGGAGTCGTCGGGGCCGCGGACCATCGAAGCGAGGAGGTCACCGCGCGACGGGACCACCTCCTCGTACCGGGCGTAGGCGTGTGTGATCCCGGTCGGGAGCGTCGTGATCCGGAGCCGCTCGTCCGTCACGGCGGGGTGGTCGGCGTGGCGCGCCGACCAGAGGAAGCCGTCGTCTCGGGTGATCTCCTCCCTGCCGGTCGCGTCCGGCGGGACGTCGTCGAAGCCGAGCAGCGCTATCGCCGAGAGCGCCCGCAGGCTGAGAAAGAGGCCGCCGCCGTCCGCGACGAAGGACCTGATGACCGGTGCGGTCCCCTCGACGCTTCGCTCGCCGGCTATCTCGCCGTCGGCGTGCCACCAGAGCGCGTCGTACCCGTCGAGGTCGGCGTCGCCGCGCCGCAGGTCGCCGACCGAGACCCGGTCCGCCCGCTCGGCCGTCTCCCGACACCAGTCGTACGCCGCCGCCTGCTCGGCGGAGAGCGTCCCGAGAGATAGACAGGCGACGGAGACCGACGATCCGTTCATCACACCCCCCTATCCGAGGCGCACACTAAGGGTTTGCTATCGTTTACTACACCCGTACAGAACCCGTTCTCTCACTTTCCGACGACGACCGGGTCGCGGATCTCCAGGGCGCTCTCGAACTCCGACTCCCGGTCCGTCCGTCGCCCTATCCGCTGTACCTGCTCCTCGTGCGCCCGGCGGACGCCGTCGCGCTCCCTGTCGACGAGTCCGATGTCGTCGGCGAGTCGTTCCCAGTGGTCGGGGTCGGCGAGAAACACCGCCCGGTCGTCGTCCTCGTGGACGCACTCGAAGCGCTCGCGGTACTCCGCCACCGACAGTTCGGCCGCTACCTGCTCGACGAGCGCCGGCAGGCGCTCGGCGGCGACGCTCGCTTTCGCGCCGGCGACGAGGAGGATCTGCCCCTCGATAGGGTCGTCGCTCACGGCTCACCACCGCCGTGGCGGGGGGTCGGGCGACCGCGTCGGACGACGCCGGGGACGGTCCACGGGGGCTTCGGTCATCCCCCGGCCCGGATCGCCTTCTGCGCGAACCGGTCGACGAGCGAGTCGAGCGTCTCGGGGTCGCCCTCGAACTCCACCGTGACCTCCGTCAGCGAGAGCGACGGGCCGATGTTCACTTTCTCGTCCGACAGCGCGGCGCGCCAGTCGGAGCCCTCGACGGCGGTGTCGGTGACCGCCTCGCCGCCGAGGTTCTCCAGATATCGGCGGGCCAGTCGGGTCGAGATGCCCCGGAACGAGCGGGTTCGCGACTCCCACGACTCGCTCCCGCCGGCGACCGGCGGGAACACCGACAGGGAGTCGCCGTCGGAGAGCGCCGTGTCCGGACCCTCCATGTGGACGACCTCGCGGCCGTTTTTCAGCACGCTCAACTGCGGCCGGAGGTCGCCGTCCTCCAGTAACTGCCCCTCCAGACCGTCGTACTCCGCTTCGAGGCCGGCGAGCACCTCGCCGACGGTCACCGCTTCGTCGTCGTACTCCCGGGTGACCTCCTTCTGCCCGACGGCGTCCCGGAAGGTGGCGAACGTCCGCAACTCGATCTCCATGTCGCCGCAATGGGATGCGAGCGGCATAAACCTCCGGCGGCCTGGCGGCGGCGCTGCGACCGCGTCGAGGTCGGCGGCACGACCGCGCCCGTCCGTCGGGGGGCGAGTCAGCGGTCCGAGAGCCGGATACCGTCCTCGACCAGTCGAGCGTTGCGCTCCCGGTCTAGTTCGCCTGCGATGTCGTCGCGCTCGTAGATCTGTTCGATCAGGTCCGCGTAGAGGTTCCGCCACGCGATGGCGTAGATGGGCGACTGCCCCCACGCCCGCAGTTCGGGTACGAACTCGTCGAACGTCTCGGCGCGGGACTCGAAGCGTTCGACCGCGTCGGCGACGTAACCCGCGGCCTCGCGGTCGTCCTCGGCCGCGTCGATGGCGCGGTTGATCCGCTGTTCCCACCCTTCCACGGCGCGTTGCATGTCCTGTGCGGCGGTCTGTTCGTCCTCCGGGAGCGAGTCGACGATCGGCCTCGGTACGGCGAGTGACACCTCGTCCATACGCGTCCCTGCGTACCGGCGGCCCAAAAACCCATTCGCCGGACCGGGCACAGTCCGTGATCGAGAGCCACAGTCGACGCTCGCCACGGCCGTAACAGCGAATTTCTTCGCCGAGAGAGCGGTAACGGCGACTTACGCAGTGTCGGCCGCGCCCGGGCGACGCGAGGCGACCGGGGTCGTATGTTACGGAGTGACAGGACCCCATCCGCCGGAATTAATCGGTGGCGAACCGAGGGGGTATGCCGATATACCCCGTCGCCCGCGCCGATTCTCGGACTGTAGCGGCGAAACTGTCCGGAACGATATCCGGTGCTTATGACTCGGAGCGGCGTACACCGAGCCGGCGTGACCTCATTCAAACACGCGGAGGAGAGATCGGTCGAGACCGAGGCCAGCGCCGACGAACCGGCCACCGAGCGGTGGCGTCGTGCAATGACGCGTCGGGACCGTCCGACCGTCGGGGGACTCTACTCGGCCCCCGACCCGCCGGACCTCCCCTGCAGCTGGACGCGCCAGGCCGCGAGCGACGACCGGGTCGCGTTCAGCCGAGGTGCCGGCGAGGACTACGTCATCTGCGCCGAGCGGACCGACGAGGGGGTCTGGAACCTCTATGCGACCCAGTCCGTCGAGACGGAGTCCTACCGATTCGTGCTGGGGGGCGCGGCGACGCGGGACGGGGCGGTCCGACGGCTGATCGATTGCGCGGAGCGGATCAACGCGGCGCTCGACGACGTGGGACTCGATGGCCACGTCTGTCTCGCCGACGTCCTCGGCGACGTGTGCTCCTACGAGGCCGAGCGGCTGGCGCACGTAGTGCAGTGACCGGCCCTACTTCTCCTCGACGTGGCGGACCGAGCAGGCGATCCCGCGCGTGCTCTCCGCCATCTCCGAGCCGCTCATCCGCGCGCGACCGATAGCGAACGCCGACGGCCCCTCGACAACTACCTCGTCGCCGACGCGCACGTCCTCGTCCGCGTCGACGACGCCCGGCGCGAGGACGCTCCCGTGGGGGACGAAGCCGTCTATGTCGACGCGCTTGGTCGGCGCGTCGCTCTCGACCCAGCGGCGCGCGCCCGCGAGGGTGAACGCCAGCACGCCGTACTGCGGCACCATCGCCGCGAGTTGCTCGCCGTCGGCGTCGTGGACGCGGAGCTTCGGGTAGCGACTCCGCGTCGAGACCTCGTCGAAGAGGTCGTCGCCCGCGCCGTCGCCGAACTGGTAGTCCGCGATGGCGCGGACGGTGTTGTGCTCGCGCTCGCGCTTCGGGAACGTCGGTTCGCCCGACAGCGCCGACGAGAGGTTCGCGAGGGACTCGGTCGTCGTCGGGTGGTCCTCGACGGTGTACTCGAAATCGAGGTCCGCCTCGACGCGCTCGCAGACGTCGCGGTACCCCTCGTCCGGCACGTGGGCGACCACGCGCGGGTAGTCGTTGCGTTCGAGGTAGCGCCGCAGGACGCTCGCGACGAACCGTTTCTCGTCCTCGGACCACCGGCCGGTCACCACGGAGTCGTAGTGCTGGGCGGGATAGGTGAGTTCGAGTTCCTGCGGCACGACGCCGATGGGCGAGGTCATCGACACCGTGTGCGCGCGGAACTGGATGGCGTCGTGGAACTGGCCGTGGCTCCGGGACTCGCTGTAGGGCTTCTTCGCCGAACAGGGCACCAGCACCAGCGGGTTGTCGAACCGGTTGCGGTACCGCGAGGTGACGCGGTCGGCGAAGCGCTGGATCTCGGCCCGGCGGAGCGAGTCCGCCGTCGCCGCGGCGAGTTCCGCCGTGCGGTAGACCGGCGTGCGCTCCTCGACGTACCCCCACTGCCGGTCGAACTCGCGGAACGCGGCGGTGAGCCACTGCTCGTGGCGGGCCTGCCCCTCGACGTAGTCGCGGAGGCGGCCGGCCCGGATCCGTTCGCGAACCCGCGCCAGTTCCGCCGCCAGCGCGTTGACGTTGTGCTCCGTGCAGTCACCGCGGTCGAACGACTCGACGGACTGCTGGCAGGCCGGGCACGCGCAGGGGAGTTCGGTCAGGTCCTCGAGGAACGCCTCGCCGTCGGAGGTGAGGTACTTCCCCTGCGTCCCCTTGACGACCGCCCTGTCGGGGTCGACGAGGTCGACGCCCGCGTAGACCAGCGTCGCGACGTTGGCCGGCGTGGCGACGCCGGGCAGGTAGAGCGCGCTGTCGGCGGGGATCGCCTCGCGCAGGTCGACCACCGCGTCGCGGAACGCCTCGCCGTGGCCGACGAACCCCTGCGCGCCCGAGACGATGTAGGCGTCCGCACGCCCGGACTTCGAAGGAGTCCGGTCCGCCCCGGCATCGTCCGACGCCGGAACCCCGTAGTCGTCGGCGGTGTCCGTCGAGACGACGATGGCGTTCGGGTAGTCCACCTCGGGGTAGTCGACGGCGAACGACTCCTGCACCTCGTCGGCGGTCCCCGACGGGAACGCGCGGTGGGGGAGGACGGTCAGTTCGGACTCGTTGCCCTCCGGGAGTTCGCGCTCCTCCGGCCAGAGGCTGCCGGCGTCGCGGACGACCCGGTTCACCCGGGCGCTCGTCCCGTCGCGGTCCGCGTCTTCGGCGGAGCCGCCCGCCTCCGCGTCCGCGGATCGTGGATCCGCGCTGTCCACCAGCGCGGGGGTCGTCACCGGGTCCGAGAGGCGTAGTTCCGCCACCCGCGCGGCCCCGTCGCGCTCGTGGACTTCGAAGTAGTCGGTCATACGCGTCGAGAGTGGCCCCGCCGGAATGAGGGTGTCGTTACGGGTCGACGCGGCGAAGTGCGAGTCGCGGACGCGCCTGTCGCCTCGCGCTACTGGCGTTCGGCGAGGTCGATCCGCTCGACGCCGTCGGGCAAGCGACGGACGACGTGGTCGGGCCAGCCGTAGTGCGCGACCGTGACCGCCGTCTCGGGGTTCAGTTCGGCGAACCGCGTCACGGCCTCGGCGGCGGCCCGGCGGGCCTCGTCGTCGGCCCTGCTCGGCGTCTCCGCGGTCAGCGGATACGTCTGGGCGAGCGCGGGCGGCACGGGGCCGAACGGCGGGGCGAGCCGCCACGTCTCGTCGTAACCGCTGACGTCCGCGCCCTCCGTGAGCAGCAGGTCGCCCGCGGGCGCGTCGACCCGGTCGAGGCGCTCGCGGTGGCGCAGCACCTCCGGTCGCCGGGCGCTCTCCGCGGAGACGTAGAAGAAGGTTCCCTTCGACGTGGGGTCCTCGCGCTCCAGTTGCTCGGCGTGGTCCAGCAGGGCGCGGTAGCCGTCGAGCATCGCCGGGTGGCCGCGGGCGCGGACCTCGACGAGTTCGAGCAGGTCCCCCGCGCGGATCGCCTGCTTGATCCGCCGGATCTCCGCGAACGTGACGTGGAGGTTGTGCGCCGCGAGTTCCGCCTCGCGGGCGTCGCGGCCCAGCCCCCGGACCTCCGCCGGCGTGTACTCTGCACACACCGGGCAGTTACAGGGGAAGTAGTCGAGACCGTCTAACTGCTGTGTCCCCCGCACGGTGAGGTAGCGGTCATCGCGCGCGTACAGCGCGTACGCCGCGGAGTCGAACAGGTCACAGCCGAGCGCGGCGGCGAGCGCGAACATCATGGGGTGGCCCGCGCCGAACAGGTGGACCGGCGCGTCCGCGGAGAGGCCGCGCTTCGAGGCGGCGACCACGTCGACCATGTCGCCGTAGCGGTAGTCGTTCATCAGCGGCACGACCGCGCCGACCGGGAACACGTCCAGCGACGAGGCGTCCGCGGTCCGGGCCGCCTGCTCGCGCAGGTCCGGGTACGTCGACCCCTGCACCGGCGCGGAGACGAGCATCTCGCCCGTGTCGATCGTCTCGGCCTCGGCGATGCGCTCCTCGGTCGTCCGGAGGTCGGTCTCCGCGGTCTCGCGCGCCGCGTCCGGCGGCGTCGGGATGTCCACCGGCGTGCCGATGTCCGACCCGATGTCGCGCTGGAACTCGAGGATCTCCGGCGGCGTCACGTCGATCTCGCCGTACACCGATAGCTGGAACGACCCCGAGTCGGTCATGACCGCGCCGTCGAAGTCGAGCATCTCGTGGAGGCCCTCCGAGAGCGCCCGCTCGCGCAGCGGCTCGTTCCCGTGGATGATGTAGGAGTTGGTGATCAGCATCTCCGCGCCGAACTCGTCGGCGAGCCGCGCCGGACTGATCGTCTCCAGGTTGGGGTTGATCACCGGCAGCAGCGCCGGCGTCTCGACGGTCACCCCCGCTCGGGGGACGGTCAGTTCCCCGATGCGACCCGCGACGTCCGCGTCGCGGAGTTCGAAGTGGTCGCGCATTGATTCGCCGTTACCCCGGCGCGTGGGTAAGGATTCCGTTCTGCGCGGACGACGCGAAACGGGCATCGCCGGCGACGCGCCGTCACCCATACAGCGCGTAGTACATCACGCCGAGCGCGGTTCGACCGTCTCGAATATCGCCGTCGCGGACGGCCGCCCGGAGGTCCTCGAACGACGCCGTGTCGACGCTGATCGTCTCGTCGTCGTCGAGGTCCTGCTCGCCGGTCGGCGTGCAGTCGCGGGCGACGAAGTAGTGGAAGACGGCGTCGGAGAAGCCGTTCGCCGGTTCGACCGTGGTGAGGTGTTCGACGGTGTCCGCTTCGTACCCCGTCTCCTCGGTCAGTTCGCGACGGACGGCGGCGGGCAGGTCGTCGTCGTTCCCTTCCGGACCGCCCGCGGGGAGCGCGCGGTTGACCCGTTTCACCGCCTGCCGCCACTCCTCGACGAGGACGACATCGCCGTCGGCGGTGAACGGGAAAACGACGACGCTTTCGCCCTCCGTGAGGTAGTCGAAATCGGTCTCGCTGCCGTCCGGGAGACGCGCGTCTTCGTTCACGATGTCGAACCCCGGGCAGGTGTAAGCGACGCGCGAGTCGAGCGTCTCCCAGGCGAGGTCGTCGCTCTCGGTCGAGTCTACGCCGTCGTCGGACATGAGCGGCGGTTCGGAGGGGAACGGCAAAAGCGCGCCGGACCGGCGATGACGGTCGACGACGCCCGGAGCGCCCCGGTCGACTCGGGCGGTTCGGCCCCCTCGGCGGCGGTTTCGCGGAGCGTGACGACGCCTACCAGTGGAACACCAACAATAATTATGTTGGTCCACGTGAACGTTCTACCATGCTCCCGAGATGCTCGAACTGCGGGTCCCTCATGCGCCTACAGGACGAGTCGTCCCGGCTGTTCCAGTACAGGTGCGCCACCTGCCACTCGAAGTCGACCGAGCACAAGGCCGACCGCTAGTCGGTGAGTCCGTAGCCTCTTTCGAACAGCGCGACGTCTACCAGTACCACGACCAGCGTCAGCGCCGACAGCACGGCCAGCGCGACGTTGTGGTCGATGTCGGAGTACGCGAGGAAGCCGTAGCGCACGCCGTTAACCATGTACACCATCGGGTTCAGCAGCGACAGCGTTCGGTACAGCGGCGGCAGGATCTCCAGCGAGTAGAACACGCCGCCGAAGAACACGAGCGGGCGGACGATGAACTGGTTCATGACGGTGAGGTAGTCGAAGTCCTCCGCCCAGAGGCCGCCGACGACGCCGAGGCTGGCGAACAGCACGGAGATGACGACGAGGAAGGCGACGAGGTAGAGCGGCCGCGCGACGCCGACCGGTTCGAACGCCCAGCCGACGACGGCGATGATGACGCCGACGACCAGGCCGCGGAGCGCGCTCGCGCCGATGTAGGCGAGCACCATCTCGGTGTACGACATCGGTGACGTGAGCGTCTCGTGGATGTACTCGTTCCACCGCCCGTGGAAGACCGAGAAGGAGGCGTTCTCGAAGGCGTTCGAGATGGCCCCCAGTACGATGAGGCCGGGCAGGATGAACACGATGTAGTCGAACCCCTGGATCCGGTCGATCCGGTCGCCGAGGATGACCCCGAACACGGAGAAGTACAGCACGTTGGTGATAAGCGGCGGGAGGAAGGTGTTCGAGGGGCGACGGACGTACCGCAGGACCTCCCGCTTCACGAGCGCCCGCGTACTCACGGAGAGCAGACGGCTCACGCCTCGACACCCCCGGTATCGCGGTCGACCTCGTCGCGGTCGTCGTTCGTCAGTTCCACGAACACCTCTTCGAGCGAGGTCCGGGTGATCTCCAGGTCGACGACCTCGTGGCCGCGGGCCTCCAGTTCGTTCAGCACCTGCGGCGCGGCGCGGCCGCCCCGCTTCGCTTTCACCGCGAGGCGGCCGTCCTCGAACGCGGCGCTCTCGACGCGCCCCAAGTGGCCGAGAGACGGGGCCGTGGCCGGCGGGTCCTGCAGGCGGACGGAGATGGTGTCGGTCCCGCGGCCCATCAGGTCGTCCGGGCTCGCGACCTCCAGTTTCCGCCCCTCGTTGAGGATCGCGACGCGGTCACAGAGGCGCTCGGCCTCCTCGATGTAGTGGGTCGTGAGGAGAACGGTGGCCCCCTCGTCGTTGAGCTCCTGCACGATCTCCCAGAGGTCGTGTCTGAGTTGCACGTCGACGCCCGCGGTCGGTTCGTCGAGGATGAGGAGGTCGGGGTCGGTGACCAGCGCCCGCGCCAGCAGGAGGCGACGCTTCATGCCGCCCGAGAGCCAGTCGAAGCGCTCGTCGCGCTTGTCGTAGATGCCGACCTTCTTCAGCACCTCGTCGGCGCGGCGCTCGGCCTCGTCCTCGGGGATACCGTGGTAGCCGGCCTTGTGCTGCAAGACCTCTTGAACGGGGAGAACCGGTCGACGTTGTACTCCTGCGGGGCGAGGCCGATGGCGTCTCTCGCCTCCCGGTAATCGTCGACCACGTCGTGGCCGAACACGCGCGCCTCGCCGGAAGTCTTCCGGACCAGCCCCACCAGCGTCTCGATGAACGTCGTCTTCCCGGCCCCGTTCGGCCCGAGCAGGCCGAAGAACTCGCCGTCCTCGACCGCGATGTCGAGGCCGTCGAGCGCCCGGAGGTCGCCGTACTCCTTCACTAAGTCCCGCGTCTCGATCGCGCGTGGCATCTACCGGACCTCGCCGCCTCGGCGGCTAAAGGGCGTCGAACCGAGGCGCGCCGCTCGGAGTTTGCCGGCCCGCTCCGCTTGCTCGTTGCGCCGGCGGGCCTGCCCGACGCGGCGCTCGACCGCGTTCACGACGGGAGGTCCTCCGCCGCCTCGCCCGGCCGCTCGCTCGCGCGGTCCGGCCGGTCTCGCGCGTCCGCGAGGCGGTCGATAGTCGCCGCCTCTCTTTCGTCGCGGTCATCGCCGTCCGGCGAGTTGACGCGGAACGCGCCGACCTCGCCGTCGACGTCGCGTACCTCGGTCGTGTACGCCCCCGCGGTGGACGTAGACGGCGTCGGGACCGGCGCGGCGTCGTGGAGGCGGCCCGCGAAGTCGTCCTCGGCGGCCGTCGCCGGGGTCGCCGTCGACGCCCTCGGTCGCCGCGTCCTCTCCGCCGTCGAGGGACCGCGCGCCGGCGAACCCGCCGGCAGCGGCGACGCTCACACCACCGGCGAGTTTGGAGATCGCGGCGGGTGAGGGCGTGTCGGGGTCGACCATCGCTATCGGTCCGCCGGGGCGCTCGCGACCGCCGGCGTCGCCTCAGAAGTGCCGGTCGACCTGTCGCTCGGTTCGTGCTTCCGTCTCGGAGTTGTCGACGGTGACGTGGTCGATGGCGAGCGGGTCGAACGCCTCCCGGATCCGCTTGTGGACCTCGAAATCGGCGTCGCTCTCGCCGCCCTCGCGCGCCTCGATCCGCTCCCGGACCACCGGTTCCGCGCACTCGACTCTCACGGAGCGGAACTCCGCGCCGAGGTCGTCCGCCAGCGACCGCGCCCGGTGGCGGAGGTCTCGGTACTGGAACGTGCCGTCGAACACGACGTCGTCGCCGCGCCGGATCGCGGCACGGCCGCGGGAGAACAGTTCGTCGTACACGCGCTTTCGCTCGGCCTCGGTGTACTCGGGGTCGGGAGTGACATCCCGACGGACGACGTCGGTCCGGACGAGCACGGCGTCGAGGCGCTCGACGATCGATTCGGAGACGGTCGTCTTCCCGACGCCCGGCGGGCCGCAGACGAGCACGAGCGTCGGGTGGTCGGCCGCCGTCGCCCCGGCGGTCGCCGGCCCGGAATCAGCCATCGTTCTCACCCGCGGTGCGTCCGTCAGCGCCGCGTCCGAAACTCATTCGAGATGACGATCCGGGTGATAGTACATATCCCTGTCGGGTCGTCCGCGTCCCACCCCTCCCCGGTGATACTGCCGGCGAATCGCCGGCAGTCGAACAGTTATCCTCGGTGAATATCGAACTCCGCAACAGTCACCGTCTATCTGAGTGGCGTATAGGAAAGTATTAGACAACCTACACAGGGAGAACTACTGTGAATATCAGCTATTTGTTTACGAGTTTGCTTACTGCTTCCATATGCACAATATTAATAACGACTGATAGTAGATAGGTATATGATATGAATATTATCATAATTACAGGCACACACGAAAGGGAACTGCAACCCATCATGCTGCTCGTTTGATACGATAGTTCCCAAATCGGGGCAGCCGGTGATTCGTACAGAAATTGGCCACCCAGTAGTATCGGGGGGAGGAAATAGATCACAATTAGCGCAAGGAATATCACTCCGATCCTTCTACCAAACAAGATACGACTCAATGACTCCGAGTACATTTCATTAACTGTATGTTCCTAGTAAACCGCCGAACGTTCTGTAAAGATTTGGCTTTGATCAGTATAATGTCAGTCGCTGGATGTATGAATAGAGAGAGAGGTGAGAAAGGGGATGTCCGAATCGAAAATGATGATAGAGTTAAGCACATAGTCCATGTGAGGGTCTCTGAACCTGTTCCAAGCACCCAAACCGACACGAAAGCTATGATGGCCGATTCTGACTTAAATTTTCGTACTGACGAACGCTACACTGTATCTCCCAATTCTGTCATGAAAGTGAGGACGGTCGGAGGATCTGAAGAAAGCGGTCACGTGAAAGTGATTGCAGAACTAGAAGATGGAGCAACAATTGAACGGTGGATCGAGATTCCAACGCAGTACGTTTGGACGATCGACATTGCATCTGACGGCGAACTCACCTGGAAATGGGTTGGTATCGAGTAATTTCGGACGTACCTGTTTTCCCTAACCTATCGAGTTGTCAGGCTTAGTCCTCGCAGTTCGCGCAGAAGCCGGGGGACCCCGAGCGACGGGATTCCGCTCATCGTCCCACCGCGGCACAGCGGCCGCTAAGTGTCTGTGAAAGGTGGGAAAGGTATATTAGGGTAGTGGGCCAGCGCGAATGTCGAACTCGGCGAGACGGTCGCGCTCACCTCGTTCACGCGCTGCGACTCGCCTGCTCGAATTCGCTTGCTGCGATTTACCATGCATCGCGGACTCGTCGCTACGCTCCTCGTCGTTGCGATGCGGGAAAAGTGGGCCGGCGCGAATTCGAATCGCGGTTACGGCCACCCGAAGGCCGAAGGATACCAAGCTACCCCACCGGCCCGCACCGGAAACAAGGGTGGGGTTGTTTTTAACGGTTGCGGAACGGACGCCCCCTGCGGATCAGTACCGCTCGAAGCCGGCGGTGTCGAGGTAGTTGTGCGCCACGGTGATGGCGTGGTCGGCGTGGAGGCGCTCCGGGCCGAGGCGGACGCGGCGGTCGGCGGCGTCGGCCAGCAGGTCGGCCTCCGCGTCGGTGAAGTCGCGGTGGTCCGAGAGGACGAACGCGGGGTCCTCGGGGGGGTCGATGTCCACGACGGGGTCGCCGTCCTCGTGGAGCTGCACGACGGTGCTCTCGCTCACGACCGCGTCGAGGACGGGTTCGACGCCGCGGCGGGTGAGCGAGACGCCGGGGCTGGTCTCGATGGGCATGTGGCCGATGGCTTCCTCGCGCTCGTCGAGGGCGTTGCGGACGAGCGCGGCGGTGGAGCGCTCGTCCGGGTTGAGCCGGTGGAGGTCGCTGCCCTCGAACGTGACCGTGAACTCGTCGGCGAGCACGAGGTGGGCGCGGACGTCCTCGCGGATGTCGTGCGAGAGGAAGAAAGCGGAGTTGACGCAGCGACAGAGCACGTCGAGGCGGCCGGCACCGCCGGCGATGTCGTCGAGCGAGAACTCCGGGGTCGTCGGGGCGTCGTGGCCGATGATGACGAACTGGCGCATATCGATGGGTGATCGTCGGACCCCAATACGTGCGTCGGAATGGCAAGGCAATTACCCCCGCCCCGTCTCTGTTCGGGTATGACCGTCACCGAGGACGCCCGCGCCGTCGTCGACGCGGGGCCGGTCTGTGACTCCTGTCTCGGCCGCTGCTTCGCCGACCGGAGTTTCGGACTGACGAACGCGGAACGGGGGAAGGCGCTCCGCGTGAGCGCCGCCCTGGAGGACGACGAACCGTACGAGCCGCCGTCGCCGGAGGAGTGCTGGGTCTGCGAGGGGCGCTCCGACGAGTTCGGCGAGTGGGCAGAGCGGGTCGCCGAGACCGTCGAGGGCGTCCGCTTCGAGACGTATCAGGTGGGCACGCGAACGCCGCCGCTCATCGAGGAGAACGAGGCCCTGCTCCGCGAGGAGGCCGGCCTGCCCGAGGACGCGGGCGAGTCGTTCAAGTCCGAGTTCAACCGCGAGGTGGGCAAGCGCGTCGGCCGGCTCACGGGGACCGACGTCGACTTCGACCGCCCGGACGTGCTCGCGCTGCTCAACCTCGAACGCGAGGGCGACGTTGAGGTGCAGGTCAACCCCGCGTTCGTCTACGGGCGCTACCGGAAGCTGGAGCGGGACATCCCGCAGACGGAGTGGCCCTGCCGCGAGTGCGGCGGGAGCGGCAAGCAGTTCGGCGACGACGGCGAGGAGGCCTGCGACTACTGCGGCGGGAGCGGCTACCTCTACGACGAGAGCGTCGAGGAGCTCGTCGCGCCGACCGTCCGCGAGGCGATGGAGGGCGGCGAGGCGGTGTTCCACGGCGCGGGCCGCGAGGACGTCGACGCGCGGATGCTCGAACGCGGCCGCCCGTTCGTCGTCGAGGTGAAGCAGCCACGCTTCCGGACGCCGGACACCGACGAACTGGAAGCGCGGATCAACGACGCCGCCGAAGGGACCGTCGAGGTAACCGACCTCGCGCTGGCGACTCACGAGATGGTCGAACGGGTGAAGGAACTCGACGCCAGCAAGACCTACAGGATGGACGTCACCTTCGGCAGGCCTATCGCCGCGGAAGACCTCTCGACCGCGCTGGACGAACTCGACGGCGCGACCGTCGAGCAGTACACGCCCGAGCGCGTCGACCACCGGCGGGCGAGCACGACCCGCACCCGGCAGGTGTACGAGATCGGGGGGACGCTGGACGACGACACGCACGCGACGCTCGAACTCCACGGTGAGGGCGGCCTCTACGTCAAGGAACTCGTCAGCGGCGACGGCGGCCGGACGGACCCCAGCCTCGCCGGACTGATGGGCGTCGACGCCGAGGTGACGGCGCTCGACGTCGTCGACGTGCGGGGAGAGGAGGAACCGTTCGACGCGCCCGAGTACCTGCGGGAATAGGCCGAGTACGGGCGGCCGCGTGCCGGGTTGCCGCGGCCGGCCGTCGCGGTCCCATCCGACCGCCCGACGACAGCGCGGTCCCGACGACCGAAGCTTTTTCCGTGCCAAGCCGTACCATAGCATGGAGGGGATCTCCGATGTGCCACCATTACGAGAGCGACTCCACGCCCGAGCGCGAACCGGCGTACGAACCCGAAGACGAGGTCGACGAGGCGGAAGCGGACCTCGATGAGGAACACGAGGGCCGCGACGATGCCGACCCGGCGGTGCCGCCGGCGGACGACTGATACGGACCCCTGTACTGGTTACCGGCGCAACCCGGACCGTACGGTTGCTCCGGAGATGACTCACAGCGGTCCGTACGAGTTCACCCGGTCGTTTTTACAGGTCCGCCCGCGATCGTATCGCCGTCTCGTGGTTTGCTCTGTCTGGTTATGCACAGCACCCCGTTCGATCGGGCCGGGGATCACGGATGACGATAGAAACGCCACGGGACCTGTCCGAGCATCACCTGAAAGCCGCTTACTACGTCGAGAACGAACTCGTCGACGACCTCTCGGTCATGGCCGACGAGGCGACCGAGAAGCGGGCGGCGGCGGACTCCCGAGAACACGAACTGTTTTCTTTTCGCCGGCACAGGTCGCCCCTATGAGCGACGCGTTCGGTGCCGACGAGGCGGGGAAGGGGCCGGTCCTCGGGTCGATGTTCGCGGCGGCGGTGGCGGTCGAGGACCCGGCGGCGCTTCCCGGCGGTGTCGACGACTCGAAGCGGCTGCCGCCCGAGCGCCGCGAATCGCTCGCCGAGCGGCTGCGGGCGGACGACCGCGTCGCCGTCGGCGTCGCGGAGGTCCCGCCCGAGCGCATCGACGCGGCCGACACCGACATGAACTCGCTCGCGGTCGCCGCGCAGGCGGAGGCGCTCGGGGCCGTCGTCGGCGACGGCATGCGTGGAGTCGTCGACGCCTGCGACACGAGCGAGGCGCGGTTCGCCCGGCGGGTCGCGGACCGGGTCGACGCGGACGTCGACCTCCGTGCGGAGCACGGGGCGGACGAGGACCACGCCGTCGTCGGCGCGGCGAGCGTCGTCGCGAAGGTGGAACGCGACGCGCAGATGGCGCGCTACGCGGCGGGGTACGGGGAGGTCGGTAGCGGCTATCCGAGCGACCCGACGACGCGGGAGTTTCTCGAAACGTGGGTCGACGAACGCGGCGACGTGCCGCCGTTCGCGAGGGAAACGTGGGCGACCTGCGAGGACGTCCTCGCGGCCGCGGAGCAGTCGGGCTTGGGCGACTTCTAGCGCCGCGTCACCAGCGACCGGAGGATGTCTCCGTAGGCGGGCCGCGTGACGAGCACCCCGACCAGCACGCCGAGGATGGTGACGATGGCGAAGCCCTGGAGGTCGCCGAGGCTGAGCACGGCGAGCGGGCTCATCGCGACGATGGTCGTCGCGGCGGCCGCGCCGATGACCCAGAACGCCTTGCGGAAGCGGTTCTGGAAGATGCGGCCGGACTCGACCTCGCCCTCGGCCATCACCCCGTCGGCGATGATGATCAGGTCGTCCACCCCGGTACCGATGACCGCGATGAACCCGGCTATCACCGACAGGTCCAGCGGGTACTGTATCGCCGCCGCGAACCCGAGGAGGATGACCACCTCGGACAGCGCCGTGACGACCATCGGCGCGGCGATCCGGGCGTTACCGTAGCGGAAGTAGACGGTGAGACTGACCGCGATGACCGCGATGATACCGGTGATCAGCGAGTTGGTCTTGAACCGCTCGGCGAACGCGGGTTCGATGTACGAGGTCTGCGCGGCGGTGTAGTTCAGCGGCGCGGCGAGGCGACCGGCCTGGAGGTTCAGGCGCAGGTTGCTCGCCTCGGCTTCGCTCCGCGCCGTCATCCGGAAGGACGGGTCCTCGGCGAAGTCGCCGTTCCGGAAGCTGTCCGCGAGGTTGCTGCGGACGCCGGCGGCGTACACGATGTCGTCGTCGACGATGGTCAGCAGGCAGTAGCCGGGGTCGGTGTTGTTCTCCCGGTTGAGGTCGTAGGCGCAACTGCTCGGGTTCTCGGCGAAGTCGGCCTCAGTGAGGTTGTTGGCGAAGTCCTCCGCGGCGTTCCTGTTGTTGAGCGTCACTGAGACGTAGTACTCGCCGGTGCGCTGGTCCTGCTGGACGGTGCTCCCGACGTCGATGTCCGCGCCGCGAAGCACCGTCTCCTGAGCGTACTCCCCCGACCCGTTCTGACCGGGATAAGTGGCGTCGATACGAACGTCGCCGCGGTCCTGAATCAGGTCCCGCAGTTCCTCGCGGTCGCGGTTCGGTGCCGTGATGACGATGTACCGCTGGCCGGAGGCCGTCGTCGACTGCGTCACCGAGCCGCCGGCGAGGCCCGACTCGCTGATCTTGCGGTCGAGCGTCTCGATGATGTCCTGTCGCGTCTGACCCGTGACGCCGTCGCGGACCTCGCCGTGGGAGACGTTCGCCGCGGCGAGGGCGCTCTCGAACTCGCTCTCGGAGACGCTGCGGTTGAACCCCTCCACGGTGTCGGACTGTCGGCTCGCCCGGACGTCGATGATCTCGAGACCGAGTTCGTTCGCGACCTGCCGCTCGACGCGATTGCCGTCGTCGAACTGCGCGTCCTCCGCAGTCGTGCCGACCACCGGCGCGCGGATCCGCGCACCGCCGGCGAGGTCGATACCGTACTGGAGGTTGGTCGGGCCGTCGCTCTCGACGGACTGGTTACCGTCCGACCCGACGACCGCGCCGGGGACGAACAGCGCGACCGCGCTGAGCGTCAGGAGGACGACGAGGATCGAGACGCGCCAGTTCTCTCGGATGGTCCCGAGCGCGCTCATCGTGCGACCCCTTCGAACTTGTACCAGCGAAGCAGACTGAGGTTGAGCATGTAGGTGTTCATCAGGTCAGCAGTGAGACCGAAGACGAGGACGATACCGATGTCTCGGAGCAGGTCGATGCCGAACAGCGACGCGGTGATGGCCATCACCGTCATCGCCGAGATGGAGGTAAGCGTCATCGTCACGCCGGTCCGCATCGCGCGGTGGGTGCTCTCGTAGAACTCGCCGGACCGCCGCAGGATGTGGTTGTTCAGCAGGATGTCGGAGTCGACGCTGTAACCGATGAGCATCAGGAGGGCGGCGACGGTCCCGAGCGACAGTTCGATCCCGACGACGTTCATCAGCGCGAGCGGGATCGCGATGTCGCTGAACGCGGAGGCCACGATGGCGACGCTCGGCACGAACGTCCGGAAGAAGACGAACGCGAGGAGGCTCATCCCGACGAAGGCGATGACGACGCCGTACAGTGCCTCGGTCTGGGCCTGATCGCCGAAACTGGGGCTCGTCGTCGAGCTAGACCGCACGTCGTAACCCGCGTCCGCCGCTTGCGTCTCTAGTTCCCCGATGTCGGACGACTGGAACTCGACGATGTACGTGTTCTCCTCGCCCTGTATCGCCCGGACGGACGTCGGCTCCTGCTCGAACGCGGCGCGGACCTCCGACCGCGGTTCGTCGGTCCGGATCGTGAGCTCCGTCCCGCCCGTGAACTCGATGCCGAGGTCGACGGGCGCGCCGGTAAAGAGATACCACCCGAGAAGAACCGCCAGCGCGACCGCCAACACAGCCAGCGGAACGGTCACCAGCTGGCGGTTCGTGTACTGGGTGTAGTCGATTTCCGGTACTTCGAACTCTACCATGGCCGCGAGTTGCGTAGCCGCGCTGAATAAGCCTTCTTATATCGATAACGGCCCGGAGAAGGAGTGAGACGAGTTAACGCGGCTCTGCCGAGGACGGAGCACGCGGGCCAGTACCTATGTGTCGCGAGCGGTTACCCGGAGACATGAGCGAAACCGCCGACACCGTCGTCGTCTCGTATCCGGCCGACCTGAGCGAGTGGGGACGCTTTCAGGTGGAAAAGCCCTCTTTCCGCGCGTTCCTCCGACGAACCCGCGACGAGGCCGCCGAGGGCGACGCGTGGGAGGAGTTCGTCGGCGTCGGCTGCTGCGGCAACACGCTCGACGTGCCGCTCCGCGTCGAGTCGGTCGAGGGCGGCGACCGGGTCGGCGACGGGACCGAGTTCGAGTTCGACGTCCGGGAGGCCTGCGACCTGCAGGGCGGATGGCGCGTCCAGAGCGCGGACGGTCCGACGGCCTGATAGTGATTGTTGTGAGTTTTTTCGGCATTGCATCGCGCTAACGGCAGTTTCACGGCCCGAAACTAGGGTTTGACGAATGCCCAGCGGTAAAGAGTCACAACAATCACTATGAGGACCGCTCTCCGCCCCCGGAGGCCGAGCCGTGCGTTCGGTCTCCCGGGGCGACGACGCCCGGCGTACGGTGTCCCGTCACTGGCTCTACTTCGGTGGGTTCGTCGTCTCCGGAATTCTGCTGATCGCCGTCGCTCTGACGGGCTCCCTGGAGGCGCTGTCGGTGCTGTCGGGCGGCGTGCACTACGGCGAGGAGTTCGTGCTGTTGGCGATGCTCGGGGCGGCCGGGGAGTGGGTCGCGGTCGTCCTCACGCTTTTCTCGCTGCTGTTTCTCGCGGCGACCGTCGTCTCCGTCCTCCGGAACGCGTCGCTCCCCCGTAGCGACCGGCTGGCGGCGCTCGTCGAACGGCTCGGAGAGGAGTGCCCGACCCCGCGGCAGTTCGACGTCTCGGCGACGGTCGAACCGACGACCGAGGACCGCAAGCGGGACCTCAAGGAGCGGTACGTCGCGGGCGAGACCGGCGACGAGGAGTTCGAGCGGGAGACGGAGCGGCTGACGGACGGCGACCCGTCGGAGCGCCGCTCGCTCCGGGGGTCGCAGTTCCGTCGAGTCGGCGGACAGGTCGTCGGGAGGTCGCCCGCTGGCCTACTCCGGCAGGTAGCGGACGTTCA
This sequence comes from Halobacteriales archaeon QS_9_68_17, assembly GCA_003023565.1. Taxonomy (GTDB): domain Archaea; phylum Halobacteriota; class Halobacteria; order Halobacteriales; family Natronoarchaeaceae; genus Halostella. The sequence goes on from PXSA01000003.1 coordinate 22,973, forward strand.
CGATGCCGTCGGCGCTGCGCACCTCGACGCGGACGGCGTCGAGTCGCGCGGCCCGGGCGAGCGTCGCCTCGTCCTCCAGCACGTCCTGCGCGGCCTCGTCGGCGGTCCCCTCGGGCACCTTGAGCACGTGGATCTCGCCGGTGCCGGCGCGCTCCTCGCGGACGAGGTCGCCGACCGCCTGGCCCTCGGCCATCCCCACCGCCTGCTGCGTCGGCGAGAGGTCGCTGTCGACGAGGTCGACGGCGCGGCGCTCCTCGACCGCGATCACCTGCCACGTCACCTCCAGCGGCGGGTCCGGCGCGATGGTCGCCGTGACCACGTCGTCCGCCTCGACGCCTGGGTTCGACGACAGCGTGTGGACCTGACTGTCCTCGACGTCGCGCAACACGGCCGACCCCTCGTCCGCGTGGGCAACGAGGAACGTTCCCGTTTTCTCCGACATGGTCGGGGATAGCTCCGCCGGGGTCTTGCCGGTGTCGGTCGGGACGCGGCGGCGTTCGGCCGCGACGACGCGAATCGGCCGCTCGTCGATGTAACGTCCGTCCCGAAGCGGGCCGTGAAACCCGACGCAAAGGAGAGACAACCGCAGCGCGCGACGGAACTACTCCCCGGTGGGAGTCGCGAACTCGTCGTTCCCGCAGTGACAGGTCCCGTCCGTTCCGACCGGACGCACCTCTCCGCCCGGAGCGATCTGCGCCGGGTAGACCGTCCCGCACTCCGTGCACCGCCCGAACGTCTGTGGCTCGCCGCCGGACTCGGGCTCCTCGCGCGTGGCTGTCGATCGCTGGTCGCTCATTACTCCGCGACCGCGAACGTCTTGCTCTGGCACTTCGAGCAGCCGCCGTCGGCGAGGGGTTCCACGCGAGCGTCGGTCTTCTCTCCCGGTTGCTGATTCCCGCACTTCGTACATCGGCCCATGACGATCTCCATGCCTTCGATCGGCGCTCGCGTCCCAACCCCGCTACTCCTGTGTTAACAACCAATTTATAAGAAACGAGCTTACTCTCCGGACGAGCGGCTGTTTTCCGCCCCGCCCGACGTGTTCTCGATCAGGTGGCGCGTCCCGCGCCGAAGCCGGGACGAGACCGCCTGCTGGGAGACCCCGAGCGCGTCGGCAACGTCGGACATGGTCGCTTCGCGGGGCGAGTCGTAGTAGCCGCAGTCGAGCGCCGTCAGCAGGGCGTCCCGCTGGGCGTCGGTCAACGAACTGTTCGTCTCCTGCGGGGTGAGCGACTGGACCGCCGTGACCGTTATCGAGATACCGTGTTCGTTCGCGTACCGCTGAAAGTCGGCGACTGCCCTGTGGCTGTCGCCGCGGACTTCGAACCGCCACTCGTCTTCGGTCCCCTCGCCGACGAGCAGCGTCACCTCCGTCTCGGTGAGGCCCGCGATGATCCCCGCGTACTCGGGCACCCACCCGCACCGCAGGAGGTACTGCGTCTCGAACTCGTCGACGACCTCGATGTCGCGGACGCCCGGATGCTCCGCGAAGTGCGGGAGGATCTCGTCGACATCGACGCCTCGCACCCAGAAGTACGGCACCACCGCCGAGCCGTCGTCCCGCGGAACCACGCGCTCCAGTTCGACCGACACTCCCCCCTCCAGCTCCGAGAAGACGCTTCCCAGCGGGAACACCTCAGCCCCGACGGTGAATTCGACCACGGTGGCCATGCCGACCTCACGACCTCTCACGGAGTAAAAACTAGGGACTCGACCGTCGTCGGCCCCCTGACCGGTCGTCGGTGCGGACGCTCTCGTCGATCCGGCGCGCGGACGTTCGCCGCCGACCGATCAGGTGGCCTTTTGGGGGCCGAACGACGACGCCGGATATGCAACGACGGGTCGGGACGAGCCTCTACGCCGGACTGCTGTTCACCGTCCTGGGAGCGATCGCGTGGCTGACCGGCCAGCCCTTCGTCTTCCCGAGTCTCGGCCCGTCGGCGTTCGTCCTCGCCTTCGAGCGCCGCGTCAGGCAGCGCGAGATGCTCCGGGTCGTCGGGAGCCACCTCATCGGGGCCGTCGCCGGGCTGCTGGCGTGGACAGTGGTGGCCGCGGGCGTTTCGATCACCGCGGCTCCGGCGGCCGCTTCGGCGGAGGGGTTCCGCCTGGCCGCCGGGGCGACGCTCTCTATCGTGCTGACGAGTTGGGCGATGGTCGCCACGGACGCGGTCCATCCGCCGGCCTGCGCGACGACGCTCATCGTCTCGCTCGGACTGCTCTCGACGCCGTTACAGGTCGCCATCATCGTCGCGAGCGTCGTCGTCCTCGTGGAGTTCCACGCGGGCGTCCTGTTCGCGTACGAGCGACTCGTCGGCGACGCCCACCCGCTCTACCGCGACGACGCCGAGGACGGCTGAGCGTGACGCCTGTGCTCGAACGCGTGAGCGACTCACCGCCACCGCCGGTGCGCCAGCGCGATGAGGGCAGCGGCGAACAGCGGCGGGAGCAGGCCGGCGAGGGGCGGCACCGCGTACAGGACCTCGATGAGGGGCGCGAGCGGCCCCGACGGGGGCGTCCGCTGCGCCGGCGGGACGGTGATGACGAGACCGACGTACAGCGCGACGAGGAAGCCGAACCCGGCGAGCGCGAGGCGGCGGTCGTAGCGCACGTCGCTCCCGACCCGGCGGTGGCGGCGCGCGACGAGCAACACCGGGGCGAGGACGGGGATCACCACGAGCAGTCCGACGAGGACGTAGAACGACCGCGAGAGGGTAAGCGACCCGCCGGCCGTGCCGACGGTGTTCGCGACGAGGACGACCAGGGCCGTCCCCAGCAGGAGCGTGACGAGGGCGGTCACCAGCGCGGCGACGACGGCGTAGCCGCGGAACGCCCACGAGTCGCTCGTCCGGACGGCGTAGGGGAACGCGCCGGGGAGGCCGCGGTACGTCCGCCCGTCGTCTGCGTCGGCCATTGGCGGCGGTTGGGACGACCGCGGAATAAGCGGTCCGATACGCCGCGCCGAACGCGGTACTGACTTATAGCGCCGCGCCGCGACTCCAACCATGTACGTCGACCTCGGCAACGCGCTTTCGACGGTCGCGTCGCCCGGCGTCTCCCGCGAGGCGCTCGAACGCCTCGACGATGACGTCGCCGCGGCGCACGAGCGGATCGAGACCGGCCGCGCTGACGGCGAGCACGGCTACGCGTCGCTGAACCTCCCGGAGACGGTCGACCCCGACGCCATCCGGGTGGCCGTCGACCGGTTCGACGACCCCGACGCCGTGCTGACCGTCGGCATCGGCGGGAGCGCGCTGGGCGCGGCGACGCTCGCGGACGCGCTCGACTCCGACGTGGACGCCTACTTCCTCGACAACGTCGACCCGGAGCACGTCGCCGCCCTCCTCGACTCGCTCGACCTCTCCTCGGTCGTCGTCAACGCCGTCTCCCGGTCCGGCACGACCGCGGAGACGCTGTCGAACTTCCTCGTCGTCCGCGAGGCCATGGAGTCGGCGGGCGTCGACTGGACCGAGCGCACCTTCGTCACGACCGGCGAAGCGGGGCCGCTCCGCCGCCTCTCGGAGCAACACGACCTGCCGGCGCTGGCAGTCCCCGACGGCGTCCCCGGCCGCTTCTCCGTGCTGTCGACGGTCGGCCTCGCCTGCGCGGCCGTTCAGGGCCACGACGTCGACGCCGTCCTGGCCGGCGCTCGGGACGGGGCCGATAGCCTCTCCGGATCGCTGTTCGAGTCGCCCGCGTACGCCTACGGGGCCGCCGCGTACGCGCTCGACCAGCGCGGCGCGTCGGTCAACGCGATGATGCCGTACGCCGAGTCGCTTGAGACCTACGCCGAGTGGTTCGCGCAGCTGTGGGCCGAGAGCCTCGGAAAGGACGGCCTCGGCCAGACCCCCGCCCGCGCGCTCGGCGCGACCGACCAGCACTCGCAACTGCAGTTGTACCGCGCCGGCCCCCGGGACAAGGTGGTGACGATGGTCCGGCCCCGCGAGCGAGCGGACCGCGCCATCCCCGAGACGGACCTCGACGGGCTGTCGTACCTCGGCGGGTCGTCGCTCGGCGACCTGCTCGACGCGGAGTTCGAGGCGACGGAGGCGAGCCTCGCGGACGCCGGCCGGCCGTCGGTCAGGGTCGAGATAGACCGCGTCAATGAGCGCGGCCTCGGCGAACTGCTGTACGGCATGGAGGCCGCCTGCGTGCTGGCCGGCGAACTGTACGGCGTCGACACGTTCGTCCAGCCGGCGGTCGAGTGGGGCAAGCGCGCCGCCCGCGGCCTGCTCGGCGGCGTCTCGGGACCGGGAAGCGATCCCGAAACCCGTCGGGATCCGGAGGAGGCCGACGGCGAGTTCGGAGCGGCCGAGGCCGTCGCCGAGAAGGAACGGCTCGTCGTCGAGTAACAGCGTTTACTGTTCCGCAGGCCGTAGCCGGGCGCATGGAAGACACGGCAGTCGCCGGAGAGTACGCGTCCTCACCGGACCGGTCCCTCGCCCCCGACGCGGGAGCCTCCCTCGCCGGCGTCGCGTTCGCGGCGGCGGTCCTCCTGTTCACGAACGACGTCCTCGACGACGTGACGGTCGCCGGGGCGGGCGTCGCCGTCGCGGGCGTCATGCTCGCGGCCTTCTTCGGTCGGCGCTACGACGTTCTCGACAACCGCCTCGCCGCGCCCCTCGCCACGGCGGCGGGGCTCGCGGTCGTCGGTGTCGGCGGCTACGCGCTCGTCGCCGGGTCGTCGGGGGCCGCGCTCCCGCTCGGACTCTCCGCGCTCGCGGTCGGCGCTATCGGCGCGGTCGTCGGCGGCGTCGGCGGCGTCCTCGCCGCCGTCGCAGACTGGCGGGCGATCCCGGACGCCAGGCTCGCGACCATGTTCCGGACCGCGTTCGTCAGCACGGGGATCGGTCTCCTGGGGTATCTGGCGCTCAACGTCGCCTCGCTGGTGATCTACGTCCTCGTGGGGGTCACGATCTGGACGGAGTTGACGCCGCTTCGCCAGCAACTCGTCGGCGCGCTCGGTCTCGGTCTCGGCACCGGCGTCACGGCGGTCGCGTACCTCCGTCTCTCCGACCGCGACCTCGACTTCATCGACGTCCGGACCCCCTCGCTCCGCGACGCGGGGCTGGCGGTCGGCGGCGTCGTCGCCATCTTCGTCGGCCTCTACGCGGTCTCGATCGCCATGCAGGCGTTCGGGGTCCCGTCGTCCGAGCACTCCGTCATCCAGCAGGCCGAGCAGGGGAACCCGGAGATCCTGCTGCTGCTCGTTCCGATCTCCTATCTCGTGATCGGCCCCGGTGAGGAACTGCTCTTCCGGAACATCGTCCAGAAGTCGCTGTACGACTCGTTCTCCCGCGCCAGCGCGGTCGTCATCGCGAGCGCCGTGTTCGCGCTGGTCCATCTCCCGGCGTACGGTTCCGGCGGCGCGGCCGGAACGATCGGGAGCCTCGCGACGATCTTCACCCTGTCGCTCGTCCTCGGCGCGTTCTACGCCGGGTCGGGGAACCTCCTCGTGCCGGCGTTCATCCACGGCACGCTCAACGCCGTCCAGTTCGCGCTCAAGTACCTCCAGCTAACCGGCGGCCTCCCGAACTGAGCGTCTGACGACCGTCTGACAGGGTTTTATTCCCATACGGCAACAGATACGTCCATGGTCAGACAGTACTCCGTCGTCTGTGAGGACGACGTCGACGAGCGCGTGCAGGCGCTCGCCCGGGAGTACGGACTCACCGAGGAAGAGGTTCTGCGGCAGCTCATTCAGCGCGGGCTGGAGCGGACCGAAGCCCAGCGTCGGTCCTAGGCGTTCGACGGGTTCTTCCGCGAGAGCGGGCTCCCGCAGATCGGACACCTGTCCTTGTTGTCGTCGAACTCGCGTCCGCAACCCTGACACTGGAACAGCCAGGAGCGCTCCTCGGCGATGCCGTCCCGTGCGATGACCTCCACGGCGACGTTCAACCGCTCCGCCACGTTCTGCATCGCGTAGTCGTCCGTGACGAGCGTCCCGTCGAGTTCGAACGTCGCCGCTATCAGGCGACTGTCGGTCGTAGAAAGCTCCTCCAGGTCGCCGAGTTCCTCCGCCGCGCGGCGGACCTTCTCGGTGGTCTGGTCGCCGGGGATGTGGATGTGCATCCCCGACCCCTCCATCGCGTCGTACCGGTAGGCGCTCTCGTCTTCGAGTTCCTCCCGGACCATCGGGACCGTGGCCGTCTGCTCGTCGGTGTGGTACTCGTTGATGAAAGCGGACGAATCGAGAACGTACATCTACCGCTGAACGACGATGTAGTCCTTTACAGCCTGAACGCGCGATATCGGAACGCGGAACCGGCCGCCCGTGTCGGTCTCGAAGTCGATGCTACGCTTCGGGGTCTCCTCGGTGGGCTCGACGATCATGTCGTTGAGCTCCCCAGTGCGGAGGTCCATCGTGATGTTGTACAGCATCCCGAGTTCGGTGCCGTCGGACCCCATGACGTCTTTCCCCGAGAGGTTCTCTGCCAGTATGCCGGACATACAGACCCTTTCCGACTAATGAAATATAAACGCCACGGGGCGGATGACTGTCCGGCATGTTTTAATTCATCGCGGAGCGACGCCGAACCGTCCGTGAGATCTGTCCGTCGTATCGTGGGTCTTCTCGGTGTGGCAGGAACGAGCACCCTCGACTGGCTCGGACTGATCGTCCCGTTCGTGGTCTTTCTCACCGTGCTCGTCGTGTACTACCTCTGGGAAGATCGGCGCGAACGGAACCTCCGCGCGAAGTACGGAGGTGATGACGGTGGCTGACGGACTCGCCGGCGTCCGGGTCCTCGGCACGTTCGCCGCCTACCTGACGGTACTCCTCGGCATCGGCCTGCGGTCGTCGAAGCTGATGGACTCCGTCTACGTCATCGGCGGCCGTCGCGTCGGCCCGGTCGTCACCGGGGTCTCCGAGCGCGCCTCCGAGATGAGCGGGTGGCTCACGCCGGGCGTCCCCGGCAACGCCTTCGGGGCGGGCGTCATGGCGTTTTACCTGAAATTCAGGCGCTAATGCCCCGTCCTCGAGGAGCAACGCAGGCCGGAAACCGAGTAGCGTTAACGAGAGCGAAGCTCTCGTTCGCACATCGGTACGCTTCGCGCTCTGCGGACGCAGTAGAGTGAGGATACAGCGTTCACAGGAGCGACGCTCTTGTACAGCCCATCAGGAACGCGGTGCGTTTCCGAGGACGTCCCCAGAAATCGGGGATTCCTGGTGTCGAGGAGGATCGAAGACCCTCCGACCGTTGGAGACCTTTGGTTTCCAGGATGCGAACGAGACGCGAAGCGTCTCGTTAACGCCTGTGGAGACTGCGCTCCCTACGGACACCGACTCGGTGTCTGCAAAGCGCGTTCGTGAGATCACGTCTCACGGGCTGTCAGACGCAGTCCGACAACCTCATGGAAGCCCCGCCCTCAACGAGCGAGCGAAAGCGAGCGAGTAGGGGGGAGGAAGTCACGGGTTGTTCCCGGCGTTCGCCCTGTCGTCGGCGACGTTGGTCGTCGTCTCCCTGTTCACCCGGCCGCCGGAGGGCGTTGACGAGCACTTCGACGTGTTCGACAGGCCGCTGTCGGCGGTCACCACCGAGGGCCGCGCCGGGGCGACGGCGGCGCTCGGACGGCCCCCGACGGTGCCCGCGACCCCGCGGCCGGCCTCGGTCCGAAGGCGGTCACCGACGCCGACGACATCCGCGCGCACGTCGCCGCCAGCGGCTACTGGGACGACATCGGCGGCGACTGTGACGAGGACCCGCTTTACGACTAGAGTCGCCTCGTGGACCGCGTAACGCTCCGGGTCGCCGACGACCGCGTGGCGCACTCGGACGCCGTCGGCCGAGGTCCCCTCTCGGGACCCGGCGGTCGGGCGACGACCGTGTTTCGTGTCGTTCGTGCCTCCACAGCGACCTCGCCGCTGAATCGGCGGTATCTAGCCGGACGGCGGGATGACGATACAATTAAATGCCGCGCAGAGTACTTCTACATGAGAACCTTCTCCGGTGGTTAGCTATGTCTGATACCGAAACACGCGACCCGTCAGAATCCCTTCGCACCCCCATCGTCGCCGTTCTGGGCCACGTCGACCACGGCAAGACCAGCCTGTTAGACAAGATCCGCGGCTCCGCCGTCATCGAAGGGGAGTCCGGGGCGATCACCCAGCACATCGGCGCGACGGCCGTCCCGCTCGACGTCATCTCGGAGATCGCAGGCGAACTCGTCGACCCCGATGACTTCGACCTCCCCGGCCTGCTGTTCATCGACACGCCGGGGCACCACTCGTTCACGACGCTTCGCTCCCGCGGCGGCGCGCTCGCCGACATCGCCATCCTCGTCGTCGACGTCAACGACGGCTTCCAGCCACAGACGCTAGAGGCGCTCGACATCCTCAAGCGGTCCGAGACGCCGTTTATCGTCGCCGCGAACAAGGTCGACGCCGTCCCCGGGTGGAACGCCGACGAGGACGCCCCGATCCAGCGGACGTACGACCGACAGAGCGACCGAGTGCGCTCCGACCTCGACGAGTCTCTCTACGAGATCATCGGCAACCTCTCCGACGAGGGCTTCTCCGCGGACATGTACTGGCGGGTCCAGAACTTCCAGAACAACGTCGGCGTCGTCCCCGTCTCCGCCATGACCGGCGAGGGCGTCCCCGACCTCCTGACCGTGATGATGGGCCTCTCCCAGCGCTACATGAAAGAGGCGATGGAGATAGACGTCGAAGGCCCCGGCGTCGGCACCGTCCTCGAAGTCAAGGAGGAGAAAGGCTTCGGGACGACCACCGACGTCGTCCTCTACGACGGCACCGTCGCGGGGGACGACACCATCGTCGTCGGCGGCGAGAACGACCCCATCGTCACCGAGGTCCGCGCCCTGCTCGAGCCGCGGCCGCTCGCCGAGATCCGGACGGAGAGCCGCTTCGACACGGTCGACTCCATCTCCGCCGCGTCCGGCGTGAAGATCGCCGCGCCCGAACTCGACGAGGCCATGGCCGGCGCGCCGGTACGGGTCGTCCGCGACCGTCCCGTCGAGGCGGTCGTCGCAGAGGTCGAGGCCGAACTCTCCGACATCGCCGTCTCGACCGGCGAGGAGGGCGTCGTCATCAAGGCCGACACGCTCGGCAGCCTCGAAGCGATGGCCAACGCCCTCGAAGAGGCCGAGGTGCCGGTCATGCGCGCCGAGGTCGGCGACGTCGCGCCGCGCGACGCCAGCGTCGCGGACACCGCCGACGAGAACAAACACCGAACCATCCTCGGCTTCAACGTCGACGTGCTCGGCGACGCCGAGGACCAGGCGGAACGCGACGACGTCCACCTCTTCACCAGCGACGTCATCTATCAGCTCATCGAGGAGTACGAGGAGTACGTCGAGGGGATCGAGAAGGCCCAGCAGGAGACCGTCCTCGAGAACATCTCCCGACCCGCCCGCTTCCGCATCCTCCCGGACCACACCTTCCGCCAGAACGACCCCGCGGTCGTCGGCGTCGAGGTGCTCGCCGGCACGGTCAAGAACAACTCCCGGGTCGTCCTCTTCGAGGGGAACGAGCCCGACCGCGTCGGCCAGATCAAGGGGATCCAGGAGCAGGGCGAGGACGTCGACGAGGCCCGCCGCGGCGACCGCGTCTCCGTCGCCATCGACGGCCCCACCGTCGGCCGCCAGATAGAGGAAAGCGACGAACTGTGGACGGCACTCCCCGAGAAACACGCGAAGATCTTGGAACAGGAGCTGTCGGACGACATCCCCGCCGACGAGTTCGAGGCGCTCCAGCAGTACCTCGACAAACAGCGGAAGCGAGACCCCTTCTGGGGGAAGTGAACGACCTTTTGCGCTGTCGTTCGGAAACCGCTCTGCGATTTCCGTGATGACGAGACGGCGAAGCCCTCTCGATCACGGCGTGACGAGCGGTCCGCCGGGGGCGGACACGCTCGCAGTCCTCGGCGAACGCTCGACCGAACTCACTCCTCCTTCACTTCGCTCGCCCCGCTCGCGCCGTTCAGTCGTCGGATTGCCCGCTCACTCGCTGTGCTCGTTCGCTCGCGGGTGCAGTGCTTGCGCGACGCCTGCCCTTCCCCGTCCGCACGAACGGAGTGGGTGCGGGCTCGGAAGACGCTCCGCGCCTTTCGGTGGGTCCCGCGGGTCGTCGCGTCCGCTCCTCACCGCGCTTCCGGCCATTGGCGACGAATCGACGACGCGGCCGCTACCGAAGCGTTCTCTGAAGAAGTGACTAGCCTACCGCGCGGTCGGCGTGACGCCGTCCTGCATGGCCTGTTTGACCTGTAGGGCGGCGCTGGCGGCGAGACCGCGGGCGACTTCGTTGCGGTCCTCGGCGGCGATGAGGTCCTCGCCGTCGAGGTCGTCCTCGTCCGGCGTGAACCCGGCGGAGACAGGGTGGCCGACCGGGGGTCGGACGGCGACGGTCACCTGCGGACCGCCGGAACCGTGAGAGATCTCGGAGTCGACGACGTACTCGCTGGGGAGATACTCGCGAGTTCGGGCCGCGATGCGCGAGACGTCCTGACGGAGCGTCCGCTTCTGGTCCCGAGTGAGTTCAGGGAGATCAGCCGTGGCACGCTTGCCGGCCTGCGTAATACCGGGGTTTCCGGCGTACGGCGTGTTTCCGTTCATGAGAATGGTGCTATCCGACTTACGTCCCTCCCCCGTAAAAAGGGATCGACCGGGGCAACGTGTCGTTAGAACAACGACTCGCTCTCGCCGTACACCGCCAGCACGACGGCGGAGGTGTACGTTCCCGGTTCCGCGGGCTCCGTCGCGACCTCGTGGCTCGCCTCGTCGAACGACCAGTTTCGTAGCTCCTGCCCCGTCGAAAGCCCTTCGAGCACGCGGTCGCGGACGTCTTCGGCTCCGGTCTCGCCCGCGGCCTCGTAGAACAGCCCCGGTCCCTCCTCGGAGACCGCCCAGGCGAGGCCTGCACTGGCGCGCCCGGGGCCGGCGACGGACGTTCGCGCCGCCACGACGGGCAGGCGTTCGCCCGCCGGACCGAGGTCCGGCGCGGTCCCGACCGGATCGACCTCGGCGTCGGCCGGGATGACCGACGAGACGGGGACGAGGTTGTAGTTGTGGACGTTCGCCGCCGCCAGCGCGGCGTCGTACGACGACATCTCCGTGGGTCCCGTCGCCGTCCCCCGGACGACGCGAATCGTGTTCATACTCGGCGGTGGCGCTCGCCGGCGTAAGGCGTTGCGGTTCGGAGGGCGAGTGTGCGCGATAGCGGACACTGCACGCCTGTCCGCGATCCGAAGATTCAGAAGGTTCGCACGGAATCGACAGCCATGGGCGAGTTCGCGTCGGCGGTGCAAGCTCATCTTCGTGACCGGCTCGCGGAGTCATGCTCGGGGCTCTCCTGGCGGACGGAACACCGGATCGCCGGCACGCCCGTCGACATCGCCGGCGGGGACGACGACCACCTCGTCCTCATCGAACTAGAGTGGCGTCGCGCCGACCCGGCGGACAACACCGCAAAGCTGTTTCGCCACCTGAGCGCCGACCGGATCGACCGCAACCGGATCGCGGTGGCTCAGGTGTTCACTGCATACTACGACCTGAACGACGGGAGCGTCTCGTCGAAGCGGAAGAACGCGGAGTTCGTCGGACGAACCGCCGCCGAGTCGATCGACCGGCTCTCCTACCAGCCGGTCGACTTCGACCTCACGCCGCCGAAGCGAGGCGATGACTGGCCGGCCGACTGGGAACGGACCGCCGACCGGACCGCAGAACGGATCGAGGAGTGCCTCGGCGACCGATAACGTCTGTTCGGTCGTACGGCGGCGACGCCGCCGTCTCCCCGCGACCGAGCGGAGCGCGGCGCTACGCGCCGCGGAGTGCGAGCGGCGAAGCCGCGAGCAAG
>PXSA01000004.1 GCA_003023565.1 Halobacteriales archaeon QS_9_68_17
CAGCGGAACCACCCTGAACCACGTCTGACTTCCGATCTCCTCCTCGATCCGTCCGCTGAACGCGTTCACGCCGGCAGACAACGCTCGGAAGCCAGCGTACAACAGCCCGATCTGCGCGATGCTGATCCCGGAGGCTCTCGCTACCGGCTGGACGAGATAGTTGAGTCCAGCTATCACCGCGTAGAAGACCCCGGCGTAGAGCACGAACGGAACGAGAGCAGAACCCATGAGCTGTGACCGGACGGTCTCGAACGCAGCCGTCACATCGAACGAGTCGTCGTCTCCATCAGCGCTGTCCGTTTCGGGGAACGTCAGTAAGACCGAGAACGCGACGGCGGTTGAGCCTCCCGAGACCAGCCACGGAAGCGCGAGGTCGATACCCCCAAGTGCGCCACCGGCGATAGCTGCCACCCCGCCAGTCACCTGTCCTAGCGCTTTTCCGCGGCCACGAACAGCCGAGAACTGGTCGCTATCGAACCGTTCATCCAGCATGTCGTAGAGCCAGGCGTCCTCGGTACCCGAGCGGAACGTCTGTTCGAGTGCTGCCAGCGAGTACAGCAGGAGAAACGGCCCGAACGACGAGGAGAAAGCGAATCCGACGGAACCGATCGTCCCAAGCGCTGCACTCAACAGGAGACCGTTGCGCCGCCCGATCCTGTCGCCTATATAGCCTGTCGGAAGCTCCGCAAGAACGATGACCGCCGCGAACGCGGAGTCGAGTGCTCCTACCTGCGTAAACGACATGCCACGGGAGGTGAGAAACAGCACCCAGATCGGCCCCGACAACTGAGCGGACCGAGCTATCTGATACAGGTAGTACTTGACTTTTGTCGGCTTCGGCATGCCGATCACGATATCGTACGGAGAACCCGAGCATAAATGAACCACTCGGATGAGAAGTCCCGGACGACGACCCGCCCACGAAGGGTACTACTTAAATCAGGCTCTCCCGAGTGGTCGCCGAGTGCCCCGCGACGAGACGCTCGACCGGTTCGAGACCACCGTCGACTCGACGCCGGCGAGACTTCGGCACCTGACGCCGAGGTCATCGACGAACTACCCGACGGCACGGACGACGACGCGGCGACGTCGACCGACGACGAGTCCGGAGACGCCGTCAACGAGTTCACTTTCGGACGGTAACGCGTCCGGACGACGGCCACCGGCCCGTCGACCGACGTATTTCTCCTGCTGGGTCGGACGGTCACGTCCCGCGAACGGGCGCGGTAACTGCTGGCCCGCCGGCGGTGCGCTGATATCCCCGCGCTCCGTGGTCCCGGCCATGCCGACGGGGGTCACAGAACGGACCACCGACGCCGAGCGGGACGCCGCAGTCCGGCTCCTGCGAGGACTCCGGAGCCACGAGGACGAGGCGTCCGTCACGGTCGTGGCGCGACGGGGAGATACCGACTGTTCGGGCTGTACGAGGGCGGTGCGGGCGGCCACGCCGTTTCCGATGACGCGGCTCCCCGGGACGCCGCACTCGTCGGCGTCGTCGTCCAGTGAACTGCTCGGGGTCGTCGAGGCGTGGGTCGCGGAGCGCGACTGCGAGGACGTCGCGCTGGCGAACCGGGCCGGCAACGACGCGGCGCTGTCGTTCTACGAGGACGAGGCGATGGAAACGTGGGGGTACGCGGTGGAGACGGGGCTCTGTAGCAGCGATAGAACGCAGTGACACACTCCGACGGCACCCGAGGTGCCGTTCGATGTGTACATAGTTTCAATCGCTGCTACCGTCGATCGTCGTTCCCGGCCGCTCGCCGGACAGGAACCCCGGCAGGCCGTCGAGGTCGAAGACTGAGGCCGGGCGGTCCAGCGCGAGCAGTTCACGCACCTTCCCGGCCATGCCGCCGCTGACGTCCGTCGCCGCGCTCCCGCCCAGCGCGTCCGCGACCTCGTCGAACGAGTCTATCCGCGGGATCACGTCGCCGTCGGCGTCGAGCACGCCCGGGACCGTCGAGCAGACGCCGACCCTGTCCGCGTCCAGCGACGAAGCGACGCGCGTGACGACCTCGTCGCCCGAGAGCACGGTAACGCCCTCGCCCGCGTGGGCGATCCCGTCGCCGTGGAGGACGGGGACGAACCCCTCACCCACCATCGTGGCGACCTGATCGGTCGGCAGCGTCAGCCGCGCGGCGTCGTCCCGGGACGCCACCGAAAGCGGGTGGACGGGGAGCGCCGGCACGTCGCGCTCCCGGAGGCGGTCGACGACGAAGCGGTTCAGCGTCGTCATCGCACCGTGAACGGCGAGCACGTCGTCGGCGTCGCGGGTCCCATCGGTCGTCGAGACGCCGCGTTCCTCCGCGTGGTGGTGGCCGAAGCTCCCGCCGCCGTGGACGACGACGAGGTCGTCGTTCGCGTCCGCCACGGCGTCGGCCGCGCGGTCGAGCGCCCGGCCGTCGAGCGTTTCCGGTCGGTCCTTCTCCGTGACGACGCTCCCGCCGAGTTTGAGGACGATCACGACGACTCCACCCGCACGCCCTCGGTCGCCAGTTCGGCTCGGAACGCCTCCTCGCAGCCCGGCGTGAACTCGAGCGCGGTCTCCGACTCCTCCGTCTCGTCCAGCGCGACGATGCAGCCGCCCCCGCCCGCGCCGGTGAGTTTCCCGCCGTGCGCGCCGGCGTCGCGGGCGGCCCACACCATCGCGTCCAGCGACCGCGAGGAGACGCCGAGCGCCTCCAGCAGGCCGTGGTTGAAGTCCATCAGGTCGCCGAGTTCGGCGACGTGCTCGCCGTCCGGGTCCTCGGCGGCGTCCATCAGGACCGCCTCGCCCCGCCGGACGACGTCGCCGATCGCCTCCACGGTGTCGGCGGCGAAGCCGTACTCCTCGCGGAGGTCGCGCACGCCGGCGACGAGCTTCCCGGTATCGCCCGCGCCGCCGTCGAAGCCGATGACGAAAGGCAGGTCGGGCGCGTCGATGCTCCGACAGTCGTCGCCCTCGACGCGGACGGCACCGCCCATCGCGGAGCAGAACGTGTCGGCGCGCGAGGCCTGCCCCTCCTGGACCTCGTACTCGGCGCGGAACGCGCGGTCGGCGACCTCCTCGGCCGGCAGTTCGACGCCGAGTTCCCTCGTGCCGGCGTCGATGCCGGCGACCGTGACGGCGGCGGAGGAGCCGAGACCCGCCCCCAGCGGGATGTCGCTCTCGACGGTGATGTCGAAGCCGGCGTCGGGGCGGCTCGCGGCGTCGCGCGCCTGGTCGACGGCGGCCTCGACGTAGCCCATCGCCGCGTCGACCAGCGACTCGGCGACGTCGACGTCCGGGCGGCCGTCCGCGTCGCCGCCGTACTCGACGGTGAACCCGTCGATCGAGAGGTCCTCGGCGTGGACCCGGAGCTTGCTGTCGGTTCGTTCCTCTACGGTCACCCTCGCGCGGCGCTCGATCGCGCAGGGGACCGCGGGTTCGCCGTAGACGACGGCGTGCTCCCCGAAGAGGTACACCTTCCCGGGAGCGCTGGAAACGGTCATACGGGTGCCTGCGCGCCGAGGTGCTTAGGGGTTTTCGGACCGCTCCGCGACCCGCATCGTCATCTCCTGCTCCGGGTGGACCGTCAGCGACGGGAGCAGCGAGAGGGGCGTCTCACCGGTGAACTCCAGTCGGTACTCGCCGGCGACCGTCGCGAGGATGATCTGCGCCTCCAGCATCGCGAGGTGCTTGCCGATGCAGTGGCGCGGCCCGCCGCCGAACGGGAAGTACGCGAACCGCGGGCGCTCCGTCGCGCGCTCGGGCCGCCACCGCTCGGGGTCGAACGTCTCGGGGTCGTCCCAGAACCGCTCGGAGCGGTGCAGTCCCCACTGCGGAAGCATGATCGAGGTGCCAGCCTCGACGTCGTACCCCGCGAGCGTCACGTCCTCGGTCGGCTCCCGGAAGATCGTGTAGACGGGCGGGTAGAGCCGCATCGCCTCCTTGATCGCCCACTCCACGTACTCGAACTCGGCGACGTGTTCCGCCCCGGGCCGGTCGTCGTCGACGACGGCGTCTATCTCCTCGTGGACGCGCCGCTCCGCCTCCGGATGCTCCGACAGCAGGAACCACGTGTACGTCAGCGTCAGCGCCGTCGTGTCGTGGCCCGCCAGCAGCATCGTCATCATCTCGTCTCTGAGCCTGTCCGGCGGCTGTTCGTCCTGGTCGCGCGCTCGAAGCAGGATCGACAGGAAGTCCGTCGGGCCGTCCTCGCCGCCGACGGTCCCCTCCCGCGAGTCGATAATGCCGTCGATGACTTCCTCCAGTTTCGAGAGCGCCTGTTCGTACTTCGCGTCTCCCGGCATCGGTGCCCACTCCGGCGCGGCGAACCGGATCGGGTCGGGCTCGAACCGGCGACCGAGCGGTTCGAGTTGCGCCTGTATCGTTCGGACGCGGTCCTCCGGCAACTGCACGCCCATCATCAGGTCGAGGATGACGTCGAGGGTCACCCGCGTCATCGCGTCCTCGACGTCTATCACGTCGCCCGCGCTCCACTCGGCGACCCGCTCCTCGGCGTGGTCGGTGATCCGACCGGCCATCCCCGACAGCCGCCGCATCGAGAACGCCGGCTGCGCGAGGTCTCGCTGGTGTTCCCACGTCTCGCCCTCCGAGAGCAACAGTCCCTCGCCCAGTAGGTCGCCGAGCGCGTCCCCCTGGAACTCCGGCTTGCGGAACCGGTCGGAGTCGGAGACGAGTACCCGCTCGACCGTCTCCGGCGCGCAGACGACGTAGGTGTCCATCGGCCCCATGTCGAACCGCGAGACGTCGCCGTAGGCCTCCTCCAGTGCCGAGATGAAGCCGAACGGGTCGCGAGCGTACCGCCGACTGTCGCCGAACAGCGGTTCTCCCTTCGGACCGGGCGGTGTGTCTGCCATCGACGGTGATTAGGACTCGACTCGCATGAAAGCGAGGGTGCCGGGGACCCGGAGGCCGGCAGTATACCCGACTCGCCGTCGTAGGGCGACCGATGAGCGACGACACCCACAGGGCTCGCCACGCGGGCGCACAGTTGATGACGGTCGCCGGAGCGGTCCTCGTCGGCTACGCCGTCTTCTCGCGTCGTCTGTCTCGCGTGGTACGGCGTCCGGCGTGGCTACCCGTGGGCCTGGGCGACGGCCGTCGCGACGATGGTGACGGCACTCGCGGTGTCGATCCCGCCGCATTTCGGGGCCGCGTACGACTACGACCACCTCGTCCACCTCGGACCGATATACCTCGCCGCGGGCGCGTTCCTCGCCGGCGCGGCCGTCTCGTGGCGGGCGCTTCACTGGGACGCGCGGACGCCGGCGGACGACCACGTCGAGAAGTAGCGATAGGCGTCGGACCGCGTCGCTACGGACCTGGTCGCGCCGAGAGAACTGAAACGGTTGCCGGGGATCAGACCATGCTCTCGAAGTCGTCGAGAGAGTAGGCCGGTTCCGCGCCGCGGCGGTCGAGCGTCTCGTTGGCCAGCAGCCAGTACACCACGGAGAGGGCCTTTCGGCCCTTGTTGTTCGTGGGGACCACGAGGTCGACGTTACCGAGGCCGTTGTTGGAGTCACACATCGCGATGACCGGGATGCCGACCGTGATGGCCTCCTTGACGGCCTGCGCGTCGCCGATGGGGTCGGTGACGACCAGCACGTCCGGTTCGATGTAGCCGTCGTACTTGGGGTTGGTCAGCGTCCCCGGGATGAAACGCCCGGTGCGGGCGCGAGCACCCACGGCCTCCGCGAACTTCTCGGCCGGGAACCGGCCGTACTGGCGCGAGGAGGTGACGAGGATCTGCTCGGGGTCGTAGTTCGCCAGGAAGTCCGCGGCGGTGCGGATCCGGCTGTCGGTCTTCGAGACGTCCAGCACGTACAGCCCGTCGGTCCGGACGCGGTGGATGTACCGCTCCATGTCCTGGGTCTTCTGCTGAGTCCCGATGTGGACACCCGCGCCGAGGTAGTCCTCGACGGGGATGAGCAGGTCGGCCTCCTCGTCGGACATGACGTCCTCGTCGAGGGCACCCTCTTGTTCGTCCTCGGTCGCCTCCGCGGCGTCCTCGGCGGTCGCTTCCTCGGCGGGCTCGGCGTCGGTGTCGGCCGCCGGGCCGGCCCCTTCGGCCGGCTCGGGGTCGACCGCTTCTTTGGCGGCGTCGAGCCCTTCCTGGTCCGTGTCGTTGTCTGCCATAGTTACAGTGCGTCGTCCGCGATGCGGATGAGTTCGTTCAGCTTGGCGGTTCGCTCGCCGCCGACGGCCCCCGTCTTGATGAACGGGGCGTCGGTCGCAACGGCGAGGTGTGCGATGGTCGCGTCCTCCGTCTCGCCGCTGCGATGCGAGACGACCGAGTCGTAGCCGTGTTCGCCCGCCAGCTCGATGGCGTCGAACGCGTCGGTCAGCGTGCCGATCTGGTTGGGCTTGATGAGGATGCTGTTGCCAGCGCCCTTCTCGATGCCCGTCCGCAGGCGCTCGGTGTTCGTGACGAACAGGTCGTCGCCACAGATGAGCGTCCGGTCCGCTCGCGGGCTTCGCCCGCTCGTGCTCTCCGAGGCGCTGCGCGCCTCGTTGGCCACGCGGTCGGTCAGTTCGGCGAACGCCTCGTAGTCGTCCTCGTCGAAGGGGTCCTCGACGTAGACGAGGTCGTACTCCTCGACCAGGTCCGCGATGTGCTCGATCTGCTCGTCGGTGTCGCGGACGCTGTCGCCGTAGACGTAGCCGTCCTCGTCGGCGTCGTACAGTTCGGCACCGGCAACGTCGAGGCCGAAGCCGATCTCGAAGCCGAACTCGTCGGCGACGGTGTCGACCGCCTCGTCCATGATCTCGAACGCCTCGCTGTCGTCGATCGACGGTGCCCACGCGCCTTCGTCGCCCTTGCCGGAGGGGACGCCGCGCTCGTCCAGGATGTCGGCGACCTCCTGGTGGACCGCGGCGTTCGCGAACACCGCGTCGGAGACGCTCGGCGCGCCGACCGGCGCGGCGAGGAACTCCTGGATGTGGGTGGCGTCCGCGGCGTGCTCGCCGCCGCCGATCACGTTGCCCAGCGGCGTCGGGAACTTCTCCCCGCGGAACGTGCCGCCGAGGTGCTGGTAGGTGGGAGCGCCGAGCACGTCAGCGCCGGCCTTGGCCGCGGCCATGCTGACCGCGACGGCGCTGTTCGCACCGACCTCCGAGAAGTCGTCGGTGCCGTCCGCGCCGCGCAGGGCGTTGTCAACGTCGCGCTGGTTGCCGGCGTACACCTGTCCCTCCAGTCGAGGGACGGCGAGTTCGCGGGCCTTCGCGATCGCCTCTTGTGGCGGCAGTTCGATCGCCTCGTACTCGCCGGTACTCGCCCCGGACGGGGCCGCCGCCCGGCCGAAGCCGCCGCTCTCGGTGAGCACGTCGGCTTCGACGGTGGGGTTCCCGCGGGAGTCGAGCACGCGGCGCAGTCGGACAGTGGTGATGAGTGTCATTGCATGTTCCTCGAAACGGTAAAGGGCAGGACGCCCTCGTCGTACTCCTCGGCCGCGATCAGGATCGGCTCCGTCTGGTCGGTGTCGATGAGCACGGGCGCTCCGTACGACACCTGCAGCGCACGCGCGCCGAGGATCCTGGCCTTCTCGTACCGGGTGAATCGTTCCTGTCGAGACATCACTGATACGGGGAGACGACGTCGACGAGGTCCTTGTGCGAGACGACCATCCGACGACAGCAGTGGCGGTCCACGCCGAGGTCGTCGAGCACTTTCTCGGGGTCCTCGTCGCCCTCTCGGGCACGCGCCTTGAACTCTTCCCAGTGTTCACCCACGACCGTGCCGCACGTGAAACACCGGACTGGTACCATCATGCTATCACCTTAGCGGTAGGACTTCTGGTAGCGGGCCCGCGCGCCGGGGCCGCCCCACTTCTTGGGTTCGGACTGACGGACATCGTTGACCAGCAGGGAGCGGTCGAACTCCATGAACGCGTCGCGGAGTTCGGCGTCGCTCAGGTGCTGGACGACGCCGCGGGCGACGGCGGTGCGGACTGCGTCCGCCTGCCCGCTGATACCGCCGCCCTCGACGCTGACGTCGATGTCGACCTGTTCGCGCTCGTCGCCGGCGATGCGAAACGGCTCCAGCATCTTCAGGCGCGCGAGTTCCGGTTCGACCAGCTCTACCGGCTGGGAGTTGATACGGACCTTGCCGTCGCCGTCGCGCACGGTGGCGCGGGCGATGGCGGTCTTCTTCTTGCCGCTCGTGTTGGTTACCATGTGACGTTAGCACCCAGTTGCTCGCTGACATCGCCCAGATGGACGAAGCGGATGTTCGACAGTCGGTCCAGCGACGTACCGTCGAGGACCTCCCCGTCGCGGTCGTGGGGGTTGCCCACGTAGACGCGGACGTTCTCGAACGCCTCGCGGCCGCGCTGTTTCTTGTAGGGGAGCATGCCGCGGACGGTCCGTTTGAGGATCCCGTCCGGACGCTTGGGGTAGTACGGCCCGCTGTCCGAGCCGAGTTCCCGGCGCTTCCGGTACTTCGACATGACGCTCTCCTCGTCGCCCGTGATGACGGCGTCCTCCGCGTTGATGACCGCGACGCGGTCGCCGTCGAGGGCTTTCGTTGCGACCTGACTGGCGACGCGGCCGAGGATGCAGTCTCGCGCATCCACGACGACGTCGGCCTCGAACTCCGCGATGCTCATCGGATCACCCGCACGTTGCTGCCTTCGGGGTTCCGTTCGATCGCCCGTTCGAGGTCGATGGTCTCGCCGACCTGTTCGATCTTGGTCTCCGCCGTCGACGAGAAGTCGACGGCGGCGACGGTGACGCTCTTCTGGAGTGCGCCGCTCCCGAGAACCTTGCCCGGGACGATGACCGTCTCGTCCTCCCGGGCGTACCGTTCGATCCGGCCGAGGTTGACCTCGGCGTGCGTTCGGCGTGGTTTCTCGAGGCGGGCCGCGACGTCCTGCCAGACGTTCGCGTCCGCATCCCGCGCCACCGATTTCAGCTCGGCGACAAGACTGCTCAGCCGCGGATTTGTCTTACTCATAACGTACCTCCTGATGGAAGAAGTGATGCAGGGAGCAGGATTTGAACCTGCGGACTCCTACGAGACAGCGCCCTGAACGCTGCGCCGTTGGCCTGACTTGGCTATCCCTGCACGTCGCACCCTTGCAGGCGTTGATGGCTTTATCGCGCCCCCTCAAACCAGTTTCGGTTGCCGATCGATAGACGGCACCGCGGCTCTCGCCGGAGCGAGCGGCCGTCAGGGAACCGGTGTGAAGGGTCATCTGTACTATAGTTGGACTGCTTCGCGGAGTTCCGTCGCGCGGTCCTCCAGGGTGTCCACGGAGCGAGAGACGAGGTCTTCGACGGTGAACGAGCCGTCGGTCTCGACGTGGAACACGAACGCGTTCGGCACGTCGTGGACCGCGACCTCCTTACCGGGGTAGCGGTTCGTGAGGTCGTTGTCGAACGCCTCGGTCAGCACGAGGTCGCCGTTCGTCGCGTCGGCGTCCGCGTGCTCCGCCTCGCGCTCTTCGAGGACGCCCCGAAGGATGTGGGGCTCCTGCTCCTCGAACTCGCCGGCGTCGTCGACGACCTCGGCGTACTGGAGGTGTCGGTAGCCGACCGCCACGCCGCCCTGGTGTTTGGCGTGGTTCTTCCCGGTGTCGAGCACCGCGTCGGCCTCCAGTTCGAGCCGCTGGTCGTCTTTCAGGTCGATGATCGGGATGTTGTCGTCCGCGGGTTCGACCTGCGGGTCGGCGCTAACGAGGTCGCCCGAGTAGGCCGTGTTCGGCCCCTCGACGTCGATACTGAGGGTGACCTCGTCGCCCTTCTCGAACCCGCCGTCCGGCGTCGTCAGCGGCACCATCCCGAGTCGGTGGGCGATCTGCTCGTCGAACATGACCGACGAGTTCTCGATCACCCGGACGGTGTCGACCGAGAGCGTCGGCACGTCGGCGATCATCGCCCGGCGAATGCCGTTGGCGAACGCCGGCGTGACGCCCCGGACGAGGAACCGGGCGGAGCGGTCCTCGCGTTCGATGAACTCAACGTCGTAGTCCTCTGCCATGGGTTAGAATCCGCCCTTTCCTTTGGGAGCGCGCGACCCGTCGTGCGGGATCGGCGTGACGTCCTCGATGCGGCCGATCTCCAGACCGGCGCGGGCGAGCGCTCGGATCGTCGCCTGCGCGCCCGGACCGGGGCTCTTCTGGAGGTTGCCGCCGGGGCCGCGGACGCGGACGTGGACGCCTTCCACGCCGGCCGCGAGCACTTCCTCGGCGACGGTCTCGGCCATCTGCATCGCCGCGTACGGCGACGCTTCGTCGCGGTTCTGCTTGACGACCGCGCCGCCGGACGACTTGGCGACCGTCTCCGCGCCCGTCAGGTCCGTGACGGTGATGATGGTGTTGTTGAACGATGCGTGCACGTGGGCGATGCCCCACTTGCCGTCTTCTGATTCGCTCATGTCATTGGTCCTCCGCGCGTTCCGGGTGGAGATCGTCCGCGAGCGGACTGGTCCCGTCGAAGGCGATCTCCGGCTCCTCGTCGACGTCGACCTTGTACGACGGTCGCGTGACGCGGCCCTCGCCGACCACGATGTGCCCGTGGACGATGAACTGCCGCGCCTGCTCGGGCGTGTTCGCCAGGCCCTCGCGGTAGGCGACCGTCTGGAGGCGACGCTCGAGGACGTCGTTGATCTCGAGCGACAGGATGTCGTCGAGGCCGTCCTCCTCGTCGAGGACGCCGATGCGCTTCAGGCGGGCGAGGAACTCGTCGCCGCGCTTCGCGGCGGCCTCGGCGTCGCCCTGTGCGCGACCGAGCAGCGCTCGCGCCTCGCGGCGGTAGGAACGCAGTTCGGACTGGGCGCGCCAGAGTTCCTCCTTGTTCTTGAGGCCGTAGCGGCCGACCAGGTCGTGCTCCGAGGCGATGCGCTCGCCCTGGAACGGGTGGTTCGGCGTCTCGTAGGCCTTCGTCTTGCTTCCGAGCGGCATTATTCCTCATCACCCTCCTCGGCGGCCTCTTCCTCGGCCTCCTCGCGGATCTCCTCTACGTTGACGCCGATGGTCCCTTCCGTACGACCGGTGGACTTCGTGCGCTGACCGCGGACCTTCTGGCCGCGGTTGTGGCGGACGCCCTTGTAGGAGTTGATCATCTTCATGCGGTTGATGTCCTGCCGGCGCGTCATCGAGAGGTCGTTCCCGGTCTCGTGGGTGGACTCGCCGGAGAAGAAGTCGTTCCGGCGGTTCGTGAGCCACTCGGGGACCGCGTCCGCGTAGTTCTCGACCTGATCGACGACGCGGTCGATCTCGTCGTCGTCGAGGCGGCCGAACGTCGCCTGGCGGTTGACGTCGGCCTCCTCGGCGATGATGCGGGCCGTTCGTCGCCCGATGCCGTTCATCTCGATGAGGGATCGCTCCACGGTCTTCGTCCCATCGAGGTCCGTCTGCCCGATGCGGACGAAGTACCGAAGGTCCTCATCGTCTTCGGGTTCGTCCTGTGGTTCTTCTGCACTCATAGCTGGTATCGTTGTCGGGGTCGAAGCGTCGGAAACGCTTCGATGGTTTCGGGGGCAAGCCCCTCGCGAACCGGAAGCCCGGTTCGGAAACGACGTCGTGGCGGGGATTCGAACCCCGGAGGCTTGACGCCACAGAGTTAGCAACCCTGCGCCTTGGGCCAGGCTAGGCTACCACGACTCGCGTATCTACTGTCGCCCTTCCGGACTCGGGACACCACACCCCTACAGCGTATTGCGTCCGAACCTACTCCGCGAAGGGTACTTAACAGTCACGAAAGTATCGGACCCCGTGACTACGGGGCAACCCCCACGCCGGCGGCCCGTGGTCCGACGGAGACGGGCGAAGACCGATTCGGCGTCGGGTCCCGGAAGGACGCGTCGGGACGACCGCGCTGAGACGTCTAAAGGCGGAGGTACGTGACGACCGAGAAGACGACGTTGTAGGCGGCGTGCGCGGCGATCGGTACCGCGAGGTTCCGGGTCTTCTCGTACACGTACCCGAGCACCGCGCCGGTGACGGTGATGAGGAAGACCCCCGAGACCATCCGCGCCGGCGGGCCGACGTAGTTAGCGACGTGCAGGGTCCCGAACAGGAGGCTCGCGCCCGCGATCGCTCCCGCCGGACCGAACGTCTCGCGGAGTCGATCCTGGATGATCCCCCGAAACAGCAGCTCCTCGGCGGGCGCGACGACGACGATAGACAGCGCCCCGAGCGCGGGCAGGAACGCCGGTTCCGCGGCCGTCTGACCCTCGAGCACCGACCTCGGCAACAGATCCAGCACCCCCAGCCCGGAGGAGATCGCGACCGCCAGAGCCAGCGCCGCGACGGTGCCGCCGACGGCGAACCGCAGGTCGGTGCCGGCCGGGAGTTCGACCGGCACGGTCACGTCGTTCCGGCGGGCGTAAGCGACGCCGAACAGCAGCAGGCCGAACTGGCCGGCGGCGAGGAGATAGACCAGCATCCTCGTCGTGCCCATCGAGACTTCGAGAAACAGCAGGCCGAGTAGCAGCGCCGCCCCGACGACGTTGGCGAACACGACCGCGACGACCGTCAGGACGACGGCTCCGAGGACGGCCCGAATCGGGCTTTCCGAGGACCGGCGAGCGCTCGACATACCAGAGTAGGAGCGGCGTGATCTGTTAAAGCTGGTGCGGCCTGTGGCGTCCCGCGTCGGCGTCGCGGACGGGGACCGGCGCTGACCGACGGCGATCCGGACGGTCCGAGGACGACGGGTCGCCGGGTGCGGCGCTTCGCCGCGGTCCTACGCGCCGATGTACTCGTCGTTGACCTCCCACTCGCCCTCGTCGTTTTTCACCATGTACTCGCCGTAGTACGGCACGCGGTTCTCGACGGTCGCCTCGAACGTCTCCCGGATCTCGGGCTTGGTCATCTCGCCCATCGGCCGGAGGTCGTCGTTGCGGTTGAGACACCCCTTGAGGTATCCTTCGTGCGTGACGCGCACGCGGTGGCAGTTCGCGCAGAAGTCCGCGTTCTCGACGGGGTCGACTATCTCGACCATGCCGCGGCCGGCGTTCGGGCCGCCGTCGGCGGCGGCGCTCCCGCTGGACCCGTCCTCGCTCCCGGCGGCCCCGCCGTCGCCCTCGATCCAGTAGCGGCGGCGGCCGTGCATCTCGCGGCGTTCTATCTCGTCGGCCCGCTCCGCCAGCCAGTCGTGGACGCGCTGGATGTCGATGTTCCACTCGGGGCGGCCGGTGAGCTCCGGCATGTACTCGATGAGCTGTAGCTGGAGGCCGTCGTTCTCCGCGACGTGGTCGACCATCTCGGGCACGTAGCCCGCGGTGTGTTCGAACACGACCATGTTCAGCTTCACGGGGTCGAGACCAGCGTCGAGGGCGGCGTCGACGCCCTCTAACACCTTCTCGTACGCGCCGCTTTTCGTCACCTCGGCGAAGTCGTCGGGGTCCAGTGCGTCCTGCGAGACGTTGACGCGTTCGAGACCCGCGTCGACGAGGTCCTCCGCGCGGCCGGGGAGGAAGGTGCCGTTCGTCGTCATCGACACCTCCATCCGGTCGGGTGTCCGACGGATGATCCCTTCTAAGTCCTGCCGGAGCATCGGCTCGCCGCCGGGGAACTTTACCGAATCGACGCCGTATTCGGCGGCGACCGCCAGAAAACGAACCACCTCGTCGGCGGTCATCTCGTCGTCCTGCGGGTCCATCGGGCCGCGGGTGTCCCCCAACCCCTCGTTGTGGCAGTAGACGCAGTCGAAGTTACACCGGTCGGTCAGCGACACGCGGACGCCCGTCACTTCCCGACCGAACCCGTCCTCGAGCATACCGCAGACTCGTGACTACGAGTTATTAAATCCGCCGTCCGACTCGCGGTTTCGTAACCGGTACCGGTTACGCCGTCCGCCGGAGCCACGCACGACAGGGCTTATTACCGGCGAGGGAGTGAGTCTCCGGCATGTCCGACCCCCGCGACGCGGACGCGCCGAGCGACGCCTTCCAGGTGCTCGGCAGCGAGACGCGCCTGCGTGTGTTGCGAGCGCTGGTCGACGACGACGGGCGACCGGTGAGACGCACCTTTTCGGCGCTCCACGAGGCGACCGACGAGGACACGTCGGCGGGGTTCGCCTACCACCTCCGGCAGTTGACCGACCGCTACGTCCGGAAGGTCGACGAGGCGTACGAACTCACCTACGCCGGCACCGAGGTGGCCCGCGCCGTCGCCGCCGGCACGTACACCGAGAGCGTCGACCGCGACCCGGTCGACCTGTCCGGCGAGACGTGCCCGCTCTGTGGCAACGAGGCGCTCGCCGCGCGCGTCACGGACAACGTGACGACGGTGTCCTGTGAGGCCTGCGGCGGGGACGTACTGGAGTTACCGTTCCCGCCTAGCGGCCACGGTACCCACGACGACGAGGCGCTGCCGAGCGCGTTCGACACCCACCACCGCCATCGGATCGCGGAGTTCGCGGCCGGCGTCTGCCCGGAGTGCGGCGGTGCCGTCGACGCCGACGCCGAGCGCGCCGGCGACCCCGGCCCGGCGACGGTGACGTTCACCTGCGTCGCCTGCGGCGCGCGCCTGCGCTGTCCGACGGCGCTGACGACGCTCGACCACCCCGCAGTCGTCTCGTTTTACCGCGACCACGGCCGCGACGTTCGCGACCGGCCGCTCTGGAACGTCGGCGACGAGTGGCGCGAGCGCGTCGTCTCCGAGGACCCGTGGTGCGTCCGGGTCGTCACGCGACTCGACGGCGAGGAACTCGCGCTGTACGTCGCCCGCGACGCGACCGTCGTCGAGACCAGACGGCGGTCCGTCGAGGACGGAAAGGACGTGGAGGGCGAGCACGGGGACCGCGAGAACGCGGACGGGAAAGGCGACGCCAGCGCGGACCGAACGGACCGTGAGGTGGCGGACGAGGCGGGCCGCGAAGGGAGCGGGAGCGCGTCGGCCTAAAGGAGGCCTCGCCGCTCGTCCTCGTCGTAAACCCGGTAGCCCGCCGCGTCGATCCGCGTTACGTCGAGGTCGGTCGGCGTCGAGTCAGCCTCCGTCCCCTCCCGGAGGGCGTCGACGGCGAGTTCGGCCGCCGCGGCCTCGTCGAGGCCGTCCTCGTACCGCCGTTCGAGGTGGCTCACGAGCGCCCCGTCGCCGCCGACGGCGGTCGCCCGCCACCCCGACGGCGTCCCGGACGGGTCGACCTGATACAGCGACGGGCCGCGGTCGTCGACGCCCGCGACGAGGAGCGCGGCCCCGAACGGCCGAGACCCGCCGGTCTGGGTGGTCTCCTGCACGAGGTCGGCGAGCGCCTTCGCCAGCGCCTCCACGGTGGTCGGTTCGCCGTAGCGCAGGCGCTCCTCCTGTGCCCTCACCCGGGCGCGGTCGACGAGGCGGCGGGCGTCCGCGACGTGACCCGCCGTCGCGATACCGATGCGGTCGTCGACGGCGTGAAGCTTCTCGACGCTGTCCGGGTCCTGTAGCGGCGAGCGGCGGCGACCGTTCGCCGCGAGGACGACGCCACCGTCGTACGCGACGCCGACCGCCGGCGCGCCGCGCTCGACCGCCTCCCGGGCGTACTCGACCTGATACAGGCGGCCGTCCGGCGAGAACACGGTGACTCCGCGGTCGTACGCCGTCTGCTCGTGCCCCTGCATCTACGTCACCTCCGCGGGGTCGGCGCTGGTCCGTACGTCGACGCCCTCGACCGTGACGCGGGCCAGCGTCAGGCCGTTCCCGCTCGCGGTGTCGCGCTCGCTGGCGGCGTCGACCGCTGCGGCCGCCGTCGCCGCGGCGTCGTCGAGCGACCCGTCGGGGTCGTACCGGCGTTCGAGCACGCCGTAGGCGAGTTGCATCCCGCTCCCGGTCGCCGCGTAGTCGTCGGCCAGCACGCCGCCGCCCCCGTCGAGTTCGTAGACGCGCGGGCCCCCGTCGTCGACCCCGCCGAGGACGAGCCAGACGGGGTGGCCCCGCAGCGCGTCCCCGGCCGCCGTGGCGAGGGCGCTCACGGACATCGGCCGCCCCCGACGGTTCTCGTACAGCGACGCTTCCGCGCGGAGTCGCCGGACTAACGCCTGCGCCGCGCCGACCGATCCCGATATCGTCACCGCCGCCGAGGGACCCACCTGTTCGATCTTCGATACGTCCTTGTTCGCCACGAAGCCGCCGCCGAGGCTGGCCCGGCGGTCCGCCGCGAGGACGACGCCGTCCGCAGCGGCGAGACCGACGGTCGTCGTGCCCGTTTTCGCCGCCCGCGCGCCGTCCGCTGTCGTCCGGTTCGCCATACCCACCTCTCCGGGCGTCGGAGTGAAATATGTTAGCTAAAATATATTTTAGCCGGTCGCCGGTCGGCGGCGCGGTTGCGGACGGACGGCGGTGACGGGCGCTCACATCACGAGCGAGCCGATCATCGCCGCGAGGAACACCGCGATGAGCAGCGTCACCAGTATGCCCGACCACCGCGGGTCCGTGTCGTCGTTCCCCGGTGTTCCGGTGATACCGATCACGTACGCGAGGCCCGCGACGGCGATCAGGAGTACGACGACGCTCGCGACCTCGTAGATGACCCCCACCATGGGATCGGATCGAACCCCGAGCAAGTAAAGCGTGACGCGGCGTGTCACGGGCTGAAACCTACCATTCCGGGGGAACGAGCGGCGGTCAGTCGTCGCTCGTCTCGCCGCCGTCCGCGGCGGTCGTCGCGCGCCGTTCCTCCGCCAGTTGGCGCTCGTAGCGCCGTCGCATGACGTTGCCGTACATCGACAGCACGAGGCCGATGAACAGCACGAGGATGCCGACGTTGATACCGATCGTGAGCAGCAGGTTCGTCGGCCCGCCGCCCACAGTGAGTTCCCGCGGGATCGGGTACGTCTCGTCGAAGATACTGCCGACCAGCACGCTGACGATGCCGATGACGACCATCAGCCCGAACAGGTTCACTGCCCAGTTCCACGTCGGGGAGAGTTCGAGGTCCTCGATCCCCGTCGTGTCGTGGTCCTCGTCCTCGGCGTGGTACTCCGGCGTGATGTCCTTCGGCAGGAACGCCTTCATCTCCACCGGGTAGAACGCCGGGTGCGTGCCGTGCTCGAAGATGTGGAACATCACGCCCATCAGCATCACGATGCCCAGGAAGCCGTGGAACGCGACGAACGCCATCGCGGAGGCCTTCGTCGTGAACAGGCTGATGATGCCGGTCTTGCTCCAGATGAGCAGCCCAGAGATCATCAGCAGCGTCAGCTCTACGGCAAAGATCCAGACGACTCCCTTGCCGACGTAGGACAGTAGCGGCACTTCGTCGGCCTTGTACCCGGCGAACTGGCGGGCGTTGGGGTGGCGCTCGTCGGCGTAGCCGAGCGCGAACTTCACGTCCTGGATCGCCGCCTCGACGTCGTCCCGGCCGGGGAGGACGGTGCCGAAGTTGTCCCGCCCGCCCGGCGTGATGATCAGCAGCGTCATCCAGAACACGGTCAGCGTGATCAGGCCGAGCCCCGCGACGCGGTGGACGGCGATCACGCCCATGCTCCCGCCGAGCGCCTCGACCAGCCACCAGAGCTCGTCGTTGAACATGATGGCGTAGCCGCTGAAAAACAGCAGGAACACGTCGAGCGCCAGCAGCGAGTGGAACACGGTGGTGACCCGCGTGAACTTGCCGTGGTCGAGGCTGGTCATCCGGGCTCACCTCCGTTATCGGCGTCGGTCCCACCGTCGTCGGACCCGGCCTGACGCGCTCCGGACTCGGCGGGCGACGAGCGGCCCCCGTCCGCGGCGACCGCGTCCGAGCGGCGCTCACCGGGCTGGCGCATCCGGGCGGCGAGCCGTCGGAACGCCGCCCAGTGGAGGAACACGAACACCAGGATCGCCATCCCCATGATGACGTCCACCGCGTGGATCAATGCGATCATCGCGTCGAGCATCGGGTCCGTGTTGCCCGCGTTCCAGTCGGAGCCGACCCCGCCGCCCTCGATAGTCGGCTGGACGCGGTACAGGTTCTCGGTGAAGATGGCGAAGCCCTGCGCCCACCAGTAGGCCAGCCCCGTCACGACCAGTCCGACGAGGGCGCTGATGATCACGGCGAGGCGGTCGGTGAGCCTGCTGTCGGGGTCGGTGTAGTGGCTCTGGCGCTCCCGGGCCTCGGCGGGCGTCTCGCGCACCGGTTCGCGCTCGCCCTGCGGGTCGTCGCTCATCGGTCGAACACCCCGGCCTCTTCCTCTCCGAAGATGATCTCGAGCGCCGCCTCGTTGAAGAACGAGGCCTCGCCGCGGCGGTCGAGTTCCTCGGATATCTGGTCGGCCGTGCCGACGAGGATGGCGTCGGTAGCGCACTCCTCGGCGCAGGCCGGCCCCTTTCCGGTCTCTAGCTGGCGCTCCTCGCACATGGTGCACTTGTCCATGACCCCGCCGTTACCGGCTATCTGTGCGCTACCGTCGTCGGACTCCGGGAACTGTGGCGCGCCGAACGGACAGCCGGAGAGGCAGTACTGACAGCCGATACAGAGGTCGTCCCGCACCTCGACGTAACGGTTGTCGGGGTTCTTGAACAGCGAGTCCGTGGGACAGACGGAGACACAAGGGGCGTCATCGCAGTGGTAACACTGCATCGGAATGCTCGTCTCCCCCGGGTTCTGCCCCTCGCTCATTGCCGCGCCGCTGCGCGGGTTGTTCCCGGGGTCCTCGGCCATCTGTCCCTCCAGCATCGTCGAGATGGAGATGCGCTGTTCGTCCCGGGGCACGTCCCACGTGCGCTTGCACGCGACGTAACAGCCCCCGCAGTCGATACACGCCTCCACGTCCGGGAAGATGCGCGTCCCTTCGCCGGTGCTCATCACCCCTTCCCGCATGATCTCGCGGTCCTTTGATTGTTGGTTCGATGACATGATTAGTGGCTATCCGACGAGCGGTTCCGGACGTCGTACGTTTTCTGTTGACCGAGGTCGTTCTCGTCCTGCGGGAACCCCTCGTTGAGCAGGTGGGTGTCCATGTTCAGTTCGTTCAGCAGGCTCTCGGTGGCCTGCTTGACGTTCACCAGCGCGGGCTTGGTCTCCTGCATCTGGGTCTCGGAGTCGTACCCGGGCGCGGTGATGATGTTGACGCTGTCGCCGATCGCGAGCGGTACCAGGCCGTCGGGGTAGCGTTCGGACAGGTCCTTCCCCTTGAACACGCCGCCCCAGTGGTACGGCAGGAACACCTCGCGCTCGTCCACGCGGTACGTGACGCGCGCTTTCACGAGGATGGACCCCCGGTTGGTGGTGGAGACGACGACCAGGTCGCCGCCGTCGACCCCGATATCGTCGGCGACGTCGGGGTGCATCTCCGCGTACATGTGCGGCTGGAGGTCGGCGGTGAAGACGTTGTTCCGCGTCTCCGCGCCGCCGCCCTGATGCTCGACCTGACGCCCGGTCGTCATCACCAGTTCGAACCCCTGCTCGTGGGCGCGCTGTGTCGCGTCCTGCTGGACCTCCTGGTTGTTCTGGTCCAGGCGGTAGAGGTTCGTCTGCGCGCCGAACGCGGGCCACTCGTCGACCAGGTCCTCCCGCGGGCTCTCGACCGGTTCGCGGTGGATCGGTACGGTGTCGTAGAAGTTCCACGCGACGGCCCGCGCCCGGCCGCGGCCGGTCGGCGGATCGGGCTGGGAGTTCTGGTACTCCTCGTAGTCGGCGGGGTCGATCTCGCCGAGGAAGACGTCCTGGAAGTCCTGCGCCGCCTCGTACGGCGACCGCTCCGGGTTCAGCGCGTACCGGACCGGCCCCGCCATGTGACCCGAGTTCGTCGGGTCTCGCGGGATCGTGTTCGCGAATCCGGGATACTGCGGGACACCCTCGACCTCGCTGTCCCACCACTCGGGTTCGTACGTCCCGCGAAGCATGTCCAGTCCCTCCTCGCCGTCCTGTTCGTACGTCTCCTGCAACGGGTAATCCTCGCTCGGGTACCCCTTCTCGCCGCGGACTTGCTCCCAGTCGTCGAGGGTCGGGGCCTGTTCGCCCCACCGGGCGCGGAAGTCGTGGCCGCCCTCCCGCGGGTCCATCCGGTCCCGCCAGATGATCGGCGTGCCGGGGTGGTCGGGCACGTCGCCCTCGGGGTTCTCGCCCCAGCACGGCCACGGAAGCTGCCAGTACTCGCCCTCGTGCGGCCCGGCCTTCGCCTCCAGGTCCTCCGTGCTGAACACCTCGTCGTACTCCTGTTGGGACTGCAGTCGCTCGGGCGACATCTGGTAGCCGATGGTGCGGACGCCGAGGTTGATCTCCCTGAGCACGTCCTCGTAGGACTCCGTGCCGTTGTGCAGCTCCGGCCCCGGCCCCCAGTTGAAGTGCTCGCCGAAGCCGAGGCGGTCGGCGAGTTGCTGGATGATCTCGAGGTCCGGACGGGTGTTGTGTCCCGGCGGGCGCACCGGCTCCTTCCACTGGACCGAGCGGTGGGAGTTGGTGACGCTGCCGGCGTGCTCGTACGGACTGGCGCAGGGGAGGAAGATGACCCCGTCGTCGCGCTCGGCCATCACGGAGGCCACCGACGGGAACATGTCGACGACGACGAGGGTGTCGAGCTCCTCCATCGCCTGCTTCATCCGGTCCATCTCGGTCAGCGAGTTGGCCGAGTGCCCCCAGAACACGGCCATCTTGGTCTTCTCGGGCTGGTAGAGCGTCGACTCCAGCAGCCGGTCCCCCTGGTCCAGCGCGGACTCGTACCACCGGGAGACGGTGAGCCCGTTCTGGAACATCATGGAGGTGTCGTCCTCCGTGTCCTCGGGGTCGCCGATGATGGCGTCGCCCCCGCCGGCCTGCTCCTCGTAGAGGTCGTCCGGCATGTGGTCGAACTTCTCGTACAGGTCCTCGAACGACACCTCGCCGTCGGTGTAGGGGCTCTCGGACCAGACGTGCGCCCAGTACCGCCACGTGGACGCGGACGAGACGGAGTAGTAGCCCGGCAGGATGTGGGCGTTCGGGCCGAGGTCGGTCGTCCCCTGGATGTTCGCGTGCCCGCGCATCACCTGTAGGCCGCCGCCCGCCCGGCCGATGCCGCCGGTCGCCAGTGCGGTGATGGCGTGTGCGCGGATGTTCTGCGTGCCGTTGGTGTGCTGGGTGCCGCCCATCGCCCACTCGATCTGGACGTTGGGCATGTTCTCGATGATGAGGTCGCCGACCTCGCGGATCCCGTCCTCGCTGATCCAGGTGATGTCCGAGACGGTTTCGAGGTCGTAGTTATCCAGTTCGGCCTCGAGGTCCGGCCACCCGTTGACCCGCTGTTCGATGTGCTCCTCGTTCAGGGCGTCCTGCTCGATGAGGTAGTTGAGCAGTCCCAGCATGAACGCCGTGTCCGTCCCCGACCGGAGTCGGTAGAACTGGTCGGCGTGGGCCGCGGTCTTGGTGAATCGCGGCTCGATGACGATCATGTCGCCGCCGCGTTTCTGCCCTTCGAGGATGTGCTGCATCGCGATCGGGTGGGCCTCCGCGGGGTTCTGGCCGATGATGATGTCCAGGTCGTAGTTGCGGTAGTCGTTGATCGTGTTGGTCATCGCGCCGTAGCCCCACGTGTTCGCGAGGCCGGCGACGGTCGGGGAGTGACAGATCCGGGCCTGGTGGTCGACGTTGTTCGTCCCCATGAAGGCGATGAGCTTCCGGAGCGCGTACGCCTCCTCGTTGGAGTGGTGGGCGCTGCCCAGCCAGTAGACGCTGTCCCGGCCGTACTCCTCCCAGATCCGCTCGATCTCGCCGGTTATCTCGTTGTACGCCTGCTCCCAGGTGATCCGCTGCCACTCGCCGTCGACCCGCTGGAGCGGATGCTTGACACGCTTCTCCGAGTGCTCCGTCCCGTAGATACTCGCTCCCTTCGCGCAGACCGACCCGTTGTTGATCGGGTTCTCCGACCACGGCTCCTGACCGACGAAGGCGTTGCCCCGCCGTTCGCCCTTGAATCCGCAGCCGACGGCACAGTAGTTGCACACCGAGTTCACCGTCTCGGTGTTTCCGAGCGCGCCGTCGGGCGCTTCGCCCCCTTCCGACGGATCCTCTTCCTCCTGTCCGAGGACCTGCCCGGTCGTTGCTCCGCCGATCGCGACGGCACCGGCCAGCGCGCTCGCCTTCATGAACGAGCGTCTGTCGAGGTCCAGCGTTACCGGTTCTCCGCTCACCGGTCGACACTCCGTTCGATCGCCGTACCGATCGTCTCGGTGTCTGTGCGCATGACTTAGACGATCAACGGGAAGCGCAAAGAGTGTTAATCAATAGTCCAACGAACCGACGTTATTATCCGTTTATTTCTACTCGTACTCGTAATAACTACCACATGTATTTAGAAAATGAGGATCGATCTTATAGATCGTCGCTGGTCGTTCCCGGCCCGGTACCTGTCCTCTGTTCGATGATTGCCAACACACTTGCCGGACCGGGTCCTACCATGGGGGGCAATGAACACGGGGGCCTTCGTCTGTTCCTGCGGTGACGAGTGTCGCGTGGACCTCGAAGGTGCGCGCGAGGGTGTAGAGGGCGTCGACGTCGCGGCCAGTTCGAGTCGGCTCTGTGGCGACGACGGCCTGCGGAAAGTAGCGCACGTGATAGACGAGTACGACCTCGACGAACTGCTCGTCACGGCCGTCGACGACGGCTGCAAGGACCGATTCCGCCGTCTCGCTGAGGAGGAGGGCCTCCACCCCGAGGCGGTGGCCTTCGTCGACCATCGCGAGGGCGCGGGATGGGTCCACGACGAGGCCGCGGCCACGGAGAAGACCAGCCGACTCCTGAACGCCAGATACACCGGCCGTCAGGAGGAGCCGGTCTCACGGAGCGTGTCGCGCGAGGCCGGCGAGACGGTCGCGGTCGTCGGCGACGCGGAGACCGCGAGCGCGCTGGCCGGGGAGGCGGAGGTGACGCTGATCGCCAACGGCGGCGAGTACGCCGGGACGGACGCCGACCTGGACGACGTGACCGTCGAGCGCGGGCGCGTCACGCACGTGGGCGGCGAGTACGGCGGGTTCGAACTCACGCTCGAAGCGCGCGTCACCGAGGACTGCATCTCCTGTATGCAGTGCGTCCGCGAGGGACCCGACGGTCTCGTCACCCGGAAACCGGTTGATATCGCGCCGGAGGCTCCCGACGGCGAGTGGGCGGACTGCTGTCCGACCGACGCCATCGAGATGGGCGGCGTCGAGCGGACGATCGAAGCGGACCAGGTTGTCTTCCCGGCCGCCCGGTCGAAGGACCGCGGCGGACGCATCGGCTTCTACACCGGGCCGGTCGACGCCGGCACCGTCGCCGCCGTGGAGCGGTTGCTCGGCGGCGTCGAGAAGCCCGACCACCTCGACATCGACATGGACGTCTGCGCGTCGGGCGAGTCGAGCCAGAAGGGGTGCAACGAGTGCGTGGAGGCGTGTCCCCACGGCGCGGTCGACCGCCCCCGCATCGACGAGGTCGCGTTCGACCCGGTGGCGTGTCAGGACTGCGGAGCCTGTACGAGTTCGTGCCCGACCGGAGCCGTGACACTGCGCGATCCGTCGAACGAGCGCATCGCTCGCGAGGTCGAGACACTGGTCGAAGCGCCCGATACGGGCGGCCTGTTCGGCGGCGAAGACCCCATCGGCGAGCAAGTGGTCGCGTTCGTCTGCTCCGAGTCGGCCGAGGAGGCGCTCCGGGAGTACGGCCGCCTCTCGGCGGCCGGCCGCGACCTGGAGTACCCGCCGGTCCTGCCGGTGCGGGTGAACTGCACGGACACGGTCGGCGAGGCGCACGCGCTGCACGCGCTGGCCGCGGGCGCGGACGGTGTCGCCGTCGTCGGCTGCGGGGGGAGCTGTCTGCACTCGGGACCGGACCCGAAGGCCGAACTCGTCGAGCGCGTCAACGCGGCCTGTCGCGACCTCGGCCTCGGCGAGCGGATGACGTTCCTCGCGCCCGACCCCGCCGACCCCGACGGGTTCGTCGACTCGCTGTCGTCGTTCGTCGACGGCCTCGGCGAGTCTCCCGTGCCGGCGGGCGAGCACGCGGCGACGGGCGACGTGGACGACGGGAGGGCGACGGCCCCGTTCGACAACCACTCGTGGGCGCTGGAGAGCGTCCGGGCTATCGTTGACCACGCGGAACCGGAACGCGACGTGGTCCGCGGCCTCTCGAGCTTCGGTCGGATGGCGGTCTCCGACGACGACTGCGCGCTCACGCCGTCCTGCGCGACGCTCTGTCCGACCGACGCCATCCGGCGGAAGGAGACCGACCTGCAGTTCGACCACGAGCGCTGCGTGAACTGCGGCCTCTGCGAGGAGGGCTGTCCGGAGTCGGCGATCACGATGCGGGACGGTCTCGACCTGTCGCTCCTGCCCGAGAACAGCGGCGACTTCGAGGACCCGGCGTGGTCGACCGTCTACGAGGGCGAGATGCTCGCCTGCGTCCGGTGCGGCCGGGAGTTCACCAGCGTCGAGTCCGCCGAGAAGGTGGAGTCCGAGGTCGGCGAGCGGGTGGCGGGCATCGCGCCGGACGCCGAGCACAGCGTGTTCGAGTACTGTAACGACTGCCGACCGAAACTGCTGTTCGAGGGGGCCTGACGATGGACACTACCGCGCTCTACGACGCACGGACCGAACTGCTCGACTTCGCCATCGACGCCTTTGGCGACGTCCCGTCGGCGGAGTTCCTCTCGGAGGTCCGAGCGGGCGTGACCGTCCCGGACGACGAGGTCTCCCCGTCGCTGGACGCGGGGTTCGACGCGCTGGAGCGGTTCGTTCAGGAGAACGCCGACCGACCCGTCGACGACCTGCAGGACGAACTGACCACCGAGTACACGCGGCTGTTCGTCGGGCCGCGCCCGGTCGTCGTGGCCCACGAGACGCACTACCGGGACGACACCGAGTTCATCGGCGAGGGACTCGCCGACGTCGAGGAGGCTTACGCGGCGGCGGGATGGAAGCCGCCCGAGGACTACCCCGAGGAGAACGACTTCGTCGCGGTCGAACTCGGCTTCCTCCGGAACCTCGTGCGGCGACAGCGCGACGGACAGGAGGAGGCGTTCGGCTACGAGCGGGTGTTCCTCGACGAGCACCTGCTGACGTGGGTCGACGACCTCGCCGCGGACGTGCGCGAGGAGACCGACGAGGACCTCTACCTCGCCGCCGCCGGCGTCGCGGAGGGCCTCGTCGCGTTCGAGGACGAACTCGCCGCGCAGATGGTTTCGTAGGCGCTTCACTTCCGGTCCGCGGCGCTCGCTTTCTCCCGTCGGCCGCCTCCGCGCCCAGTGGCTCGACGCGCGCGAGCACGGCGTCGCCGTGGTCGGGGGCGCGACCTCGCGGAAGACGCCCGAGGAGACCGACGCGACCGCGGTCGACCTCTCGGCGGGGACGCGCGAGGACCCAGCGAAGCCCGCCTACGCTCACGGCGGCAAGGACGGAACGCCCCAGCCGGTCGAAACGCTACGACGGGTCGGTGGAGTACATGCGCGAGACGCCACTCGATGCGGTTCCGGACGGTGGTCGGCGCGACACCGACCTCGTCCGCGGTGACCGACGCCGAGTGGTTCCGAGCGTCCCGCTTGAGCATGTGGAGGATGTCGCGGTCGGCGTCGTCGGTCGCACGGCTCCACGGCGGACGACGTTCGACGGCGTTCCCGACGTATCGTCGGCAGAAGGGAGCACGGTCGGACGGCGAGCTCTGCTACGCGTCCCCGGCCGTCGCGACGGTCCCGAAGAGGAAGGCGACCGACGCGCCGAGCAGCCACATCGCGACCGGCGTCGCGGTCGCTATCGCCCGCTCCATTCGGAAGTACCACGTCCACGTCGCGTGGAGTTCGGCGACGAACGCCACCACGCCGACGGCGGCGACGACGAGACAGAGCGCCGTCGCCGAGAGGACGGTCCCGACGCGGCAGACGCGGGCGAGGTCACGCATCGACCCACCACCGGCCGACGAGCAGGAGACCGAACAGCGGGACGAGGGCGTACAGCATGTAGTAGACGAACAGGCCGACGTAGCTGACCGTCGATTCGAGGTGGATCGACCAGTGCCACGTCCCTTTCAGTTCGGCGATGATCGCGACGGTGCCGACGGTGAGCAGCGCGAACGCGAGCAACGCGGTCAGCGAGTAGACGACGACGCGGAGGTAGCCGTAGAGCGTCTCGCCGTCGAGGCGAGCGCCGCCGCGGTCGACGGTTCGCTCCGACATTACGCCCTCCAGTGGTGTCGGTAGGCGTCGTAGGCGATGACGCCGCACACCACCGCGCCGACGAGCATGACGGCTATCGCCACGTCGGGCGGGAGCGGTAGTTCGGCACTGGCGAGCCCACTGCTGGCGTGTAGCATGGTCTCAGTGTAGCCCCGAGGTCGCTTAAACGCTTCCTACCCTCGGGTTTCGGATACACGGAGCGTTTATTACCGGTACGGCGTTACACGGTACTTATCCGCATGGAACGACGCCGCCCCCTCCTCGGCAAGCTCGCCGGCATCGCCGGGACGGTCGGTCTGGCGGGATGTGTGAACCCGCTCTCGGCCGGTCGTACCGAGACGGACCTCGACCTCGACCCCAATCCGTACGGGGACGACCTGCCCGACCGGCAACACGCCCAGTCGGCGTACGTGAGGCGAGACGACCACGGAAACCCGCTGCTCCCCCGCCACCACCGCGTGCTGCTCCTCGACCTGGCGGCGTCGCCGTCGGTGGAGACGGGGCAGACGATAGAGCGGGCGATGCGGGCGCTGGAGGGGGCCTTCGAGTGGGCACCGGACGGTCTCTTTCACCTCCTCGCGTGGGGGCCGGGCTACTTCGAGCGCGTCGACGCGCTCGATGGCGCGCCGGTCCGCCGGCCCGAGGTGCTCTCGCGGACGGACGACCCGGACCTGCTCGACATCGACGCCGCGCTCGCGCTGTCGAGCGACGTGCCGTCGCATCTCGACGCCGCCGAGAACGCCATGTTCGGCGGCCGCGACTCGCTCGCCGGGAGTCCGGTCGAGGACCGCCTCGGAGACGCGTTCTCGACGGTCGGTCGCCGGACGGGGTTCGTGGGCGAGGGACTGCCGGTCGAACACACCGACGCCGAGGGGTTCCCTGCGGACCCGCCGCTGTCGGAGGGCGACCGGATGTTCATGGGGTTTCGCTCCGGCCTCCGCGGCACGCAGGCCAGCGAAGACCGGGTCACCATCGACGACGGCCCGTACGGCGGCGGGACGACCATGCACCTCAGCCACCTCACGCAGTCGCTCACGCGCTGGTTCGACGCGTTCGACGAGAGCGAGCGCGTCGCCCGGATGCTCTCGCCGGAGTTCGACCCCGACGACGTCGAGGGGTTCACCGACGGCGTGCCGTTCAGCGACGCCGTTGCCGAACACGCCAGCGAGCACGACGTGGTCGGCCATCACGAGAAGGTCGCCCGCGTCCGCGAGGGCGGCGAACCGATCGTCCTCCGGCGGGACTTCAACACCGTCGACGGCGGGCGGGCGGGCGTCCACTTCCTCTCGTTTCAGGCGTCGCTCGACGACTTCGAGAAGACGCGCAAGGCGATGAACGGCTGGTACGTCCGCGACGACAGCGAGCGGATCCGGGACACGGACAACAACGGGATCCTGAAGTTCATCTCCGTCGAGTCGCGGGCGAACTTCTACGTCCCGACGCGGGAGTACAGAGCGCTCCCCGGGTTCTGAGCGCCGTCACGTCCGTCACGTCGGCGGCCCGTCGGGAGGGCCGCCCGCCGGACCGCCCATCGGTCCCCCCGGCGGTCCCGCCGTGTCCCCGTCGAGGAAAACGCGGGCGTAGAGGTCGACGTGGAGTTTCAGGACCTGTTCGGGGTCGAGACCCGTCCCCGCGGCCTGGTCGTCGAGGAACTCGCGGAGGTCGTCGGTCGGGTGGTGACGGACCGTCGTCCCCTCCACCTCGAACTCGACCTCGTCGGCACCGCTCACGAGGTGTTCGACCTCCAGCAGCGCCTGTTCGGCCTTGGTCTCCATCGCGCTCTCGGCGTCCGTCATCCGCTCGTCGCCCCACTCGTCGACCGCCGCCATGAAGCGGTCGCCGGGTTCGAACGAGAGCGTCAAAACGACACCCCCGCGTCGCCGTCGGCGAACGCCGGTTCGAAGCGCCTCGCCTTCTCGCAGACCGGACAGGGCCGAACCTGCTCGGTCAGTAGCTGTTCCATGTGACCGCACTCGGTGCACTCGTAGTACGTCATTCCGGTCGCTCACCACCGCTCGTCGGCACCCACTCGGTTTCGGCCTCGCAGACGCCGCAGTAGCGGGTGTGCGGCTCCTCGATGGCCTCGTCGGACTCGGAGACGGTCCCGCAGCGCTGGCACTCGTAGTACGTCCGCGGTTCCGCGCGGTCGGTCCGCGCCGACGCCATCCGGTCGGCGCGCCGAGTGTGGTGACGTTCCCGTCCACCGCCGTGTTCCCGTTCCCGGGACTCGCCCGGCGGGAACGACTGCGGCAGCGGTCCCGACTGGCCGAGTTCGCTGTTGATCACGGCGAGGAAGCCGAGCGCGGCGAGGATCACCCCCAGACCGACCCAGCCGCTCGTCGGCGTGTGACCGATGTACCCCTCGAACGACCCGGTCGACCTCATCGACGTGAACACGTTCAGGGCGGTGAGGATCAGCCACGCCCCGACGAGCAACACGAGCGCCGTGAGGACCGGGTGCTGTCGGATCGCGTGTCGGTTGGTCATGCACTAGGTGCTCCCACGCCGACGCCAAAAACGGTTCACCAACGCGTCCGTCCGCCGACCTATCGGTCTCGTTCGTCTTCCGGGCCGGACTGCACTTCCCACCCCGCGTTCGTCGCCGCGTCGGAGAGCGGGACGAACTCCCACCCCGCCGCCTCGGCGATACCCTCCTCGCCGGGGAGGCCGACGACGACCATTCGCTCGGAGTAGAACATCGAGTGCTCGTCGACGCCGGCCAGACGTTCACCGGGGCCGGTGCCCGTCCCGTTGAAGAAGTCGGCGTCGATGCCGTGGTTCCGCTGGAACGTCCCGATGACGTGGGCGGGCACGTCGCCCACGATGCCGATCCAGTCCGACCAGCGCTTCGAGTCCCTGACCGCCGCGGCGGGCTTTTCCAGCCGTTTCAGGGCCTCGTAAGTGAACGCCGTCGCCATGTCGTCGACCCCGCCGCCGTGGGGGCCGCTCGCCGCCGAGTCCGGCGGCTCGGCACCCGACCCGCCCGCCTCGTTCGACGCCGCCGTCGTCCCCTGCCCGCCCGACTCGCCGCCCGCCCCGGCTCCGCCGGACTCCTTGGGGATGCCCGCCGGGCTACCGTGGGACTCGCGCGGGACGTGGGGGACGCGGGTCTCGTCGCTCGCGCCGGTGGCAGGGCCGGAGGCGTCTCCGGAGCTCGCCGCGCCGGCTCCGGCGTCGGCGGAACCGGTCGGCTCGCCCTCGTCGGACGACGGTACCGACGGCGAGACGGCGTCGCTCTCGTCGGTCGACGGTTCGCCGTCGCCCGACCCGGCCGAGGACGGGCCGACCGGCGCGTCCGCCGCGGGCTGCGTCGACACGGGCGCTTCCGCGTCGTCCTCGTCGCGCCAGAGCCAGTCGCCCGCGTTGCCGTCGTCTCCGTCGCCCGGTTCCTCCGTCTCGATGTCGTCGAGGTCGATCCGTTCGGTCATTGCTCTGGTGGGGTCGCGGGAGCGTCCGCGAGCGGGGTGTGGTCGTCGGCCGCCGCCGCGAGGTCGAGGCGCTCGCACAGCGCTCTCGTGGGGCGGCCCTTCCGGTCCCAGCCGCGGGCCGCGTAGTACCGCGTCAGGAGGTCCTCGAACCCGTCCGGGTCGATACCGTCGGCGTCCTCGACCGACTCGGTCAGCACGGGCGGGAGCTCGTCGTCCGCGCGGTCGAACCCCTCGCGGACGTTGAACAGGCGGACCAGCGTCCAGATCCGCTCGCCGGCGGTCCGGAGTTCCGCCGGCGTTCTGTCCTCGCCGACGGCGGCGAACCGCTTTGCGGCGAGGTCGTCGAGCACCTCGCCGCCGAAGTCGTCGCCGACGAGGCTCCAGACGAGCGACCGGCGGTCCTGTTCGGCGACCACGGCGCTGACGCGGTCCCCGTCGGTCCAGTCGCCGAACACCTCCTCCTCGACGGGGCGGGCGCGACGGTGACAGCCGCCGCGGTCGCTGGTCGCGTAGGCGAGCGCCATCGCGCGGGAGCCGCGGGGGTCGTAGCCGGGCAGTTCCATCGCCTTCACCGTCGGGACGAGGTCGGCACCGCCGAAGCGCTCGGCGGCGGCGTCGACGCCGTCGGCCAGCGCGTCGCCCAGCGGTGTCTCCCGACCGGCTATCTCCTCGATGAGCGCCCGGGCGCTCCCGGGGTCGCCGAAGGTGAACTCGCGGTCGACCACGCCGGTCTCGCTCGCCCGGACTGCCCACGCCACCGAACCCCCGGCGCTGATCACGTCGACGCCGAGCCGGTCACAGGTCTCGCCGAGTTCGGCGACGGCGTCGAACTCGGCGACGCCCAGCCCCGCGCCGAGCGACATCGCGCTCGCGCCGCGGGGGACGTACTCGCCGTTCTCCGTCTCGACGCGGAAGCCGCCCGGCACGTCGGCGTCGCCGTTCTCGCGGCCCGTGGCGGCGTCGCGGACGGCCTCGACACCGATGTCGTCCGTCCCCTCGAACCGGCTCTCCTGCCAGCCGCGGGTCGAGAGGACGCCCACCTCGTTGGCGAACTCGGCGGACTCGACGGTGCCGCTGGCGCGCTGCCAGCGGCCGACCTCGGCCTCGCCGTAGGTCCGGTCCGCGCGCTCGCGCAGGTCGTCGAAGCCGTCGGGCGGGTCGCCGCGAGCGACGACCGCCTTGAGCCGCTTCGACCCCATGACCGCGCCGGCCCCGCCGCGGCCCGCGTGGTGGTTGGCCTCGTCGGAAGCGATAGTCGCGTACTCGACCGCGTTCTCGCCGGCGGGACCGACGCAGGCCACCGCGGCGTCCGGGTGGGCCTCGCAGGTCGCGACGGCGTCCTCGCCCCACTCGTCGGCGGGTTCGACGGTCGCGTCGCCGCCCTCGACCGCGATCCGGACCGGTTCGGCCGCGCGGCCGGTGACGAGCAGGCCGAGGCCGTCGCCCAGCGACCCGCGGAGGCGCTCGGCGAACTCGCCGCCGCTGTACGAGTCGAGGAAGGTCCCTGTCAGCGGCGACTTCGTGACCGCGGCGTACCGCGGTTCGCCCGGCAGCGCCGCCGAGAGCGGGCCGTGCATGAAAAGCAGGGCGTTCTCGGGGCCGAGGGGGTCCGTCCCCGGTTCCAGTTCCTCGTACAGGTACCGCGCGCCGAGGCCCTTCCCCCCGACGAAGTCCCGACGCCACCGCTCGGGGACCCGTTCGCTCTTTACGGTGCCGTCCGAAAGGTCGACACGGAGAAGGCCCTCGGGCGCGCGGTGTGACATCTATCAGTAAAAACGGAACGCAACGTCTAATGAGTGATCGTAGTTCAACGGTAAGTTCAGCGGAACGTACAGGACGCGACCGGACCGGCGTGGTCGTCGCGGGCGGCCGGTCGACGCGGTTCGGCGGCGAGGACAAGGCGGTCGCCGACCTCGCCGGGACGCCGATGATCCGGCGCGTCACGGACGGGATCGCCGGCGTCGTCGACGACCTCGTGGTCAACTGCCGCGCGGACCAGGTCGACGCGATCCGGAACGCGATGGCGGGGTACGACCGCGACGTGACGTTGGCCGAGGACCCCGATCCCGACGAGGGGCCGATGGCGGGCATCGGGACGGGCCTGCGCGCGGCGGCGACGGAGTACGCGGTCGTGGTCGCCTGCGACATGCCCTTCGTCGACCCCGACGTGGTCGACTACCTGTTCGAGCGGGCCGCCGGACGCGACGCCGCCGTCCCGCAGTTAGACGACCAGTGGTTCCAGACGACGCAGGCCGTCTACCGCGCCGACGCGATGGCCGCGGCCTGCGAGGAAGCGCTCGCCGACGGGAAACACAAGATCATCGAACCCCTGTTCGAACTCGACTA
Organism: Halobacteriales archaeon QS_9_68_17; assembly: GCA_003023565.1. Taxonomy (GTDB): domain Archaea; phylum Halobacteriota; class Halobacteria; order Halobacteriales; family Natronoarchaeaceae; genus Halostella. The sequence continues at coordinate 31,769 of PXSA01000004.1, forward strand.
CGTCGCGGTCGGCGAGGCGGAGGTCGAGGCGGTCGGAACGCTCGACACCTTCGAGAACCTGAACACCTCCGAGGAGTTCGCGGCCGCAGCGGAGCGCTTCGAGGCCCCGTCTGGCAACTAATCGGGGCGTCCGCTGTTCGGCGGGAACGTGGAACGGCCGGCCGATGAGCGCGGACCACACGACCGCACCGGTCGAGGCGGGCGAGGAGTACACCGTCGAGATGGAGGACACCGGCGACGAGGGCGACGGCGTCGCCACGGTTCGGGACTTCGTCGTGCCGGTCCGGGGGCGAACCTCGGGGAGCGCGCGAGCGTCCGGATCGACGAGGTGCGGGACGACTTCGCGCCGGCGGAAACCGTCGAGTCCGACGTGGAGTGACGGGTCAAAACCCTTATCGACGTGACGCGACGTAGCTTCGGGCATGGACGAAGACGACGTTCTCGACCTGCTGCGCGGCGTCGAGGACCCGGACCTGGGGGACGACATCGTCTCGCTGAACCTCGTCAACGACCTGACTGTCGAGGACGGCACGGCGCGGGTCTCGCTCGCGCTGGGCGCGCCGTACTCGCCGAACGAGACGGGGATCGCCGACCGCGTCCGCGAGGTGCTCTCGGACGCCGGACTGGAGGCGGACCTCTCCGCGGAGGTCGACACCGGGCTCTCTGCCGCGGAGCAGGTGCTCCCGAACGTCGAGAACATCATCGCGGTCGCGAGCGGGAAAGGCGGCGTCGGCAAGAGCACCGTCGCCGTCAACATCGCCGCCGGCCTCTCGCGGATGGGCGCGCGCGTCGGCCTGTTCGACGCGGACATCTACGGGCCGAACGTGCCCCGGATGGTCGACGCCGAGGAGGTGCCACAGGCCACCGCGGACGAGACGATCATCCCGCCCGAGCAGTTCGGGATGAAGCTGATGAGCATGGCGTTTCTGGTCGGCGAGGACGACCCCGTCATCTGGCGCGGCCCGATGATCCACAAGATCCTCACCCAGCTGTGGGAGGACGTCGACTGGGGCCACCTCGACTACATGGTCGTCGACCTGCCGCCGGGCACCGGCGACACGCAGCTAACGCTGCTCCAGAGCGTCCCCATCGCCGGGTCCGTCATCTCAACTGCCCCGACTGCGGCAGCGACCACCCCATCTTCGGCGAGGGCGGCGGCGAGCGCTTCGCCGACGAACACCGGATGCCGTTTCTCGGCTCTATCCCGCTCGACCCCGAGGTGCGGACGGGCGGGGACGAAGGCAGGCCCGTCGTGCTGGACGAGGACAGCGAGACGGGCCGGGCGTTCCGCGACATGACCGAGCGCGTCGCGAACAACGTCGGGATCGTCAAGCGCCGGCAGGCGTAGCCCGGACCTGACGCCCGATCGGCCACGCGCCGGGCCTCGGCTCCGTTTCCGGAGCCCGCGGAGTTTTGCCGTCCCGCGTCGACCAGCACGCATGGACATCGTCAGCGCGCTCGACGCCGAGCGGGGCCTCGTCAGCGTCGTCGGCGCGGGCGGGAAGAAGACGACGCTGTACGCGCTCGCCGAGCGGATCGACCGCGCCGTCGTGACCGCGACGGTCCGCATCCCGATTTTCGACCAGCACGTCGCGTCGGTCGCGGTGACCGAGGACCCGCTCGACGCGCTCCGCGCCGCCGACGGGTGGCCGCTGGGACTCGTCCCGGAACGGGAGCGCGACGACCGCTACCGCGGGTACGACGCGGCGGTCGTCGGCGAGATAGCTGCGGTCGGGGACGCGGTGCTCGTGAAGGCCGACGGCGCGCGGACGCGCGAGTTCAAGGCCCCGAACGACCGCGAACCGCAGGTTCCCGCGGCGACCGACACGGTCGTCCCCGTCGCCAGCGCGCACGTCGTCGGGGAACCGCTGACCGACGAACTGGTCCACCGACCGGAACTCGTCGCCGACATCGCCGGCATCGACGTGGGGGACGCGGTCACGCCCGAGGCCGTCGCCGCGGTGCTCGCCAGCGACCGCGGCGGCATGAAGGACGTTCCGGACGGCGCGACGGCGGTCCCGCTCGTGAACAAGGTCGACGACGAGGAACTGGAAGCCGCGGGGAGAGCGGTCGCGGCCGCGACGCTGTCGCGGTGTGACGCCCCGCGGGTCGTCCTCGCGCGGATGACCGCCGAGGACCCGCTGGTCGACGCGGTCGAGTGACCGCCGGGCGGCGGTCGCCGCCGTCGACCGGCGACTTCTCCGGTCGGAGCGGTCGCCCGGACGAGCGCGCCGGCCACGTCGGTCGCCGCGGCGGCCCGGTCAGGAGATCAGTTGCGCCCCCTCCTCGGAGAGTTCGACGGTCACGTCCTGCCGGGTCTGCTCGCTGATCTGGTCGAGGTTCCGCGTCAGTACCTCCAGGATGTCCTCCGGTTCGGGGTAGACCAGCATGTTCTGCTGGTCGTCTTCCATCGTCAACTGGGTGTCCGAGAGCGCGATCTGGTCGTTCTCGATGCTGGCGACGATAGCCGGGAGCGTCTCCTCGCCGCCGGGGTCGCCCTCCGCGACGCGGGTGATGTACAGGGAGTCGAGTCCGATGAGGTCCTTGTACTCCCGGATCCGCTCCGCGCAGTCGACCATGTCGCGAGTCACCGCCGTCTTCTCCGGGTTGCCGTGAGTCCCTTCGTAACACTGCTTGCAGATCCGCAACTCCATGCGCATGTCCGGCGCTTCGACGGCGAGTCCATTACGCGTTGGCCGACCTCTCGGCCGCGTGGTACGTCGACGCGGTCGGAGCGGTTCGCAGTCGTTACAAGCCCCTCCCGCGATAGCTGAGGGTATGAGCGACTTCGAACCGGACGAGGAGCGCGTCGAGAGCCTGCGTTCGGTCGCCGACGACGTGCGCGGGGAGAGTTCCGAGAGCAGACAGATCGCCGCTATCCTCTACCGCGTCAGCGACCTCTACGACGAGGACGAGGACACCGACCCACGGGAGATCTACCTCAACGTGCGGAACATCCTGAAGGTGAAAGAACGGGGCGGACTGGACCGGTAGCATCGCGGTCGTTTTCACGCTGGACCCCCTCGGAGGACGCGTGGACGCACACCAACAGGACACCTCGAACCCCTTCGGGATGGACGAGGACTGCGAGAACTGTCCCGCCCTCTGCGAGTCGCGGACCCAGGTCGTCCACGGCTACGGCGACGTGGGCGCGGACTTCGTGTTCGTGGGCGAGCGCCCCGGTCCGGGGGCCGACGAGACCGGCGTCCCCTTCACCGGCGACCCGGGGAGCGAGGACTTCCTCGCTATCCTCCGGCGACTCGCGCTGTGTGCCTCCCCGGCCGACAGCGTCGAACCGGAACTGGAGAACGCGTTCGTCACGTGTCTGACGCGCTGTCGCCACCCGGAGCGCCCGCCGACCGACGAGGAGGTCGTCACCTGCGAACCCTACCTCAACGCCGAGATCCGGATGATCAACCCCGAGATCATCGTCCCGGTCGGCGCTCGCGCCCTCGACGAGATCGCCGTCGAGTACACGACGACGCCCGCGGCGGAGTTCGACGCGGTCGACGACCACGCGACGACGATCCGCGGGCGCGGCTTCGAACTCGTGCCGATGATCGACCCCGGCGAGCAGACCGAGGAACAGACGCAGGCGTTCGTGGAGCACTTCTCGGAACTGATGGCGAGCGACTACCGCCAGACGAAGGGCCGCCGGAGCAGGTAGCGCCCCCTCACCAGTACGGCGTGTCGAGGCGGTCGGCCCACCCCAGCGCGACGAAGGCGGCGACCGCGACCAGAACCAGTCCGAGCGTCGCGTACGACCGGCCCTGCGCGCCGGTCGAGAGGAAGTAAAGCGGCGCGGCGACCGCCGCGAACCCGACCAGCGCGACCGCGGTTCCCCCGATAAGCGTCGTCCAGCGCATGCCCTCCGGTAGGCGCGCGAGAGCCAAAAACGGCGGCCCTATAGGGACGGAACACGCAGAGTCGGGTATGACAGTTGTCGCTGTGCTGGCGGATCCGCCCCGCGACGGCGTCGTCCTCTCACGGCTCCCCGAGACCTCTCCGCTCTCCGCGAGCGAGGCGACGGAGCTGTACGCGGCCATGCTGAAAGACGTGGTCGCCGCCGTGTCGGGCAGCGGTGCGGACCTGCTCGTGAACTACCGCGACGACGGGGACCTTCCGGAGTCGGACGAGCGCTCGGCGGCCCAGTTGCGCGCCGTCGTCGCGGACGCGCTCGGGTCGAGCGACGACGTTCGCTTCGAGGTGCAGGTCGGGTCGTCGTTCTCGGCCCGCGCGGGCAACACCGTCACGCACCTGCTTGAGCAGGAGGCGGTCCGGTCCGCGGCGGTCGTCACCCCCGCGGTGCCGACGCTCGGGCGCAAGGAGATAGACAACGCGGCGATGAAGCTCCGGCGGAACGAAGTCGTTCTCGGCCCGAGCGACGGCGGGCGCGCGTACTACGCGGGCTTTACGGACACGATCGACTTCGAGGACGCCTACGCGCCACCCGCGCTGGAGACGCTGACCCACCGCGGCGTCGACGCCGGTCACGACGTGGACTTCCTCCCGCAGTTCCCGGTCGTGGAGACGGGCCGGGACCTCGCGAGCGTCGTCTCGCTGGTCCGCGCGCGGACCCGGGCCGAGCGCGTGATCCCCGAACACACCGCGGCGGCGGTCGCCGACCTCGGCCTTACCGTCGAGTCGACGGACGGCGCGCCGGCGATCCGGCGGGAGTAGCCGGCCAGTCGGGAGCGGCCGCCGCCTCGTTCTCGCGGGTCGAACGCGACGGCCACCGCCGGTCCCCGGAAGACGAACCGGTAGCGACCGGCCGGGAGGCCCGGACAGACCGTCAGGTTCAGCCGGCGGTCCGCGGAGCTCGGGCCGATAGAGTCGCCGGCGGTCGTTTCGAGTTCGACCGCGTCCCCCAGCCGTCAGTGACGGACGGCGACGCGCGGGAGACGGAGTGACCGTCGAAGGTCACGCGGACCAGCGCGGCGGGGGCGGAGACGACCTCGGCGCAGCCGGTCGCCCCGTCGCTTCCGTCGACGGTCGCCGTCAACGCGGAGGTCGGTCACGCCGACCCGGTCGTCGCAGGCGTTCGGCGCGGCGGCCGCGACGAACAGCAGGACCGACTCCTCGAAGTCCGTCGCCGAGACGAACTCGCCGGCCGCGTCCGACCGAATGATCATCCGAGCACCGCCGAGCGCGCTCCTCGGGGTCGATGACGACTGTCCGGGCGGGGCTCTCGTCATTGTCGTCGTACCAGCGGGGCGTCCCTTCAATGCCATTGTACTGATGAACCTCGATGTCGGGGGACCCGTCGCCGTTCGGGGCGTCCGCGGTGCCGTCCGTCGCGGTCGATCCGTCGTCCTGGTCGGACTCGCCCGCACCGCTGAGGCAGCCGGCGACCGCGCCGGCGAGCGACGCGCCGCCGATCCGGCGGGCAGTTCGTCAGGAGGTCGGGGTCGTACCCGACACCTGTTCGAGTGAGGACGAAGCCCTCGTGTAGGCTGCGATCGCCGCTGTAGTTACCCGACACGGCGGTCGGTCGCGACCCCGAGCGCAGTAGGTGAGACGCACCGCGTCGCAGTACGTCAGATTGAAGTCTCCGAGTCACCGAACCGTAACCGATACTGTCGGTTGTACGTCCGTGACGCGGTTCGCTACCCCTCGGTGGCGCATCGCGGCACGCGGGTCCACCCGACAGCGTGAGCCGTCGTTGGACAATCCGGTCGTCCGCCGGTCTTGAGAACCGGCGGTGCTTCGCACCATGTGGGTTCAAATCCCACCGACGGCGCTCCGACAGCGTTCGACTCCCGGCCGTCTTCCCACCCGCGGCCACGCCGTTTTCGTCGTCTTCTCCCGCGTTGACGGTCCCATCAGTCCCTAAATAGGACCGAAAACCTATTTCGGCGGGAAGACGTTGTATAAGAATAATGGCCGATAGCGGCGAGGGGGACGCAGTCGGGGGGACGGTCATCGTCGCCGACGACAACGAGAAAGTGACGGACCTGTACGCCGGGTATCTCGACCCCCAGTACGAGGTCAGACGCGCCTACGGCGGAGAGGAGACGCTGGAGCGGGCCGACGGCAGTGTCGATGTCGTCCTGCTCGACCGACGGATGCCGGACCTGTCCGGCGACGACGTTCTCGACGAGCTCAGGGAGCGGGAGTACAGCCTCCAGGTGGTCATGGTGACCGCGCTGGAGCCGACGATGGACATCGTGGACATGCCGTTCGACGACTACGTCGTCAAGCCCGCGACCGAGGAGGAGCTACACGAGGTCGTCGAGCGCCAGATCGTGCGGGCGACCTACGACACGCGACTCAACGAGTACCTCCGGCTGACGTCGAAACTGGACGTGCTCCGCGAGGAGAAAAGCGAGGAGGAACTGGAAGAAAGCGACCGCTTCGAGATGCTTACCGTGCTCGCCCGGTCGCTGTACGACGACATCCAAGAGATGCTCGACGAGCACGACCTGGACGCGGACGAGCCTGAGGGGCTGATCGAGCCGCCCTGACTACGGTAGAAACTGGACGCAGTGACACGCTCGAACGGCACCCCGAGTGCCGTTGACGTGTGAGTAGTTTCGATCGCTACTCTACCACTCGGGGGCCGGATCGAGCGCGCGGGCGAGCAGGTCCTCGTCGTACGCCGCCGACGTCTGCTCCGGGTGCGCGTCGTCCGTCTCGCGGACGGTGCGGGCCGTGTTCGCGAAGTTCTCGAACGTCGCCTCGTCGACCATCCGCCCGTCGAGCGTGACGGCCCCCGGTCCCCTCCGCCTTCGCCGCCTCGAAGCGCTCTATCCTGCTCACGTCGCGGCGGAGTTCCCCTTCGGCCGGCATGTGGATGCGGTTCGTCTGCGCGGTCTGTTTTGGAGGGGCCGCCGACGGAGACGAGGCCGTTCGCGCTGGCCTCGTTCGAGAGGTCGGCGAGCAGGCCGTCCCACGTCGGGCGGGAGCCGTCGATGGCGCGGCCGCCGAGTTCGGCGGTGGAGTCGACCGGGCCGAACACGAGGCCGGTGAGCCGCGAGTCCGCGCCGAGTTTCGATATCTCGCGGAGGTCGTCGCGGCGCTGGACGGCATCCCCGTCACGCCGGTGCAGGACACGGCGGACGTCTTCGGCGACCCCCACGTGAGCGCGCGAGATGCTCGTCGACGTGGAGCAGCCGGGTGCGGACGAGGCGGTCACCATCGCCGGGTCGCCGGTCGAGATGACCGGGACGCCGCCGGAACCGGACGGGTGCGCCCCTCCTCGACGAACACCGCGAAGAGACCCTCGGACGGAAGTCGACCCCGAGCGACGACTGAGCGGCGAGCCGGTCGGCCGTCCCGGGCGTCCGGGGTCGTCGCTGGAACCCAGCCACACCGCCCCGTGGCCCGGCGCAACCGGCGGTATGGAAATCCTTTTGCGCCGTCCGTTCACACACCACCGTATGGACTGGCCGCACGACCCCGACGACGAGAAAGGCAGCGAAGGGATGCGGAAGTACGGGATGGCCGTTCTCGCGAAGAAACTCGACGACGAGGAGGATTTCCCCCTCCGCGCCGACGAGTTCGTCGAGGAACACGCCGACGAACCGCTCCGACTGAACCACCGCCGCGTCGTCAGCGTCGCCGACGTCTTCGAGTTCGTCGAGGAAGACGCGTTCGAGGACATCGTCTCGTTCCACAAGGGCGTCGGCCGCGCGATGCGCGAAGGCGGCTTCTGGGAGTACCACCCGGAGGGCGACGACCCCGGCAAGAACCCGGCTTGACGGGTCGACGGCGCTCGTTCGCGGATCGCTTTATCCCGGTAGCGGCCGCTGGACCCGCGCTCCGTCCCCGCGAACCCCGTCTCCGGCGGCGCGCTCCGTCCGCGGGCCTGTAGGGACGCAGAACCCGGACGCGGCGGTAACACCCGCTCGCGAACCGCCGTTTTACCCCGATCCGCCTTCGATCACGGATGTTCGATGCAGATTCGCATAAAGGTAGCGGGGGTAGATTTTAGACCAGTCGTGGCAACGTTTCGCACATGCAGAGCGACGTGACGATTCGAGACGTGATGACAAGGGAGTACGTCGGCGTCAGCGAATCGGACACCGTCCTCGACGTCGTCGGACTGATGCGGCAGGAGGAGACCGGGTGCGTGGTCGTTCTCCGGGGGAGCGACCCCGTCGGCATCCTCACCGAGTGGGACGTCCTCGGGGTCGTCGCCGACGAGTCGTCCCCGAGGGAGACGACCGCCGCCTCCGTGATGTCCGACCCCGTCCTCACCGTCTCGCCGGACCAGCAGCTACGGACCGCCGCCGGGAAGATGTCGCGCGAGAACATCCGCCGCCTCGTCGTGATCGAGAACGGCGAGGTCGTCGGCGTGCTGAACGAGCGCGACGTCATCGCCGCCGCGGCGTCGTTCCGCCGCCCGGAGGAACCGGCACCCCCGTCCTCGGCGGCCGGGAACCAGCACGACAGCCGCATCGCCGCCGGACCGAACGGCGAGGAGTACTCCGACCAGAGCGTCTGCGAGACCTGCGGCTCGCTCTCGGACACGCTCCGGGAGTACAACGGCCAACTGGTCTGCACCGAATGCCGGGAAGTGTGATCGCGGCGCGACGGTTCCCCGGTGTACGACGTGTTCACGGCAGTCACACTTATAAGACATGCAATAATATGACACTGTATGTCACATAATACGAGAAGGCGTGACATTCTCAAGGGGATCGGAGTCGCTGGGACGATCGGTGTCGCCGGCTGTATCGGCAGCGAGAGCGGAAACGGCGGCGGCGGTAGCGGGAGCGGGCCGGACGTACTGAACGTCATCGGCTACCCCGAAAGCGGTATTCAGTTGTTCCGCGACTACTACGATACCGGCGGGTCACAGGACATCATCGTCCCCGACGGTCTGCGCGACGGATCGATGCCCGGCCAAGCCGGCAACGACATGGCGAACGTCGTCGGGACCGCGCCGGCCGCCGGCGGTCCGAGCCAGGAGGCGTTCAACGACCTCTATCAGGACGAGTACGGCGAGACTCCGGGCGTGTTCACGTCCCAGTCGTACGACTCCGTCGCCCTCCTGATCCTGGCCAACGTCGCCGCCGGGGAGAACAGCGGCCCGGCGGTCAAAGAGCAGCTCCGCCGCGTCGCCAATCCCGACGGCGAGGAGTACGGCCCGAGCGAGTTCATCGACGCCGTCGAAGCCGTCGCGAACGGCGAGAACGTCAACTATCAGGGCGCGTCCAGCGCGACCAACTTCAACGAGGCCGGCGACCCGGCCTCCGCGGCGTACTCCATCTGGGAGTTCGAAGGAGCGGACTCCGAGGCGATCAACACGCTCGAGACCCAGAACTTCGAGGGCGAGAACCCCGACGGGGCCGGCCCCGCTGCCGACGAGTCGCCGGGCGGTCTCGGCCGCGAGGTCCTCGTCGGCATCCTCCTGCCCGAGACGGGCGACCTCGCCTCCGTCGGCGGCCCGATGATCAACGCCGCCGAGATACCGGTGAAGCAGGTCAACGACTCCGACCTCGACCTGGAGGTCAACGCCATGTTCGAGGACACGCAGACGTCGCCCGACCAGGGTGTCAGCGGTGCCCAATCCCTCGTCAGCGCGGGCGTCCCGGCGGTGTGTGGGACCGCGTCCTCCGGCGTGAACGTCCCCGTCTCGCAGGAGGTGTTCATCCCGAACGAGGTCGTCGGGTGTTCGCCGTCCAGCACGGCGCTTTCGGTCACGAACCTGGAGGACGACGACTACATCTTCCGGACCGCGCCGAGCGACCTGCTCCAGGGTGCGGTCATGGCGCAGGTGTCCGCCGAGCGCCTCGAAGGGGCGACCGCCTCGACGCTGTACGTCAACAACGACTACGGACAGCAGCTATCGGAGCGGTACACCGAGGTGTTCGAGAGCGAGCACGACGGCGAGGTGCTGAACCAGGTCAGCTTCAACAAAGGCGAGTCGTCGTACAGCAACGTGATCGAGCAGGCGCTATCCGAGTAAGCCGCCGACGGACTCTCGAATTTTTTCGCGTCGCGAGCGACCCCGCACCGTCGAGCCTCGGGCGTGGGTACCGCCGCAGAGAACCCCGACCGAGTCGTGACGGTGCTGAAAAGGGCCGCGGTGAGACGCCGCGCTCAGCCGCCGAGGAACTCCTGGCGGACCTCCTGGTCGTTCAGGAGCGCGGTGCCGCTGTCGACGAACTTGTTCTCGCCGTTCGCGAGCACGTAGCCGCGGTCGCAGCGCCGCAACGCCTCCTTCGCGTTCTGTTCGACCATCAGTATCGCCGTCCCGGCCTCGTTGATCTCGTCTACCTTGTCGAACATCTCGTCGACGAGGTCCGGCGCGAGGCCGGCGCTCGGTTCGTCGAGCAGGAGGAGGTCCGGATCGAGCATCAGCGCCCGCCCCATGGCGAGCATCTGCTGTTGCCCGCCGCTCATCGTGCCGGCTTTCTGGTCCTTGCGCTCCTCCAGAATGGGGAAGCGGTCGTACACCTCGCGGAGCGCCGCCTCCGGCATCTCGTCGAGGATGTACGCGCCCATCTCCAGGTTCTCCTCGACGGAGAGAGCGGCGAACACGTTGTCGTTCTGCGGCACGTAGCCGAGTCCTTTGTGGATGACGCCCTCCGGTTGCGCGGCGGTGATGTCCTCGCCCGCGAACGTCACCGTCCCGCCCATGTGGGTCGTCAGGCCGAAGACGGACTTCATCACGGTGGACTTGCCCGCGCCGTTGGGACCGACGATAGTGACGTACTCCTCTTCAGCGACGTCCATGTCCACGTCGGTGAGGATCTGGAGGTCGCCGTAGCCGGCGTCCAGCTCTCGGACTTCGAGCAGGGCCATCAGACCTCACCTCCGAGGTACGCCTCGATGACGTCCTCGCTGGCCTTGACCTCCGCCGGCGTCCCTTCCATCAGTATCTTCCCCTGATGCATGACGATCACTCGCTCGCAGTTGTTCATGATGAGGTCCATGTCGTGTTCGACGATGAGGAAGGTGTAGCCGTCCTCCCGGAGTTCGTGGATGTGCTCGAGCAGTCGCCTCTCCAACGACGGGTTGACGCCCGCGAACGGCTCGTCGAGCAGGAGCATGTCGGGGTCGGTCAACAGCGCGCGGGCCATCTCCAGCAGTTTGCGTTGCCCGCCGGAGAGGTTCCCCGCGTACTCCTCCGCGAGGTGGTCGATCTCGAAGAAATCAAGCACCTCCCAGACGCGTTCGAGGAGCTCCTCCTCCTGCCGTCGGACGTCGTCGCGGAGGCCGGGCACGACCGAGCGCCAGAGCTTCTCGCCGCGCTGGTTCTTCGGGGCAAGCATCATGTTCTCCAGCACGGTCATCTCCTCCAGTTCGCGGGCGATCTGGAACGTCCTGACCAGCCCGCGGTCGGCGATCTCGTGGGACGCGAGCCGAGTGATCTCCTCGCCGTTGAACCGCACCGCCCCGGCGTCGGGGTCGTTCATTCCCGTGATGAGGTTGAACGTCGTGGACTTCCCGGCCCCGTTGGGACCGATCAGTCCAGTCAGCGTCCCCTCCTCGACCTCGAAGGAGACGTCGTCGACCGCAGTGATCCCGCCGAACGTCTTCTTGAGGTTCCGCACCTGCAGCGGGTACCGCCCGCGTTCGTCGGCATTGGACGCCTCGGCCGCAGTCCGGTCGGCTTGCTCCGTGGTTTCGCTCATCGGGTCTCACCTCCGTCGGCGGCGGCGACGTCCTCGTCCGGGCCGCCGCGGTCCGGGCGCGAGAGGTCGACGCTCGCGGCGGTCTCCTTGCGGTGACCGAGCATCCCCTCGGGCCGGTTGTGCATCAGCCAGATCAGCACCAGCCCCATGATGACGAGGCGGAGCTGGCCGATGCTGTTCAGCGTGTACACGAGGAACGGCACGGGGTCGAGCGACGCCCCGATCGGGGCCATCGCCTGCCCGAAGCTCCCGGGGCCGTCCGGGATGTCGACCGCCGCTTGAACGAGGTTCTTGAAGTACCGCGGCCCCTCGTACAGCAGCGCCGCGAACACCGCCCCGCCGAGGACGCTCCCGGTGTTCGACCCCGCGCCGCCGATGATCAACGCGATCCAGACGTAGAAGGTGATGTTGGGCCGGAACGACGGGGGCGTGATGCTCCCGCGGCCGGCGTACCAGAGGATGCCGGCGAAGCCCATCAGCGCGCACCCGAGGACGAACGACTTCAGCTTGAACCGGCTGGTGTCTTTCCCGAGGGAGTTAGCCACGTCCTCGTCCTCGCGGATCGCCTTGAGGACGCGCCCGAACGGCGACTCCCCGGTCCGGGAGAGCAGCCAGTAGTAGAGGGCGACGACGCCGAGCAGCACCAGACCGTAGACGAAGCCGTCGACGACCGGTTTGGGGTTGCTCGGGATCACGACGGAAACGGCGTCTACCAGCCCGAGGTAGGGGTCCCAGAGGAACAGCGTCCTCAGGATCGCTTCGAGGGGGTCCACGTAGTTGAGGATGAGTCCCCCTCCGCCGCCGAACCCGACCATCTCGGCCGCGGGGTCGTAGCTGAACAGCGTCACGCCGCCGACCGCGATATCGACCGTGCCGGGCACGTCGAACGACTGGAACGTATCCGACATGAACGTGAACCGGATGATCTCCGAGAAGGCGATCGTAACGATCGCGAGGTAGTCCGCGCGCAGTCGGAGCGCGGGCAGGGCGACGACGAGTCCGACCGCCGCGGCCACGAGCACGCCGCCGATGGCCGCGATACCGAGGGGCAGGCCGAAGCCACCGACCTGTGCCGCACCGCCCTGTGCCGCCGGCGGTTTCGCGAGGACCGCCGTCACGTAGACGCCGATACCCATGAACCCGACGACGCCGATGTTGAACAGCCCGGTGTACCCCCAGTGGAGGTTCAACGCGAGCGCCAGCATTCCGAACACGGCGACGTAGAACGTCAGGTTCGCGATGGAGTTCATGTGGCCGCGCACGCTGAAGCCGAAGACGAGGCCGGCCAGGATGTACGCGAGGTAGATGCCGCCGAACACGGCGAGCACCAGTCCGGGGTCCCGGTTCAGTAGGTCGGACGCTCGGGAACGGAAGCCGCTCGGACTCATGCCGTCGACCTCCCGCTGAAGATCCCCTGCGGTTTGAACAGGAGGATGAGGATCATCACGGCGAACGCCGCCGCCCGCCCGAACTCGGACGGGATCCAGACGATGGAAAGCGACGCCGTCATGCCGATGACGATGCCGCCCGCGATGGCACCGTAGATCGAACCGATGCCGCCCAGGATGACCGCCGCGAAGATGAGCAAGAGCAGGAGCCATCCGTCGTTGAATCCTATCGTCCCCTTCCAGAGGACGAACATGTAGCCGGCGACGCCGGTGAGGCCGCCGCCGATGATCCATGTGGACTTGACGACGCGCTCGGTCGGGATGCCGGTGATCCGCGCGAGGTCCTCGTTGTCGGACATCGCGCGCATCGCCTTACCGAGTTTCGTCCGCTGGAGCAGCAGGTGGACGCCGAGCATCAGCGCCGCCGAAACCACTAGCAGCGTCACGTCGTGAGCGTTGATCCGGACGTACCCGTCGACGAACAGGAGGCTCGCAGTCGGTTGCTGCCCGGCGGCGGTCGTGCCGCGGACGTCCGAACCGAAGACGAACACGATCAGGTAGCGGAGCGCGAACGCCACGCCGATGCTCGTGATCAGCAGCGTGATCCCGCTCTCGTCGCGGATCGGCTTGTACACGAAGCGGTCGATGAGCAGGGCCAGCGCGACGGTGGCGACGCCCGCGATGAACATCCCCGCGACGACCGCGAGCGGCGAGGTCACGATACCGACGCCGAGGGCACCGCCGTACACCGACCTGCCCGAGCCAACGAGCAACAGCGAACCGGCGTCCGCGTCGCCCAGACCCGCGAGCAGGTACGACGCCGCCATGCCGCCGAAGGCCCCGGTGGTGATGTAGTCGCCGTGCGCGAAGTTCGCGAAGTTGAGAATGCTGTACGTCATCGAGAGACCGATCCCCGCGAGACCGATGATCAGCCCCCGCATCAGTCCATCCCAGGCCCAGGACGCAATGTCCGAAAACAGTATGCGCCCGGTGATCAGCCCTTCGCCGAGGAACCACGCCATGTAGAGACCCACCAGCGCGACGCCGAGCGCCAGCGGTTGTTCGACGAAGAACCGTCGACCGCGCGCGTACGTTTCTGATACACCCATGTGATAACACTCCTCAGGTGGTTCTCCTACACCCAACTCATAATAACTTTTCCTAGAACGATTCGACAGACGAGGTGTGGATCCCCCGCGTTGGACTGTCGGAACCGCTTTTCACCCACTCGGTAGTAAGACCTTTGCCCGCGGCTATCGGATCCCGACGGTACAGGCACGGCGACTCCCGCCGCCGAGAGACCCGTCCGATGGACGTCGATCGCCCCACGACGGACGACCTGAACGCCCTCGTCGAGCAGTGGGTAGCCCTCGCGAGCGAACAACGGGCGCACGGCTCCCACCTCGCCGCCGATGCGAACCGCGTGGCGATGCGAGAGACGCTCGCCAGGGCCATCGTCACCGGCTGCGCGCGCGTCGCCCGCGACGGCGACGACCTGCTCGGGTTCGTCACCTACGAACCGGCGAGCAGTCAGTACGAGGGCGACGTGACGCGCGGCTACGTCCAGAACCTCTACGTCCGGCCCGACTCGCGCGGCGACGGCGTCGGCGCGGCGCTACTCGACGCCGCCGAACGCCAACTCGCGGAGATCGGAGCCGACGCCGTCTCGCTGGAGGCCCTCGCCGACAACGCGGCCGCGCGCCGGTTCTACCGCCGGCACGGGTACGGCGTCCACCGGGTCACGATGGAGAAGCCGCTCGCGGCGGAAAGCGACAGTCACTCAAAGGGCGACCGCTAACCCACTGTCTGCGCCAGGGGAGCTTGGGCGGTTCAAGCACTCGACTTGTAATCGAGAATTCGTGGGTTCGAATCCCACCCCTGGCTTCCGCCCGGCCCGAACGGACGGGGGCGCGACGGGACTTCCGGAGCCCCAGTCGAGACGCCCCGCGAGCGGAGCGCGGCGGCCCCGAGCGTGACCTGTTCGAGTGATTCTCGGAACAGTAGTCCATCGTGACGACCTCTCCGGGAAGCACATCCCGCCAGCCCCGGGTCCCCATCGTTTCCGCGTCGACCCGCCCGGCCGTTTAGAGCAGCGCCCCCGACGTCAGCACTGCGATGAGCGCGGTGAGCGTCAGCACGCTCGCGAGCGTCGTGACCATGATGGCCGTGCTCACGTACTCGGCGGCGGAGACCGCCCCGCCGCTCTCGCCGAACTCGACCGTGAGCATCAGCGGCGTCACGGCGGCGGGCATGGCGCACTCCAGAACGAACACCCGACCGACCGTGCCGTCGAGACCGATCGCCAGCGCGACGCCGAGGGCGGCGACGGGCGCGGCGAACAGTTTCAGCGCGACGGCGGGGGCGGTGCGGGAGACGGCCGTGCCGTAAGTCGTGTTCGCGAGTTGGATGCCGAGCAGGAGCAGCATAACGGGGATAGAGGAGTCGCCCGTGAGCTTCAGCGTCCGCATCGCGGTAGCGTCGGCGGGCGGGACGACGCCGAGCAGTTGTGCGAGGCCCGCGAGGACGACGGCGTAGACGAGCGGGAGTTCGAACACGGTTAACGCGGCGTCGCGAGTCGACCTCGACGCCCCGCGCGAGGCGACGTAGACCCCGAGCGTGTACATCAGCACGGACTGGGCGGCGATGTACAGCACCGCCGTGCTCCGGCCGATCGCGCCGAACGCGAACGCGGACAGCGGGATGCCGTAGTTGCCGGCGTTCGGGAACGTACTGGAGAGGACGAGCGACCCGAGCGTCGGCGACTGCTCCCCAACGAACCGGCCGACGCCCTCCGCCGCGACGACCATGACGACGGTGAACAGGCCGACGCCGGCGAACAGCGTTGCCGCGGTGCCGCCGGATATCGGCGTCGTGACGAGGCTGTGGAAAACGAGCGCCGGCATGAGGACGTACAGCGTCACGGCCGCGAGCGGGTCGACGTCTATCTCGCGGAACCGGCCGAGGAGAAACCCGACACCGGCCACCGAGAGAACCGGCAAGATAGCCGTCGTCAGGGCCGACAACAGCGACATGACTGATCGAGCACCGCTCGGACCTACAAGGCTTTCGAGTCGCCGTGGCGGACCGAACGCGCGGATCGCCGCGGATCAGAAGAGGTTCGACAGCGTCGAGACGACGCCGTCGGGGTCCTCCTGCCAGGTGCGCTCGACGACCTCGCCCGGGAGCTTCACGTGGCCCACGCCGGATTCGCCGGCGTGTTCGGCGACGACGGCGACGAGGTTCCCGACCGCCTCGGCCTCGACTCGCCCGTAGCCGACGCAGTTCGTCTCCGGGTCCTCCGCGGACCACATCTCCTCCTCGATGTCGAGCAGGGGCGGTTCGAGGTGGGTCACCGTCGCCCGCTCCCGCACGGCGTCGGGATCGGTGTCCATAGGCTACGGAAGGGCGGTCGGCGGCAAAGCGTTTTCCCCGGTCAGGCCTCGTCGTCGCGGATCCGTCGCAGTCGCCGCCGGTCGAAGTCGTAGGCCCCGTCGTCGTCCCGCGCGACCAGCGAGTCCGTTCGGAGTTCGGTCAGCAGGCTCCGGACCGACTCCATCGGCGCGTCGACCCGCGGCTCGACCTGCCGGGGCCGCAGCGGTCCCTCGCTCGCTATCAGGGTCAGAACGTCCCAGGCGTACTCCTCGTTGCACAGCGAGTCCCTGCGGGCGAGCGCGATCCGGCGGCGCACCGGGTCCGAACGGAGCAACGCCATGTCGTCGTCCGCGGTGGCGCTCCCGCCGTCCGCGCTCGTTCTGGCGTCGCCACCGGTCCGGGAGTCCGACCGGCCCGATGCGCCGCCCCCCGACGCGCCGTCGGTCGCCCACTGCTCCCGCGCGTACCCCCGGTACTGCTCCAGCTTGATCTCCTTCCGTGCGAGCGCCGTCTCCAGTTCGTCGACACGCTCCTCCAAGCTCTCGACCTCCGGGTTCTCGGCCCGTTCGGCCGGCCGCTCGTTCTCGTCTCGGAGGCGCTCGTTCTCGGCCTCCAGTTCTTCGATCCGCTCTCGCGTGGTCTCTAGGTCGGCCTCCAGTCGCTCTATCCGCTCGCGTCGCTGGTCGGTCGGTTCCTCCGTCGGCAGTTCCGTCCGCTGGGTGTCCTCGTCCGCGGCGACGTCGCCGTGCCGGAGCGCGTTCGCCATCTTCCGGGCCGCCGCGGAGACGTCCCGGGCGGACTCCAGTTCGCTTTTCAGTTCGGCGATACGCGCCTCCTTGCGTTCGAGTGCCGACTCCAGGTCGGCCACGCGGTTGCGCTCCTGCTCCTGCTGTTCGGTGATGTCCTGAAGGTCCCCGACCAGCGTGTCGCTGACCGACTTCAGTTCCGGGCGCTCGAAGTCGTCGAGGCCGGGCGTCGCGCCGGCGTCGAACGTCCGCTTCCGGCGGAACTGGACGCGCCGAACGTCCGCCTCGGTCCAGTCGGTCTGGAGGAAGGCCTCGCCGTCACCCAGGTCCGACACCCTCTCTCCGTATTCCGTGTCGACGATGCGCCCGACGACCTTCGTGTCGTTCTCCCAGGTGAGGCGGTGCCAGACGAGCCAGTTCGCCTGCGTGATGAAGTCCTTCTTGACGTCCGCGGGGCGCTGGCTGATGCCGAGGATGCCGAGACCGTGCTTGCGTCCCCGCTTCCCGACCTTGATGAGCATCTGCCCGGTCTCGCCGAGGCCGCCCCCCTCGGGGATGTACTCGTGGACCTCCTCGACGACGAGCAGGAAGGGCTTTTTCAGCTTCTTCTCCTTCGTGAACAGGTGCCGCGCCGTCTCGCGGATGAGTTCGGAGGCCTCGTCCTCGTCGAGATAGCCGGAGACGTCGAGGATCACGGGGACGTTCTCCTCCAGCGCGAGGGTGGCGACCTTCTCGGCGTGTTCCGCACCGACCTGGATGTCGCACTCCTCGTCCGCGCCCGCGTGCAGGAGTTCGTACTCCTCTTTCAGCCCGTAGTACTCCCCGTCGGTGTCGACGACCAGGAGGGGGTAGCCCGCTTCGAGCAGTTCCTCGCCGATGACGCTCGCCGTGTTCGACTTCCCCGACCCCGACTTACCGGTGACGAACCCGCGGCCGGTGAGGAGTTGCACAACCGGCAGGGTGACGGGGTCGCCGTCGCTGTCGCCGTCAGCCGACCGGTGCTCGCCGACGGTGACGTGCTGGCTCTCGGTCATTCGATCGTTGCTCTCCTCTCGCCCGGGGATAATGAACCTCCTGCCTCGGTCGCTACCTCCGATCCGCAGGAAAGTATTATAAGTAAGCGCCTTCTCTATCCGATCGCAATGGCGAAAGGTACGGTCGATTTCTTCAACGACACTGGCGGTTACGGTTTCATCGATACTGAGGACGCGGACGAAGACGTGTTCTTCCACATGGAGGACGTCGGCGGCCCCGACCTCGAGGAAGGTCAGGAAGTCGAGTTCGACATCGAGCAGGCCGACAAGGGCCCGCGCGCGACGA
Organism: Halobacteriales archaeon QS_9_68_17; assembly: GCA_003023565.1. GTDB lineage: Archaea > Halobacteriota > Halobacteria > Halobacteriales > Natronoarchaeaceae > Halostella. The sequence goes on from PXSA01000004.1 coordinate 50,180, forward strand.
ACCTCGAACGCCTGTAAGGCGAAACCGAAACGGTATCGGCAACAGAACACAGTATTTTGACACCGACTAGCGACACGCAACGGCGGCGTGGCGTCGGAGAGAAACGCCCGGAACGAGACGGGGACTGTCGTCCCCGCGGGGAGAGGGTACCGAACCCCGTTAGAGGCCGATCCAACCGCTCGACACTTCCCGGTCGCGGAGGTGCCAGCGGTGCTCGACGCTGCCGCCCTCCTCGCGGACCTCGACGATGGCGTCGAACAGCGGTTCCAGCAGGTGGACGGCGTCGGAGTCCCGGCCGACGTCGAGGTGGAAGTGCCCCATGCCCGACGCCTGCCTGATGCGGGAGGTCACCATATGTAGCAGGCGGAACACGCTTTCAGGCGGGTGATCCTCCAGAAGCGGCGTCACCGAGTCCACGCAGACCCGGAGTTCGGCGGGATCGAACCCGTCGCCGTCCGCTTGGAACTCGTCGACGCCGGCGATGACCTCCGTGCCGAGCGCGCTCAGCATTCGGCCGTCGACGACGGATTCCGGGACCTCCGGACGGTCGGTGAACTCCGCTTCCACACCCTGTCGAACGACCCGAATCGGGCCGCAGCCGTCCTCCGGAAGTCGTTCGGTGGCGCTGTGGCCGTCGGTGAACACGAACAGCCGTCGCCGCGGTTCGTCCCGGGACTGACCGAGCAGGCGACGGCAGGCGTACATGTGAGCGCTCTCCGTCGCATCCCCCACGAGGAGGATGTTACTCCCCTCTCGTTTCAGCTCCGCGAGTTCCTGCGAGAAGGTCGTCCCCTCGGGCACACCCCCTCCGTGCTCAGTGTGCATTCTTTCAATACATGGTGGCCAGGATATAATAAAGATTGCGGCTCGAATTTTTCATCGGATCGCCGGTCGGAGCGAGCAAGACGGGGATCGAGCGGCAACTCGTGGACCGATCCGCGCGGACGACGGTACGTTCCGGACCGGTTTGAACGCTTCGAATCCAATGAGATCGCGACGACCAGTCGGTTTTTGGGACTGCCCGCCGAACCCCGTAGTATGAGCGACGCGACGCCCGACGACGACCTTGCCCGGGCCGCCGACGACCTCGCGGACGCGTTACGGGACCTCCGCGACGACGTCGGACCGCGGCGCGGTCCCCTCGGTCTCCCCCGCCCGCCCAGACCGAGCGAAGTGTTACGGCTCGCCGACGAGGCCGCCACTCGCTCGCAAGGGGCGGGAAGTCAGCCGGCGCGGCGGCGACGCCGCCGACCGCGCCGCGGACGCCCGCGACCGGGCGAGCGAGGTCAGTCGGACGACCCTCCAGCGCGTCGACAGCGCCCTCGAAGACCTCCAGACCGCGTTCGACACCGGTGACCTCCCCGAGGACTCCCCCGCTCGACCCGTACTGGAGGACGCTCACGAACTCCGCCGCGAGATAGACCGCCGCCTCCGGGAGACGACCGAACAGGAGCACACGCTCGACGAGTACGAAGGCGACGGCCGTGAGAACGAGGACGCAGAGGCGGTCGACGACGGCGTGAAAGTCGACGTGGACGCCGAACTCGACTCGCTCCGCGACCGGTACCGCGAGGGCGGCAGGGAGGACGGCGACGGAGACGAGGGCGACGGCGACGACGGCGACGACGGCGACGACGAGACGTAAGGCCCGGTCAACCGGTCGGCGTTCGTGCCGAACGGGGTTTCGCCCCGACGCGCTCACTGGACGGGTTCGAACCGATCGCTTCGACCCGCGAAGAGCCGACAAAACGGCTCTTAGGTCGGACCGAAGCGATACCCGTCCCACTCCTGACTCTCCGGTTCCCGAACGCCAACACCGGGCTCTCGGAGTTCGTCGACGTGGACGGGTTCGACCTCGTCGCCGGTCTCGATCTCCTCGGTGGTCGCCTGCCCCAGCGCGCGGACCGCCTCGCCGTCGACCTCGAACTCGACGATGGCGAGCGTGTTGGGTTCGCGGACGCCGGGCGGCGTCGCGGTGCTCGTCGTCCACGTGACGACCTCTCCGGTCTCGTCGCTGAGGTCGGCGGTCTCGGTCTGTTCCTCGCCACACTCCGGACAGACGGTGTGGCCGGGGTACGTGACGTGGCCGTTGGGACAGCGGTGCGCGTCGAAGCTCATCGTGCTCCCTCCAGGACGGTTGTAGTGACGCAGTTGCCGAACCCGCCGACGTTGCAGGCGAGACCGACGTCGGCCTCTACCTGCCGCGGACCCGCGTCGCCTATCACCTGCTCGTGTATCTCGTACACCTGCGCGACGCCGCTCGCGCCGAGCGGGTGCCCCTTCGACTTGAGGCCCCCGGAGGTGTTGATCGGGAGGTCGCCGTCGCGTTCGGTCTCGCCCTCCTCGACGGCCTCCCACGCCTCGCCGGGGTCCGCGAAGCCGAGGCCCTCCATCTGGAGGAACTCCAGAATGGTGAACATGTCGTGCAGTTCCGCGACGTCGATGTCGTCGGGGCCGACGCCGGCCATCTCGTAGGCCTGTTCCCCGCTCTCGACGACGCCGCCCATCGTCGTCGGGTCGTCGCGTTCGTGGACGACGTGGGTGTCCGTCGCGCCCGCGACGCCCGTGACGACCGAGTAGTCGTCGGTGTACTCCTCGGCGACGGATTCGGGACAGAGCAAAAGCGCGGCGCTCCCGTCCGTGATGGGACAGAAGTCGTAGAGTCGAAGGGGGTCGGCGATGACGGGCGAGTCGAGGATCGTCCCCAGGTCGACCTCCTTCCGGAACTGCGCATGGGGGTTGTCCACGCCGTTCCTGTGGTTCTTCCTGGCGACTTTGCCGAGCGTCTCCCGGGGCGCATCGTACTGCTCGAGGTAGTGGCGCGCGGTCATCCCCGCGAAACTCGGGAGCGTCACGCCGTGTTTGTACTCGACGGGGTGCGTGAGCGACGCGATGACGTCGGTCGCCTCCGCGGTCGTCCTGTGGGTCATCTTCTCGCCGCCGACGAGCAGGGTCAGGTCGCTCGCGCCGCTGGCGACCGACTGCCAGGCGGCGTAGGTCCCCGCGCCGCCGCTCGAACTGGTCTGGTCGATGCGCTGGGTGTACGCCGGCATCGCGCCGAGGTCGTGGGCGAGGGCGTTCGGGACGCCGGTCATCCCCTCGAACTCCCCGCTCGCCATGTTCGATACGTACAGGTGGTCGAGGTCGTCCCCCTCGACCCCCGCGTCGTCGAGGCAGGCCTTGCCCGCCTCCGCGAGCAACTCGCGGACCCAGGCGCCGCGCTGCCCGAACTGGGTCATCGCCGCGCCGATGATCGCTACGCGTTCCATACGCGAACGCTCGCCGGGGAGGAATTTATAGGCTGGTGATGACGGCGGGCGTTCCAGTACGGCGAGTGACAGGGACACTGCGTGGCCGGGAGCGCGGCGAGGAGCGGTCGCGACGAGTCGCGTGAGGACGGGGAAAGGCAGGCTCTCCGGTCGAACCGTACGGCGGCGAAGCCGCCGTTTCGCCGGGCGCGACCCATGGAACGCCCGGGAATCTTTCGCCGAGCTTTCCGCCGTGAGCGGTCGCGCTTCGCGCGACCCGAACGGGACGAAGGTCGTCGGTCAGAGGTCTATCCCGCCGTTGACGTCCAGTACCTCGCCGGTGATGTACGACGACTCCTCGCTGGCGAGGAAGCGAACGGTGGCAGCGATGTCCTCGATCTCCGCAAAGCGGCCCAGCGGGATCTCCGCGACGATCTTCTCCTGAACCCTCTCGGGGACGGTCTCCAGCATGTCCGTTCGTGTGAACCCGGGCGCGACGCAGTTCGCGGTCGACCCGCCGTTCGCGAGTTCGAGCGCCATAGTGCGGGTAAACCCGAACAGGCCGCTCTTGGCGGTGGCGTAGTTCGCCTGCCCGAAGTTCCCCTGCTTGCCGACGATGCTGGAGATGTTGATCAGTCGGCCCTCGTCGGCGTTTCGGATGTCGTCGTAGAACGCCTGCGTGCAGTTGAACGTCCCGCCGAGGTTGACGTTCATCACCTGGTCCCACTCGTCGCGGGTCATCTCGGTGAACCGGGTGTCCTTGGTGATGCCGGCGTTGTTCACGAGGACGTCCAGCGGGCCGAACTCGTCGTGGATCCTCTCGCGCATCGCGTCGACGTCGTCGCGGTCGGTGACGTCCGCCTGCGCGGCGATCGCGCGGCCGCCTGACGCCTCTATCGCCTCGGTTGCCTCCAGTGCCGACGACTCAGACGACCGGTAGTTGACGACGACGTTCGCCCCTTCCTGCCCGAGATGTTCCGCGATGCCGCGGCCGATACCCCTCCCCGATCCCGTGATCAAACAGGTGCGGTCGTCCATTTTCATGGTTCGAGACGGTGCAGGGACGGCGGTCCGCCGGCCCTTCCGGACCGTACGCTCGCCGTTCCTGTCGCTAGGTACACGATCAATCAGTTGGGGGTAAAAGGGTTCCCCCGCTCGGAACCGAAACGTACGGAGCCGCGGAGCGGCCGAGAGAGCGGTGCGCGCCGACCCGGCGACGCCGTCACCCCTCGTTGGTCAGGTCGCGGGCCTGCTCGATCCAGTCTTCGAGACGGCTGACCGGCACGTCCGCGTCGGTACCGAGGTCTGCGACGTCCGCCGCCGCGAGGTCGGCGACGCTCTCGACGCCGGCGTCGCGGAGCTCCCGGGCGTAGGACGGGCCGACGCCCTCGATGTCTTCGAGGGTCGTGGTCGACTCGACGTCCGGCCCCTCCGCTGCGACGGCCTCGGCCTCGTTCTCCTCCGCGTCTACGTCCTCGGCGAGAGCGGCGTCCGGCTCCTCGGGCTCGGTCGTCGCCTCGGCCTCGGTCGACTCGTCGCCTTCGGTGTCAACGACCTCCTCCGCGGCCCGCTCGTCGACGTGGATCTCGCCCGGTTCGGCGGGTGCCTCCTGGATATCGGGCTCGGCCATCTCCTCGACCGCCTCGTCGGAGCGGGACTCGCCCGGCGTCTCGTCGCCCGACGCCTCCTCGACCCGCGAGCGCTCCTCGAACCACTCGCAGACGTCGGGCCACAGCTCCGCGTGGGAACTGGAGGAGACGGACATCCCGATGTGGCCGGTGGGGAACTCCATCGTCGTTACGTCGTCGCTCGGGATGACGTCGTTGAACGGTTTGGAGGCCTCCGGCGGGATGAGGTGGTCGTACTCCGCGACGATCTGGAGGACCGGCATGTCGATGTTGCCGAGCTCGACGTGCCTGCCGCCGAGGTCGAGTTCGTTCTCGTAGAGCTTGTTCTGCTGGTAGACGTCGCGGAGGAACTCGACGTAGGTCTGGCCGGCGACGTCGATGCCGTCGCCGAGCCACTCCTCCATGCGCGCGAAGTTCTCCACGAAGTCCTCGTCCTCGATGTTCTCGTAGAGGCGGACGTACTTCGTCACGCCGTTGGCGATGGGGTCCATCAGCGCGAACCCGACGTCCAAGAACTCCGCGGGGACGTTGTCGAACGTCTCCGCGACCTTTTCGGGGTCGTAGTACTCGTCGGCCCCCCACAGTTCGAGCACGCCGCCGTCGCCGGCGAAGCAGAGCCCGGCGGCCATCAGCGCGAGGTTGCGGACCTTCTCGCGGTGGAGCGCGGCGTACATGACGCTCATCGTCCCGCCCATGCAGTAGCCGAGGATGTCGATCGAGTCCTGCCCCGAGCGCTCGCGGACCACGTCGACGCAGTCGTCGATGTAGCGGTTGACGTAGTCGTCGAGCGAGAGCGAGGCGTCGAGCTTCGACGGCTCGTTCCAGTCGATCATGTAGACGTCGAAGCCGTTCTCCAGCAGCGTCTGGACGACCGAGCGGTCGGGCTGGAGGTCGAGGATGTACGGCCGGTTGATCAGCGCGTAGACGATGAGGATCGGGACGTCGTGTCGCTCCTCGGTCTTCGACTCGTAGTGGTAAAGCTGGAGCTTGTTCTCCTCGTAGACGACTTCTTTCGGCGTCTGGCCGACGTCGACGTTCGCGACGGTTTCGCCCGCGTCCGGCGCGGCGGCCGACTTCTCGGCGAGTTCGGTGGCGTTTTCCCAGGCCTGTCGCTGGAGGTCGATCGCGTCGGCGTAGGGGTTCATTCTTCGAGTTCCTCGATGATGCGGTCGAGCTTCCGTTCGACGGCGTGCTGGCGGCGTTCCAGTTCGACGAGGCGCTCGCCGACCTCGACGATCTGCCCCTCGGTGGCGAAGCCGAGTTCGCTGAGCGTGGACTCGGAGGCCTCGCCGGCCTGTTGACGGAGGTCGAGGGCCTGCTGGACGGACTCGCCGGTCGCCGCGGCGAACGCCGTCGTGCTCATCGCCTCCTTGAACGCCTCGTTGGCGGTGTTGAGCCAGATGTCGCGGAACTCCTCTACCTCGATGTCCTCGCCCTGCATCGAGTCGTTCACGCGGTCGACCATCCGCTGGGCGGCGTCCATCCAGGCCTCGTAGGCCCGGGCGTAGCCCTGTACGCCCTCGGACAGTTCGTCGCCCTCCGAAGCGGACTCCAGCGTCTCGGACCAGGACTCGACGAACTCCGCCTGGGCCTCGACGTTCTGTTCGAAGGCGTCCATGAACTGCTGGTTCATCCGTTCGACGAAGTCGTTCCAGTTCCGCGCCGTGTCGTCGGGGTTGAAGGAGTCTGCCATTATTGTATCGAAAGAACGGTGTCGAAAGTGAAAAGCGTGGCCTCAGTCCGCCGCGACGTCGATGTCCTCGGCGACGTCCTCGACGCTGTCCTCGACCTGTTCGTGGGCGTCGAGGAAGGTGTCGAACGTGGTGTCGACGGCGGCGGTGTAGTTGTCGGCGGCCTCGTCGAAGGCGGCGACGCTCTCGTCGAGCATCTCGCCGAACGACTCCCACGCGTCGGCCTGCATGTCGTCAACGGACTCGAAGCCGTCGTCGACGGCCTGCCGCAGTTCGTCTAAGTCGGCGGCGTCCTCGGGCATCGAGGCCTCGAGGGCGTCGAGGGAGGCGTGGGCGGCCTGCTGGCTCATATCGTTGGTCCGTGCCTGCAGGGCCGCGACGGGTTCGACGCTGTTGGCGAACGTCTCGACGAGGGCCTTCTGGGCCTCGACGGCGTCGTGGGTCGCCTGCTGGGTCTGTTCGACGGCGGTGCGCTGGAACTCGAACGCGGTCTGGATGGGGTCAGTGTCAGTCATCGTTATCACTTCTGTTACGTTTCACGGGGACGACGACGGTCTGCACGATGTCGCCCTCCTGGATATCGAGGGCTTCGCGCTCGGCGTCCGGGATACTGATCCGGCCGTTGCTCTGGACGCGGGTCTTGAACGTCGCCGTGCCCATGGTCAGCTGGCCGAGATCGGTCATGGTGTCCAGCCCGCCGGCGTTGGCCGAGAGGAACTGCTCGAACAGCTCCTGCTGTGACTCCACCGCCTGTTCGCTCGCTTGCTGCATCTGCTGTGCGAACGCTGCTGGCGACCACGGCATCCCGGTCCGGTCGTCGTCGTCCTCCGTCATCAACAGCCCCTACGGCGGGGACTGTCTTAAGCGTTCCCCCTGAAAACCATTTATTACCATTACATACCAACATATGGTTTGATAGTCCCGGAGACGGATCGATACGGTACGAAACCGAGCGTCGGAACTATCGTTGCACCGCCGTCGAGAGCCAAACCATCCGACCACAGGTCACTTAACGACTCAGAGCCAACAAGGGAACGACAATGAGCAACCAGTCGCCGGAACTCACCACGCCGCTGTCGGCCATGACGAGCGCCTGGGCGCGGATGACCGGGTCGTTCTTCAGGAGCGCCGCAGCGGCCAACACCGCCGCCCTCTCCGCGTTCGACCCCGACGGAGACGACGAAGAGGGGCACCGAGAGCCGCCTTCGATCCCGTCGGTCGCCTACGAGGAGGCCGACTGGGAGGTCGAGCGGTCGGTCGAGCGCTCGGAGGACGTCGCCGTCGGCGACACCGTCCGCTTCTCGAAGGTACTCGACGACGAGGACGTTCATGACTTCGCGCGCGTGAGCGGGGACACGAACCGACTCCACCTCGACGACGAGTTCGCCGAGACGACGCGGTTCGACGGTCGCATCGCGCACGGGACGCTCGTCTCGGGGCTCATCAGCGCGGCGCTCGCGCGCCTCCCCGGCCTCACCATCTACCTCTCGCAGGACCTGGAGTTCACGGGACCGGTCACCATCGGCGACCGGATCAGCGCGACCGCCGAGGTCATCGAGGACCTCGGCGACGACCAGTTCCGCCTCTCGACGGTCATCGCCGACGAGGACGGCGATCGGACCGTCATCGAGGGCGAGGCCGTGGTCCTCATCGACGACTCCCCCGACGAGGAGCATCCGCCCGCGACCCAGCGGTAGTCGCAGGACGTTCGTCCAAAACCGACCACTGACAGCGCTTCTCGACCCGTTCGCCCGCCCCGCGGCGAGATGGGCAGATATTTTAGGCTCCCCTAAAGAGTAGGCGGCAACGAATGAGCGGCGACATCTGCGTTATCGTTCCGACCATCCGCGAGTACGAGTGCATGCGGGCGTACTTCGACAACGCCCGCAAGTACGGGTTCGACCTCGACCGCCTACACGTCCTCCTCGTCACCGAGGACTTCTGCGACACCGAGGCGATGCGGTCGATGCTCGCCGACGAGGGCGTCTCCGGCGAGGTGTTCGACGGCTCGCGGCGCGAGCAGTGGTACGGGGACCGCGGCGTCTCCGAGTACGCCCACGTCGTGCCCGCGGCGAGTCACGCCGAGACGAGTTTCGGCCTGCTGTACATGTGGGACGGCGACTTCGACTACGGCTTGTTCATCGACGACGACACGCTCCCCCACGAGGACTACGACTTCTTCGGCGCGCACATGGCGAACCTCGCGTTCGAGGGCGAGGTCGAGTCCGTCGCCTCGGACGAGAACTGGGTGAACGTCCTCTATCAGAACTTCGACGAACACGGCCTCTACCCGCGGGGGTACCCCTACTCCGCGATGGACGAGACGGTCGAGACCGGCACCGTCGGCGTCGCGCGCGGCGAGGTCGTCGCCTCGCAGGGGCTCTGGACGAACGTGCCCGACTTAGACGCCGTGCGTATCCTGATGGACGGCGACCTGCAGGGACAGGCCCGGACGCGGACCGGCGCGGAGGACTACGCGGAGGACTTCGTCGCCGAGTGCGGCAACTACCTCACCGTCTGCTCGATGAACCTCGCGTTCCGACGCGAGGTGATCCCCGCGTTCTACCAGTGCCCGATGGACGAGAACCCGTGGGACGTCGGCCGGTTCGACGACATCTGGAGCGGCGTCTTCCTCAAGCGCGCTTGCGACGTACTGGGCAAGCGTATCTACAACGGCGCGCCGCTGTGCGAGCACAACAAGGCACCCCGGTCGACGTTCGACGACCTGAACAACGAGGTGCCCGGCCTCGAACTGAACGAGCACCTGTGGCGCGTGGTCGATGGCGTCGAGCCACGCTCGACGGACGGTTCGAGCGGGCAGCGCCCGCGGGACGACGCGGGCGCGGAGGCCGACTCCTACGCCGCCGTCTTCGACGCCATGGCCGCCGCGCTCGCCGACGGCGACTGGGACGAGTACGCGAACGGCGAGTTCTTCAACTACGTCGGCGAGTACATGGGCGACTGGCTCGACTGCCTCGACGCCTTAGACGGTCTGGACGGGCGATCCCGCGCGCCCGCCGCCGCCGACGACTGAGACCGTCGGCCGCTGCCGCGAGACGTCTGCCCCGACGGCGATACGAGATCCGGGCACTGCGAACCGATATGCTTCACGGAAGTACAGCCGGGAGCGTCGTCCCGCGTCGGCGAACCGGTAGGTATAAATGATTTAGGGAGGCCTAAACCTACGTATGAACGAAGACGACGGAACCGATCGGCGGTCGTCGAACCGTCGCCGATTCCTCGCCGTCGCGGGCGCGGCCGGAGTGGCGTCGGTGGCTGGCTGTAGCGCGCTTCTGGACGCGGTCAACGGCGACGGAGACGACGGCGGCGACGGCCCGGGCCTCATCGGCTCCGGGCGTGAGGGCCGCGACGAACCGGGCGGCACCCCCATGTCCGAGATGCCCGACCTGACCGGCACCCTCACCCTCTACTCCGGCCGCGGGGAACCGCTGGTCGGCGAACTCGTCTCACACATCGAGGACCTCTACGACGACTTCACCATCGACCCCAAGTACAACAGTTCGACGGACCTCGTGAACCAGATCACGGAGGCGGGCGACGCCAGCCCGGCCGACGTCTTCTTCTCCGTCAACTCCGGGTCACTCGGCGTCCTCGCGGACGCCGGGATGGCGGCGACGCTCCCGGACGACGTCGCGGGCAAAGTCGACGGCGCGTACCGCGACGACGACAACCAGTGGGTCGGTACGTCCGGCCGTGCGCGAACGGTCCCGTACAACACGAACGAGTTCTCGGAAGACGACATCCCGAACGACGTCTTCGCCTTCCCGGACGCGGACCGGTTCCAGGACCTCATGGGGTGGGCACCGTCGTACGGCTCCTTCCAGGCGTTCGTCACCGCGATGCGTATCCTGAACGGCGAGGAGGAGACGAAGGCGTGGCTGGAGGGGATGGTCGACCGGGGCGTCGAACCGTACTCCGACGAGTTCACCGTCGCCCGACGGATCGCCGGCGGCGAACTCGGCGCGGGCTTCACGAACCACTACTACATCCAGCGCGTCGTCGACAACCGCGACGACCCGCCGATCGCCACGGCGTTCACCGAGGGCGACGCCGGCGCTATCTTCAACGTCGCCGGCGCTGCGGTCGTCAGTTCGACCGACCAGCAGGAGACGGCCGCGAACTTCGTCCGCCACCTCCTCTCGGCGGAGGCCCAGGAGTACTTCGCGACGACCACCTTCGAGTACCCGATGATCTCCGAGGTCGAACCGGTCGGAGCACTCCCGACCGTGGACGAACTGAACCCGCCGGAACTCGACCTGACCGAGCTGTCGGACCTCGGGCCGACGCTGGAACTGATGCGCGAGGCCGGCCTCGACGTCTGACGTGACCTGACATGGCTACGGAACCCGGAACGACCGCGACCGACGAGTCGACCGACCCGGGGAGTGAGTCTCGGTCGTACCCCCTCGGGCTCACCTTCCTGAGCGGCGCGGTCGCCGCGGGCTCCGTACTGCCGCTGCTCTGGCTGATCGAAACCGCACTCCGGTCCGGCCTCGGGGAGCCGGTCGCCCTGCTTTTCGACCCGCTCACCCTGCAGGTGCTCGCCAACAGCGTCGTCCTCGTCGCCGGCGTGACGGTCGCGTCGGTGCTCATCTCCGTGCCGCTCGCCTACCTCACCGTTCGGACGGACCTGCCGTTCCGGCGGTTCTGGACGGTCGCGGTGATGCTCCCGCTCGTCATCCCGAGTTACATCGGCGCGTTCGCGTTCGTCTCGGTGTTCTCCCCGAACGGCGAGGTGCAGTCCCTGCTCACCCCCCTCGGCGTCGAGGAACTGCCCGGCATCTACGGGCTGGAAGGGACGGTGCTGGTGCTGACGCTGTACACCTATCCGTACGTCTACATCACGTCGCGGGCGTCGCTGAAGACGCTCGACACCAGCCTCGTCGACGCCGCGCGAACGCTGAAACACACTCGTTGGGAGGCGTTCAAGCGGGTCGTCGTCCCGCAGATCCGTCCCGCGGTTGCCGCGGGGGCGCTGCTCACCGCGCTGTACACGCTGTCCGACTTCGGGACGCCGCAGATCATGCGCTACTCGGTGTTCACCCGCATCATCTACACGCGGTGGGCGACCAGTCCCGAGTTCTCCGCCGTGCTGTCGCTCCAGTTGCTCGCGGTGACGGTGTTGATCCTCGCCGTCGAGTCGCGGATCCGCGGCGACGACACGCTCCACGGGAGCGGCGGGACCCCCCACTCCTCCGGACGCATGCGTCTCGGCCGCTGGAAGTGGCCGGCGCTCGCGTTCCCCGCGCTCGTCGTCGGGTTCGCGCTGGTCGTCCCCGTCGGGACGCTCCTGCTGTGGCTCGTTCGAGGCGGCGCGACGGGCAGCGGCGTCCCGTTCGAACTGGCGTACGTCGCCAACTCCGTCGACGTCTCGCTCGCCGCGGCGCTGATAGCGACCCTCGTGGGCCTCCCCGTGGCCTACCTCTCCGCCCGACACCGCACGCGGGTGGGCGACCTGTTCGAGCGGATCACCTACGTCGGCTACGCCGTGCCGGGCGTCGTGATGGGGCTGGCGCTGGTGTTCGTCGGTATCAACGTCGCGCCGAGCCTCTACCTGACGCTCCCGCTACTCGTCTTCGCGTACGTGGTCCGCTTCCTGCCCCAGTCCGTGGGGTCGACGCGGGCCTCGTTCCTGCAGGTCAACCCCGCGCTCCCGGAGGCGGCCAGAACGCTCGGCCGGAGCTCGGTCGGCGCGTTCCGCGCCGTGACGCTCCCGCTCGCCGCGCCGGGGTTACTCGGCGGGGCCGCGCTCGTGTTCCTCACGACGATGAAAGAATTACCGGCAACCCTCATGCTGAGTCCGTCCGGCTATAAGACGCTCGTCACGTACATCTGGCAGATGCAAGCGGACGGCTACTACGGCGACGCGGCGGTGCCGGCGCTGGTGCTCGTCGCCATCTCGGCGCTCGCTATCTTCGTGATCATCTCACAGGAGGGGTACGATGTCAAATAGCACGCTGCAACCGACGGACGAACCGCGGACGAGTCGCCCGGACCCGGCGACGGACGAGACGGTGCTGGAACTCGACGGCGTCTCCAAGACCTACGGGGACGAGCGGGTCATCGACGACCTCTCGCTGTCGGTGGCCGACGGCGAGATACTGACGCTGCTCGGTCCCTCCGGTTGCGGGAAGACGACGACGCTCCGGCTCATCGCCGGTCTGGAACGCCCCGACGGGGGCACGGTGTCGCTCGACGGGTCGGCAGTCGCCGGCGACGGCGACTTCGTCGCGCCCGAGCGCCGCGGCGTCGGCGTCGTCTTCCAGGAGTTCGCGCTGTTTCCCCACATGACCGCCGAGGAGAACATCGCGTTCGGCCTGAAAGACCGGCCCGAGGCGGCACGGGAGGCCCGCGTCGACGAGATGCTCGACCTCGTGGGGCTCGACGCCCACCGCGAGAGCCGGCCCGACGAGCTATCGGGCGGTCAGCAACAGCGCGTCGCGCTGGCCCGGTCGCTCGCGCCCGAACCGGAGATGCTGCTGCTCGACGAACCGTTCTCCAACCTCGACGTCGACCTCCGCGTCGAGATGCGCGAGGAGGTGCGGAAGATCATCAAGGAGGCGGGCGTCACCGCCATCTCGGTGACCCACGACCAGGAGGAGGCCCTCTCGATCAGCGACCGCGTCGCGGTGATGGACGACGGCCGCATCGAGCAGGTCGACCGCCCGGAGCAGGTGTTTCAGCACCCCGAGTCGCGCTTCGTCGCCGGGTTCCTCGGTCACGCGAGTTTCCTGTCGGGCTACGTCGGCGGCGGTAGCGTCGAGACGGGACTGGGGACGCTCGACCGCGACCGCATCCACGGCCTCGCCGAGGAGTACGAGGGGACGAAACTCGACGTGCTCGTCCGCCCCGACGACCTCCGGGCGGAACCGGTCGCCACCGCCGAGTCGGCCGACGGCGTCGTGACCCACCGCCGCTATCTCGGGCCGACGGTCCTCTATCGCGTCGAACTGGGGAACGGCGACGTGCTGGAGTGTATGCACAACCACACCGACCAGGTCGCCGTCGGCACGAACGTCGCGGTGGGCCTCGACGCGGACCACGACCTCGCCTGGTTCCCCGCGTCCCAGCGCTGATGTCCGTGGCCGCGCTCCGCGACCGCGTCACCGCGAGACGCGTCGCGGCGCTCGTCGCCGCGCTCTCGGGCGCGCTCGTCTTCTCCCTCGCGACCGACCTCTTCCCGCACCTCTCCAATAACCACGACGAGGGCGTCTATCTCCAGCAAGCGGAGATGCTCCTCGCGGGGCGGGTGAACCTCTATCCGCCCGTCCCCGAGGCCGTTCGGCCGTGGTTCTTCGTCGAGGACGGCGGTCGCCTCTACCCCAAGTACACGCCCGTCCCGGCCGCGATGTTCGCGGCGGCGAAGGCGCTGACCGGCGAGTTCCGCGTCGCGCTCGCGGCGGTCGCCGCCGGCAACGCCGCGCTCTGTTACGCCGTCACCGCCGAGGCGTTCGACCGCCGGACGGGCGTGGTCGCCGCCGTCGCGCTGGTCGGCGCGCCGCTGTTCCTGCTGACCTCCTCGGTGTTTCTCTCGTACGCGCCCGCATCCCTGCTCAACTGGGCGTTCGCGCTGGCGTACGTCCGCGCGGTGCGCCGCGAGAGTCGGCGCTACGCCGCCGGTGCGGGCGTCGCTATCGGCCTCGCGTTCTTCGCCCGCCCGTACACCGCCGTGCTGTTCGCGCTCCCCTTCGTCGCTCACGCCTGCCTGACGCTCTACCGGGCGGGCCGCCGCGGCCGAGAGGCGTTCCGCGCGTGGGTCGGCCGGTACGCCGTCGTCGCCGCGGGCGGCCTGACGTTCGTGGGCGCGACGCTCGCGTACAACGCGGCCGTGACGGGATCGCCGCTCCTGTTCCCCTACGAGGCGTTCGCGCCGCTGGACGGCCTCGGCTTCGGTTACCGGCGGATCCTGAGCCACGACCTGCGCTACACGCCGGGACTCGCCCTGCGCGCGAACGCGTGGGTCCTCTGGTACTTCGGGACGCGCTGGACGGTCGCCGGCCCCGTCGGGACGCTGTTGGCGGGCGCAGGCGTCGCCCGCCTGCTCGTCGGCCGCTACCGTCGAATGGCGCACGGAGCGCCCCAGGCGGCCGTAACGCGGGGAGACAGCGGCGGCCCGCTTCCGGACCACGAACTGCGCGCGGTGCTCGCCGGCCTGTTCGTCACGGTGGTCGCGGGCAACGTCGCGTTCTGGGGCAACTACAACGTCCTGGCGACGTTCGGGGACCCCACGGACGGCCTCATCGCGGTGCTGGGGCCGTTCTACCACTTCGACCTCCTGCTCCCCCTGTCCGCGTTCGCCGCGAGCGCCGCGGTTGCGGGGTGGGACCGCGTCCGGTCGCTCGCCGCGGCGCGCGACGACGACCGCCGCGCCCGCGTCGCACTCCTGCTCGTGCTGGCGGTGACGCTGCCCGTCGTCGGCGCGGCCGAGCGCGCGGCGGTCGAACCGCCGGTCGAGCGCAACACCGACTACACCGAGAAGTACGAGCGGGCGTACGCCCCCGTCGAGGACGCCGACTTCGAGAACGCGCTGGTGTTCGTCCCGACGCCGTACGGCGAGTGGCTCAACCACCCGTTCCAGTCGTTCCGGAACGACCCCGACCTCGACGGCCCGGTCGTTTACGCGATGGACCGCGACGCGAGCGGCGACTTCGCCGTTCTCGACGCCTATCCGAACCGGACGCTCTACCGCTACACGTACCAGGGCGAGTGGACGCCGGCCCCGAGCGAGCGGGTGACCCCGAAACTGGAGCGCCTCGAACGGCGCGAGGCGGCCGGGTTCGACGTCGAGACGCGGGGGGGCGTCATCCGCGACGCGGGGTCGGTGACGGTGCGCGTCGAGTCGAACGGGACCGCCGCCGAGTACGCGTACGAGGGCGACCCCGGCGACGAGGTGACCGTCTCGTGGTCCCTGACGCCCCAGGGGGCGTCCGTCGACGGCGAGAACCTGACGCGGGTGACCGGGAACCGGACGGTACCGCTGAACGGGACACAGGAGGTCGTCCTGTCGGTGACGACGGTTCAGCGCGGCGGGGCGTCGGTCACCTACCGCGAGGAGGTGACGGTGCGAGCGACGGACGAGGCGGTCGAAGTGGTCTGGCCGCCCGAACGGTCCGTCTGCAACCTCGTCCTCGACTGCGACCGTGAGGGGACGTACCTCCCGGACCGGCCGGAGACGCGCGTCAGCGGAACGTGGATAAGCAGCACGCTGAGCGTGCGGGAGTGACGGCGACGCGGCGGAGAACGGCGGCCGCGGTCAGCGGAACCGCTCTTCGAGCGAGACCTTGGCGATGGACTTGGCGATGGCCGCGCCGCCGGCGAAGGGGTCGAGTTTCGTCCGGCCCCTGCGCTCTCGGTAAGCGATGGGGACCTCTATCACGTCGTAGCCGCGCAGCAGCGGCCGGATGAGCAGTTCCGCGGAGAGGCCGGTGTTCTCGGTCCACTCGATGTCCTCGACCACGTCGCGGCGGTAGGCGCGCATGCCCGTCGTCGTGTCGTGGACGCGCCGGCCCGTCAGCACGCTCGCGAGCAGGGCGAACGCCCGGTTGCCCTGGCGGTTGAGGCCCGGCATGGCGTCGGCCCCGTGGTAGAGGCGGTCGCCGCTCACCACGTCGTACCCCTCGTTGACCAGGTCGAGGAACTCCGGTAGTTGCTCCATCGGGTACGTGTCGTCGCAGTCCGTCGTCACGACGACCGGTCGGTCCGGCGTCAGTATCGCCTCGCGGACGGCGACGCCGTACCCCTGCGGGGCCTGTCGGACCACCGTCGCACCGTGGTCGCGGGCTATACCTGGCGTCTCGTCGCTGGAGCCGTCGACGCAGACGACCTCGGCGCGGCCGTCGGTCACGTCGTCGACGTCCGAGAGCACGGTGCCGACGGCCTCGGCCTCGTTGTACGTCCCCATTACGACGCTCACGTCGTCGAACGTGAACCCGTCCGACCCGTCGGCTGACGAGTCTCCGTCGGCGTTCCGACTCATTACCCCCGCTTTCCGTCGCGCGCACTTGACTTTTTAGGTTTGCCAAAAAAGCGTTCAGACCGCCGGGATCGAGTGCAGGAACGTCTGGAACTCGACGGTCCGCCCCTCGGGGTCGTCGGCGAAGAACTGATAGATGTCGTACTCCTCGTTCTCCCGCGGCGGCCCTCGCGCGCGGTCCGCGAGGCGGTCGTACATCTCGTCGACGGCGTCGCGGTCGTCGTAATAGAACGTGACCGTCCCGCAGGTGTCCGCCTCGTCGCGGTCGCAGAAGCCGAACAGGAAGTTCCCGTGGCGCAGGACCGTACAGCCCTCCTGTTCGAGCCACACCTCCGCGCTCACCTCGTCGGTGTAAAACGGGACCACGGTCGACAGCCGTTCCGTCGCGAAGAAGACGATTCCGGACACGTTGCTGGCTTCTCGACGGCTCAAAAAAGTTCTTTCGCAGTGCGCGAACGTATTTACCGGTCGGGTCGTAGCTGCGACCGATGACGGACGGTCGACGGATCGCCGCGGCGACGGGCCTCGTCTCGGCCGCGGTAGCGCTCGGCGGCATCCTCGTCGCGACGCTCGTGTCGTCGTCGTTCACCTGGACCGCGGCCGCCCTCTCCGACATGGGACGGCCCGGCAGGGCGACGTACTGGCTGTTCAACGGAGCGCTGGTCGCGGCGGGCGCGCTCGGCTTCCCCTTCGCGTACGCGCTCCTCACGGCCGCCGGGAACGCCGTCCAGCGCGTCGGCGTCGGACTCTTCGTTGTCACGGTTGCGGCGATGGCGATGGTAGGCGTCCTCCACCTCCCGCGGGACGGTCACGGTCTCGCCGCGGTCACTCACTACGTCGGTGCGACGCTGTTCCTGTGGGTGTGGGGCACCGGCGAGGCGCTCGCCGGCCGCGTGCGACGGGGACTGGCGACGGTGTGGCTAGCGAACGTCCACGTCCTCGTGTGGACGCTGTGGGCCGGGCTGGTCGCGCCCGAGTGGTTCGCGGTCGCCGAGTACGCCGGCGCACTGGTCTTCGGCGGCTGGGTCCTGTTCACCGCCCGCCGCCTCCTCGACGACCGACAACCGTCGGCGGCCTGAACCGCCGAACGGGGAAGGCAAGCAGGCGGCTACCGACACGCCGGCCGCGTCAGTCGTCGGACGCTATCGCGGTGAACTCGTTGACGTCGGCGTCGGTGCCCGCGACGATCACCTCGTCGCCGACCCGGAACCGGAAATCCGGGTCGAAGTCCGTGATGACCTCCCCGGCGCGGTCGACGGCGACGACGGTACACCCGGTGCGCTCGCGGACGTTCGCCGACCGGATCGTCTCCCCGGCGAGCGACCGCACGGGCGTTCGGATGACTTCTATCTGCGTGTCCAGCGAGATGATGTCCTCGTCGAGCACCGTCGAAGCGAGCATCCGGCCGCTCACCCGCGACAGCGCGAGGACGTAGTCGGCCCCGGCGCGGTAGAGTTTGGGGACGCTCTCGCCCTCCGCCGCCCGACACACTATCTCCGCGTCGGGGTTCAGTTCGTCGACGACGAGCGTCGCGAACGTCGTCGCCGTGTCGCTTCCCAGCGCGAGGACGACGGTAGTCGCATCGAGGACGCCCGCCTCGCGGAGGACGCTCCGCTCGGTCACGTCGCCCACCACGTCGACCGCCGGCCTGTCTTCTAAGTCGACGACGGTCGCGTCCACGTTGGCGGCCGCCAGTTCGTCGACGACGGTCGTCCCGACCTCGCCCATGCCGAGGACGACCACGTTCGACCGGGCTGGCTGGCGCTTCTTCGAGCGCGTCAGTCTGCGGAGCGATTCGAGGTTCCGAACGTCGCCCGCGACCAGAAGCACCGTCCCCTCGGTCAGGACCGTGTCGGGCGACGGCGGACTCCGGAACTCCCCCTGCTCCCAGACCCCGACGACGTTCACGCCCGTCCCCTCGCGGATCCCGCTGTCCGTGAGGCGCTGACCGTCGACCGCGCTGTCGCGCTGGACGGCGAGTTCGGCTATCTCGAAGTCGTCGCTGACCGCGTCCGGGGCGTCGACCGACCCCGTGATCTTGTCCGCGAGGCTCTCGCCGAGGATACGTTCGGGCGAGAGCACCGTGTCCGCGCCGGCGAGGCGGTGGTACGGTTCGTTCGTCCGGTCCTCGAGGAGGGTGGCGACTCGCACCCCGGGGGAGACCTCCCGCGCGGAGAGGACGATGCTCGCGTTGCGCTCGTCGTCCGCGTCGGCGACCAGAGCGGTCGCCGCGTCGGCGTTCGCGCGCCGGAGCGTCTCCGTCGACTCCGGGTCGCCGTGGATCACCGACAGGTCGTCGTCGTACAGGTCCGCGGCCGTCCCCGCGTCGGACTCGACGACGACGTACTCCTCGTCGCGCGTCTCCAGTTCGTCGACCAGCGACTCGCCGTGCGGGGTGTACTCGCAGACGACGACGTGGCCGGACAGGTCCTCGACGGCGCGCGGCGCGGTGGTCGCCATCGCCTCCTCGAACAGCGGGAAGACGAACGCCGGCAGCGTCATGAAGATGAGGAACACGCCGGTCAGGTCCATCAGGATGACGAGGACGTTCATCCACGGCGACGACCACGGCGCGTCCGACCCGAACCCGGTCGTCGTGAACGTCTCGACGACTACCTGCACGGAGTGGAGAAACGAGGACGGCCGCCCTTCGAGGACGGCCATGCCG
Organism: Halobacteriales archaeon QS_9_68_17; assembly: GCA_003023565.1. Taxonomy (GTDB): domain Archaea; phylum Halobacteriota; class Halobacteria; order Halobacteriales; family Natronoarchaeaceae; genus Halostella. The sequence goes on from PXSA01000004.1 coordinate 69,409, forward strand.
ATGTGGTACGCGAAGGCGTACGCCGCCATGACGCCGGCCAGCGAGAGGAGATACAGTACCGTTCGCCGTCGCCACGTGCTCATCCGCCCGCTCTTTCCCCCGACTCGGGGAAAAGCGTTATCGTCCGTCGCGTGCGTCCGGGAAACGAGCGGTCCGGCCTCTGTCGGTCGCGCCCCGCGGGATCACCCATCCGATCACTTATACGTATCGGCGGCGACTCCCCGATACCGACCGATATCGGCCGTGTGCGACCCCCGCACGGTCAAAAGGTTGAAATCCGGAACAACCCTACGGGTGAGCATGCACAAAGACGAGTTGCTCGAATTACACGAGCAGATGGTGACGATCATGGAGAACGTCGCCGAGCGCGAGGAGGTCGACCCGGAGCTTTTCGACCCGTACTACCAGCTAGACGTCGACCCGTCGCACGTCCACAAGTCCAAGAGCGAGCACAAACACGCCGTGTTCGTCCTCGGGAACGCCCTCGCGAACGCGATGAGCGAAGACGAGTTCTCCAGCGCCGGCCGCATCGGCAAGCGAATGGAGGAACTGGCCGACGACGCCGAACAGCGGATCTGAGTCCGGTACCCGGCCGCGGCCCGCCCGCTTCTCGTCGAGCCGCTGCTAACCGGTAACTGTCCTGGTCGGTCCGGGTCGGCGGCGGAAAGTATATGTTTCGCTTGTGGCTTTTGCGAAGTATGAACACGCGCACGGAACAGCGGGTCGACGACTGGAGTACCCGTTCGGTCGACGGGTACCAGGGGTTGCGCGACCTCGCGGACGAGCAGTTCTCCGGAGCGGTGTGCGCCCGGGGAACGTGGCTGTTCATGTTGAACGGCCGGATCGTCGGCGTCTTCGAGGGGGCGATCGAGGACTTCGAGTCCGCCTCCGCCACTGCACACGAAGCGCCGGACCCCTCCCTCCCGCTGTTGTTCACGATGCTGGAGAAAGGCGGCGAACAGCAGGCGAAGTACTACACCGAGGACACGCCGGTCGCGGACGCCGACGGGACGCTCTCTTCGGGGTCGTTCACGGGTTACATCGAACTCAGCGAGAACATCCTCAGCGGCGACTACTACACGGTCTACTACGGGGGCAAGTCGATGAGCTGTGCGTTCGTCGGCAACAGCGAGGAACTGATCACCGGCGACGACGCCTTCCGACGCGCGAACGACGAGGTCGGCATCTACGAGGTCCGTAACGTCGACATCGAGGTGACCGACGTTCCCGACCCAAGCGGGGGCGCGGGCGGAACCGGCGCGCCCGACGACGGCGGTAGCGGCGCTGCCGGCGCGGGCGTCTCCGAAGCGACCGACCGGACCGCGGGAGAGGAAACCGGTGCCGGCGACGCCGGCGCGGCCGCCGGAGAGCGCGCCCCGGACGAGCACGCACCCGCGGAACGGGTTCCCGACGACCGGACTACGACAGCGGACCCCGCGACGGGCGGAGACAGTCCGGCGGCCGCCGACGAGCGCGGGAAGCCGGACGATACGGGTGTCCGGAATCGGGAACCGACGGCCGACGAAAGCGCCGGAGCCAGCACCGACGTCGGCGTCGATCCGACCCATCCCACCGAGCGCGAATCGTTCGACGTACCGGGTGCCGGGAACGCCGACCCCGACGGTATCGACGCGCCGGACCCCGACGAACTCGCCGAGAGCGCCGAGCGGGGCGGGAGCGCGGACGCCGCGGCGGAGGGGACGGCCACGGACGCCACCGCGGGGCGGACAGCCACCGACGCCGCCACGGAGGGGACGACTGACGGTGCCGCGACCGATCCGGCCGAGGAGCCGGCGGGCGCGTCCACGGCCGCCGACGCGGCTACAGCGGCGGTCGATGCCGCTGAGCCGGCCGACGAGGCCGACGCGAGCGGTCAGCGGTCCGAGAGCGAGGCCGACGCGAGCGCCGCGGCGCGCGAGAGCTACGACGCCGACCTCGGGACGGCCGACGCCGACTCGTCCGACGACGAGGCCGACCCGACCCACGAGGGCGAACAGGAGTGGCAGGAGGCGCGGACGATACCGTCCCTCGATCCGGACCGCACGTCGACCGGCGACGGCGAGTCGTCCGCGGACCGGTCCGACGGTCGCCAGACGCGACGGAGCGGCCGCGGGCGGTCCGGCGACGCGAGCGGGACCGACCCCGGCGACCGCGGGTCGAGCGCAGGCGCGCGACAGTCGCCCGAACGGGAGACCGCGTCGCGGTCGAAGGGCTCGTCGTCCGACGCGGCCGCCGGCGGTCACGCGGGCGGGGACGAGGCGCTCAAGCAGGAAGTGCTCGAACGCGAGGACAGGATCGACCAACTGCAACAGCACGTCTCGAACCTCGAATCGGAGCGCGACGAACTCCGCGCCGAGCGAGACGAGTCCCGGGACGAGGCGGAGTCGCTCCGCGGCGAGGTCGCCGACCTCGAAGCCGAGATCGACCGGCTGGAGGGCGAGGTGAGCCGTCTGGAGCGCGAACTGGAGGAAGCGCGTCGCGCCGGCGGCGGCGCGCCGAACGCGAGCCGACAGATGGGAGTGGCCGAGGCGCTCCAGGGGACGAACCTGTTCGTCCGCTACGCGTCGAAAGGTGACGCGACGCTGGAGGACGCCCACGCCGGCGACGCCGACGCCGAGGCGGTCAACGCCAACCTCCGACTGGAACACCACACGCAGTTCGACAGCGACGACGTGGCGGTCGGCGGCAAGGCGTTCGACGAGTTCCTCACGGGGACGCTCGAGTTCAGCTTCGTCGACTGGGTCGTCGGCGGCCTGCTGTACGAGATCCGCGACACCGGCCACGCGACCGCGCTGGAGGGCCTCTACGACGCCGTTCCGGAGGTCGACCGCGCCGAACTGAAAGGGAAGGTCAGCCTCGTGTACACGGAGAACGGCGACGAGGTCCGCGAGCAGAAGCGGTTCGACGTGGTGCTGCGCGACCGGATGGGGAACCCGCTCGTCGTGGCCGAACTGAACGACGCGCGCGACCCCGTCACGCAGGACGGAATGGCGACGATCGAGAGCAACGCCTCGCGGCTGAAGGAGTCGAACGAACACCTGAGCGCGGCGTTCGTCGTGACGTCCTCGTTTTTCGACCCGGGCGCGCTCGAAACGGCCGCGGAGGCGACGAGCGGGAGCTTCCTGAGTCGGGACTCGAAGAAGAGCTTCGTGAAGCTATCCCGGAAGCAGGGGTATCATCTCTGTCTCGTGGAGTCCCGCGGTCGGGATTTCCACATCAACGTACCGGAGCTTTAGTTCTCGATCTCGGCGCTTTCTTCGATCTTCATCTCGTGGAGCTTACCGACGATGTCGTCGAGTTTGTCGTCAAGTTCGTCCACGAACTCGTCCGTGCGTTCGGTCTTGATCGCGCCCTGGCTGGAGGGCTCGATGAGGTTCTCCTCTTCGAGAACGCGCAGGGAGTAACGAACCTTGTGGTGCGGGTAGCCGGTCTCGTTGGACATCTTGACGATACCGATGGGCTCGTTCTCGATGACCATCTTCAGAACCTGAAGATGACGTTCGAGCATATCGACCTCTTTCTCTAGTCGGTCTATCATGGCATTTGTTAACTTGTCTTTGGAGGTTTTAAAGGTTGTCGTCGGCGATGTGAGCGAGAACGCGGGTCCGTCACTTCGGCATGCGTGGGGTTAACACTTTGGATCCATTCGCGACGATCGTTCGCGTAAATTGACGGCTCCCCCCGGTAAGCCGTGGGGGTTGCCACTGCACGTAGACTTACGGGCGTCGCACGGAACCCTTTGGAACATGGACCGACGGACGCTCGGGTCGACCGGATGGGACGTGACGGAAGTAGGTCTCGGCACGTGGAACATCGGCGGCGACTGGGGGGACGTGACCGAGGACGAGGGCCGCGACGCCGTGCGTGCCGCGCTCGACGAGGGCGTGAACTTCGTCGACACCGCGGACGTGTACGGCGACGGACGGAGCGAGCGCATCATCCGCGAGGTACTAGACGGGTACGACACCGACGAGCGCGTCCACGTCGCGACGAAGGTGGGCCGCCGTCTGGACCCACACACCGCCGACCGGTACACCGCGGAGAACCTCCGGGACCACGTCGACCGGAGCCGCGAGTACCTCGGCGAGGAGACGCTCGACCTCGTCCAACTGCACTGCCCGCCGACGGACGTCTACTACCGGCCCGAGGTGTTCGAGGCGCTGGAGGAGTTCAAAGACGTTGGGCGCATCGACCACTACGGCGTCTCCGTCGAACGCGTCGAGGAGGGACTCAAAGCGATCGAGTACCCCGGCGTTAGTCGAGAGCGAAGCTCCGACTCGCACGCGAGAACCGACGGTTCTCGGGGCGTCGAGACGGTGCAGATCGTCTTCAACCCGTTCCGTCAGCGCCCCGCCGACCTGTTCTTCGAGCGCGCAAAGGAGAAGGACGTGGGCGTCATCGTCCGCGTCCCGCTGGCGTCGGGGCTCCTGACCGGGAAGCTCTCGCGAGACACGGAGTTCCCCGAGAACGACCACCGCAACTTCAACCGCGACGGCGAGGCGTTCGACGTGGGCGAGACGTTCTCGGGCGTCCCCTTCGAGACGGGGCTCGACGCCGTCGACGAACTCCGCCCCGCCGTGCCCGAGGACGCGACGATGGCGCAGTTCACCCTCCGCTGGATCCTCGACCACGACGCCGTCTCGACCGTCATCCCCGGATCGACCAGCCCCGAACACATCCGCGACAACGTCGCGGCGGCCGACCTGCCCGCGCTGTCCGAGGAAGAGCGCGCGACCGTTGAGGAGGTGTACGAGGGACACGTCCGCGAGCACGTCCATCATCGCTGGTAGGTACCGCTCTCCATACCACGGAGGTGCAACACGGCTCCGTCGGTATCGGCGACTGATACACGGACGTGAATAGATCCGCGCGCGACGGTCGGTGCTATCGTAATCGGTTTATCGGGGAAGGGAGAATCGAACCCTGTTATGACCGTTACCATCGTCGGTGCCCAACTCGGCGACGAGGGCAAGGGCGGCGTCGTCGACCTCTACAGCGACGAGGCCGACGTGGTCGCCCGGTATCAGGGCGGCGACAACGCCGGCCACACCGTCATCGAGGACGGCACCGAGTACAAGCTTTCGCTGGTTCCCAGCGGGGCGGTTCGCGGCAAGGTGGGGGTGCTCGGCAACGGCTGTGTCGTCAATCCCCGGACGCTGTTCGACGAGATAGACGACCTGCGCGAGCGCGGCCTCGACCCGGACGTTCGGGTCGCCCGCCGCGCCCACGTCATCCTGCCGTACCACCGCGTACTCGATGGCATCGAGGAGGACGTGAAAAGCGAGTCCGACCAGGAGGTCGGCACGACCGGCCGCGGCATCGGCCCGACGTACGAGGACAAGGCCGGCCGCCGCGGCGTCCGGGTCGGCGACCTGCTCGACCCCGACGTCCTGCGGGAGCGTCTGGAGTACGTCGTCCCACAGAAGCGCGCGCTCGCCGAGGACGTGTACGGTCTCGACGTCGACAGCCTCGACGACCCCGAGGCGTTCGACATCGACGCCCTCTTCGAGGAGTACCGCGAGTTCGGCCGTCGCCTCGCCGAGAACGACATGACGGTCAACGCCGGCGAGTTCCTCGCGAACACCATCGGCGACGGCGGCAACGTCATGCTGGAGGGCGCGCAGGGCACCATCATCGACATCGACCACGGCAACTACCCGTACGTCACTTCCTCGAACCCGACCGCGGGCGGCGCGGCGACCGGTACCGGTCTCAGCCCCGGCGTCGTCGGCGGCGGCGAGGTCGTCGGCGTCGTCAAGGCCTACCTCTCGCGGGTCGGGAGCGGGCCGATGCCGACCGAACTCGGCGGCGTCGCCGGCGACACGCCGGGCTACGACGAACAGGGCGAGAACGACGAGGACCTCGCCACCTACATCCGCGAGGAGGGCGGCGAGTACGGCACCGTCACCGGCCGCCCCCGCCGCGTCGGGTGGCTCGACGTGCCGATGCTCCGCCACGCCGCGCGGGCGAGCGGCTTCACCGGCCTCGCGGTCAACCATCTCGACGTCCTCGCGGGCATGGACGAGGTGAAGGTCGGCCACTCCTACGACCTCGACACCGGTGAGCAGAGCTCACCGGGCAGTCAGAACGCGGAGCGTTCCGAGGGCGGCGAGGAGATATTCACCATGCCGTCGACGACCGAGGAGTGGACCCGCTGCGAGCCGAACTTCCGGACGTTCGACGGCTGGGAGGACGCCGACTGGGCGGCCGTCGCGGCCGACGGCTACGACGCCATCCCGAACGGTGCAAGGGAGTATCTGGAGTACCTCAGCGACGAACTCGACACGCCCATCTACGCCGTCGGCGTCGGTGCCGACCGCGACGAGACCGTCGTCGTCGAGCGACCCTACTGACGGACGACGCCGGTCGAGCGTCCTTTCTCTCTCGCATCGCGGCCTCGTCGCGCCGTCCACGCCGTGGTCTACCCCGCGAGGACGTCTCCTTGCAGGTTCGCGACTGCGTCCTCGCCGCCGAGGCGACCGTACAGCGTCGCTTCACTCATACGTTCCGCGGGCGAAGGGGCCAAATAGGTTCCGGGGACGCGCCAACCCGGCACGTTTTTTGCCGGGGGGACCCTGGTGTCGACCATCAGGTGAGTTCGTCGTGAAAGAAGCACTCATGGACATACTCTGTTGCCCGATGGACAAACACGACCTCGACCTCGACGCCGCGGAGCGCGAGGACGGGGAGATCATGGCGGGCGAACTCGTCTGCACGGAGTGCGGCGAGACGTACCCCATCGAGGACGGCATTCCGAACCTCCTGCCGCCGGACATGCGCGAGGACGCTCCAGCCTGAAGGTTTTTGCTCCCGGGGGTTGACTGGGTAGCCGTGTCAGAGACGCTGTCGGTTCACGTGAGCGACGACGACTTACACGCCATCTCAGTGGAGACGCCGTCGCTCGAAACCGCCGGCGCGTTCGACATCGAACTGGTGAACCACGGGCGGGCCGTCCACGTCCACCTCAACCTGATCGACGGCCTGGGGCGAGCCGCGACGCTCGAAGCCACGAACCACTTCGTGGAGACGGAATCGGTCCGCACGGTACGGGTGGACGTCGACAGCCCGTTCCCCGCGGAAGGGAAAGTGAAGATCGTCACGGGCTACGGCGCTGAGACCGCTTACGCGGGCGTGACTGTCCGGGAGCCGGACAGCACGGACGACTCCGTCGTCGTCGGCGAGACGCTGGCCTCGCCCGCCGGCGTGGACGAGGCGGCGTCGGACGACCCGTCGCTCGCTGATTCTCTCCCGACACCCGCCGCGGCGACGACACCGGTGCTCGCGCTCGCCGGCGTCGCCCTCCTCGTCGCCGTTCTCGCCGCGACGCTGGTCGACGGCATGGTGGCCGTCGTCGGCGTCGGCGTCGTCCTCGTCGGCGTCGTCGCCGCGGCGGCGATCCTCGTCCGGGGTTAGTCCTCGGTCGGCACGCCCGCGAGGTTGCCCTCGTCGCCGAACAACTTCTCCCGCAGGTAGCGGGCGCGGTAGCGGTTCGCGCCCTCGTACACGTCGGCCTCGCGGACGTCGTCGGTCCGCCCGTCCGCGACGGTGTCGATGATCTCCTCGACCTGCTCTTTCTCGCTTGGCGTGAGTTCGAACTCGTAGGTGTGGGTCTCCTCGCGCTCCAGTGTCGTCCATTTCCGCGCCGCGGCGACCACGAGCGAGCACGGCTCTCGGCAGGGGAACTCGCCGTCGCCGCCGTCCACGTCGACCTCGGTCCCCTCGTCGTACTCCCACTCGCGGCGCTTGAGACACTGGGAGTCGACGCAACACGTCGCGGCGATGCGCTCGACCGCCTCGCGGTCGAGCTCGTCGACGATGTCGTAGATGCCGGTCTGGCGCTCGGCCGTCTCCCGCCAGTGCGAGACGTCGAGGTCGCCCTCGCGCTCGCGGTGCCAGTTCTCGACGGTCGCCGGGTAGACGTGGCCGACCGTCTCGGTCAGTTCCCGGGCGGAGAGGCCGGGGAAAACCCATCCCGTCCGAAGCGTCGGCGCGGTCTTCAGCGGGCGGTACCGGCCCTTCTCGTCGTACGTGACGAGTTCGCGGGCCTCCAGCGGGTCCTCGAACGCGTCGAGGTCAGCGACGGGTCGCCCGCCGTCGGTCTCGTGACGCAGGTCGTACGTCCGGTGACCGTCGTCTCCGAGCGTCGCAGTGAGTTCGAGCTCGCCCCAGTGCCGGACGACCCCGTCGGTGAGGGACTCGTAGCGGTCCGGGACGGCGCGCTCGTCGGCGCTCTCCAGCCAGCGGAGGAACGACCGCCGCGCGTCGTATGACGGGGCCGTCTCGTTCCAGAAGCACCAGTTCGTGACGTAGCCGGCGGCGTCCGCCGCGGCGGCGCGGAACCCGTCCGCGTCGAGGCCAGTGCGCTCGTCGCCCGGGACCGCGAACCGGTACCCGTCGTCGCCGCGTTCGACGTCGAGCCCGTCGAAGCTGACGCCGGCGTCCGCGGCCTCGCGAAGCCGGTCGACCTGCTCGGGTTGCATACGTACATCGAAGAACAGCGGATGGATAAAGTCGGCTATTCGACGTGGTGGGGTCGCCGAGGGACGGATGACGACATAAATAATTTACGGCGAGTTTCCGCGAGAGAAAAGGTTAGTCGTGGTTCGACGGCGACTCGCAGTCGGTGTCGCTGACCGACGCGAACGAGACCGTTTCTCGCGAAGAGAAACGACCGGGTGCCGTCAGAGGCGGACTAATCGTCGGCCGGAGGCCGAACGCCACCGGTCAGTTCGCGGACCGTCTCGATGGCGTCGCCAACGTCAGCGCCGGCCTCCGCGGCGCGTTCGAGAACCACGTCGGCCATGAGGTCCTCCGTGCCGACCGCCCCGGAGTACCAGATGTGGTGGCCGTCCACCTCGCCGGGCGTTTCCCAGCCCTTCCGGTAGTCGTCGGTCAGGCCCATGTCCTCGGGGATGTCCTCTTGCGTGTGGTAGCCGTCCGCGATGAACAGCGGAACGACGACGACGTCGTCGCTCTCGAAGAAGTCGGTCACGTCATCGACCTCCGGGTCCTCGTCCATGAACAGCGCCTTCACCTCGTCGAAGCGACCGCGCTCGCGGATGCGGTCGGCGTGGTACTCGATGGCCTTCGCGCTGTTCTCGTTGCGCTCGGTGCCGTGGCCGACGACGGTGAGGCCGAATCCGTCCCCCACGTCCGTGTCCCCGGTGACGCTTTCGGCGCGCTGGACGATGACGTCGCTCATCGCGTCGTGGGTGCCGACGGGGCCGCAGTAGTGGACGGACTTGTCGACGTCTTCCGGCGCGCCGCGTCGCGGCTCCCACCCGGGGTCCGGGTCGTCCAGTCCCACGTCGTCGTCGACGCGGAGTTCGCGCGGGATGACCTCCTCGGTGAAGTAGCCCTCGCTGATGAACAGCGGGACGACGTACACCTCGTCGCTCTCGACGGTGCGAAGCACCTCTCGGAAGTGTGGTTCCTCCTTCCAGAACCCGGTGACGACCTCGTCGAACGCCCCCGTCTCGCGGACGGTGTCCGCGTGGCGGTAGGTCGGCGTGCTGGAGTCCGGATTCAGGTGCGAGCCGTGAGCCACGATGACCAGCGCTTGCATACTCGAACGGTAGGGGTAAAGGAACTTAGAGACTTCGCAAAGAACCGTCGTCGAACTCCCAACCGGTCGTTACGAAACGTGCAGCGACGGCCGCTCACCGCGAGCCGAGCGCCGGGCCGGCGACAGGATTTATCTCGCGGCCGCGCGCTGAGTAGCGTATGTCATTGGCCGAGCGAACCCGGGAGGCAGTCCGCGAACGGCCGTTCCTCCTCGACGGTCTTCGGGCCGACGTAGTGAACTACACCGCCGCGGCGCGCCATCTGGACGTCGACGGGGACGTCGACGCGGTCGCCACGGCGCTCCGACGGTTCGCCGAGGAACTGCCCGCGTACGAGACCGATGGCCGGTCGGTCAGGGTGTCGATGGAGAGCGGAGTGGGCCGCGCCGAGGGCGCGGCGGACGCGCTGCTCGTTCTGGGAGACGCCGCGCTCGCGCCAACGGGCGGATCGATGACGGGCGTACTCGCGACCGGCGACGTCGACGCGGGGGCGCTTTCGGCGGTCCTACGGCGGTTGGCCACTACCGGCGTCGAGGTCGAGGCCGCCGCGGTGGCGGGCGACGCGCTACTGGTCACGGTAGAGCGACGGGCCGGCGCTGACGCTGTTCGGACCGTCGAGGACGCGCTCGAAGAAGTGCCGGATCGGAACTACTGACCGTTCTCGTGCCGGGCGGTGACAGCCGCCGCATGGCGGCCGTCGGGGGTCAACTCCGCGACGCGGGTCCCGTAGTCGACGGTGACGAGTCCGAGGTCGGCGAGCTTCGGCAGATCGATGTGCCACAGTCGGACGGCCACCTCGTCCGCGTCGTCGGGACGGTCGGTCGACTCGGCAAGCGACGCCGCGAGGTCAGCGACCTCGGCCGGGTCGTCCCGTCGGCCGAGCTCAGCGAGCGCTTCGCGACGACTGGCGGACCCGAGCGCGGCGAAAAGGCGGTCCGCATCGTCGGCCGTCGACGGCCAGGCGGCGAGGCCGGTAGTTCGGCCGCTCATGACGGAGTCCACCTCTCGACGAGTGGAGGTCCGGCGGAGCGGGGCTGTTCGGAGAGCGGTTCGGACTGACGGGCTCGATTCGGTGGGGCCTTCATGGGTAGGGTGTACTCGGGCGGGGCACAGGGACCTTCGTACGCTGTAGTTTACTCACACTGACGACCGGTACGCCAGCATTAGTTGCCCGCCGCGAGACAGGCTTCGCTTGGCGGGTCAGAGGAATAAAGGTAGAACACCATTTCCCTCAGTTCCGGGTGGTGAAACGATCGGGCCGTAGCGGAAAGCGCGCCTTAGGGCCGGTAAGCGAACGTTACCGGCGGACGAACGCGTCGTGGAGTCGCTCGCCGCCCGGCGAGAACCCCTCCCGTCCGCAATGTCGTCCCACGATAGTCTCGGCGTTCAGGATATTGTCGTGCGCGATGGCGTCGCGTAGCGCCGCCGTCGCTCTCCTACACTATTATTGTCCCGCCGAAGCCTGCGGCCGCGCCGGTACTCGCGGCGCAGTCGGGTACTTCGCGTCGCGATACGTCGCCGACCGCGTCGCGCCAGTCGTGCGGTGACGTCCGGCCGTGGCGGGCTACCGAGACGAGGGCGACGGCCCGCTTTCCCCCGGTTCGCCCGGTACCGGAAACCGCCATCGGGGAAGGGAATTACCGGCGGTTCGACGGAAACCGGGCGTTCCGGGGCGACGAGACGGCGCTGCGGCCCCGTTCCGACGATTACAAAGGGTGTGAACGGATAGAAGACGGCGATGACCGTACACGTGACGAACACGCTGACGGGCGAGAAGGAGCCGTTCGAGCCGCAGGACCCGGACTCCGTTCTCCTCTACCTCTGCGGCCTGACGGTGTCTGACCCGGCGCACGTCGGCCACGCCCGGGCGTGGGTACACACCGACGTTATCCACCGGTGGCTGGACCACAAGGGGTACGACGTCCGCCACGTCGAGAACTTCACCGACGTGAACGAGAAGATCGCCGCCCGCGTCGGCGAGGACGGCGACAGCGAGGCCGACGTCGCCGAGAACTACGTCGCCGAGACGGTAGAGGACATGCGCTCGCTCGGCCTCAAGCGAGCGACCGTCTATCCCCGCGTCTCCGAACACGTACCCGAGATCGTCGACATGGTCGAGACGCTCGTCGAGAAGGGCTACGCGTACGAGGCCAACGGGTCGGTCTACTTCGACGTCAGCGAGTACCCCGAGTACGGAAAGCTCTCGAACCAGGACGTCGGGGAGATGGAGGCACAAGGGGCAGAGGACGCCCGCGGGGAGAAGCGAAACCCCGCCGACTTCGCGCTCTGGAAGGCCGGCAGCCTCGACGCCGACGATGTGGACGAACACCGCCACGCGGACGCTGCGCCCGCCGACGAGGCGGCCGAGACGGCCCGAACGTGGGACTCGCCGTGGGGCGAGGGCCGACCCGGGTGGCACATCGAGTGCTCGGTCATGTCGACGACCCACCTCGACGACACGATCGACATCCACGTCGCCGGTCAGGACCTCGTTTTCCCCCACAACGAAAACGAGATCGCACAGAGCGAAGCGGCGACGGGCGAGCAGTTCAGCCGGTACTGGGTCCACGTCCGTCTGCTAGAGACCGCCGGCGAGAAGATGTCGTCGTCGCTCGGGAACTTCGCCACCGTCGAGGAGATGGTCGCCGAGGAGGGCGCGGACGTCGTCCGCACCCTCCTGCTGTCGACGGCGTACCACAACCGAGCGACGTTCTCCGAGGAGACGCTCGCGGAGGCCCGCGACCGCTGGGAGCGCCTCGACCGGGCCTACGACCGCGCGGTCGACGCCGTAGACGGGGTCGACGCCCGAACCAAGGTCGAGGACGCCGACCTGCGCGACGCGGTCGCCGACACCCACGAGGCCGTCCCCGGGGCGATGAACGACGACTTCAACACTCGCGAGGCGCTCGCCGCCCTGCTCGAACTCGCGAACGCGGTCAACCGTCACGTGGACGACCGTGACGCGTACGACTACCGGTCCCTCCGCGAGGCGGTCGAGACGTTCGAGGAGTTCGGCGGGGACGTGCTCGGCCTGACGTTCGGCGACGGGTCGGCATCGGGCGAGGCGCGACTCGCCGACGAGGCCATCGAACTGGTGCTCGACCTCCGCGAGCGCGAGCGCGAGGCCGGCAACTACGAGCGCGCCGACGAACTGCGGGACGAGATCGAGGCGCTCGGGGTCACCGTCGAGGACTCCGACGACGGGCCGACCTTCCGGCGCTGAGTCGGAGCGCGCGACCGCTCCGTTCGGGGCGACCGCTGAAACGGCGACGTACCCGCGGGAACGCTCGTCTAAGCTCTTGTGGCAAACAGTATATACGGCCCCGACGGTAACTCACAGTCGGATCCATGACCCTGACACGACGAGCGTTCGCCGCGGTGCTGAGCGGGACTGTCGTCGCCGGTTCCGGCTGTCTCGGATTTATCACGGGCGAGGAGGCTCAGACGTTCGAGGCGTCTCCCCCCACCGTCTCCGACGCCGCCCTTGAGGAGACCGACTACCAGCAAAGCGGCGAGCAGGAGAGCGAGGAGATGGAGGTCACGCGAACCGTCGAAGGCGGCGGGCAAGAGCGCGACATCAAGGCCGTCAACTACATCAGCGAGTACGAGCGCAAGGTCTCGTTTCTCGGGATGGAGAAACGCGCCGCGGTGTACGTCGCCTTCTCGACGCCCAAGGTCGAGATACTCGGGGAGACGTTCAACCCCGTCGGCGAGATGTCGGACAAAGAACTCGTCCAGCAGGTACAAGGCAAGTACGAGGGTCTCTCAGTCGAGGAAGACCCGGTCGACGTGCGCGAGACGCAGATGCTCGGTACCACGGTCGAGGTCTCGAAGTTCGAGGGACAGGCCGACCTCGACGGGTCCACCGTCGACGTGTACGTCCACGTCGGGCAGGCGGACCACGACGGCGACTTCGTCATCCCCATCGGCGTTTACCCGCAGCAGATCGACGACGAGGAGGAAGTGTTCACGATGATAGAATCGACCGAGCACTGACCCGCCGGAGAACCGACCGTTGGCTCCCCGGCGAGATGTCGCGAGCGCGGCCCCGAGAGACACGGCGACGAAGCAGACGGTCACCCGTGAGAAAGCGGCCGTCGGCTCCGTTTAGTCGACGCGACTCCGGACGGTCATCGTCGCCAGCGCCGTGAGGAAGGCGACGCCGACGAGACGTCGCGGGACGACGCCGAACAGCGGCCTGTGGATCCTGAAGCCCTGTATCTCCGCGACGTAGAGGACTCCGACCCCAGCGCGACGCCGAAGGAGAGGGTGGCCGCGTAGTAGCCCAGTCGGGTCGCGATGAACGCTCCGACTTCGAGCGTTCCGCCTTCTACCAGTATCGGGATGCCGAACACGACGCGTCCGACGAGCGCCTCGGCTACGTCCCCGCGGTCGAACCCCTTCACGACCTTCCCGGAGACGCCGGAACCGACGTGGACGCGCCGGGCCATCCGCATCGTCTCGTGGACCTGCGCTCGCTCGGACGCGGAGTCGACCGACTCCTCGAGGTCTTCGAGTTCGTTCGGCAGGTCGGTTACGGTTCCGCCGTGCCCCCGCTGCTGCCCCGAGACTCCTCCGGTTTCAGTTCTTCCGAAAACGTTTTACGTCCCAGATCGGCTTGATCTATCGATAATCTCTCGACAAACCACCCACGACTATCTAAGATCATCCGAACGGAGAGGAAGACACGCACCGGAGAGCATCACCCCCCGCGCCGCACGGTGACGCTCGGGAACCTCACTCGCCTCGCCACCGGGGTTCGCGGTCTTCCAGAAACGCGTCGATCCCCTCGTTTTTGTCCTCGGTCGCGAACAGCTGGGCGAACAGTTCCGCCTCGTACTCGATGCCGGCGGAGAGGTCCATTCGGGACGCCGCCTGCACCGCTTTCTTCGCGTGTTCGAGCGCGATCGGGCTGTGCCCGGCCATGGAGCCGGCGAGGTCGTAGACCCGCTCGTCGAAGTCGTCGTCGCCGTGTACCCCGTCGACGAGGCCGATGTCGGCCGCCTCGTCGGCGTCGATCGGTTCGCCGGAGAGGACCAGCCGCATGGCCTGTCCCTCGCCGACGATCCGGGGGAGCCGCTGCGTCGCGCCGCCGCCGGGCATGATCCCGAGCGATATCTCCGGCTGGCCGAGTTTCGCGTCGGCGCGAGCGATCCGCACGTCGCAGGCCAGCGCGAGTTCGGAGCCCCCGCCGAGCGCGTGGCCGTTGATGCGCGCTATCACGGGGACCGTCAGGTCGTCGACGACCTCGTACACCCGCGGGCGCTCGCTCGCTCGCCGCTGTTCCACGGCGTCCCGCTCGCGGAGTTCCTTCACGTCCGCGCCGGCGACGAACGCGCCGGACTCCTCGGAGCCGGTCAGCACGACGACTGTGGCGTCGTCGTCCGCCTCCAGTTCCGGGAGGACGGAGCGCAGTTCCGACCGGACCTGCGCGTTCAGGGCGTTGCGCGCGTCCGGGCGGTCGATGACGACCGTCGCGACGCCCTCCGCCTCGTCGCCGACCCGCACTGCCACCGTCTCGCAGTCGTCGCCGATGTCGGTCATCGGTCGTCACCTCCGTTTTCGGCGGCGGTGGCCCCGTCCGCAGTCGCCTCACTGCCGCCTGCCGCACCGCCCGGCGTCGTCGCGTACTCCCCGGCGGGCGCGACCGGTTCACCGTCCTCCCAGACGTAGAACCCCTCGCCGGTCTTCTTCCCCAGTTTGCCGGCGCGGACCTTCCGCCGAAGGGTCTGGGGCGGGCGGAAGCGCTCGCCGAGTTCCTCGCGGAGGTACTCCAGGACGTCGAGGCGGACGTCCAGACCGACCACGTCGGTCAGTTCGATCGGTCCCATCGGGTGGTTGTAGCCGAGTTCCATCGACCGGTCTATCTCGCGCGGGCCGGCGACGCCCTCCTCCAGCATCCGGAGCGCCTCGACGCCCAGCGCGATGCCCAGCCGCGAGGTGGCGAACCCCGCCGAGTCGCGCACGACGATCGGCTCTTTTCCGAGGCCCTCCGCGAACCCCTCGGCGAACTCGACGGTCGTCTCGCCGGTCGTCTCCGCGACGACCACCTCGACCAGATCCATGACGTACGGCGGGTTGAAGAAGTGCGTCCCGACGGCGCGCGAGGGGTCCTCCAGCGCGCTCGCCACCGCCGTCACCGACAGCGACGACGTGTTCGTCGCGATGACGGCGTCGGCGGGCGCGTGGTCCTCCGTCCGGGCGAACGTCTCGCGCTTCAGGTCCATCTCCTCGGGCACCGCCTCGACGACGATATCCGCGTCCGCGACGGCCTCGGCGAGGTCGGTCGTGGTCGACAGGCGGTCGAGCGCCGCGGCCTTCTCCGACTCGTTTAGCTTGCCGCGCTCGACCCCGCCGTCCAGCGCGGACTCGACGTTCGCCATCGCGTCCGAGAGGATCGATCCCTCGATATCGCGCATCGATACCTCGTGACCGGCGACCGCCGCCACCTGCGCTATCCCGTGACCCATCGTGCCGGAACCGAGTACGCCGACGTTCATGAGAGATACCGCGCTCCCCCGTCTGTTAAGGATTGGTGATCGGGAGCACCTTCGTCCCGTACCGCGGAACGCCCTCCTGTTCGTAGACGCGTCGGACCGTCGCTTCGACCCGGTCGCCGACCGACGCGTCGTCGGCACCGGTCCCGACGACCTGTGCGGGGAGGCTGACCGTCCGCTCGCCGTCCGGCCCGTCGAACGCGACGACGGCGACCGAGAACTCGCCCGACCGGGCGGCCTGGTCGGCGAACTCCGGCGGCGCGCCGCCGGACCCGATGGTCGTCGCCCCCTCGACGGTGCCGGTGCCGGGGAGCGCGGTCCGCTCGTACTCGACCAGCGCGTGGCAGGCGTTGCACGCGCCCTCCGGCGGGATGGTGAGTTCGCCGCAGTCGGGGCACTCGCCCGCGACCAGTCGGTAGCGCTGGTCTAGCGTCCTGCGCCACGATGGGACGCTGACGTACGCGCCGCCGCCCGCGGGCGGCCCGCCCGCGATGTCGCCGCGCCGGCGGAGGTACGCCGAGTACGACAGTTCCTCGTCGCCGTCGAGCGCGAGGTCGGCGGGGACGGCCGCCGGCGCGTCGACGACGCGTGTATCGTCTCGTTGTCGACGCCGAGGTCGCCGGCCGCGCGGTACGGGAGCGCGCCGTTCGGGGCCTGCACGGCGGCGGCGTCCGGGTCGGGATCGGCTTCCAGCGCGTCGACCGCACCGGCAAGCGCCTCGCGGAACGTCGCGCGGTCGTACTCCGTCACGTCCAGCCCCTCCACGTCCTCGCTCCCGCGCCGCCGGAAGCGCGTGCCGGGGGCGGGCGTCGCGTACTCCGCGCGGTCCCGAAGCGTCGCCGGCCCGTCGTCCGCGACGACGAAGGCGGCCGCGCCCGCGCCCGCCGCGTGTTCCTCCGCGCTGTCGGGGTGGCCCGTCGGACAGTCGCTCGCCACGGCGAGGGTTACGCCGCCGCGCTCGGCGGCGTCGAACGCGGTCGAGAGCGCCCGCGTCCCCGCCCGCGTGCTGTCCGAGAACGAGCGCCGCGCCGCCGTCCCGGAGACGCCGAGCATCGCGCCGAGGCGGGCGGTGAGGTCCGTCTCCTCCAGCGGCGGTGTGGTCGTGGCGAACGCGAGCGCGTCGGTCTCGGCCGCGTCGCGGTCGGCGGCGTCAAGCGCGCGGGTCGCCGCCTCGTACGCCATCGTCAGCGCGTCCTCGTCGGCGTCCGGGACGGCCTTCCGCTCGACGCCGCTGGCGTCGAAGCGGCCCCACACCTCCTCGAACGCCTCGGCGGGGACGCGATAGCGCGGGGCGTACGCCCCGACGCCGGCGATGCCGGTCATCGTCCTACCTCCCGGGCGCGTTCGAGCACGTGCACCACCGCCGCGCCGCCGCTCCCGCCGACGTTGTGGGTGAGCGCGCGCTCGGCGTCCGCGGTCTGTCGCTCGCCAGCGCGCCCCGTCAACCCCTCGAACGCCTCCACTATCTGCCCGGTCCCGGTCGCGCCGATGGGGTGGCCCTTCGACTTCAGGCCGCCCGAGGGGTTGACCGGGAACTCGCCGTCGAGTTCGGTGCGGCCGGACTCGACGAGGTCGCCGCTCTCGCCGCGCTCGCAGAAGCCCAGATCCTCGTAGGCCAGCAGTTCCGCGATGGCGAAGCAGTCGTGGACCTCCGCGAAGTCGAGGTCGTCGGGTCCCACGCCGGCGCGCTCGTAGGCGGTCTCGGCCGCCCGCCGCGACGCCGGGATGCCGTCGTACCCGTCGCGCTGGTGGAGGCCGACGCTGTCGCTCGCCGCGCCGACGCCGGCGACCCGGACGGGGTCGTCCGCGAACTCGTCGACCACGCGCTCGCTCGCGACGACGACGCAGGCCGCCCCGTCGCTCGTCGGACAGCAGTGATACAGGTTCAGCGGGTCGGCGACCGTCGGCGCGTCGCGGGCGTCCGAAAGCGAGCACTCGAAGTCCAGGTGCGCCTTCTCGTTTCTCGCGCCGTTCGCGTGGTTCTTCACCGCGACCTTCGAGAGGTGGTCCGCGGTCGTCCCGTGGGCGGCCATGTGCGCGCTCGCCATCTGGGCGTACACGCCGGCGAACCACGTCGGCCATGCCGCTCCGGACGGCCTGAACCGCCTGCCGCACCGCGTACCCGCCCGCCGCGCAGGCGTTCTCCACGCGCGTGCAAGGGACGCCGTGGAGGCCGACGTGCTCGGTGACGGCCGGCCCCGAGAGGCCGATCTGACGGCCGCCGACCCCGAGCGTGGCGACGACGGCCTCGTCGATATCATCGGGGTCGAGGCCCTTCTCGACGCTGTCCCGCGCCGACTCGTAGGCCTCGCGGAACAGCGACCGGTAGCTCTCCCCCGGAAACGCGCCGAACGCGGACTGGCCCGCGCCGACGACGTACGCCTCTGGCATGATAATCAAGAAACCACCAAAACAAAAAAAACGGTGGCGGAGAACAGCACTCGTTCGGCACTGTTCAGTTCCGTACCTTCGTGACTGGCACTTCTCCGTCGAGACCTCGATGCGGTCTTTGGTCATAACGGCGGTTTCGTCGACAGCGACCCGCGACGGTGTTGCCGTCGACGGGTCAGCGAGGATCGTCGTCGTCTCCCGAAGCGAACAACCAGTCCGGTGGAGGCGGACGGCAAGCGCTCTGACAGGTGTCGCCGTTCGTTCTCCCGAGACTCTTTTAGATCCGCTAACTCTTGTCGAGCAGGCTCGTGAGCGTCAACCGGCGCGACGTTACGACCTGCCCGTTTCTCGAACTGGCTCAACCGGACAGTACCAGAAAAACTATTAGTTAGTCTATCACCAATGTTCTATTGATGAATCGCCGAACTTTCCTGCAGAGGGCGTCTGTAGGGTCCCTATTGCTTGTTTCCGGGTGCGTTGGTAACAGAAATCAGGGGGTAAAGCATGTTCTTCGAACAGAACCTCTCTCGACAAGTAACTATTCAGATATAAAGACGAGAGAACATTCGACCCTCAACGAATTGGAAAAGGCGTTGGTTGAGGTTTTGGCTCGAGATATCCCGTACAGAATGTATGATAAAACTTATATAAAAAGTCCCTCATTCATCGAATTCGATGAGAGGTATCTACTGATAACGGACACCAGTACGGAAATCTATGACCCACGACGGTTCACAGCAGGGGTTTGGGAAGTCGAAAACGATACTGATACTGATTCGACTATTGACTATTCCAGTTTACCGTCTATCGATCAAAGAGCTGTACTAGGTTCAATGACCCTGTACGAACATCACGAACCTCCGCCGGATGATAGATCCCTTTCGGAGTATAGATACGCCTATCCCCAGGATATAGATAGTTCCGTACTGGTCGAGACGGAAGAGTTAGAACACATAAATTACAACGGCAAGACACTCGATTTCGACATAAAATCGCAGCATGTGGGTGAGACGGAGCACCTATATAACGCAAACATATGGGATAAAAAGTCATCGTTCATAGACGGAATATCAGTAAATTTCGATGATAAATCTCTCACAGAAGAGGAACAAAAGGTTCTCACTGAGGCTACCGAGAACGGTGAGTATACTGAAGGGTATGTAAACTGGAGCGACGTAGATAATAGAACCGTCATATCAGATGGTTACAAGAGTATAATTCAGAGACTTCAGAATGAAACTCCAGGGAGTATAAGTGATCCTGTAATCAAGTTCGATGGGGCTTATTATAGAACTAATTTAGATATCACCAGTGGCGAGTGACGGCCCGCCGGCCTATCATCATGGTTTTTAACCCTGATCGTCGAACCCCGTCACATGGCGTTCAGCTACGAACCCCACTACTTCGAGGACTTAGAGGAGGGCCAGACGTTCGAGAGCGCCGGCCGCACGGTGACGGAGTCGGACTTCGTCTTCCACTCGATGTTCGCGGACGACTGGACGGAGCTTCACACGAACGCGGAGTACAGCGAGGACGGGCCGTTCGGCGAGCGCATCGGCCACGGTCCGATGACGTTCATCCTCACGACGGGGCTGGTCCAGCGCTGCGGGTTCGTCGAGCGCACCGTCATCGCCTTCCTCGGGATGAACTACATGGAGATCCCGAACCCCCTCGCGATCGGCGACACCATCTCGGCGGAGTTCGAGGTGACCGAGAAGCGGGGCCTCGACTCCCGGGACGACGCCGGTCTCGCGGTGGTCGACGGCCACACGGAGAACCAGACGGGCGAGACGCTGTTCGAGGGCGACATGAAGTTCCTGTTCAAGCGCCGCGACGCGTACGGCGACGACCCCGAGTCGCCCTGATCGGGCGCGGCGACGCGGGGATTTTTGGGGACCACCGACGACGACCCACCCATGGCCATTCCGGACGTACTCGCCGCGGCCGACGGTCCCCGCGCCGTCGACACGCACGCCCACCAGCCGACCGAGGAGTTCCTCCACGACGCCGGCGGGCAGATGATGCGCGACGCCGCCGACCGCTTCGGCACGAACCTAGAGACCCACGGCTACGACGAGATGATCGAGGAGTACCACGAGGCCGGGGTCGGCAAAGCCGTCCTGCTCGGGTGGGACGCGGAGACGAACACGGGCAACCCGCCGGTGCCCAACGACTACGTCGCGGCGGTCCGCGACGAGTACGACGACTTCTTCGTCGGGTTCGCGAGCGTCGACCCGCTGAAAGACGACTGCGTCGCGGAGGCGCGCCGCGCCGTCGAGGACCTCGACCTCTCGGGGTTCAAGTTCCAGCAGATCGCACAGGGGTTCGACCCGAGCGACCCCGAACACGAGGAGCTGTTCGCCACCATCGAGGCACTGGGCGTGCCGGTCGTGTTCCACGGCGGCAACTCCACGCTCGGCGCGTGTAGCCCCGGCGGGCGCGGCCTGAAGATCAGGTACGGGAACCCGATGCTGATCGACGACGTGGCGGCCGAGCACCCGGAGCTCCAGATCCTCATCGCGCACCCCGCGTTCCCGTGGGAGAAAGAGCAACTCGCCATCTGCCAGCAGAAGGGCAACGTGTACATGGACCTGTCGGGCTGGATGCCGCGATACATCGACGAGCAGGTGCTCCAGTACGCGACGTCGCTGCTGTCGGACAAGGTGATGTTCGGGACGGACTACCCGATGCTCGAACCGGGACCGTGGCTGGAGCAGTTCACGGAACTGGAGTTCCCGGAGGACGTCCAGCGGAAGGTTCTCTGGGAGAACGCCGAACGGTTCCTCGGCCTGTGAACTACCCCGCCCTACCGCGCTCGGGCCTACCCGGCCCTCGCTTGTTGAGGTCGGGGTCGTCCGAGAGACCGAAGGTCTCTCGTGATCACGAAAGGCGCGTAGCGCCTTTCGAACGACTTCCTATTTCTGCGTCAGCACTTGCATCCGACGTGGACAAAGTGGTTCCAGACTCCGTAGGCGATTTCCCTTTACAGGCGGTTCGGAGTGTCCCACTCCTACCGATTGGACACTCGGCCACAACCGCCGTTGCACGCTTCTTGTCGTCGTTCGAGAGAGCGACGCTCTCTCGTGACGACGAAAGACGCGTTGCGTCTTTCGAACCACGCTTGAACAACGCCGGAAACATGGCGAGCATCGTACTACTCTGTTCGACCGTAGGGGCAGTAAAACCTCGGAACAGAGCGGAAGAAGATGATGACGGCACTGTATCCCCACCCTACTCGCTCCCTCCGGTCGCTCCTTGAGAGTGGGGGCTTAGCGCCTGCATTTCAGCTAAAAGGCGTAGTCGTCGTCGTCGCCGAGCGAGCGCTCGTCGGTCGCCATCATCTCCTCCTCGAAGCCGACCTCGCCGCGCTCCTCCGTCTCGGCGACGGTCTGGTGTTCCTTGATGCCGAGCGACAGCAGTTCCTCGACGGCCTCGTCGCGGTTGACGAACTCCCCCTGATCGACCATCTGATCGAGCTGGACCTCGACGTCGTCCGGAAGCGTCACTTCGATACGGGGCATCGTAGCCGGCCCTATTTGCCGCACGGACATGAACCCTTTGCCGAGGCGTACGGGCGGGTTCCGAGCGCCGGCGGGGGATCGAGACCTGCACGTTTAATTGCCTACTTCGCGTACCGCGGCGCATGGACGTGGAGTCCTTCTTCGAGGAGATGCCGTTCGCCGACCTGCTCGGGGTCGAAGTGACCGCGGTCGACGACGGGCACGCGGAGGGGCGCGTCGAGATGCGCGAGGAGCTATCGTGGAACCCCGACCGCGAGATGGCCCACGGCGGCGTCACCTTCACGCTCGCCGACACCGTCGGCGGCGCGGCGCTCGTCTCGCTGGTCGACCAGCCGGTCCCCACCGTCGACATGCGGATGGATTATCTGGAGGCCGGGACGGGCGACCTGCGCGCCGCGGCCGACGTGGTGCGGTACGGCAGCGACGTCGGCGTCGTGGACGTGGGAGTGCGCGCCGAGGACGGCACCGCGGTGGCCGACGCGCGGGGCGTGTACAAGACGGGGTAGCCCGTCGGGTCGCGGCGGGTCACACCGACCGCTGAAACGCCGCCACGGCGACGAACACCAGCACGAGCGCGAGGAACCCGCCGCTCTCGCCGCCCGGGACGGTCGCCGGAACGAGCAGGTAGAGCACGGCGGTCGACAGCGCGACGGCGGCCGCGCCGACCAGCGCCGTCGCGGTGGCGTGGACGACCTCCGCCTTCCGCGTCTCGGCGTCGCTCCCCACCCGCCGCCCCAGATCGGTCGAGAGCGAGCCGAGGTCCCACGTCGCCAGCGCGGCGGCGACGGCGACGAACGTGACGACCGGCGGCGCGCCGCGCTCCGCCCCGGCGATACCCGCGACGAACACCAGCGCCGCGCCGACCGCGAACCCGGTCCCGCGCTCGGGCGCGCCGAGGTTCAGCGCGACGCCGTCGGCGACGACGAGCGCGAACGAGGCGACGAACGCGGCGAGGACGGCACCGAACGCCAGCGCCGCGTACTCGGCGGTCTCGCCGGCGGCAGCGGTCCAGACCGGTATCCCGAGGAGCGCGGCGACGCCGCCGGCCGCGGGGGCCAGCGCCGCTGGCGGGGCGGGCGAGAGCAGACGGGCGACGGACGGCTGGACGCGACCGGCGACGACGACGCACCCGAGCAGGCCGACGACCAGAGCCGCGACGGCGTGGAGGACGCCCGACAGTATCGCCGCCCGGAGCAGCGGGCCGAACACCGGGAGCGCGTCGAGGAACCGGTCGAACGCGACGGCTCCGACGCCCGCGAGGAGCGCCAGCAGCTGCGCGGCGAAGACCGCCCAGTACGCCCACGGCACGTCGGTCGCGCTCGTTCCGAACCGGTCCGCCGCGGCGACCGGCGCGGCGCGGTCACCGGTGGACCAGTCGTCGAGGACCGGACGCGCCCGCGTCAGCAGGAGGAGCACGACCAGACACGCCGCCTGCAGCGAGACGAACGAGCCGAAGGCGGTCGTCGGCTCCGCGGCGGTGGCGAGTTCGCCCGCGACCGCGACGGCGACCGCGCCGAGGCCGTACGACACCGCCCCGGTGACGAGCAGGCCAGCGAGCGCCACCGGACCCGAGCGATGCCGGATACTCCGCAGGGCGGCGGACGACTCGCTCACCGAATCGATCGCCGCGCTCGTCGCGACTGCGCCGGCCCCGCCGACCGCGCCGAGCGTGACGACGGGTGCGGGGAGCAGTCCGCGGAGGACGCCGACGACCGCGAGCGCGAGGCCGAGCGTGACGGCGACGCTTCCGGCGGCGCGGCGGTGGTCGGCCTCGCCCGCCGCGAGCGCGACGCCGCCGGCGGCGAGGCAGGCCCCGACGACGCCGAGACCCACCGGAACCGCGACGCCCGCCGTCGCGCCGACCGACAGGACGGCGGCGACGGCGACGGCTGCCGCGAGCGCCCCGCCGGTCGGGGTCGGCGACCCGTCGGTCACCGCGACCACCTCCCCTCGGCGCGGCGGACGGCCGCGCGGAGCGGTTCGTCCGGCGACCAGTCCACGACGCGGACGCCGCGCTCGCGCAGGTCGTCGATCCGGAGGTCGCGCTCGACGGCGGCGGCGCGAGCACCGACCGTCTCCGCGCCGGTCACGTCCGGCGAGACGACGGTGACGGCGCGGCCGCGCGCGACCAGGTAGCGGAGGGCGTCCACGGGACCGTCGTCGACCAGCGGGGCGGCGAAGACGACCTGGACGCCGTCGGGGAGAGCCTTCTCCAGCGTCTCGTAATGCTCCTCGCCGGCGCGTCCGAGACGGCGGCGGCGCTTCCGGACCGCGTCCGGGAGGTCCCCATCGAAGTCGAGGAGCGCATCGATCCGCTCGCCCTGTGCCGGACCGCCGCTCGGCGGGAGGTAGCCGCGCCGGGTGCCGAAGACGGCCGCGCCGACGCGGTCCTTCCGGCGGAGCAGTTCCCCGGCGAGGCTCTCGGCGGCGTAGCGCGCGAGCGTCCGGCCGTCGGGTTCGCCCTCGCGGCGGTAGGCCGCGGCGGCGTCGCGGCCGTCGAGGACGACGACCACGCCCGCGGCCCGCGACTCGCGGAACTCGACGGTTGTCAGTTCGCGCGTCCGGGCGTAGCGGTTCCAGTCCACCCTGCTCGCCGGGTCCGCGGACTGGTACTCGCGGACGGCGTAGAACTCCACGCCCTCGCCGCCAGCGTCGGTCTCGACGCGTCCGGTGACCGGGAGCGTGTCCGCGGAGAGGTCGAGGTCGGCGGCGTCGACCTCGCAGGTCAGCGTCGTCTCGACCCGGTGGAGACCGAAGCGCTCGACGCTTCCGCTGACGTTGCGAGCGACGAGAGTCGGCACGCCGAACTCGTGGGTGCCGCGGCGGGCGCGAACGTCGTACGTCAGGGCGGCGCTCTCTCCCGGCCGGAGCGAAACGCAGCACCGCGGCGGTCCGTTCACGACCGGGAGGTCGGCGGGCGCGGAGTCCCTGACGCGGAGTTCGCTGATCGGTTCGTTCCCGTCGTTCGTAACGCTGAGTTCGACGGTCACGACCTCCGCCGGGTGCGGGGCGTCGGCGCTCACGGACCGCTCGACGGTTACGTCGAGCGGCGGCGTCCGCGTGGCGAACCCGTAGGCTGCGTAGGTGAACCCGACCACCGCCGAGAGGAAGACGGCGGTGTTCCCGACGACGACGCCCGCCGCCCTTTCGTCCGGGTCTGCCGTCGGGGTCGGAGCGTCGTCGCCCCACTTCGGAGTGCCCGCGACCGCGACCGGCCTCGACTCCGCCTCGTCGGCGTCGTCGGTCGCGACTCGGCTGCCGGCGACGAGTTCGATCTCCGCGACGGCGCGGTCGACCCGACGCTCGAACGCGCGACCGCGGGTCCAGTCCCTGACGCGGACCGACAGCGGGAGGTCGGGACCGTCCTCGTCGGCGAGGAGCGCGGCCGCGCGGACGTCGTCCGTCCACTCGCCCGCGGAGACCGCCGTGAAGGCCTCCGTCTCGGAGTAGTCGCCCCGCTCCGAGAGGGCGGCGACGGCCGTCTCGCGCAGGTCGGCTATCACCGAGTACCGGCGGTACCCGTCCCGTCGAGCGCCTTCGCCGAGGCCGTCGAGCGAGCGGTCTATCTCCCCGCCGACGCGCTCGGCGTCCGAGGACGGCGTGACCGGGCCGCTCTCGTCCGTCGGATACCACCGGGAGGACGACGACTCGTCGTCCTCACCGACGCCGCCGACGCCGAGGGCCGCAAGCCCCATCGCGCCGAGGACGAGCGCGGCGAACGCCGCGATAGGGAACCCCGTCGACGCGGCGAACCGGACTATCGCCGCGGTCGGGAGCGCCGCCGGCAGGAACGCGACGGTCAGAGCCGCGACGAGCGCCGCCGCCCCGATGGCGCGGAGGCGGGAAGTCACTCGCCGTCACCCCCCGAATCGATGGCCTCGTGCGCGGACCGGGCGGCGTCGACCCGCTCGTCCGTCCGCGGCAGGCCGCCGTAGGTTACGTCGCGGACGACCGACGTGAGGCGGTGGACCGGTTCCGCGGGCAGCCCCCGTTCGACGGCGGCGCGGGCGAACTCGCCGGGCGTCCTCGCCTCGGGGTTCGAGAGGTCGACCCGGTCGGTCAGCGCGTCCCACGCGTCGTCGATCGACGGCGGCCCGTCCTCGGTCCGGTCGTCGCGGAGGTCGTCCGTCGGTACGGCGTCGCGGTCGGCCGCATCCGCTTCGGCATCGCCGCGCGTCGCTGCGCCCGACGCGAGCCGACCGACGGATTCGGGGAGGTCGGCGACGCCGCCGAACAGCGCGCCGGCCGCGCCGGAGAGTCCCCCGGTGAACGCCGCCGGCATCCCCGCGAAGAGTCGGGCGATCGCGGTGAACACGCCGGCGATCCCGGCCAGGACGCCGCCGACGGACCGCCCGAGCAGGGCGCTCGCGGAGAGCGCGCCGTCCGCGACGGCGAAGACGAATGCCATCGTCGCCTGCGGAACGCCGCCCAGAATCCGAGTCACGGGATCGGGGAGGAAGGCCCCGATCCTCGACAGCAGTTTCGGCGTCCGCGGCTCCCGGTCGCGGTCGGGACCCGTCGACAGCAGCCGGGCGATGTCGCCTCCGCGACGGCGGTACGTCACGACGCCGAGAGCGAGGAGAAGCACCGCGGCGAGTCCGCCGCTACCGCCGCTGAACAGTTCGGTGAGCGGCGACCCCTCGCGGTCGTTCCGGTCGTCGCGCGCGGTCGTCGTTTCCGTCGTCGTGGTCGTCCGCGTCGTCGTTTCAGTCGCCGTCTCGGTCGCCTCGGTGGTGGTCGTCGCCGTCTCCGTCGTCGTGCGCTCGACGGTCGACGGACCGCCGTCCGGCTGTTCGGCTCCGGGCGCGCTCCCCAGACCCGTCGCCGGGAACAGCGTCGCGCCGAAGAGGACGGCCGTCGCGCAGAGGAGGGTCAGAACGGCGCGGCGGGGTGCGTGTGGCACGGGCGGGGAGACGACCTGATCGGTAAATAAGCTGTCGCTTCCCGGAACGAACAGCGAGACGCACAAGAACTTTCATCCGAGGGGATAGATCGGAAGCCATGAACCGCGACCCCGGACTGCTCGTCCGCATGGCGGCGGCGCTCGCCGCCGTCCTGACGTTCGACGCCCTCCTCTCCGTCTCGATCGCCGCCCTGCTGTGGCCGTGGCTATCGCCCGCCGGAGACGCCCTCGCCGCCGCGACCGGAGCGCCGTCGACGCTCGCCCGGGGTGCCGTCGTCGCGGTGCCCGCGGCGTTCGGCCTCCTGCTCGCGCAGGTCGCGTACACCCGGAGCCGCCTGCTCGCGGACGTGGATGCCAACCCCGCCTCGGCGGTGCGCCCGGACCTCGACGGGCGCGCCCGGCGACTCGCCGCCCAGATCGATACGGACCCGCCCGAGGTCGCCGTGGCGCGGACCGACGTCCCCAACAGCTTCGCCGTCGGCGGAGTCGGCGACGCCGTCGTCGTCGTGAGCGAGGGCCTGCTGGAACGGCTCGACGACGACCAGGTCGACGCGGTGCTGGCCCACGAACTCGCGCACATCCGGAACCGCGACGCCGCCGTGCTGACCGTCGCCTCGTTCCTCCCGGCGCTGGCTACCGACGAGTTCCGTCCGCTCGGCGCGCTCCGCGAGCGGCTGGGCGGCTGGTGGCGAGTCGCAGTCGGGGCGACGGCGTTCGCCGCCCTGTTTCTCGTCGGGCCGCGCGCGGTCGACGCCTCGGGACCCGCGTATCCGGTCGGGATCGCGGCGCTGGCCGCCGGGACCGTCCTGTTCGGCGGCGTCCTGCTCGGCCTGATCGCGTCGCCGGTGGTGCTCCTGAGCCGCAACCTCTCCCGGTACCGCGAGTTCGCGGCGGACCGCGCCGCCGCGGCGACGACCGGCGACCCCGCGGCGCTCGCGACGGCGCTCCGCGAGGTCGACGCGTTCGTCGTCCGCACGCGCTCGCACCCGCCGACAGAGGAGCGGATCGAACGGCTGCGGGCGCTAGTCGCCGCGGACCCCTGAGGCCCTGCGGATCAGCCGAACACCTGCGCGAACAGGGCCGCCTGCCCGCGCCGGAGGCGTTCGAGGAAGGCCGACTTGCTGATGCCGAGGGCGGCGGCCACGCCGGCCGCGTCCGCGTCGCGCGGCACGGCGAAGTAGCCCATCTCGTGGGCGCGTTCGAGCGCGGCCTGCTGGGCCGGCGTCACGTCCCAGCGCCGGGCGACCGCCGTCTCGTCCTCGGAGCCGAGCGGGTAGACGCGTTCGAGCGTCACCCCGACCGCCTCACCCGCCGCTTCGAGAACGCCCTCCAGCACGTCGTAGCCGACGACCGCGCCGACGTAGCGCTCGGTTCCCTCGCGGTACTGGATGGACTCGACCATGAACCCGGCGTCGGTGAGGCGGTGGACGACACAGGGGTGTTTCGAGAGACAGCGGAAGTTCACCCGGCCGTCGGCGCGCGAGACGTGGAGGTAGCGGACGCGGTCGTCCGCGTCGAGCGCCGCCGCGAAGTCCTCGGCGTCGGCGTCCGCGCTGAACCGCAGGAGCACGTTGTCGTCGGAGCGCGACTGCGGCGGGCGAGCGTCGACGGTCTCTCCCGCGTCTCGCGTCGCGGTCGCCAGCGGACAGTCGTCGCCCGTCACGCGGAACTCGACGACGAGGCACTCCTCTATCACGACCGGGGATACCCCGCGATCGCTTATAAACCCCGCACATAGACGGGTGAATTAGTAAGCGTGCAGAACCGTAATGGTCGACCATGGACGTAGACGAAGTCAACGAGCGAGCCGGTCCGCGGGAGTTCGGCCCGCACGACGACCTGCCCCGGGAGTACCGCGAGGCGGCCACCCGGATGATCCAGTTCCACGCCAACAGCGAGATCATGGGCGCGTACTTGGAGAAGCCGTTCATCCGGCAAGCGCCGAGCCTCGACCGAAAGCTGGCGTTGTCCGCGAAGGTGCAAGACGAGATAGGGCACGGGCAACTGCTGTACCGCGCCGCCGAGTCGCTGGGGGTCAAGACTCGCGACGAGATGCTGACCGAACTCGCCGAGGGTGAGGGGAAGTTCCTCAACTGCTTCCACTACGAGATGGACGAGTGGTGGGAGACGCCGATGATCGCCTTCTTCGTCGACGGCGCGGCGATGCGCCGGCAGGCCACCCTGAAGCGGACCTCGTGGGAGCCGTACGCCCACGCCATGGACAAGATCTGCTTCGAGGAGGGGTTCCACGTCAAGCACGGCGAGGACATCATGAAGGAACTCGCCACCGGGTCGAAGAAGGAACGGGAGAAGCTACAGGAGGCCTTCGACGAGTGGTGGCCCCGGATCATCCAGTTTTTCGGCCCCACCGACGACCAGTCGACCCACCACGACTTCGCGGCCGACGTGGGCCTGAAGACGATGACCAACGACGACCTACGGAACGCCTTCATCGACGCGTACGTCCCGAAGGCGAAGAAGTACGGACTGGAGATCCCGGACGAACCGCGCATCCGGGAGCGCGACGACGGCACCTACGAGGTCGTCGAGGACGACCTCGACTGGAGCGAGTTCTTCGCCATCGCAAAGAACGACTACGACCCGGGCAAGGAGCAGATCGGCGGCCGGCGGCGCGCTCAGGAGGCCGTCGAGTGGGTCCGCGAAGCGCTCGACGACCACGAGACCCGAACCCGCGGCCGGGAGCCGCAGGCGGCCGACTGACCATGATCTGGGAAGTGTTCCGACAGGAGAAGACCGGGGAGTACCACACGCACTGCGGCAACGTCCACGCGCCCGACCGCGAGATGGCGAAGATGTTCGCCCAGATCCAGCACGGGCGGCGGAAGCCGACCAACAGCCTCTGGGTCGTCCCGCAGGAGGAGGTCGGCGAGGTCGACACCGAGGAGGCCCGCTTCGGCGGGACGACGGACAAGTCCTACCGCTGGGCGATGACGTATCAGGGCGTCGACGCCGACTTCGCGGAGGAAGTCGCCGAGTCCCAGCAGGAACAGGAGGCCGCGGAGCGACAGCGAGGTGACGACTGATGACGGCGCTCGACCCCGACGACCTCTCCGGCGACGAGCGCACCGCCGTCGAACACTTGCTGTACCGGCTTGCCGACGACGAACTCGTCCTGGCCGAGCGTTACACGGAGTGGCAGGTGACCGCGCCGACGCTGGAGTCGGACCTCGCGCTCGCCAACATCGCGCAGGACGAACTCGGTCACGCCCGCCTGTGGTACGACCTGCTTCAGGACCTCGGCTACTCCGAGTCGGAGCTCATCTACGAGCGCGACCCCGGCGAGTTCCGCCACGCGACGCTCGCGGAGGTGCCGTTCGAGGAGGGCGACTGGGCCGACGCCGTCGTCCGCGGCTACCTCTACGACGTGGCCGAGAACTGCCGGCTGGAGGCGCTGGAGAACTCCGCGCATCCGCGGATCGCCAACCGCGTCAGCAAGGTGCGCGGCGAGGAGGAGTACCACCGCGAGCACGCCCGCAACTGGCTGGAGCGACTCGCCGGCGACGAGGACGGCCGCCGTCGCCTGCAGACCGCTCTCGACCGCCTGTTCCCGCACGCGCTGACGCTGTTCGAACCCACGGACGAGACCGTCGAGGACGACATCGTCGGCATGGGCATCCGGCGTCGCGGCCTCGACGACCTGCGCGAGGAGTGGCTGGCGACGGTCGAACCGTTCCTCGAATCGGTCGGCCTCCGCCTCCCGATGGACCCGGACGACCCCG
Source organism: Halobacteriales archaeon QS_9_68_17 (assembly GCA_003023565.1). GTDB lineage: Archaea > Halobacteriota > Halobacteria > Halobacteriales > Natronoarchaeaceae > Halostella. Next base: position 100,024 of record PXSA01000004.1, read on the forward strand.
CCGACCGCCTGCCGGACGCGGTCGGCCGGGACCGGAGCCACACCGACGACTGGTTCGACCTGCACGACGAGATGACCCACACCTACCGGGAACTGGGCCGGACGGAAACGACGCGGATCATGGACAAGCCCACCGATGAGTAGCGATGCGCCCGTAGACGACGCGCTGGCGGACGAGGGAGGCGCTGGCGACGCGCCCGGGGACGCCGAGACGGACGCCCGCGCCTGCGCGTACACGGAGTACGACGAGGGCGACGCCCCCGAGGACGTGCCCGCGACCGGTGCCGGCGCGAGCGGCGTCGAGCGCCGCGTCTGGGACGAACTGTACCAGGTCGACGACCCCGAGATGCCGGTCAGCGTCGTGGACCTGGGCCTGATCTACGGCGTCGGCGTGGAAGACGGCGAGGCGACGGTCGACATGACGCTCACCTACACGGGGTGTCCGGCGCGGGACATGCTGCTGGGCGAGGTGGAGTCCGCGGCCGCGAACGCCGAGGGCGTCGAGGACACGTCCGTCCGCCTCGTCTGGAGCCCGGAGTGGTCGGTCGAGATGGTGACGCCCGAGGGCCGCGAACGGCTCCGGGAGTTCGGGCTCTCGCTATGAGGCGACCGGACCCCAGCGTCGACACGCACGAGGACGACGCTCAGGCGGAGTGCCCATACTGCGGATCGACCCACACGGAGCAGGAACACCCCAAGGGACCGTCGCTCTGTCGGTCGATGCATTTCTGTAACGACTGCGGGGAGCCGTTCGAAACGTTCGGGTAGGTTACCGCTCGACGTCGGTGGCTGCCGAGGAGTGGACCCAGGCGTCGCCGTTGTCGGAGTCGTAGACCACGAAGCGACCGTCATCGGTCTCGTAACCGTGGTATCTGTCGTCGGTTCCGTCGGGGGAGGACTGTTGGTTCGGTCCCATTCGCTACCGGATAGGGGGGCTACACGGTACAAAAGGGTGTCTCGGCGATAGACGGACATGTCACGGGAACTGCCGTAACCATGTATCGGCGGTCGACGACCCGGGTCGCCGAGAGACCGGGGGGACTTACACCAGTCCCCATCAGGGGGGGTCAGGCGACGGGGAGGTCGATCCGAACGACGGCGTCTTCGACCCCGTCACAGACCGCGAGGTCGCCGCCGGACTGCGAGACGACCTCCTTCGCGACGCGGAGTCCGATACCCTCCGCGTGGGAGAGCGGCGTCTCCGGCGCGTCCGAGAGGGCCGTCCGCTCGGTGTCGGGGACGACGGTGTCGTCACCGAAGATGCGGAGACACACCGCGTCACCCGCCCGCTCCGTCGTCACCCGGACGTCCGGCGACCGCCCCTGCGCGTACTCCAGCGTCGCCTGGACGAGGTTCTCGACGGCGACGCCGAGATACTCGTCGGCTATCACGTCGACTCCGGCCGTCAGGTCGGTCGTTATCGTCGCGTCGGGGTAGTCCCCGCGGAGGTCGGCGACACGTTCACGGACCAGTTCGTCCACCGTTATCGGCCGCATCGGCCGCTCCTCGTCGGACAGCACCTTCCGGAGGAGACGGGACTCCTCGGTCAGCGATAGAAGGTCTTCGGCGGCCTCCAGCGCCGCCTCGGCGTGCTCTCGCGCCCGCGGGTCGGTCGCCTCGTCGACGATCATCTCGGTGCGGCCGTGGATCACGTTGGTGGCGTTGCGGACGTTGTGCCGAAGCACGCGGCGGAGGATCCGCGCCTGCTGGTTCGACCGCTCCAGGTCCGCCTTCGACGTTCGGGGAGACTCGCTGCCCCGACCGGCCAGCACGTAGATGACGACGGCCGAGACGGCGACGAAGATACCCCCTTTCAGCACTTGCAGGCGGATCACCGTCGACTGGTCCGGGACGAAGCGGGCGAGCACCGCGTCGGTGACGGACACGCCGAGAACGCCCAGTAGCGCATAGACGGCGGCGATCTTCAGCGCGGTGGGGTCGCGGGGGAATCGCACTGCCGAAGGAACTATGACGAACGGATAAAAACGCGTCGCGCCCCGCGACGAGTCACACTGTTCTGATCGCTCACCCGCAAACGGCGTGTACGACCGACACACAGGGCTGGTTCGCGGGGCTCAGCCCCGACGAGGCCGCATCGGCGACCAATGAATCATCAAATTTATCATGATACGATCGGTAGACGAATCGGAGTGACATAATGACACGAAACATGGCCGTACACGAATGCGAGTAATAGCACACCTGCGAGCGCGTGCGGACACAGCCTACGATAACACGTACCATCACAAGCTTCGGGGTCGGGTCTGGAACGCGCTTGAGGGGACCGAATACGACGAAATACACGACGAGGCTCGTCCGAAGGGGTTCACGTACAGCAACCCGTTCCCGCCGGGAAACATGCGAGAGGGCGACGAGCGAACGTTACTCGTGGCGTCGCCGCATGAGGAACTGCTCGCCACCGTCGCGGCCGATCTCAAAGACGACCGAGAGCTAAATATCGGTCGGATGCCCTTCCACGTCGATTCGGTCAACGGGCTGGCGACCGACGTGGGCGAACCGGGCACGTCGGGCACGATCGAGACGGGAACAGGCGTTCTGGTTCGGATCCCGCCGTGGCGCTTCGAGGAGTACGGCATCGACACCGACCACGACGAGGCGGAGTTCTGGCGACCCCAACATACGATGGAGCCGTTCCGCGATCAGGTCGAGAACAACCTCGACAAGAAACACGGCCTGTTCTGTCCCGACTATCTGCCCGGGCCGTCCGAAACCAGCGGCGATCTGTTCGACGGCGCAGACCTGATCAAGACGTTCTCGATCCCGGTGACCGTGACGCAGGGTCAACGCGAGACGTGGGTGTTGAGCAAATGGCGGTTCGACTACACCGTCCGCGACGACCACCACCGACGCCACCTGAATCTCGCGCTCGACACCGGCATCGGCGAGCGGAATTCGCTCGGGTTCGGGTTCGTCAACATCACCGAGAAGGAGGACCAGCGATCGGGCCGGAGGGAGCGCGTCGATGCTTGATCCTGCTGAGTTCCGCGAGAAGTACCCACCCGAGCGACTGGAAGACGAACTCCCGGAGCGGCCGGTCTCGTCGCTTCGAGATATCCAGCACCTCTACGGTCGTCTTTACACGCTGGCGACGGCCGGTGGCGGCGATTACGCGGCGTATCTGACACCCGACCAGGCCAACGACCTGGTTGGTGCGGAAGAGAGCCTGATCGTCGTCCGGGTCGATCTCTCCGGCGACCGACCCGCACTCGACGCAGACGAGCCCGTCAATATTACCCAGTACGCCGACGATCTCATCCAGAAAGTCGCCCACTGTAAGTTCAGTGCTGCGCGCGGGATCGATCACAGCGTTACTCACCGCTCGGGACGCAACAGTGATCCCGAGAAGTTGGCCCGCTACGCCTGCGAGCGCCTGACCAGGTGGGCGACCGACGATGTCGTTCAGGACGTTGCCGACGAACACCCGAACGGAGAGGTCGTTCACGGACTGGCAACCGTCGGCGGTGAGGAATCGAACCTCGACCGGATCCGGTCCGCCGTCAAGGCCGAACTCGGCGGTTCGACTACGGCACTCCTAACCGTGCAGGTCCGACGAGAAGCGGGTGCGGACTACGAGTGGCCCGGCGACGTGCCAGTGTTCAACGAGGCGATGCGCGCACGGAAGCTCTCGAAACTGGTCTCGAAGGGACAGGCGACGGACTCCGCCGGCCAGGCCACCGATCTGATCAGCGGTGAGCGCACCCGAACCGTCGGCACTGCGGAGGATCCGCTCAACTACTTCCTCGGCAAGCAGATGGAGAAGTTCCCGGGACTCGATCCGGACGAAGCGTGGCGGAGCCACCCCATCTCCGAGGACGGGGCAGTCACGCTGATGAACGCCGGGGAGTTCGTCGACGCCTGTTCCTACCGGACGTTCAACGCCGACGTGTACTACTTCCCGTACTTCCTCGGTCGACCGACGCCTGCGGAGACCTACAACCTGTACGCGGCGCTTCACGGCGTCACGCAGGCCGACGACATGGGTCCGGTCCAGACGCTCTACGACGAGTTGGGTGATCACGAAGCGAATTCCGAGGGCCGACTGCGATTTTACGTCGCAGCGGTCATGAAACACCAGATGTCCCGCTTCGACGTGTACGGTGAGACGCTGAACGGGCGGATCCACTACCCGACTGAGGTCGGGGAGCGACACGAGAAGGTCACTGGAAGCTGGGTCTTCGACGAGAGCGACGACAGGAACGAGGATCGAACACCACCGATGCCCTCCCACGAGGAGTGGTCGCTCACCACGTATCAGGACTTCCGAGAGATGGTCGGATCGGGAGCCTATCTCTACCGGACGTTCCCCTTTACTGACGAGGACACCGATGCGACGGTCGACGACGAGCGAATCGATGTCCACGTGTCGATCCTCGCCGGCGACCCCGTACCGCGGACTCGACTCGTCAGTGCCTACGTCGAGCGACTGCTCGATCGGGACGGCGACGACGTGCCGGAACTCCTGATCGCCTCCCAGTTCGCACAGTTGTGCGCGCTCGAAAACGCCGGTTTCGTCACGACGGACGCCGGCGATACCGAATCGACACCGATCGACGGCCCCGATTACGACACCATGCAACCAGAACACGCGCGAACCGACGGCGGCACGGCCGCCCTCGATCGCTCCGAGAAGCTCGAATCGTTCATCGAACAGACGGACGGTCTGGACGACCCCGAACGGAAGGGTGCGTTCCTGCTCGGCACGCTCGTCGGCCAAGTCGGCACCTACCAGCAGGGCTACCACGACCGGTCGACGACCGTCATCGACCAGTACCCGATCAAGTCGATGACCAAAACCAAGACCAAGCGTATCACCCAGGAGGTGATCGACAAAGACGTCGTCTACTCCCGGGAGATGGCCAAGAAAGGATCGAACATCAACTCGACGATGTATAAGGAAGTCACGAACGCTATCGTCGAAACCATGGCCGGAAACGATCCGTCGGGCTGGGAGATCAGCACCGACGACCTGCGCTTCTACTACGCCCTCGGCCTGACCTACGGCATGAACGACCGATCGACGAACGAGGACGACGCGACGACCGACGACGAAACCACCGACGAATCCCCCGATACCGATGAGTGAACACTACCCCACTGCTTCGAACAGATCCGAGATCGTCTTCGCGTACGACGCAGTCGACGCGAACCCCAACGGCAACCCCCTCAGCGGTGCGAACCGACCGCGGATCGACCCACATACGGATCAGGCGATCGTCACCGACGTCCGCCTCAAGCGCTACCTTCGGGATCAGCTACAGGACGACGGCCACGGCGTCTACATCCGCAACGTCAAGGAAGACGGCGATCAGGCGACGCGCGAGGACCTCCTCGAGGCCCGGCTCAAGGACATCGACCTCGACGATGTCGACGAGGAGGACATCGAGAACGCCGTCTTCAGTCGGTTCCTCGAAAACAGCGCCGATATTCGCTACTTCGGCGCGACGATGAGCGTCGACATGGACGACGAGAAAGTGGGCCACCTTCCGGACCACTTCACCGGTCCCGTTCAGTTCTCGCCCGGCAAGTCGCTCCACCGAGTCATGGAGAACGAGGAGTACAACAGCCTCACCAGCGTCATCGCGACCGGCGACGACAAGGCACAGGGCGGGTTCGACCTCGACGACCACCGGATCCAGTACGCCTTCATCGGGTTCCACGGGCTCGTCGACGAACACGGGGCCGAGGACACGCTCCTGTCGGATCGGGACGTGCGGCGGCTGGATACGCTGTGCTGGCGTGCGCTGAAGAACCAGACGATCAGCCGGAGCAAGGTCGGACAGGAGCCCCGGCTCTACCTCAGAGTCGAGTACGCCGACGAGAGCTTCCATCTCGGCGGGCTCGATCAGGACCTCGAACTCGACAGGGGGGAATCCGATCCCGTCGAGGAACTCCGGAACGTCCGCGACATCTGTGTCGACGTGTCGGCACTGCTCGAGCGACTCGACGGTGCGTCCGATCGGATCGACACCGTCCACGTCGTCGCCAGCGATGTACTCGAAGTCTCCGTCGACGGTGAGACAGGCGGTCACGAGTTCCTCTACGACGAACTCGAATCGGCGGTCGGTGACGACTCCGTCCGAGAAATCGACGTGTACGAAGATGCGAAAGCGACCGCGCCGGAGGAGTGAGCTGTGACCGAGCACGCACCGGCTGAATCGGGACTCCCCGACGGCGCTGAGACGTGCCTATCGTTCACGGTCAGCGGACCCTGGGGGCACTTCCGTCGTATCGAGGGTAATATCGTCAAACAAACGTATCGGGTCATCCCTCGGACTACCGTCGCCGGCCTGGTCGCTGCGATGCTGGGTATCGAACGCGACGGCTACTACGACCTTTTCGCCCCGGGGGAGTCGCTGGTCGCGATCGAGCCGACGAGCGAACTGCGGACGATGAAGCTCCCGATGAACACGCTCTCGACCGCCGACGAACACTTGGCGTCGCTGAACCCCCGCGGGAAACTTTCGATCAAGCTTCCCGATCCGTCCAAGCCCCGACAGCAGCACAACTACGAGGTCCTCGTCGATCCTGCCTACCGGATCGACGTGTGGCTCGACGACGACGAGCGGTACGACCGACTCCGCTCGCTGCTCGAATCGGGTGAGTCGTACTACGTTCCGAGCCTCGGTCTCTCTGAGTACTTGGCGACAGTCGATTACCACGGTGAGTTCCCGATCGAACAGCGATTACCACGGTGAGTTCCCGATCGAACAGGGACCCGACGGTGACACGGTAACTATCGACTCGACCGTCCCCGAGGCCGTCGACTCGATCGTTCCCGGTCCGGAGACACGCTACCAGGTCGAGCAGACGCCCGCGTTCATGGAACGTGACGACGGTGGCCGGACGACCAGCGCGTTCGTCTCCTACGCCTACAACCCGGACGGTGGCTCGCTCACGTTCACCGACCTGTCGACGTACTCGGTCGATGGTCGAACCGTGGTGTTCACCTGATGGTGGACGCGCCGGTCTCTCATCCCGCCGAGGACGGCGACGAGGCGACGTCGCTCCTCGATCACTTGGACGAGGTGGCCGAGCGGGCCGAGTCCGTCGTCGCCGCGGACGCAACGACGACCGGCGGCGACTCGCTCGCCGAGATGACGGCGACTGTGGCACGATGTCACGATTTCGGGAAGGCGACGACGTGGTTCCAGGAGTACGTGGTCGACGAGCGAGACACCAGCAAGCGGACGAACCACTCCCTGTTCGGGGCCTATCTCGGGTACTACGTCCTCGACCGGCTAGGTTACGACAGCGAGGACTGTCTCGCGGCCTTCGTCGCGCTCGCGAAACACCACGGCCGCCTCCCCGATGTCGAGGAATACGTAGAAGACGTTTCTCGCTTCGAGAACAGGAGCGAGGCGAGCAACGAACGCCAGCGAATCCTGGTCGAACAGGTCACGAACGTCGGGGACCATCGCCGGGAATTCGCGCGATCGTTTGTCTCCGACGTTACCGACAATAACGGGTCGTGGGACGAGTTCGTCGAGAGAATCGAGAATGAAGACGAGGACGAGGACGACGGCCTGTTCGACACCGTCCACGAACACGTCTCCATGTTCGATTTCACTAGCGACCGCTCGGCACCTTCCGACGAGTTCTACGAGCTGCTTCTCCAGCTTTGGAGCGGACTGATCCTCGCCGACAAAACGGTGGCTGCCGGTGTCGAAGACGGCGACCTCGACGCGTCCGAACCGGACACTCGGACGCTCTCGGAGTACATCGCCGACCTGGAAGGGGATACCGGCGGAGACAGTCAGGAAGACGCTCTCGATACGCTCCGTGACGAGGCGAGAGACGACGTACTCGACGGTGTCGAGCAGTTCCGTGGCTCGGATACGTCGACCGCGACGCTAACATTACCAACCGGAATGGGCAAGACGCTGACCGGGCTCAATGCTGCTCTCGCGCTCCGAAACGAGCATGAACGGGTCGTCTACGCATTGCCCTTTACCTCCGTCATCGATCAGGTCGCCGACGAACTCACGGACGTGTTCGACACCGACGCTCGGGACGACCTGTTGACGATCCACCACCACCTGGCCGAGACGGTGACGAAACTCGGTGATCCGGATGACGATCCCGACAAGCATGCCCGACTCGCGGAGATGGTCGCCGAGAGCTGGCGCTCCGGGATGACGCTCACGACGTTCGTCCAACTCTTCGAGAGCCTCGTCGGGCCGAGTAACACCCAGTCGATGAAACTGCCGGCGCTGTACGATTCCGTGGTCGTGCTGGACGAGCCCCAAGCACTGCCAATGGAGTGGTGGAAGCTCGTCCGCCGGATCACGACGATCCTCACGGAAGAGTACGACGCGACGATCATCGCTATGACTGCGACCCAGCCGGCGACGAACGACGAGGATGCGGCGTCTCAAGCCCTGTTCGACGACGCGTTCGAACTGGTCGACGACGTGGACGGATACTTCGATCAGTTCGAGCGAGTCGAGTACGACATTCACGGTTCTGTGCTCGCGTTCGACGACACCGACGCGACAGTAGACTACGACACCGCTGGCCGGACGATCCTCAACGAGACCGGCGAGACCGAGTCGGCACTCGCGATCTGTAACACCATCGACAGCGCCACCGAACTCACGGATGCGATCGAGGAACGCGAAGCGGTCGTCGACGTCGGTCGGTGTCTCGAGATGGAACTCGACGGTGACGGAGCTGACGTGGACGCTCTCGTCGAGCGGGTCGAGACGACGCTCGGTTCGAACGAACGGGCACTCGTCCACCTCTCGACTCGCCTTCGTCCGCACGACCGTCTCGTACTCATCGAAGCGACGAAACGACTCGCCGAGCGCGACGTTCCGCTCGTGGCGGTGTCGACACAGCTCATCGAGGCCGGAGTAGACATCAGCTTCGATCGAGTGTACCGCGACATCGCGCCGATCGATAGCGTCGTTCAGGCGGCGGGTCGGTGTAACCGGTCGTTCGAGCGCGACCGCGGGACCGTGACGCTCTGGTGGCTCGCTCCACCAGCAGGCACGACCAAGACCCCAGCACAGGCCGTCTACGACTCTGCGGGTGTGAGTACGATCTCACTGACTGCCAAAACACTCGACGCGATCGGTGCGAACGACGGAACCGTCGCCGAACGGACGATGACCCGCGAGGCCGTTCAGCACTACTACGGTCTCGTCGCCGGCCGGAATCCGGGATCCCCACAGTACGTCGAGTGGGTCGACGAGGCGAAGGGAGCGAAGCTCGGCACACTCTCGCTGATCGGTCAACGAGAGAGCGTTGACGTGGTCGTCTGCCGAACGGACGCCGACCGAGATCTGGTCGATGCGATGGAATCGGCCGTGAGAGAATTCGACTACGACGAGTTCGGTGACCGTCGCGACGAAGCCAAGGAGATCACCGTTTCGCTCCCGATTTACAGCCAAGACTCGACCGAGGCCGAGACAGCTCGACACCTCGAACCGCTCGGTGATACCGACCTCCGTGTACTCAGGCGGCCACAGGGGACCTCGTACTTCGACACAACGAAGGGCCTCGCTGTGGACGAGCCGAGCGTCGACGACCGGTTCCTATGACTAACTCGCCGACCGACCCCGTCGACCGGTTTCTCACCGCTGCCAGAGACGAGACCGCCGAACTCCCCTTCCGGCTGACCGGCGTTATGTTCCAGTACTACGTCGTCTGTGAGCGAGAACTCTGGTTCTTCAGCCGTGACGTGGAGATCGACCGCGACACGCCATCGATCGTTCGCGGCAGCGACGTTGACGACTCGGCTTACTCGGACAAGCGCCGAAACGTGCGCGTCG
>PXSA01000005.1 GCA_003023565.1 Halobacteriales archaeon QS_9_68_17
GCGGGAGCCTTCGGGATGGGGTCGACGGACTCGACGATGGTCGGCGAGCCGTCGAGACCGACGAAGTCGGGGTCGAGGTTCAGTTCCTCGTGGTCCCAGACGGTGAGGTGGTCGTCGTAGCTCTCGGCGCGCGCCCGGGTCTCCTCGCGTAAGTCCTTCACCGTCAGGCGGTGCTCCGCGCGGCGGTACGTCGGCTCGAACTCGGGGTCCGCGACGACGAACGCCGGCAGGTCGGTCTCGACGGTCTCTATCTCCTCGACGTCGCCCTCGACGAGTCGCTTCGCCCGGACCCGCTCTCCCTCCTCGTCCACGCGCAGCGATACGACGTGGGTGAGGATCGGCATGTCCAGCCCCCAGCAGGCCTGCGGACCGGTGTGACCCGTCTCCCCGTCGGCGGTCTTGAACCCCGCGAACACGAGGTCGGGCTGTTCCTCCAGGTGTTCGAGCGCCGACGTGAGCGTGATCGCCGTCGCCCACGTGTCCGCGGCGGCGAACTCGCGGTCCGAGACCAGGTAGAGGTCGTCTGCGTAGACGGACTCCATGGCCTCCTGTAGGACTTCCTCGTACCCCGGCGGCCCCATGCTCATCACGCTCAGGTGGCCGCCGTGGCGGACCTTCGTCTGGAACGCCGCCTCCAGCGCGTGCTCGTCGTTCGGGTTCATCACCGTCGGCGTCTTCCCGCGTTCGAGGTGGCCGTCCTCGTCGAACGACACCTGGCCCTCGCGGAAGTCCGGGACTCCCTTGGTCAGAACTACCGATCGCATATCGCGACCACCTCAGGCCCGCCCCTGCCGTCCCGCGTCGACGTCGATGGCGTCCACCGGACAGACATCGACACAGAGCATGCAGTCGATGCACTGGGCCTCGTTCGCGGGGTCGGCCTTGATCTCGCTCTCGGGGTGGTCGGGGGTGTCCACCCACTCGAACACGTCGACGGGACAGTCCTCCAGACAGGCACCGTCGGCGATGCAGATGTCGAAGTCCACGGCGACGTGCGTCCCGTGGATGCCGAGCGTTTCGGGCTCTTCCATGGGACCCCACACGTCGTGACCCTCGTGTTCGTCGACCACGTCGCGGTTCTCCTCGAAGTTCGGATCGATGGTCATTGATAACTACCCTCACATACTGTACGCCGAACCGCCTCAAAAAATTTTGCACGAACGTTAATGCGGGACCAAAGCTTAGTCGCCTCGGCGGTATCGACCGATATGGTCGAACTCGTCGCCGCGCTGGCCGTCGCGCTGCTCGTCGCCGGCGTGGTCGGAAGCGTCGTCCCGGTGGTCCCCAGTGCCGTCCTCTCGCTCTCCGGCGTGTACGTCTACTGGTGGACGACCGGCGAACCGGGGACGCTGGCGCTCGCGGCGTTCACGCTCATCGGGTTGCTAGTGGTCGTCGTGGACTACTTCGCCGGCGCTATCTCGGCGAAGGCTGGCGGCGCGTCGTGGCTGGCGACGCTCCTGGGGTCGGTCGCCGCCGCCGCGACGCTGTTCGTCGTCGGCCCGCTTGGCGCGCTGGTCGCGGTCGCCGTCACGATATTCCTCGTCGAAGCGTATCGCGGTAAGAGCCGGTCGGCCGGCGCGAAAGCGGCGCTGTACGCCACCGTCGGCATGCTCGGGTCCACGTTCATGCAGGTCGTGCTGACGACCGCGCTGCTCATTTCGTTCGTGCTGGTCGTCCTGATCTGACGGTTGGTTTCTCAGCGAGAGAACAGTCACAAAAGCTATTCTGCACGGGGTCGGATCGGTCGTATGGATCGGACGACGCGGTACGCCGCGGCAGCCATCGTCGCCGTCGCGGTGACCGGCGGCCTCGCCCTCATCGGGTCGCCGGACGGCCGGGCAGTCCTCCTCCTCGCCGCCGTCGCACCGACGTACGCCGTCGCAACGGCGGTCGCGCTCCGTCACTCCGACGCGTGGTGGGCGAGCGGGAACCTGTGGTCCGGCCTGTTCGCCGGCGTGACGACGTTCGGCGCGTTCGCGCTGTTGAACGGGGTCGAACCGACGCCGAACCTCCGGGTCGCCGCCCTCGGGTTCGGCCTCGCGTGGGCCGGATTCGCGGTCGGCATCGCGTTCGAACGCGACAGCGACTGAGCGAGGCGCTGGAAGCGGTCGTCGCCCGAGAGGATCCGCGACGCGGTCGAAACCGTCAGCGAGGAAGGCGTGGGCCGGTCGCGGGACGAGTCCCACGCAGTTCCGGGAGGGCGACGGGTACCGACGGTCCCCCGAAATCGGGCTGGGTGTGAACACGAGCGGCGTGTTCCGTGGGTCGTTTCGCTGGCGGTGCAGTTCCGGTGATACGCGATGCCGCTTGCTGGCCGTACTTATTCGGCGAGCAGAAACTGTTGTTCGGGCGAACACTGGTCGGCGGCGTGCCGGGGTCGCGGACGGAGCGGCCTACTCGTGGGCGAAGTACGCCACGGACTCGCCGTCGCCGTGTCCGTCCACTCGCGCGAACCCGACGCGGACGAACTGCACCATCTCGTCGGCGTCGGTGCCGGCGAACGCCGGTTCCGCGTAACCGGACACGTCGCCCTCGGGCGTCCGGAGGCGGGTCGGGACGGTCCCGTCGCCGGCGGGGACCCAGTGGACCACGTCGGCGTCGCCGTCGCGGACCACGTCGATGTCGTCGTCGGTGAACCGGAGTTCGTCGCCCGCGTACTCGACGGGGCCGTACCCCTTCAGCCACAGTTTCTCGCCCTCGGCGGGGAGGTCGGCGGCCTCGAGATAGACGGCGTCGTCGACGGGGATCGACCGCCGGCCGCGGTCCTCGTGTTCGGGGTGGACCGGCGGGGTCCCCTCGCCCGGCGCGTCGCCGGAGACGGGGAGTTCGACGGCCTCGTCGTCGCCGTCTTCGCCCCCGGCGCGGACGAAGAAGTAGCGGTTCGCGTCGTCGTCGACCAGTTCGCGGTTGTTCGCGTACACCGCGCTCATGGCGAGGTCGACGTCGCTCGTGGAGGTGCCGAGACCCACCATCGCGTCGGTAATGGCCTCGCCGCGGATGCCCCGGCGGCGGAACGCGGCGACGGTCGGCGCGCGCGGGTCGTCCCATCCGTCGAGTTCGCCCTCGTCGATGAACCGTTTGATCGCCGACGTGGACATCTTCACGTCGAACGCGTCGATCCGGACGTGGCCCCAGTGGAGCACCTCGGGGTACTCCCAGTCGAAGTAGTCGTAGACGAACCGCTGGCGCTTCGCGGAGTCCTGCAGGTCGATGCCGCGGATGATGTGCGTGACGCCGACGAGGTGGTCGTCGATCCCGCTCTGGAAGTCGAGCATCGGCCAGCAGCGGTACTCCTCCGCCGCCTCGCGGGGGTGGGGCGTGTCGATCATACGGAACGCCACCCAGTCCCGGAGCGCCGGGTTCTTGTGCTCGATGTCCGTCCGAACCCGGAGCACCATCTCGCCGCTCTCGTACTCGCCGTCGACCATCGCCTCGAACTCCGACAGCGTGGTCCGGGCGTCCTTGTCGCGGTGGGGGCAGGCCTCGCCGCTGTTTTTCATGTCGGAGAACTCGCCCTGCGGGCACGAGCAGGTGTACGCGCCGCCCTTCTCGGTCAGTTCGCGGGCGTGGTCGTAGTAGGTCTCCATCCGGTCGCTGGCGCGGTAGACGGCGTCCGGTTCGAAGCCGAGATACTCGATGTCATCGAGGATCCGGTCGTAGGCGTCGAGGTCGGGCCGCTTCGTCTCGGGGTCGGTGTCGTCGAAGCGGACGCAGAACCACCCGTCGTACAGCTCCTTGTACGTCCCGATGACGGCGGGCATCCGCGCATGGCCGATGTGCCACGGGCCGTTGGGGTTCGGCGCGCTCCGCATCCGGATCTCGTCGTACTCGTCCGCGTCGGGCAGGTCGGGGAGGACCCTGTCGTCGCCCTCGTCGTCCGCCAGGATCTCCTCCAGTTCCTCGGGCGCTATCTCCTCTAAGCGCTCGACGCGCTCCTCGTGGGAGCGGTCGTTGACCCCCGCGACGACGCCGCCGGCGACGCCGGGCACCTCGTCGCCGTGCTCCCGGAACTCGGGGTTCTCGCCCATCATCGGCCCCATGATCGCGCCGACATCGGCGTCGCTCTCGTGTTTCACCGCGTTGAGCAGGGCGTGTTTCTCCGCCGCCGCCGCGATCCGCTCTCGGAGTTCCTGATCCATTGTGTCCGGGTACAGGTGCCGCCGTCAAAACCCCCGCGGATCCGTCCTTTCGGGGGCGCGACGGCGACGCCGCGCGGCCCCGAGCGCGTCGTCCCCGACGCGCTCCGTACTTTCTTGTGCGTTCGTTGGGTAACCCGCCGCATGGCAGACGCGTCCCCGCTGGACCGCAACCGCATGGCGTGGTGGGCGGTCGCGGCCGCCCTGTTCGTCGTCCTCGCCGCCGTCGTCTACGCGTACGTCGGAACGTTCGTGCTGGGTCTGTTCGTCTACTACGGGACGCGGCGGATCCACCGCCGGACGCGGACGCGGGTCGGACCGCCGAGTCTGGCGGCGATGGTCTCGCTGCTGACCATCTCGATGCCGATCCTCGTGTTGCTCGGCTACACCGTCGTCGTCAGCGCGCGCGAACTCGCCGACATCGCGCCGAGCGCGTTCGAGTACACCGCCGGACTCGAACAGTACACGCAGGTCGAGTGGCTCCAGAACCCCCAGCAGATCCTCGGGATACTGACCGAGAACCCCGAGCAGTTGCTCCAGTTCGGTTCCGTCGAGGGGGTCCAGCAGGTCGTCGAGGCCGTGACGACGTACCTCGGCGTGGTCGTCAACGTCCTGCTTCACCTCTTCGTCGCGCTCGCCATCGGCTTCTACCTCCTGCGCGACGACCACCGTCTCGCGTGGTGGTTCCGCGAGGAGTTCGCCGGCGAGGGCTCCGCGACCAAGGCCTATCTCACGGCCGTCGACCGCAACCTGGAGTCGATCTACTTCGGGAACATCCTCTTCGCCGCGGCGAACGCCGTCGTCGGCACGGTGGTGTACAACGCGGTCAACCTCGTCGCGCCGGCCGGACTGGCCGTCCCCGTGCCGACGCTGCTCGGCCTCCTCACCGGGGCCGGGAGCCTCGTCCCCATCGTCGGCATGAAGATCGTGTGGGTCCCGGTCGCGCTGTACCTGACCGCCGCCGCGGCGGTGATGGACCCGGCGCTGGTCTGGTACGGCGTCTTCTTCGCCGTCGTCGTGTTCACGTTCGTCGACTCGGTGCCCGAGGTGCTCCTGCGGCCGTACATCTCCGGCCGGGACCTCCACGTCGGCCTCGTCCTCTTCGCCTACATCTTCGGTCCCCTGCTGTTCGGCTGGTACGGGCTCTTTCTCGGCCCCCTCATCGTCGTCCTCGTCGTCGAGTTCGCGCGGGTCATCCTGCCCGAACTCGTCCGCGGCGAGTCCCTGACGCCACAGCCCTCGGCGATGCCGCCGGACGAACTCGACCCGCCGGAGGGCCACGACCCCGACGCGGACGACGAGGCGCTCCCGCCGGAGTCGACCGAGGAGGACGCCGTAGAGGGCGACGACGCGCCGCCCGAACGCTCGTCGGACGGGACCGCTGACCGGCAATCCGGCGATACGTCCGACGACGCGCCGCCCGACGGCGCGTCCGACGAGGCCCCGACGGACTGACCTTTTTCACGTCCTCCGCGGTCGTCGAACGCATGAAGGTAAACGAGGGCGATCTGGACTGGTCGATGCTCGACGAGGGAGGAACGCGGATCCGCCGCAAGAAACTGGGCGAGGCCGCCGGCGGCGACCGCCTCGGCTGTAGCCTCTACGAGCTTCCGGCGGGCGAGCGGTCGTGGCCGTATCACTATCACACCGAGAACGAGGAGTCGATCTACGTGCTCGACGGCCGCGGACGCCTCCGCCTCGGCGGGGAGTCGGTGTCGCTGGAGGCGGGCGACTACGTCGCGCTCCCCGCCGACGAGTCCGGCGCGCACCGGGTCGTCAACGACTCCGACGGGCCGCTCAGGTATCTGATGGCGTCGACCATGGACGACCCCGAGGTGACGGTGTACCCCGATTCGGAGAAGATCGGCGTGTTCGTCGGGTCCCCGCCGGGCAGCGAGGACGAACGCAGCGTCCACGGCTACTACTGAAGCGGGGACGCGGTGGACTACTGGACGGGCGAGGAGTGACCGCCGGCCAGACGCGTCCGCGAGCGGCGAACTCCGCCCAGCGCTACCGCTCCGTGAGAGGGCGTCCGAAAGCGAGAAACAGCGTCCCGGCGACCCGGCTCAGTAGCCGCGTTCGATGAGGTAGTGGGCGATCTGTTCGAGCAGTCGCCGGGCGTCGTTCTCGGGCAGGACCGACAGGCGTTCCTTCCCGTTCTCGACGAGTTCCTGGGCCGTCTCCTGAGCGTAGCCGATGCTCCCCGCCGCCTCCAGTTCGGCGACGGCGTCGTCGATCTCCGCTTCGGTGACGGCGTCCACGTCGTCGGTCTCGACGAGCGACTCGACGTCGACACCCTGTTCGCGGGCGTGCAGCGTGATCAGTGTCCGCTTGTTCTCGACGAGGTCGCTCCCGCGCTGTTTGCCGAGCTGGTCGCTCGGCACGGTCAGGTCGAGCACGTCGTCCTGGATCTGGAACGCGCGGCCGACATCCAACCCGTAGCCGTACAGCGCGTCGACCGTCTCCTCGTCGGCCCCGAGCAAGAGCGCGGGGATCGCGGCGCTCGCGGCGTAGAGGACGGCCGTCTTCTGCTCGACCATCTTCAGGTACTCCTCGGGGAGGACGTCGCTTCGGGTCTCGAAGTCGACGTCCAGCGACTGGCCCTCGCAGATCTGGGTGCACGCGTTGGCGAGCGTGTCGACCGCCTTGACCATCCGCTCCGCCGGCGCACCGGTGTCGAGCATGATCTCGAACGCCCTCGAGTACAGCGTGTCGCCCGCGAGGATCGCGGTCTCGAGGTCGTACTCGCGGTGGACGGCCGGGACGCCGCGGCGGAGGTCGTCGTCGTCCATGATGTCGTCGTGGATCAGGGTGAACGACTGGATGACCTCGACGCTGACCGCGGCGGCCATGACGTCGACCGCTTCGCCGGTCAGGTCCGGGAACGACCGGTAGTCGGCCGACGCGGGCGTCTCGTCCGCCAGCGCTTCGGCGACCGCGAGCACGACCGTCGACCGGAGGCGCTTCCCGCCGGCGTCGAGGAGGTACCGCGACGCCTCGTAGAGGCGTTCGGGCTCTTTGATCGGTAGCTCCTCCGCGACCGCCTCGTTGACGAGTTCGCGCCGCTTCCCGACCGCCGCCAGCACCGTCTTTTCGCGCGCCTCGGGACTAGTCATGGCTCACTCGACGAGTTGGATCAGGTTACCGTTTCGGGTGACGTGCAGGTCGCGACCGAGCGTGTAGCCCTCGCTCTCGCAGAGGTTGACGTACGAGGAGTAGCCGCTCATGTCCTGGTGCGCCGGGATGACGTGCTGTGGCTGGAGCGCGTCGAGCATCTCGTAGTGGCCTTCCTGGTTCAGGTGGCCGGAGACGTGGATGTCGTCGTAGATGCGCGCGCCCTGCATCTTCAGCAGGCGCTCGGACTGGTAGCGCTGCCCCTCGTTGGTCGGTTCCGGAATGACGCGGGCGGAGAAGACGACCTTGTCGCCGTCTTCCAGTTCGTAGGGGGTCTCGCCGCGGCCCATCCGGGTGAGCATCGCGCGCGGTTCGCCCTGATGGCCGGTGACGACGGGCAGGAAGTTCTCCTTGCCCTCCTTCATGATCCGCTTGAACGTCCGGTCGACGGACTTACGGTGGCCGAACATCCCGAGGTCGTCGGGGAAGTCGACGAAGTCCAGTCGCTCGGCGGTGCCGGAGTACTTCTCCATCGAGCGACCGAGCAACACCGGCTGACGGCCGATATCCTTGGCGAACTCGACGAGGCTCCGGACGCGCGCGATGTGACTGGAGAACGTGGTCGCGACGATGCCGCCGTCGTAGTCCTCCATGCTGTAGATAGCGTCTTTGAGGTGGCGTCGCGCGACGGACTCGCTGGGCGTGCGGCCCTTCTTGTTCGCGTTCGTACAGTCCTCGATGTAACAGAGGACGCCCTCCCCCTCGCGGCTGATCTCTCGGAACCGCTTCATGTCGATGGGGTCGCCGATGACCGGCGTGTGGTCCATCCGCTTGTCGAGGCCGTAGACGACGGCCCCCTCCGGGGTGTGGAGGACGGGGTTGATCGCGTCGATGATGGAGTGAGTGACGTTGACGAACTCGAGTTCGTTGCGCTCGCCGATGCTCATCGTCTCGCCCGCCTCCATCTTCACGAGGTTGTTCTCGACGCCGAACTTCTGCTCGCCCTCGATCTGCTGTTTGACCAGTTCGATCGTGAACGGCGAGGCGACGATGGGCGCGTTGTAGCGGTGCGCAAGCTTACTGATAGCGCCGATGTGGTCGAGGTGACCGTGCGTCGGCACGATGGCTTTCACGTCGCCTTCGAGGTCGCTCATCACCCGGTCGTCGGGAATAGCGCCCATGTCGATCAGGTCGAGGCTGTGCATCTTTTCGGTCTCGACGTTGTCGTGGATCAGAACCTGCGAGAGGTTCAGACCCATGTCGAAGACGACGACGTCGTCGCCCGCGCGGACGGCAGTCATCTGCCGCCCGACTTCTTCGTAGCCGCCAATAGTTGCGATCTCGATTTCCATGGTTTGATCCGAGCATTGAAAGCCACACGAGGTGGCGATATCGCTCACTGAAACACCCAGCGGGGTGCCGGATACCTGACCCCGGCGTCTTACAGCACGTCGGCCACGCACCCGCTATGCAGGAGCGGTCACACCGCCCTGCACTTGCCCGCGGGTTTCCGTTATCACCCCTTACACACCCACGTCTTAAAAACTGCGTGGGTCGAGTGGTGTCAGGTCACTCGGACCGCCGCTCCAGGGGCCGCCCGCGACCGACGGTCCGTCCGGTCTGAACGTCCCCGTGCGGAGAGGTGACGAACCGTGTGCGAGCCATGACGGTCCGTCCGATCGCTGCTTTCGATCACGTGATCGACGGGGAGTTCGAAGCGTGACGAGAGCCCACGATAGGAACGCGTTTTTCCGACGTCCGGGCGCTCCTGCTTCTCGCCTCGCGAGAAATATTCAGTAGGAACTCAAATCTACCGAAGAGTTTGTTACCGGCATGAATACACTGTCGGCGGTGAGGGAAGCTAACTTGGACCCGTCGGGGGAGAGGGTCGTAAGCGTTCGCCACGTCGAAGTGCATGCCGGTATCAGTCATCCGCCACCTCGGCCGTCTCCAGTATATCGTCGTCGGACCGGAGCACGCCGTCACCGAAGAGGTTCCCGAGCAACAACGCTGCGCCGGCGACGACAGAGAGGACGACACCGAACACGCCGGCAGCGACTCGCGGTCCGAAGAGATCCGCCCCGCCACCGACGATCAGCTGGAACGGGATGGCGATCACCGAGTGAACGAGCGCGACGCTGCTCAGCACCGTCGCTCGGCCGATTCCTTTAATCCGGTCGTTGAGGTACTGTTGTTCGAGCGTTATTGATACGTCATTGACGGCTTTCATCAGAAAGAAGGCAGG
>PXSA01000006.1 GCA_003023565.1 Halobacteriales archaeon QS_9_68_17
GGACGAGGTGAACGACCGCCTCGACGAGTCGGCGCTCGACCTCTCCGGGGGGCAACAGCAGCGGGTCTGCATCGCACGCGCCATCGCCCCCGACCCCGAGGTGCTGCTGATGGACGAGCCCGCGTCGGCGCTCGACCCCATCGCCACCTCCCGGATCGAGGACCTGATCGAGGAACTCTCGAAGGAGTACACGGTCGTCATCGTCACCCACAACATGCAGCAGGCGGCCCGCATCTCCGACAAAACGGCCGTCTTCCTCACCGGCGGCGAACTCGTCGAGTTCGGGCCGACCGACCGGGTGTTCAGCGACCCGGAGAACGAGCGCGTCGAGGACTACATCACCGGCAAGTTCGGGTGACGACCGTGACGAGAGAGACGTACCAGCAGTCGCTTGCGTCCCTTCGAGAGGACGTGGTCGCGATGGGCGGCCTCGTCGTCGACCGGCTCGAAGCGGCGGTCGAGAGCCTGACGGCGGCCGACGAGGCGCTCGCTCGCTCGGTCATCGACGGCGACGACCCCGTGAACGAGACGTACCTCGACCTGGAGGACCGCTGTACGGACCTGTTCGCGCTCCAACAGCCGGTCGCCGGCGACCTGCGGTTCGTCGCGGCCTCGTTCAAGATCATCACCGACCTCGAACGGGTCGGCGACCTCGCGACGAACCTCGCGCGGTACGCGCTCGCCGGCGAGCGCGCCCTCTCGACGGACGTCGCGGTCGCCGAGATCGGTCGGCTCGCCGTCGGTCTCGTCGAGGACGCTATCGACGCGTACGCGGCCGGCGGCGCGGCCGCCTGCCGGGAGATAGCGGCTCGGGACGACGAGGTCGACGCGCTCTGTCAACGCGCGAGCGAGAGGGTCGTCCGCGACCTCATCGAGCGCGAGGCCGACGGCGACGACCCGTGGGCGGTCGAGCGACTGCTGGACGACGTCTCCCGCGTGCTGCTGACGGTTCGGGACCTCGAACGCGTCGCCGACCACGCGGTAAACGTCGCCGCTCGAACGCTGTACGCGGCCGAAAACGACCCCGAACTCATCTACTGATGGAAACCAGAAAGATCCAGACGGTCGGCGGCGGGACGTACACCGTCTCGCTCCCGAAGGAGTGGGCGGAGGCGAACGGCGTCGCCGCCGGGACGGAGGTGCATCTCCACGCGCACATCGACGACCTGCTCGTCGTCGAGTTGGGAGAGCGCGAGGACGACGCTCGCCGGGCCGCCGTCGTCGTCGACAGCGAGGACCCGGACCGTCTCGAACGGGCGCTGCGGGCGACGTACGCCGCCGGCTTCGAGGAAGTCGCGTTCCGCTCGGAGACGGCGTTCACGCGCGACCAGCGGCGGGTGGTCGAGGACGCGGCAGGGACGCTCGTCGGCGTCGCGCTCGCGGACGAGTCGGAGTCGCTACTGACGGTCCGGACCCTGCTCGACTCGGACGAGGTGTCGGTGGGGCAGTCGGTCCGACAGCTGCAGTTCGTCGCGCTGTCGATGCACCGCGAGGCGACCGCCGCGCTGACCCGCGAAGGGGGCGCGGAGCCGTTGCCGGACCGCGACGACGAGGCCGACCGGCTGTTCCGAATGGTCGACCGTCACTTCGCGCGGGGCCTGTCGCGACTGGCGGAGGTCGACGCGCTCGGGCTGACGCGCCCGGAACTGTTCGAGTTGCGGACGACGGCGCGCGAACTCGAACGCGTCGCCGACCACGCCGAACGCGTCGCGGCCGTCGCCGCCGCCGTCGACGAGGTGCCCGCGAGCGCGGCGGACGACATCGAAGCGCTCGGCGAGCGATCGCGGTCGGTCGTCGAGGACGCGGTGAGCGCGGTCCTCGGCGACGCCGACCTCGACGCCGCACACCGCGCGCTGGCCAACCGAGACGACGTCCGCGAGCGGGCGTCGACGGTCGACCGACGGCTGTTCGAGGCGGCCGACGCCGACTACCGACTGGCGCGCGTGGTCGACAGCCTCCGCCGGACGGCCGAACACGGGGGCAACGTCGCGGAACTCGGCCTGCGGTCCGCGCTCCGCCGCGGCGAACGGGCGGAGACGGGAGCGGGCGACCGAGCGAAGACGGGAGCGGGCGACCGGGACGACGAGGCGACCGACGACGACGGCCGCTCCGGCGCGACCCGCGCTCCGGCCGAACACGACGAGTGAGCGGGGACGCGGGGTGCGGGCGCTCTTCCAGCGGACGACGGGAAAGGTGGCTTCTTCACACTGGGACCCGTAGTCGGACGCGGTGGCGATGAAGACAGTTACCCCCACCGAGCCCCTTGTGACGAGGACGTCTCCCGAGCCAC
This sequence comes from Halobacteriales archaeon QS_9_68_17, assembly GCA_003023565.1. GTDB lineage: Archaea > Halobacteriota > Halobacteria > Halobacteriales > Natronoarchaeaceae > Halostella. The sequence goes on from PXSA01000006.1 coordinate 2,291, forward strand.
CACTCTACTGACGCCGCCTCGACCGTCCGGCGCAAGATTGAACCCGGGTTTCCGCGAATAGCTCCGTATGCAACTCCGTCGGCTGGGCGTCAACGACTCCGTCAGCGCCGTGTTTCCGCCGGACCGCCTCGAAGCCGAACTCGCCGACCTCCCCGTGGAGGTGGCCGTCGTCGGCGACGACCGCGGCGACCTCGCGGAGTGCGACGGCGTCGTCACGTTCGCGCACCACGAGTCCTATCTCGACACCGTCGACTGGGTCCACTCGATCCAGGCCGGGGTCGACCGCTTCCCCGCGGAGGAGTTCGAGGCCCGCGATATCGCGCTGACCAACAGCACGGGCATCCACGGCGACACGGTCGGCGAGTTCGTCGCCGGCTACATGCTGATGATCGCCCGCCGACACCACGAGTACGCCCGCAAGCAAGAGCGAAAGGAGTGGGGGTACGCCGACTGGGACGCGCCGTTCACCCTCGCGGGCGAGTCCCTCTGCGTCGTCGGTCTCGGCACGCTCGGCCGCGGCATCGCCGAGCGGGCGGACGCGCTCGGGCTGGAGGTGACCGGCGTCAAGCGCACGCCGGAGGACGTGCCGGGCGTGTCGACCGTGTACCCGCAGGCGGACCTCCGCGAGGCCGTCGCCGACGCGACGTTCGTCGCGCTCGCCGTGCCCCTGACCGACGGGACGGAGGGGCTGGTCGGGAAGGCGGAACTCGACGCCATGCGGGACAACGCGTACCTGATCAACGTCGCTCGCGGCGGCGTCGTCCGGCAGAACGACCTCGTCAGAACGCTCGAACGCGACGAACTCGCGGGCGCGGCGCTGGACGTGTTCGCGGAGGAACCGCTGCCCGAGCGCTCGCCGCTGTGGGAGATGGACGAGGTGCTGGTCACGCCCCACGCCGCCGCACAGACGCGGGACTACTACCGCGACATCGCCGCCCTCGTCCGGGAGAACGTCGACCGGATCCGGTCGGACGAGGAGCCCCACAACCGGGTCGTCTGATAGGGACTGCTGTAACTGTTCACCGGTGCGACCGCATGCCCTTCGCGGTTGCTCCGGAAACGACGTACAGCAGTTCCTATGACCGCCTACAGCGACTCGACGATGTCGGTCACGACCTCGCGGAACGCCTCGGCGTCCACGTCGGTCGCGACCGCGGCGTTCGGCGGCGCTTTCTCGTCGGCCTCCGCCCGCGTGTCCGCGATAGTCGCGCCGCGGGAGATGCCCTCCGAGATGTCGACCGCCAGCGGCAGGCGTTCGAACTCCAGCACGTCACCGATCAGGTCCGCGCCGACGACCGCGTCCGGGACCGAGTAGCCCCCGTCGTGCCGAAGCGAGTCGGGGTAGTTGCACCACTCGCCGACGGTCGAGAGCGGGCCGTCGGCCGCGCGCCACGACTCGACGAGGTCGGCCGGCAGCACCGCGGGTTCGGTGACGCCGAGTCCGACCATGTGCGGGTCGGTGTCCCGGACGACGCGGTACGCGGCCTCGGGGTCGGCGTAGGCGTTGAACTCCGCCGCCGGCGTGGCGTTGCCGCTGGTCAGCGCCGCCCCGCCCATGAAGTAGAGGTCGCCGATCGTCCCCGCGAACGCCGGGTCCCGAACCGTCGCGACGGCGACGTTCGTCAGCGGCCCCACGGCCGCGACGGTGAGGTCGTCGCCGTGCTCGCGGGCGCGGTCCAGCATGAACTGGCTCGCGTCCATCTCCACCGGCTCGGCGGTCGGCTCCGGCAGGTCGCCCCTGATGCCGTCGGGGCCGTGAACCCACTCCGCACGCTCCAGTTCGCCCGTCAGCGGGCCGTCCGCGCCGCGAGCGACCGGCACGTCCGACCGGTCCAGGAACTCCAGCACCGAGAGCGCGTTCCGCGTCGTGTTCTCGACCGTCGTGTTGCCCGCGACGGTCGTGACGCCGACGACCTCCCAGTCGCCGCGGGCGAGCAGCATCGCCAGCAGCAACGCGTCGTCCGTGCCCGGGTCCACGTCGAGAAGGACCTTCTTCGCCATTTTCAGACGTTGAACGGACCTATACTTAAAACTATGAGACGGACCGGCAACGTTCCCGGGGACGGCCCGGCCGAACTGCTTCGCGGCGCGGAGCGTGCCGGATAAAGACGCCGGCGAACGGCGAAGCGGTTCGGAGAGCGGTCACTCAGAAGAACTTGAACAGGTCGTCTCGCTCCTGCTCGTGGAGGTGGTGGCGGACCGCTTCTTTCAGCGCGTCGATGTCGCCGCGCTTGGCGGTGACGGGGGCGACCGTCTCCTGCCACTGTTGCCACGGCGGGTAGAGTCCGAAGCGGTCGCAGATGTCGTCGAGGCGCTCGTCCCGGTCGTCGACCTTGTCCATCTTGTTGACCGCGATGACGGTCGGTACGCCGAGGTCCTGCAGGAAGTAGTACATGTCCAGCACGTAGGGGATCTCGTCCTCGTCCGAGTGACGGTCGATGATGTCGACGGCGCTTTTGCCGTCGAGCACGACGACGCCGACGAGGATGACGTCGGCGTGTTCCTCCAGATAGGCGACGATGTCGTCTTTGATCCGCTCGCGGCGGTCCTCCGGGACGCCGGACATGAAGCCGAACCCCGGCAGGTCGGTCAGCACGAAGTCCTCGGGGGTCCAGTCGTAGTGGTTCGGCGAGCGGGTGACGCCGGGCTTCCGGCCGGTGTCGACGGAGTGACCGGTGAGTTCGCGCATCAGCGTCGACTTCCCGACGTTGGACCGGCCGACGAAGACGGCTTCGGCCCCGCGGTCCGGGCGGTCCTCGAACATGGGCGCGGATAGCGGTCGGCGGGGGTTAAGGATGCCGTCTCGACCGCCTGCGCGTCCCCGGTTTATTTGCTCCCGGGGATCGAACCGCGGGACGTGCGCATCGTACAGGTGATGATACCCGCGGGGAAGCGGGAGACTGTCCTCGACACGCTCGACGACGAGGGGATCGACTACGCGGTGACGGACGAGACCAGCGGCCGCGAGTACACCGCCGTCGTCTCGTTCCCGCTGCCGCGCAACGCCGTCGAACCGGTGCTCGACCGGCTCCGCGAGGTCGGGATCGACGACAGCAGCTACACGATCGTTCTCCAGGCCGAGACCGTTCTCTCGGAACAGTTCGAGAAGCTACAGGAGCGCTACGAGGAGAACAACGGGTCCGAACAGCGGATCTCGCGGGAGGAGATCCGCGCGGGAGCGTCGGAGCTCGTGCCTGACTTCCGGACGTACATCACGCTCGCGGTCGTGAGCGCCATCGTCGCGACGGCGGGGCTGCTGCTCGATTCGCCCGCGGTCGTCGTCGGGTCGATGGTGATCGCCCCCGTGTTGGGGCCGGCGATGGCGACCAGCGTCGGCAGCGTGATCGACGACAACGGCCTGTTCACGCAGGGCGTGAAGTACCAGGTCATCGGGTTCTCTGCCGCGGTCGTCGCCGCGACGGCGTTCGCGGTACTGGTGAAGTCGCTGTTCCTCGTGCCGCCGGGGCTCGACGTGCTGGAACTGGACCAGGTACAGGGGCGTCTCTCGCCGGACCTCCTCTCGCTTGCCGTGGCGCTTGGCGGGGGTATCGCCGGCGCGATGAGCCTCTCCGGCGGCATCTCGGCGGCGCTGGTCGGCGTGATGATCGCCGCGGCGCTCATCCCGCCAGTGGCGGCCGTCGGGATCGGGATCGCATGGGGGCTTCCGGACATCGTGCTCGGAGCGGGCGTGCTAGTGCTCGTGAACCTGTTCTCGATCAACCTCGCGGCGCTGGCGGTGCTCTGGTACATGGGCTATCGCCCCGAGCAGTGGTACAAGGAGGACGAGGCCCGGACCAAGACGCTCCGGCGGATGGGGACGCTGGTCGTCGGTCTGCTCCTCCTGTCGGGCTTTCTCGCCGGCATCACCGTCTCCTCGTACCAGACCGCGACCAGCGATCAGGTGATCCGCGACCAGGTGAACTCGGTCATAGACGACGACGAGGAGTACGCGAACCTCACGCTCATCGAGGTGCAGATACAGCGCACTGGCAGCACGTTCGGGGCGAAACCCAACCAGGTGCTGATCACGATCGGTCATCCGACGGACGAGCAACACCCCGGCCTGGCCGGGAAGATACGCGAGAGCGTCAGAAACGAGACGGGGAACAACGTCTCCGTGCAGGTGCAGTTCGTCGCGGTCCAGAACGCCGGCGGCTCCGAGCGAGTCCCCTCCCCGGACCCGCCCCGACGGAACGCGGTCCACGCGCGGCCCGTAACGTGACATTAGGCCGGAAAAACGCGGAACAACCGTGTTTTTCGGACTCCGTTGCGGCGGCAACGACCATTCACCTTTTTCTCGCGGACGGCGTGGGACCGCTGTGCGTCTCATTCAGATCCTCGTTCCCGACGAACAGCGCGAGGCCGTCACCGACGCGTTGGAGTCGGAGAACGTCGACTACGTCGTGATGCGAAACGAGGGAGGAGACGGCGGCTGGGTGGTCGAGTTCCCGCTACCGACCGACGCCGTCGGCAACATCCGCGACACGCTGGAGGAAGCGGGGTTCCCGGAGGACGGCTACACCGTCCTCGGCAGCGCCGAGACGGCGATGACCCCGCACATGGACGAGTTGCAGGACCGGTTCGCCAGCGACTTCGACCCGCTGACGCGGCCGGAACTCAAATCGAAGTCCCAGGACATGAGCCAGGACCCGACCTCGTTCGTGGCGATGATCTTCTTCTCGGCCATCATCGCGACGGCCGGCCTGCTCGTCGGGTCGCCCGCGGTCGTCGTCGGGTCGATGGTGATCGCGCCCATCGTCGGCCCGGTGCTGACGACCGGCGTGGGCGCGGCCACCGGCGACACGCGGATGTTCCGGGACAGCCTCTGGCTCCAGATGGGCGGGGTCGTCGTCGCGGTCGGCGGCGCGTGGCTGTTCGCGACGGGGCTGCGGGCCGGCGGGTTCGTGCCGGCGGAGCTCGACATCGCGTCGATCCAGCCGATCGCCCTCCGGATCTCGCCGAGCGTCTTCTCCGTGGTCGTGGGGCTGGCGTCGGGCGCGGCCGCCGCGTTCGGCCTGACGACGAAAGGCCCCACGTCGCTCATCGGCGTGATGATCGCCGCGGCGCTCATCCCGACAGCGGCGACGACGGGGATCGCCATCGTCTGGGGCTACCCGGTCATCGCGGTCGGGACGCTGTTCCTGCTGGTCGTCACGCTGATCGCGATCAACGTCGGCGTGTTCGTGACGTTGCGGGTCCTCGGCTACCGTTCGGGGGAGTGGAAGTTCCTCCTCTCGGGGCCGACGAGACGGACGGCGACGCTGCTCGTCACCGTCATGGTCGTCCTCGCGCTGGTCGGGGTCGTTGCTGTCGGATCCGGTCAGCAGATCACCTTCCAGCGGACCGCGTCGACGGCGGCGCAGGACGTCGTCGGATCGCCGGAGTACAACGGCGTGAACGTCGTCTCGGTCCGGATGGAGTACACCGGGATCAAGCCGTTCAGCGCGCCCGAGAACGTCACCATCGCCGTCAGTCGATCGCAGGGGGAGAACTACCCGGACCTCGCGAACGACTTCGCCAGAGCCATCGCGTCCGAGACCGGTGAGAACGTCACCGTCAGCGTCACGTATCAGACGTACCAGACCTCGACGCCGGAAAGCGCGCGCGAGGCGTCGAACCGGAGCGGAAACGAGAGCGTCCTGACCGCTGAACCGCCGCCGTCGACCGCGCCGCGCGCACCGTCCGCGGCGTAACTCAAAGGGCCGTTTGACCCTCCATGAACTACTTCCTGTGGCGTCCCGTCGTTCGACCCGTATGACACGAAAGCGACTCGTCGCGACGCTGCTCACGGCGGCCCTCCTCGTCACCGCGGGGTGCGCCGGCGGTATCGGGAGCGCGGACGACGCGGCGAACGACGACGCGGCACAGCAGAGTCAACCGGACCGGACGGTGAGCGTCTCCGCCTCGGGCGAAGTGACCGCGGACCCCGACCGCGCGGTGCTGGACGTCGCCGTCGAGGCGACCGACGAGGACCCGGAGACGGTGCGACAGCGCCTCGCCGACAACGCCTCGCGGATGCGCTCGGCCCTCGAAGAGATGGGGATCGAGAGCGACCGGATAACGACGCAACACTACGTCATCCGTCAGGACCGCGAGTCGCGGGAGAAACCCGACGTCACTAGCTACAGGGGGACCCACGCCTTCGAAGTGGAGATAGACGACGTCGACGCCGTCGGCACCGTCATCGAGGCGGCCGTGAACAACGGCGCGACGAACATCGGGAGCGTTCGCTTCACGCTCTCGGAGGACGCCCGCGCCGACCTCAGGGAGGACGCGCTGGGCGAGGCCGTCGACAACGCCCGGGCGGACGCCGAGGTGCTGGCGTCGAACACGAACCTGACGGTCACGGGCGTCTCGTCCGTGTCGACCGGCCGCGTCGACGTGCGGCCGTACCGCGCGGAGGCCCAGACCGCCGGGGCCGGGGACGCCGGCACGAACATCGAGTCCGGTCCGGTCAGCGTCACGGCGCAGGTGCAGGTGACGTACAACGCGACCGAGAACTGACGGCGTCGGACGCGGCCACGGCGACGGCCGCTACCCGTCGAACGGGAGTTCCGGTTCGTAGCCGACCGCCTCGACCGCCGCGTCGAGGACGGCGTCGACGTTCTCGCCCTCCGCGACGCTCATGTAGTGGTCGGCCTCGACGTTCCGCGAGCGGTCCGCCTTGTTGCACACCGTGAGCACGGGAACGTCCGCGAACTGCTTCTCGACCGCGTCCCGGAGTTCCAGTTGCACGTCGACCGGGTAGCCGCAGTCCAGGCTCGCGTCGACGAGGAAGAGCACGCAGTCCGCGAGGTGCTCCAGCGCGCTGACGGCCTGCGACTCGATGTCGTTGCGCTCCTCCGGCGGCCGGTCGAGCAGCCCCGGCGTGTCGACGATCTGGTAGCGGATGCGGTCGCGCTCGAAGTGCCCGAGGCCGATCCCCCGCGTCGTGAACGGGTACGACGCCGTCTCGCCGCGGGCGTTGGTCACGTCGTTGACGAACGACGACTTGCCGACGTTCGGGTAGCCCGCGACGACGATGGTCGGCTCGTCCGGGTGTATCTCCGGGAGCGTGCGGAGTTCGTCGCGCGCCTCGCTGATCCGCGCGAGGTCGTCCTCGGCCTCCTCGACCACGTCCGCGAGGCGGGCGAACGCCTGCTTTCGGGTCTTCCGGTTCGTCGACGTCTACCAGCGCGTCGGCGAGTTCGTGGTAGAAGGGGTCGACCTCGCCGAAGTCCGGCCACGACGTGACGACGTTCTGCAGGTTGTCCGAGAGGACGTTCGCCGCCGTCCGGAGCATCGACTGCTGGGCCTCGAAGCCGCTCTTGGCCCGGCCCGCCCGCGCCGCCCGCGAGAACGCCTTGTCGATAAGTTCCTCCGACGTGGGCGTCGTCGGGAGGTCCTCGAAAATCATGCCCGGACGTAGGTCGCCAGCGCCTAAAAGCGCGCGGATCCGGCGATTCGCGTAGCATCGCCCGTGCTCCCGTCGGATCGGGCGCGAGGGGCCGGGAAGACATATATCCGCGCCGGCACTACGGTACCGTATGAACTGGCGCGCAGTCATCACCGGGTTTCTGGTAGAGGTCGTCGCGGGACTGTTCGCGCTCGCGTTGCCCGGCGTCGGCCACGCCGTCGCCGGACTGGTCGGCGGGTTCGTCGCGGGCTACATGGCCGGCGGGGGCCTCCTCAGCGGCGGGTGGCACGGGCTGGTCGCCGGGTCGCTCGGCGGTCTCGTCCTCGCGGCCGCGTTCGGCCTCGGAACCACGGTCGTCGGTACGCTCGGCCTCGGGCCGCTCGGACCGTTCCTCGGCGGCGCGGTGTTTTTCGTCGCGCTGGCCATCGCCGTGTTGATGGCGCTCGACAGCGCGCTGGCGGGCGCGGTCGGCGGCGTCTTCGGTGACAGCGGTCCGCGGGATCGGGGTCGATACTGACGGAGAAAGCGTCGACGGCGTCGCGTTACGGAAGTGCAAGGAGAAAGCCCCGCGCTTCAGGGCGGGGATGAATCCGACACGTTCATGCCACTCGCTCTCATACAGTGGCCTACCGGAGTTC
>PXSA01000007.1 GCA_003023565.1 Halobacteriales archaeon QS_9_68_17
ACGAAAGTCCCAAAGAAGCGCGCACAGACCGGAGTATCCTACGGCCAGCGTAGGAGAAAGTTGCCTCCGTGGGGGTTCGGCATGAGCCGAGACCCCCAGCGCGGGGAATCCCCGTCCCTTCAGGGCGGGGAGGATGTCAACCGAGCGGTACCGGTAACGTTTACACCGGGCGACCCTCACGAACGAGCATGCGAGAAGCCGACGACCCTGCCGACGACGCGCCGACCGAGGCCCCGTCCGGTCCAGGCGAAGAACTCGAAGCCAGCGCGGATATTCATAAGGACGCCTGGAGCCGGACCATCGATGACATGGAGGCGATGGGCGACGAGCTGGAGGACGACGGCTGGGGCGTCGTGACGGTGATCACCGCCGACACCGCGCCCGAAGCGCCGGACGTGGGCGACGACGACCGCTGGGGGCTGGTCCACGTCGTCCCGGACAACTTCGCCGACGAGTTCCGGTCGGCGGTCGAGCGCGGCGAGTTCCCGCGGTTCGACCTGTTCCGCGCCGAGGCGGAGGGTCGGGTCTTCCACGTCACGCAGTTGCTCGACCCCGGGACCGAGACCGCGATCCTGGTCGCGGGAAACTTCCTGCGTCACAGGGCCGACGGACTCGTCCGGACGGCGCGGGACGAGGGCGAGATGTACACGCACGCCCGGACGCTGGCGGGGGAGCATCTCGGGTCCTTCCGGCACGACGACTACGAGAAGTTCTTCCCGGAGGCCGACCGCCTCGTGGAACTCGGCGACGACGAGCCCTGATCCGGGCGACGCGCGCGAAGGTGGTTTCTTAACGACCCGTTCGTAGGGTACAAGGAGGGAGAGATCGTATCCGGCGGGTATGAACGTCGCTGACGCGATGACCCTTCGCTCGGAGGTCGTCACCGTGGAGGTTCCGGGCAACCGGGACGACGCGCTGGAATACCTGCAGGAACGGTCGTTCTCGTCCGTTCCCGTGATCAAGGAGACCGACGAGGGCGAACAGTTCCGCGGGCTCGTCTCCCGGGAGTCCCTCATCGAAGACCCGGACGAGGACCAGCTCGCCCTCCTGATGAACGAGGTCCCGACGACGACGCAGGACACCGCTCTGGAGGAGGTGAGCCGACGGATGGTCTCCGAACGCGAGCGCCGGGTCCCGGTGGTCGACGGCACGCTCGAAGGGATCGTCACCGTGACCGACGTCGTGCGCGCCATCGCCGAGGAGGACGTCGACGGCGACAGGGAGGTCGGCAGCCTCGCGTCGCGGGACGTCAACACCGTCTGGGCGGACGCCCCGCTCCCCGTCGCGGAGCGGGAGATCTTCTACGCGAACGTCCCGTACGCGGTCGCGCTCGACGACGACGGGTCGATGACCGGCGTGATCACCGAGGTCGACATCCTCGACGTCGCCCGCGTGGTCGAGGGCGAGGCCGGCACGGGCGACAGCATCGCCGACCAGGACGACGACTGGGCCTGGGAGGGGATCAAAGCGGTCGGGAACCGCTATCTGCCGACCCGGAACGTGGAGATCCCCACCGGCCCGGTCTCTGAGTTCATGACCGCGGACGTGCTGACGGTCACCGAACACAAGAGCGCCCGCGAGGCCGCACAGCTGATGATCACCAACGACGTCGAGCAGATCCCCCTCGTCAGTGGCGACGAACTCGTGGGCGTCGTCCGCGACGTCGACCTTCTTAAGGGCCTCTATGACTGAGGACGTGAGCGAGCGCGTCGTGGAACTCGCCAAGCGCCGGGGCTTTTTCTTCCAGTCGAACGGCGCGTACGGCGGCGTCTCCGGGTTCTACACGTACGGCCCGCAGGGCGCGACGCTGAAGGACAACGTCGAGGACGCCTGGCGCGACCGCTTCGCGGTGGCCGAGGGCCACATGGAGGTCGACGCCCCGACCGTGATGCCCGAACCGGTCTTCGAGGCGTCGGGCCACCTCGACGGCTTCGACGACATGCTCGTCGAGTGCCCGGAGTGCGGCGAGAACCACCGCGCCGACCACCTGGTCGAGGACGACACGGAGATAGAGGAGGCCGAGAGCGTCCCGACCGAGGAAGTGGAAGACCTCATCGCCGAACACGACCTCGTCTGTCCGGACTGCGGCACCGAACTCGCGGGCCAACCGGTCGAGGAGTTCAACCTCATGTTCGAGACGAACATCGGTCCCGGTAGCTCCCAGCCGGGCTACCTGCGCCCCGAGACGGCCCAGGGCATCTTCGTCGAGTTCCCCCGCCTCAAGGAGTACGCGCGCAACCAGCTTCCCTTCGGCGTCACGCAGATCGGCAAGGCCTACCGCAACGAGATCAGCCCGCGGAACTCGATCATCCGCGTCCGGGAGCTCACGCAGGCGGAACTGGAGCACTTCGTCGACCCGGAGGAGGACGAGCCGCCGCTCCACCGGGTCGAGGACGTCCGGGTGACGCTGTATCCCGCAGACGAACAAGAGAAAGAAGAGGGCGGCTACGTCGAGACGACGGTCGGCGAGGCCGTCGAGGAGGGGATCCTCACGAACGACTGGGTCGCCTACTACCTCGGCGTCGCCGAACCCTGGTACGACCGGGTCGGCGTCGACATGGACCGGTTCCGGTTCCGCCAGCACCTCTCGGGCGAGCGCGCCCACTACGCGGCCGACTGCTGGGACGCCGAGGCGGAGATCGACGGCGACTGGTTCGAGCTCGCCGGGTTCGCCTACCGCAGCGACTACGACCTCTCGAAGCACGCCGAGCACTCCGACGAGGAGTTCACGCTGTTCAAGCAGTACGACGAGCCGAAACGCGTCGAGCGCGCGACGGTCGACCCCGACATGAGCTACCTCGGCCCCGAGTTCGGCGGCGACGCCGGCGACGTGGCCGACGCGCTGGAGCGGAAAGCGGAGCGCGACCGCGCCGCCTTCGACGGCGAGGACGTCACCGTCGAGACCGACGGCGAGGAGTACGCCGTTCCCCTCGAGAAGACCGGCTTCGGCGTCGAGGAGGTCACGGAGTCCGGCGAGCACATCACCCCGCACGTCGTCGAGCCGTCGTTCGGCGTCGACCGGACCGTCTACACCGTCGTTGCCCACGCCTACCGCGAGGACGAGGTCGACGGCGAGGAGCGCAGCTACCTCGACCTCGACCCCGAGGTCGCGCCAACGACCGTCGGCGTCTTCCCGCTGATGGACAAGGACGGCATGGACGAGCGGGCCCGCGACATCGCGGCCGAACTGCGCGAGGACGGCCACGACGTGACCTACGACGACTCCGGCGCGATCGGCCGGCGCTACCGCCGGCAGGACGAGGTCGGCACGCCGTTCTGTGTCACCGTCGACTACGAGACGCTCGAGGCGGGTACCGTGACCGTCCGGGAGCGAGACACCACCGAGCAGACGCGCGTCCCCGTCGAGGACCTGTCCGAGACGCTGACCGCACTCCGCGACGGCGACCGGACCTTCGACGAGGTGCTCGTCGCGGCCGACGCGGAATAATGGCGAACGAAGTCGCGCGGCGACTCGTCCACGCCAGCGGGGCGGTGATACCGCTCACCTACCTGCTGGTCGACGAAGTGATCTGGCAGCACGTCCGCTGGATACTGGTCGCCGGGACCGTCGTGACGGTCCTGCTGGAGGTCATGCGCCTGTTCGCCGGCCTGGAGTGGGTGGTGTACGACAAGCTCACCCGGGAGTACGAGCAGGACAACGTCGCCGGCTACGCGCTGTACGTGTTCGGCGGCACCGCCGTCGGTCTCGCGTTCGAACCGCGGATCGCCGTGCCCGCGGTCCTGATGCTGACGCTCGGCGACCCGGTCAGCGGCCTGCTCGGGTCGGGCGAACTGCGGACGATAAAGCGGTGGCCGGTGCTGCTGGCGATGTTCGGCACCTGCTTCCTGCTCGCGTACCCGTTCCTGCCGGTCCACGCCGCGGCGATCGCCGCGCTGGCGGCGACGCTGGCCGACGGCGTCAAGCCGGTCGTCGCGACGTACGTCATCGACGACAACATCACGATCCCCATCGCGGCGGCGCTGGCGGCGTTTCTCGTCGTCTGAGCAGTGGTCGCCGTCGGTACCCCCACCGCGGCGGCGTACTGAGCGGAGTCCGAGGTCGGGTGCGGCGTGGCCGCCGGTCGCCACGGTACCGCGCCGGCCGACGGGCGAACGGCTCCGATAGTGAGAGGAGCGCCTCGGGCTTCGGTCGGCCGGACGGTCCGCCCGCTCCCCCGGACCACTTTCAGCCCGCTATACGAACCCTTAACGCCGACGGGGTGTAATGGCCGCCAATGGCCGCCACGGACGAGGAACCGGGGTACGTCGACCACCCGCTGCTGACGTCGAACTTCATCGAGCGCCGGCTCTACCAGATCAAACTCGCCGGCACCGCCGCCGAGGACCACACGCTCGTCTGCCTGCCGACGGGGCTGGGCAAGACGACGGTCAGCCTGCTCGTGACCGCGCGACGGCTCGACGAGGTCGGCGGGAAGTCGCTGTTTCTCGCGCCGACGAAGCCGCTCGTCCGGCAACACGCCGACTTCTACCGCGACGCGCTGGAGACGCCGAACGACGGCGAGCAGGGCTCGTCGAGCGGTCGGAACTCCGGGAGTTCTGATAGCGACGTCGTCGTGTTCACGGGCGAGGTCCGCCCCGACGACCGCGCCGAGTTGTGGGAGGACGCGCGGGTCGTCATCGCGACGCCGCAGGTCGTCGAGAACGACCTCGTCGGCAACCGCGTCTCGCTCGCGGACGTGACCCACTGTACGTTCGACGAGTGCCACCGCGCGACCGGCGACTACGCGTACAACTACATCGCGGAGCGCTACCATCAGGACGCGGAGGACCCCCTCGTCACCGGGATGAGCGCCTCGCCCGGTGGCGACGAGGAGGAGATACTCGCCGTCTGCGAGAACCTCGGCGTCCGGGAGGTGGAGGTGATGACCGGGGACGACGCCGACGTCGACGAGTACACCCACGAGACCGACGTCGACTGGAAGACGATCGAACTCCCCGACACCATCGAGGGGATACGGGACGCCCTGAACGAGGTGGTCGAGGACCGCCTGGAGACGTTGAAGGAACTCGGCGTCACCCGCAAGTCAAGCGCCGACCTCTCGGAGACGGACCTGAAGAAGATGCGGGCGGAGCTCCAGCAACTCATCGACAACGACCAGTCCGAGGGGTATCAGGGGATGTCCGCACACGCCGAGATCCGGAAGCTCCGGACCGCGGTGACGTACGTCGAGACCCAGAGCGTCGAGGCGCTCCGGCGCTACTTCGAGCGCCAGCGCCAGGCCGCCCGCTCCTCCGGCGCGTCGAAGGCCAGCCAGCGCCTCGTCTCGGAGCCGAAAGTGCGCGAGGCGATGCGGAGGGCCGAGGAGTACGACGACCTCCACCCGAAGTTCTCGCAGGCGCGGGTGCTCATCGCGGAGACGCTGGGCATCGACGACGGCGAGCGCGTCATCGTGTTCACCGAGTCCCGCGACACCGCGGAGGTGCTGACGGAGTTCCTCGGCGACCACTTCGACGTCCGGCGGTTCGTCGGACAGGGGGACAAGGACGGCAGCGACGGGATGACCCAGAAGGAACAGCAGAAGACCTTGGACGACTTCCGGGCGGGCCAGTTCGAGGTGCTGGTCTCTACCTCCGTCGCGGAGGAGGGACTGGACGTGCCGGAGGTCGACCTGGTGATGTTCTACGAGCCGGTGCCGACGGCCATCCGCTCCATCCAGCGCAAGGGCCGGACCGGCCGACAGGCGGAGGGGAAAGTCGTCGTCCTGATGGCGGCGGACACCCGCGACGAGGCGTACTTCTGGATCGCCCGCCGGAGGGAGTCGGCGATGGAGGACGAACTCCGGAAGCTGAAAGGCGTCGCCGACGAGTTGGAGGAGGAACTCGACGACAGCCAGCAGCAACTCGCCGACTTCGCTGGTCCCGCGAGCGGCGGAACCGCGGCAAGCGACGGAGCGGCCGGCGACGGCGGCGGGACGGACGGGAACGCCGAAAGCGGCCCGCAGCCCGGATTACGGGACTTCGCGGGAGAGAGCGACGACTCCGGGGACGGGACCGCGGTCGACGACGACCCCGAGACCACCGTCGCCACGGCGAACGGCGACGAGGAGGCGCTGGAGGTCGTCGTCGACCAGCGCGAACTCGACTCGAACATCGCGCGGGACCTCTCGAAGCGCGACGGGGTCGAGACGCGACTGGAGACGCTGGCGGTCGGCGACTACGTCCTCTCGGACCGGGTCGCCGTCGAGCGCAAGACCGTGAGCGACCTGCTCGACACGCTCACCGGCGGCGACGAGCGCTCCGTCTTCGAGCAGGTGGGTGACCTGACCCGCCACTACTCGCGGGGCGTCCTCGTGTTGGAGGGCGACGACCTCTACGGCGAGCGCAACGTCCACCCGAACGCCATCCGGGGCGCGCTGTCCTCGCTCGCGGTCGATTTCGGGGTGAGCGTCCTGCGCACCGAGGACGAGGGCGACACCGCTGACCTGCTGGAAGTGATCGCCGGCCGCGAGCAGCAGGCCGACGACCGGGAGGTGAACGTCCACGGCGAGAAGCAGTCGAAGACGCTCCCGGAGCAACAGGAGTACGTGGTCAGTTCCATCGCCGACGTGGGTCCCGTCACGGCGCGGTCACTGCTGGAGGAGTTCGCTACCGTCGAGGCGGTGATGACCGCGCGGGAGGACGACCTCACCGAGGCCGACGGCGTCGGCGAGGTGACCGCCGAGCGCATCCGGGAGGTCGTCGGGAGCGAATACGGGTGTTAGGCGGCGATTACGGTCCGTTTGGGGCGTGCTATTGGTTCGCCTCAACCCTCGGTGTGGCGACGTATGGCACGCGAGTGGGGGGGGCGGGTTCGACGACCCTCGCCGGTACGGTCGCCCCAGCACGAGCGTCCCGAGGGGACGGGACGCGGAACCGTACGGACGGCCGCAACACCGCGCGGGGGAGGACGGGGGGACGACGCGACGAGTCGGGGTCCCCGATGTCGCCGCGGCGGCGACCGGGTGAACTGCGGCTCAGAACGGGAGCGCGTCGAGCGCCTCCGCCGCCTCGCGGGCGGCCGCGAGGTACTCCCGGGCGCGGCGCGGGTCGTCGGCCTCCGCCGCCTTCCGCGAGAACTTCGTCAGCGTCGTCCGGAGCGCCGCCGCGGCCTCGGTCACGCCGCCGGGCGTGGTGGCGCGCTCGCCGGCCGCCGCGGGCGAGCCCGGTCCTCCCGAGGGCGTGCGGTCCGATGCGGCGCGGTCGGGCGTCGCTTGTGGTTCGCCCCCTGCCGACTGCGGAGCGCCGGGGCGGGCGACGCCACGCTGGGAAGCCGCTCCCGAACCGGCGGTATCAGCGTGCGCGCCGCTCTGTCCGTGGGGAGACTCGTTTCCGGACCCCTCCGCGGGGTCCGCCGTCCCTCGCGGGGACCCCGCCTCCGCCGAAGTCTCCGGCTGCTGTCCCCCTTCGGCCCCGCTCTGGCCGCCGGTCCCCTGTCCCTCGCCCGGGGACTGACACGTCGGACAGAACGTCTGCCCGTCGTAGCGGAAGACGGGGTCGCCGCACTCCTCGCAGTGGGCGTTCGTCATCGTCGCGCCCTTCAGGAGGAGTTCGCTCATCTGCTGGGTGTGTTTCCGGTCCGCTTCCTCCTCCTCGAACCGCTCGCGGAGTTTCTCTCGCTCCGCTTCCTTGTCGAAGTCGCTCATACCCGATAGAACGGCGTCGGGGTCGAAAAGGACTGCGAACTCGAACCGTTCGACGGGCGACGAACTCCGGACCGACGCATATCACTAGATACCGAGGTTTCGAAGTCTTTAACGTGAATCACGGGGGCGTTTTACGTGGTATGACGAAAGTTAGCGTGGTCGGCGCGGCCGGAACGGTCGGCGCCGCCGCAGGGTACAACATCGCGCTCCGTGACGTCGCCGACGAACTCGTCTTCGTGGACATCCCGGACAAGGAAGACGACACCGTCGGGCAGGCCGCGGACGCGAACCACGGCGTCGCGTACGACTCGAACACGACCATCCGGCAGGGCGGCTACGGGGACACCGCCGGCTCCGACGTGGTCGTCATCACGGCCGGCATCCCGCGCCAGCCCGGTCAGACCCGGACCGACCTCGCGGGCGACAACGCCCCGATCATGGAGGACATCGGCTCCTCGCTCGCGGAACACAACGACGATTTCGTGACGGTCACGACGTCGAACCCCGTCGACCTGCTGAACCGCCACCTGTACGAGACGGGCGACCAGGCCCGCGAGAAGGTGATCGGCTTCGGCGGTCGCCTCGACTCCGCGCGCTTCCGCTACGTCCTCGGCGAGCGCTTCGACGCGCCCGTGCAGAACGTCGAGGCGACGATCCTCGGCGAGCACGGCGACGCGCAGGTCCCCGTCTTCTCGAAGGTCCGCGTCGACGGCCGCGACCCCGAGTTCAGCGACGACGAGAAAGAGGAGATCCTCGACGAACTACAGACCAGCGCGATAAACGTCATCGAGAAGAAGGGCGCGACGGAGTGGGGGCCGGCGACGGGTGTCGGTCACATGGTCGAGGCCGTCCTGCGGGACACCGGCGAGGTGCTCCCCGCCTCCGTCAAGCTAGACGGCGAGTACGGCCACGACGACGTCGCCTTCGGCGTCCCCGTCAAACTCGGCTCCGACGGCGTCGAGGAGGTCATCGACTGGGACCTCATGGCGTTCGAGCGCGAGCAACTCGGCGAGGCCGCCGACAAACTCTCAGAACAGTACGACGAGATCTCGTAGTCGCGTCGCGGTCCCTGCCGCGGAACCACCCGTTTTCGTCCCGCGAACCGTCGGCCAGCGGCCGGTTCGCCGACACGTACCGGGGGTGACGAAAGTATTATGCGAAACCGGGTTTATTCCACTCGTAGGTGACCGACCATGGGTGAGGACGCGAACACGCACGTCACGGAGTGGGCCGAACTGATCGGCGACTCTATCCCGAACGCGGAGCAACCGTCCGAGAAGCACGACGACCCGCAGGACGCGGACGACTCCTGGAACGCCGTGCGGTGAGCCGGTGTTTTTCTCCGGTTGATCGCCGTCTAGCGGCCGCGATCGGGTGTGAGCGGAGCGAACATCCCGATCGAACGGGGAAGGGCAGGCGCTCGGAGCGTGTCGCGGCGTCCGCCGCGACCCGCGGACCGTTTTTCACACTGAGCGGCAGCTTCGTTGCCGCGAGGTCCGAAGCGCCGACGGCGCTTCGGGATGCCGAAAACGGCGCGCCGCACCGTTTTCGATCACATGGAGAGGCGCGCCGCACCGTTGTTGAGCACATAGAGAGGCGCGCAGCGAGCGCCGTCAGGGGACGAGCCGTTCCCCGTCCTCGTCGTACACCGCGATGGCGTCGACGGGGCAGGTCCGCGCGGCGAACTTCGCGTCGAGCTCCTCGTCCTCGGGCACCTCGCGGACGACGACGCCCTCCTCGCCGTCTTCTCGCGGACTCTGCCCGCTCGAACGGTTCGAGGCGCTTCGCGCCTCGCCGTCGACCAGGATCGCCTTGCCGGCGTCGGTGTCCTCCTCGAAGCCGTCCCACTCGGCGACGCACTGGAACATGCCGATGCAGGTGTCGCGGTCGAATTCGACCTTCATGCAGTGACGTTCTCCCGGGGTGCGCTTATCTCTGACGCCGCAACAAGCGCCGCGAGCGGGGGAGGGGCGAACGGTCGGCGCGGCGGAAACGGGGAGCGATGGGGAGCGATGGGGAGCGCCGGGCGACTGCCTCGACCCGTCGTGGCGACGAGTCAGACCACGGTGAAGTGTGGCCGCGCTATCGCACGTAAACCCTCGGACGCGGCCCATGCGACAGTTTAAACCGCGGGACGCTCCTACGAGAGCGCGATGAAGACAGCGGACCTGTCGGGGCTCCCGCCCGGCGTCACGGACCACCTGCGGGACCAAGGGATCGAGGAGCTGTACCCCCCGCAGGCCGAGGCGGTCGAGGCGGGCGTCACCGACGGCGAGAGCGTGGTGGCGAGCGTCCCGACGGCCAGCGGCAAGACCCTGATCGCGGAACTGGCGATGCTGTCCGCCGTTAAACGGGGTGGCAAGGCGCTGTACATCGTGCCGCTCCGGGCGCTCGCCAGCGAGAAGAAGGCGGAGTTCGAGGAGTTCGAGCAGTACGGCGTCTCCGTCGGCGTTTCGACGGGGAACTATGAGAGCGACGGCGAGTGGCTGTCGACGAAAGACGTCATCGTCGCGACCAGCGAGAAGGTCGACTCGCTCGTCCGCAACGGCGCGGGGTGGATCGGGGACCTCTCCTGCGTCGTCGCGGACGAGGTCCACCTGATCGACGACCCCCAGCGCGGCCCGACGCTGGAGGTGACGCTCGCGAAACTGCGCCAGTTGAACCCCGGTCTACAGACCGTCGCGCTGTCGGCGACAGTGGGCAACGCGAGCGACATCGCGGCGTGGCTGGACGCCGAACTCGTCGACTCGACGTGGCGACCCATCGACCTGAAGAAGGGGGTCCACTACGGGAACGCGCTCCACCTCGACCACGGCACGCAGCGGGAACTCGACGTACGAAGCGGGGAGAAACAGACCGCGGCCGTCGTCCGCGACACGCTGGCGGACGGCGGGTCCTCGCTGGTGTTCGTCAATTCGCGGCGCAACGCCGAGGCCGCGTCACGGCGGCTCGCGGACACGGTCGCGCCCCACCTCACCGACGAGGAACGCGACGACCTCGCCGACGTCGCCGAGGAGATACGCGACGTGAGCGACACGGAGACGAGCGACGACCTCGCCGACGCCGTCGCCAAGGGGGCGGCCTTTCACCACGCCGGCCTCGCCAGCGACCACCGGGCGCTGGTCGAGGACGCGTTTCGGGAGCGCCTGCTGAAAGTCATCAGTGCAACGCCGACGCTCGCGGCTGGCGTGAACACGCCGAGCCGCCGGGTCGTCGTCCGGGACTGGCGGCGCTACGACGGCACCGCCGGGGGGATGCAGCCGCTCGACGTCCTCGAGGTCCACCAGATGATGGGCCGCGCGGGGCGGCCGGGGATGGACCCGTACGGCGAGGCGGTACTGGTCGCCAGCAGCCACGACGAACTCGACGAGCTGTTCGGCCGGTACGTGTACGCCGACCCCGAGCCGGTCCGGTCGAAGCTCGCCGCCGAACCGGCGCTACGAACGCACGTGCTCGCGACCATCGCGACGGGGTTCGCGGGCTCTCGCGAGGAGCTACTGGCGTTTCTCGAACGGACCCTGTACCACTCGCAGTCGACCGAGGAGGGCCGGCTGGAGCGGGTGACCGACGACGTGCTGGAGTACCTGCAGCGCAACGAGTTCGTAGAGGACGACGGCGACACCCTCACGGCGACCGCCCTCGGCCACACCGTCTCGCGGCTCTATCTTGACCCGATGAGCGCGGCCGAGATCGTCGACGGCCTGCGCGCGGTCGACGGCCGGCCGTCGGCGCTCGGCCTCTACCACCTCGTCTCGCGCACCCCGGACATGTACGAACTGTACCTCCGGTCGGGCGACCACGAGGAGTACATGGAACTGTGCTACGAGCGGGAGTCGGAGCTACTGGGGAAGACGCCCAGCGAGTTCGAGGAGAGCCGCTTCGAGGACTGGCTGTCGGCGCTCAAGACCGCGAAGCTGCTGGAGGACTGGGCCGGCGAGACAGACGAGGACCGCATCACCGGGCGCTACGGCGTCGGGCCGGGCGACATCCGCGGGAAGGTCGACACCGCGGAGTGGCTGCTCAACGCCGCCGAGCGGCTGGCGAACGAACTGGAGGTAGGCGAGGAGACGGCGATCCGCGAGGCGCGCAAGCGCGTCCAGTACGGCGTCGGCGAGGAACTGCTAGACCTTGCGAGCGTGCGAAGCGTCGGGCGCAAGCGCGCGCGGCGGCTGTACGAGGCCGGCATCGAGACACGGGCCGACCTCCGCGAGGCGGACAAGTCCGTCGTGCTGAGCGCGCTGCGGGGCCGCCGGAAGACCGCAGAGACCGTGCTCGAAAACGCCGGCCGCGAGGACGCTTCGATGGAGGGGGTCGAGGAAGCTGACGACGGGACCGTGCAGGTGGCGGAGTCGGGCGGCGAAACCGACGCGGACCCCGGTTCCGCGACCGACGACGATGGAGACGCCGGGCAGGCCAGCCTGGGTGATTTCTGATGCGGCTCGTCGAGGGGACGCTGACGGTCGCGGACACCGGCGTCCTGGTCGAGCGCCTCGGGGAGGTCGGGAACGAGCACGACTGCGCGGTGCAGGCGTTCGACGCCCGCTACGTCGCCGGGCGCGACCACCTCGACCGCGCCGCGACGCTGGCCGACCGGGCCATCGAGCGCGGCGAGAACGTCGCCCGGGACCGCGCGGTCGAGATACTGCTGTACGCCGCCGGTCGTCGCCAGATCGATCGGGCGCTGGAGATGGGCATCGACGAGGGCGAGCAGTCGGCAGTCGTACTGGTCGACGCGGGAGACGGGGGCGGCGACGAGACGGACGCGGCGGCGGCGGTCGAGGCGATGGTAGACGAACCGACCCCCGCGGTCGGCGTCGAACACGCCGACGAGGCGCGCCTGCAGGCGTTTTTCGGCGTGACGGACGCCGAGCGCGCGGCGACCGACGCGGCCCTCGCCGACCTGGTGTGCGAGCGCGTCGCGCTGCTCGACGTGGAGAAGTAGAAGCGACTGAACGCTTTTGTCCGGTGCGGCCGAACTCGGAGGCATGTCCCCGCGGCTCGACGACTCGTTCGATATCGGCGGTCTCACCGTTCCGAACCGGCTCTACCGCGCGCCGCTGCTGGAGTGTGCCGGCAACGGGCCGGACGCCGTCGAGACGCTGATCGCCGACCTCGAACCGGCCGCGGAATCGGGCGTGGGACTGGTCTGTCAGGGAGCGACCATCGTCCGCAGGGAGGGCGGGTGCGCCGCGCCCGGAATGACTCGCGTCCACGACCCCGAGTTCGTCTCGCGACTGTCGGCGCTCACCGACGCGATTCACGACCACGGCGGACGGATCTTCGTCCAGTTGGAGCACGGCGGCCTGCGGAGCATGGAGACGTGGCACGCGGAGTACCGGGCCGAACACCCCGATCTGCGGCAACTCGCGGTCTCGCCGCTCCCCCGGCCGCTCCGGGCGCTCGACCGACTGGGGTTTCTGGAGTACGACCCACACGTCCTCTCGACCGCGGAGGTGTACGACCTCGCGGCGGACTTCGCGGCCGCCGCGGAGCGGGCGGTCGACGCGGGCTACGACGGGATCCACCTCGCGGGAGCGAACATGGGCATCGTCCAGCAGTTCCTCTCGCCGTTCTACAACCGCCGAGACGACGAGTTCGGGGGATCGCTCCGCGACAGGGCGCGCTTCCTGGCGGTCGTCCACGACCGGATCCGCGAGCGCGTCGGCGACGTACCGCTGATGACGAAAGTGCCGACGGAGACGGCCGCGCCCGCCGTCGTCCGTCGGAAACTCTCGCTTTCGGACGGGGTACGGACCGCGGAGACGCTGGAAGCGATCGGTTACGACGCCGTCGTCCCGGTGCAGGGGTCGGTCGTCTGGGACATGAGCATCGTCCGCGGCGAGTTCCCGGAGCGGGCGTGGGCGGACGAGCGGTTTCAGGCCGGATACGACGCCGCGTTCGGGGGAGCGTTACGAAAACGCGTCGTCGCCGCGCTCAACCGGCTACAGTCGCTCCGGTACGACTTCGAACCGGCGTGGAACGCCGACTTCTGCCGGGAGGTCCGCGAACGGGTGGACGTGCCGGTGCTCGCGGAGGGCGGCATCCGGGGGCGGGAGCGGATGGACGGACTCATCGGCGACGCCTGCGACGCCGTCGGTCTCGGCCGCCCGTTCTACGCGGAACCCCGGCTCGGGGCTCGCCTGCTGGACGACGACGGAGCGCGCGCGGTCTGCGAGAACTGCAACAACTGTACCGTGCCGCAGGTGACCGGTGCTCCCGGCGTCTGCCGAACGCCGTCCGTGCTGGAAGCCCGCGGTCGACTCGACCGCGCCGGCGAGTACGGTCGCGAGGATAACTGATTAGACCGTTGTCACTCTTACCCCGGAAGCTAGAAACATAACTGTTGACAAGTACCGCTACGGCAATGTTTTTACGTACTCCCGAGGCGGCGAAACGACGCTCACCGGCCGCTTGACCACGAACACGACTCAGTTTGACCTCCTCCCACGGCTGAAGCCGTGGGATTCCCCGATGGGGATATTAGGGTTGCGCGTTTCCTCGGCGGCGCAAGTACGCTTTCGCGTGGCCAGCCTCACAGGTCGCCGCCCGGTTGTCACCAAGGGCGTGCTTTCCAGCGCGTGTAGCAGGGTCAAAGCTGCCTTCCCACCTGTACGTGACAGGCGACTGCAATGCAGTCGGCAGGTTGTTCAACCTGCTGGGCCGCACGGTTCGCGTCACCCGAAGTGTTACGCCGTGCATAGGTCACCCTCCCGTTGACTAATATTCTCAGATGCGTTCAAGTCCGCATGCCGTACGTACCCGCAATGCGGGCACTCGAACTTACTCCTGTCACGACCAACGAGTCCATCACACTGACTGCACTCTTGACTCGTGTTCTCAGGGTCAACCTTCTCGACGCGGATGCCTTCTTTCTCGGCTTTGTACGTGATGAACTCTTGGAGTTCGTAGAACGGCCACGAGTGGACATCGTTCCACTCGCTGCCGGCACGAATATTTTCGAGGTCTTCGAGTTTGATGACGGGATTGCTGAACTGACTGGCGTATTCGACTAAGCGTTTCGAGAGGGTGTGATTTGCATCTTCGATGCGGCGGTACTCCTTGTTACCAATGTGGTTCCGTGCGCGAAGCGCACCCGCTTCCTGTAGCGAATCACGAAGGGAACGGTAGTATCGCCGAACGAACTTATACTCTTTCCCACTCACAAGGAACGACTCAGTACTCGGGTCGTCTGGCGTGGCGGCGAGAATGTAGTTGTGTCCAACGTCAACGCCGATAGGCGTTTCCTCGCCTACCTGTTCCTCGTCGTACTCAACGGTGAACGAGCAGTACCAATCATCGCCTTCTCGCCAGACACTGAGTTTGGTTTTCTCAGCATCGCCGTCGAGCAAGGTTTGGACGGATTCTTGGATGCTGTCGTGGACGTGGATTGGTGTGTACCACCAATCACTGATACAGGGGAACCCGATGACGACAGACTCGTTCTCTGTCGTATGAATCTCCCAGTTTTGGTTGTTAACCTCGATGGGTTGTTCGCCCGTGTACTCGATGGGTTCATCTTCGTAGTCGCTTTTGGCGGAGCGAATCGCCTGGTTCTGGAGTGCTGAGTAGAGCGGGTTGTCGATGTCACCAGTCGTCACGGACGAGGTGAGCGTGCCGTCTTCCCAGCCGTCTACGAGCCATTGTTTGCACTCACGGAGGATGTGGGTGGCTTGTTGCCACTCTCGGCGACGAGAGCAGGTGGGATTGCGGAACGTGGTCTCCACGCTCATCTCGGCCATTACACGTGTAACATAATGTTACAGGCTTATAAAAGTTGGTGATTTGGAACGGTGGAATATCCAGTTGAGCGGTCGAACGTAGATTGCTTCCCAGTTGTCGGCTTCATCCCACCCCTAAAGGGGTGGGCTTTCGCCTCGCTACCGCTGTAACGACTGCACCGAGGCGACCGACGGGAACGACGACACTCGCGGAGTCGCGGTGAAACGGATGGAATACAAGGGAAAGACCAGCGCATCGAACGTCACTACTGCACTGTAAACTGCCTGGTAGAACGTGCGCGGCAGTAGCTGACAGAAACCCGGTACGAACCACGGAGAAACGGAGTCCTACGGTCGTTTAGAGGGGACTAAATGCTGAGAAGAGACGGGACCGCTCGGCGGCGTCGTCTCGGACGGTAGTAACCTTCCGTTGCCGTCAACGGCGGGATCATAGCGGGTTCATAACAAAGGCTGGGGATCGGTAAGCCAAAAGCGAACGAGGGGGACGGGAACCACCGGACGCGGACGGCGTTTCTCGAGGTCTCGAAATCGCCAGTCACCGCCGTCACCCCCCGGATGCACACAATGTCACGACTGAACACTACTCGAACCGGCCGTCGGGCGGAGATCGAACCGGAGAGTAAAGAGGAGGGTTCCGAGTGCCCGGAGTGCGGCACAGAACAGTTCATTCAGAGTCCCGACCGCGGCGAGTTGGTATGCTCGGACTGCGGGCTCGTCGTCAACGACGACGCGATAGACTACGGGCCGGAGTGGCGCGCGTTCAGTCACCAGGAGCGCCAGGAGAAGTCCCGGGTCGGCGCGCCGACCACGGAGACGATGCACGACAGGGGACTCACGACCGACATCGACTGGCGGAACACGGACGGCAAGGGGCGCTCGATCGACTCGGAGAAGCGGGGACAGCTCCACCGCCTGCGGAAGTGGCAGCGACGCATCCGCACGCGCGACGCGGGCGAGCGAAACTTGAAGCAGGCGCTCTCGGAGATAGACCGGATGGCGTCGGCCCTCGGCGTCCCCCGGTTCGTCCGCGAGATAGCGAGCGTGATGTACCGTCGCGCACTGGACGAGGACCTCATCCGCGGCCGCTCCATCGAGGGCGTCGCCACCGCGACGCTGTACGCCTCCTGTCGCAAGGAGGGGATCGCGCGGAGCTTAGAGGAGATCACCGAAGTGTCGCGTGTCAACCGTCGCGAGATCGGGCGGACGTACCGGTACATCTCCCAGGAACTCGGCCTGGAGATGAAGCCGGTCGACCCCAAGCAGTTCGTGCCGCGGTTCTGCTCGGAGCTCGACGTGAGCGAGGAGGTCCGCGCCCGCGCCCGGGAGATCGTCGAGGCGACGGCGAAAGAGGGGCTCCACTCCGGGAAGTCGCCGACGGGGTTCGCCGCCGCGGCCATCTACACGGCCTCGCTCGACTGCGACGAGAAGCAGACCCAGCGGGAGGTCGCGGAGGTCGCACAGGTGACGGAAGTGACCATCCGGAACCGCTATCAGGAACAGACCGCCGTCCTCGACGGCGAGAACTAACCTTTTCCTCGGAGCGTCCGTAGGCCGTCGGCATGGCAGGGACCGATCTCGCTCGCCACGTCGAGGGCATCGTCCACGAAGACACGCAGGTTCACGGGGGCGGCCTCGACCTGACCGTCGCCGAGGTGTACGCGGTCGACGGTCCCGGTCGCGTCGACTTCGGCGGCGGCGAACTCGAAGCGGCCGGTCTCGAACCGCACGAACGCACGTGGCGGAGCGAAGGCGACGACTACCAGTGGTGGCACCTGGACGCCGGCCGGTACCTGATCGAGTACAACGAGTCGTTCACCGGCGACGCCCGACTCACCCTGCAGACGCGAAGTGAACTCCTCGCGCGGGGGGCGTTCCACCCGACGCTCTCGGTGCGGGAACTCGACCGCGTGCCGCTCTCGGTCGGCGGCGCGGGCGTTCGCCTGAAGGAGAACGCCCGAGCGTCGACGGTCGTGGACGCGGAGGAGTGATCAGTCGCCCGCGAGGCGCGCCAGCGCACCGGCGAGCACCGTCGTCGCGGCCGCACAGTCGGCCCAGTCGGTCCACTCCAGCGGGTTGTGCGAGATCCCGTCCCGCGACGGCGCGAACAGCATTCCGGCGTCGGTGACCTCGGCCACGTGCATCGTGTCGTGGGCCGCCCCGGAGTGCATATCGAGCGTCTCGATCCCGGCGTCGTCGCCGGCCCCGTGTAGCGCCTCCCGACACCGGTCATCCATCGGCGTCGGCGCGAGGTCGAACGGCCGGGAGAGAGCGGTCTCGACGCCGCGCTCGCGTTCGAGGCGAGCGAGGCTCTCCTCCGCCCGGTCGACGACCGCGTCCATCGAGGCGGCGTCCACGTCGCGCACGTCCAGTCCCATCTCGACCCGTCCGGGGACGACGTTCGTCGCGTTCGGCGAGACGTCGAGCGACCCGACGGTCCCGACGGCTGCGGGGCTGTCGGCGGCGACCCGCCCCGTCGCGGCGCGCTCCGCGTCGAGGACGAACTCGCTGGCCGCCGCGAGCGCGTCGGTGCGGTCGCCCATCGGCGTCGAGCCGGCGTGGTTCGCCTCGCCCGCTACCGTCACCTCGCAGTGGGTGATGCCCGTGATGGTCGTGACGACGCCGACGGGGACGCCGGCGTCTTCGAGGCGCTCGCTCTGCTCGACGTGGAGTTCGAGCCAGGCGTCCCACGCCGCGGCGTCGAGGCGGCCGTCGCCGCGGTAGCCGATCCCGTCCAGTGCGTCGCCCAGCGCGACGCCCTCCCCGTCGTGCAGTTCGAGGGCGTCCTCGACGCCGCGCCGGCCGGCGGCGACGGAGGAGCCGAGCAGACCCGAGGCGAACCGGCCGCCCTCCTCCTCGGTGAACGACACCACGTCGACCGGGCGCTCGGGCGAGACGTCCGCCTCCCGCATCGCCCGGACGGCTTCGAGCGCGGCGTACACGCCCAGCGGGCCGTCGAAGATGCCGCCCTCGGGCACGGAGTCGAGGTGGCTCCCGGCCGCGACCGGTGCGGCGTCGCCGATGCCGAGCGGCGACCAGCGCCCGCCGACGTTCCCGGCGGCGTCGATGCGGACGTCGAGGCCGGCGTCCTCCAGCCGTTCGACGAGGTAGTCGCGGGCGCGGCGGTCGGCGTCGCTACCGGTCCGCACGGTCCGGCCGCGTCCCTCCGGGACGTCGACGGCACCGAACTCTGCGTTGCGCTCGATGTCCTCGCGGAGTCGCTCCTGGCTCACGGGGAGGTCCATACGTCCGTCTTCGGACGGACCGCCTTGCCTGTTCGGACGGGGGACGGTGCTGCTGGGACGCCCGTCGCCAGGTGAGAACGATGACGCAGAGAGGGAACGCGGTAGAAAAAACAACGAAACGGCGGACGACGGCGGATGCGGGGAAACGAGCGTCGGGCCGACGGTCGGTGGCGGGTCTACTGCATCGCTTTGACCCAGCCGGGCACGGCGGCCATACCCTCCTTCTCCGCCCAGCCGTTCTCGCGGAGGTAGCCCTCCAGCGTCCGGAACTCGAAGCCGAAGCGCTCCTCGAGCGCGTCGATATCGGCGTCGTAGCCGACCTCGTTGAACCACTCGCACATGACGGTGAACTCCTCGCCGAAGCTCTCGTAGGCGTCCTTGATGGGGACGTGGTGCGGTTCGACGTCGACGCCCGTGACCTCAGAGAGCACCTCGGCCGTCTCGGCGAGCGTGAACTCGTCGCCGGCGAGTTCGAAGCGCTCGCCGACGAACTCGCCGGGGTCCGCGAGCGCGACCGCAGCGGCGCGGCCGACGTCGTCGACGTCGACCATCTGGAGCGAGACGCCCGCTTCGAGGGGGAGAGCGATGGTGCCGTCGTCGACGATGTCCTCCGCGAAGGCCTCGAGGTTCTGGAAGAAGAACACCGGCTGAAGGACGGTCAGCGGCAGGTCGAGGTCCTGCGCGTGCTGCTCGATCTCCCAAGCGGAGTCGAAATGCGGGACACCGGTGTCTCGTTCGTGGCTCCCGACGCCGCTGAACACGAACTGCTCGACCCCCTCGTCGGCGGCGACGTTCGCGAGGTTCTCGCCCTGCTGGACCTGCCGGTCGTAGCCCTCGGTCCAGAAGTTCGTCACGGCGAAGACGGCGTCGGCATCCGCGACGTGCGGGCGGAGGGAGTCCTCGTCGTTCAGGTCGCCCTCGACCATCGTCACGCCCCGGTCCGACAGTTCCCGCGCCCGGTCGCCGGACGCGTCGCGGGTGAGGCCGCGGACGTCGAACTCGGCGTCCGAGGCGAGGAGGTGGTCAACGACGGCACCGCCCTGGTTCCCGGTCGCACCCGTGACGAGGACGCGCCGTCCGTCCGCGGACATCAGGCGGACACCTCCGCCGCTTCGGCGTCGTTCGCGTGCGGGTCGCTGACGTGATCGGCGGTCGACGGTAGTTTCATCACGTTACTCGATTCGGTCGGGACCCCATATGTACTTGGCAACACGATTGCAACCACGTTACACGGACGTTACCGACCGCTCGGATCGCGGAACGGTTCCCCGGTTCGGTACACTCGTCCCCATCACCACACATGTAGTTGATACATTCACGGTGATCCAACGTCGTTTCGAGGGTAACCCTGCCGAGGCTGACAACGGCGCGTCCCTCGAAGTCGACGGTCGTCTTCCGGTACTGCCTCTGTCGCGCGACCGCCCGTCCGGGGTTTCACTACCCGGTGTGCACCCTCTTTCTCCTCTGGAACGGCCCGAACGTGGCTCGGACCGGACTCATCGCGACCACGAGTCGGTCGTCGTAGTGACCACGGAGGTCCCGACCGGATACGTCGGCGACCGGATCGGCCGCCGGAACAGCCTCGCGACCGACGCCGCACTGATGGCCGTCTCGAACCTCAGCTACCTCGTCGCTACCGATTTCGCCGGGTTCACGTTCACTCTCGTGATGCTCACGTCCGGCGGCACCTTCGTCCCCGGGAGCGGGGACGCCTGGCTCTACGACACCCTCAAGCAACACGACATCGAAAGCGAGTTCACCCGGGTCAAAGGGCGCACCAAGCGATCGGACGCGGATGAGCGCCGTCAGCCTGGTCGCCGGCAGGTTTCGCTACGCCGCGAACCGGTACCTGTTTTACGCCGGCGTCGCGGTCGCGCTCCTCACCTCGTGCTCGTCCTTCGACTACCGAAGAACCGGGCACACGACGCCGACGGGAGCGCGGAGTCCGACCGAATGACGGTCATCGACGCGCTTCCGGTCATCCGCGACCAGCTCACCGCGCCCGACCTCCGGTCGTTTGGCGTTTGTCTGGGACTGTTCAGTGGGGCCATGACGATGCACACCTGGATCCAACCGGTCGCCCAGGGCAGCCTCCAGGCGGGATTCAGCCCGACCCTCGAAGCGTGGGGCCTCGCCGAACCGACGATCATCAGTATCCTCTACAGGCGGGGCAGGCCGAGTGCCTCGGGGTCGTCCGGGAATCGGAGATTTCCGTGATGACGAGATGCTCCGCGTCTCGAACCGTTCGACCCCGAGGCGTTTCGGAGACCAGGAGAGCGGTCGCGGAAGGAAAGTGAGTAGTCCATCCTGGATTCGAACCAGGGTCGAAGCCCCCAGAAGGCTTCAGGATTGGCCACTACCCCAATGGACTGACATGTATTCCGCCGGCATCGCGCGGCGACGTTCTACTCATTCGTAACCCGCTTCTGTATTTGAGTGTTACGAACTCGGCTCGCACTGGAAAAAGAGTACCGAGTTTTCGTCCCGCTACTCGCCCACTTCCGAGCGCGTCGACGACCCGGCGGTCGGACGGTCGTAGTGTTCCTTTCTGTGGCAGTTCGCACAGAGGACGGTACACTTCTCGATCTCCTCTCGGAGTCGGTCCTTCCCGTATCCGTACGTGATCGTTTTGGCGACGTTCATCTCCTTCTCCGCGTCGTCTCGGTGATAGAAGTCGAGGCAGGCCGGGTCCGATTCGTCACATCGATCACAGCCGCCGCGTTTTCTCTGGATATCGTTCGCCCACGCTCTGTGGGCCTCGCGCCGTCGCAGCGACCGCTCCGTGTTCCACTCCCTGTTCTTGTAGTGCCAGCGCTGATCCTGCGATAGCTCCTCTCAGTCTGTCCTCCGGCAGGTCGACGTCGTCAGGTTTCTCCTGCACTCGCGGTCCACGGGAGTAGGTCGTCTCCAGACCGGCTTTCTCCTTCGCCGCGTTCCAGCCGCCGACGACTCGAAGAATGGTCGACGCGGACGGCGTCAGTCCCAGGTCCTCGTACTGCGCTTTCGTTGGTGATTCGTCGAGTTTCCGTGCGGCCTCGCGAAGTGCGTCGAGGCAATCTTGTTCGGTGGTCATGGTAGCGTTGGTAGCGCTTCAGTATTTGAACCTCAGCGCCCGCCCTTCGGGCGCTATACAAACCGACCCAGAACGAGGATGAGGCGAACACTGGCGCGTCGAGAGAGTTCACGATCGGATTTTGCCGCAAAGCGGTCGGAGAGAGCGGTATGAATCGTCTCATCCGTTCTCTCGGCGTTCATGATCAGGTCGATCCCCGCTAGAAAACAGAACAGCATCGTTCTGAATCGATCTAGGAAAACCTGAGAGCCAAAGAGCCACAAAGGAGTAAAACGGTCTGTGACATCCTCCCCGGCCTAAAGGGCGGGGCTTCCCGAACCGCTCAAGCGGCGGTTCCCGTCGATTCGGAAGGTTGGGAATCTACGGTTTGCGACCGACTCTGGGGACGCGGTCGGCTCACTTGTTTGATTTCGGCTCTCGCCGTGGCAAACACCGAGTCAACTGCCAGTTGTCCGCGCACAGTCCACGATACACCACGTTGGACTGTAAAACTGCCGATACGCACGAAAACAAGACGATGACGGCGTGGACGAATCGCGGAGCGATTCGTTCGCACACCAGAAATCTCTGATTTCTGGGGACGCTGTATCCCCGCCGTAGACGGCGGGGTTTTAGCGCCTGCAATTCAATAACGGGTTTTAGCGACGGAACAGGGGTTTGCTGGGAAGACGAACGAGAGGGTGATCCCTCCGGGTCACGAGTAGAAATTTTCACAATCGGTTCCCCTCTTGCGATCAGACGTCGCCGTCGCCGTCGAAGAAGTACCCCGTAGAGGCGAGTGTTCGAGAGGTGAAGCCCTGAAATCGCCAGAAGGCGGAACGGCGTGTCTGCCCCGTTTTGCGACGCCGCTCGTCGGCCGTGCGAGGTCCGCTTCGCATTCCTAGTTCCGGGATCTTCGTTCGAAGAGCGGTTACTAGCGGGGGTTTTCGGGATCATGATCGAGTGGTTACGTTCTCGGATAGGCTCATGCAGCGCGAAACCTCCAGAGAAGCCGTAACCCCGATCGTGAGGAGTCAGATCGCTTCTCTTGGCGGCTCACTACCGGTTTTTAGCTAGTGCATGCGCAGATCGACACCTCTTTTGGCCCGTTCCGTACGTTGTCGTGTATGTACGTCGGACGCTTCGTCGTCGTCGGCCCGGAGGTGGGCGCGTACCGCGTCTCCTCTCGGTCGTTCCCGAACCGCCGGATCGCCGAGCGCGAGGGCGCGCTGACGGTCGGCCCGACCGCGGACGCGCCGGAGACGGACAACCCGTACATCTCGTACAACTGCGTGCGGACCGCCGGGGATCGGGCCGTACTGGGCAACGGGTCGCACGTCGACCCGATCACCGAGAAGACCGAACTCGGCTACCCCGCGCGGGACGCGCTGGCGGAGAGTCTGCTGGCGCTGGACTACGAGAAAGACGACTACGACACCCCCCGAGTCGCGGGCGTCGTGGGCGAGGAGTCGTACGTCGGCACCGTCCGGAAGGACGCGCTGCTGGTCGAGCGCGTGGAGGAGCCGACGCTCGTCGCGACCTACGGGAAGAACGCGCCCGAGTCGGTCGGCTTCGGGGCGACGGACGCCGAGGCGGCCGCCCGCGAGGCGTTCGACCTCGATTTCGAGCACGCCGTCTGCGCGGCGGGCGTGGCGCGCACCGACGAGGGCTTCGAGACGGCCGTCGTGAACGAGTGAGAACGCCCGCTCCCGGACAACGCTGAAGGCCCCCGAACGCGTCGGTCCCCGTATGCGACTGGGCGTACTTTCGGATATCCACGGCAACCGGGTCGCGCTCGACGCGGTGCTCGACGACATGCCCCCCGTCGACGGCCTCCTCTGTGCCGGCGACGTCGTCGGCTACAACCCCTGGCACGCCGACTGCGTGGCGACGATGCGCGAGCGCGACGTGCCCTGCGCGATGGGCAATCACGACCGGGCCGTGGCGAGCGGGACGGCGTTCCGGTTCAACAGCATGGCCGGCGCGGGCGTCGAACACGCCCGCGAGACGCTGTCCGACGACCAGGTCGAGTGGCTCGCCGACCTTCCCGACGAACGCGTGGAGTGCGACGGCCGCGTGAAGGTCGTCCACGGCCACCCCGACGACCCGGACCGGTACACCTACCCCGACCAGTTCTCGCCGCGTCTGCTCGGCGAGGAGGACGCCCTCGTCCTGGGCCACACCCACGTCCAGGGCCACGAGCAGTACGGAGAGGGGATCGTGATGAACCCCGGGAGCGTCGGGCAACCGCGGGACGGCGACCCGCGAGCAGCGTACGCCGTCCTCGACCTCGACGCGCTGACCGTCGCGGAACACCGCGTCGAGTACGACGTGGCTGCTGTCCGGCAGGCCGTCGCGGAGGCGGGCCTCCCCGCGAAGATCGGGTCGCGACTGGAGAAGGGGCGGTGACCGGTCGTCCGGCCAACCGACGCCCCGCACCACCACAGGTCGGCCGAACAGTTAACCCGCCGGACGGGGTATGACGGACGCCATGTCCGTCACAGACATGTTCGGGGGAGGGGGAACGGATTCTCGACTGTACTTCGCGATCGGCGGGCTCTCGCTGCTGAAGGCGCTCGTGGTCCGGGGGGACAAGCGCCGCTTCCGGTCCGAACTGAAAGACGCCGCGCTGTTTCTCGCCGTGGGACTGTTCCTGCGACGGGCCGAACGGCGGCGCACGGACAAGGTCGCCGACATCGACCTGGTCCAGCGCGAGGTCGGCCGGCGGCTGGGCGGCGACAGCAGCGGCGACGGCAGCGGAGGCGGCATCCGCGGTCGCATCGGCGGTCGGAGCGGCGGCGGGAGCCAGGGGACCCGTTCGCGGTCGCTTTCCGAGCGGCTACTCGGGTAGGTGCCGGACGTCGACTGCGCGCGCCCCGGGACGAGCGTCGACAGGCAGGACCGGCACGCGACCGTGGAAACGGACGTAGAGAGCGACGGCGAAGCGGTGGAGCCGTCCGCGCGGTCTCTCCGCCCGGACTGCTACGAGGACCTTCTGGAGCGTCCGGGGACCGGCGGAGGGAAGCGGGACGCGTCAGACCGGCTGAAGCCGGGCGGAGAAGTGCCGCAGTTCCGCCATCTCCGGTTCGTCGACGACTTCTAATCCGGAGACCGCATCCGCCCGTTCCGCGACCGCGGCGAGCGTGTCGACCACGTGCTCGACGTGCTCGCGGTGGTACGTGCGCCGCGGGAGCGCGAGGCGGACGAGGTCGGGGCGCTCAGCGCCGGGGAACGCGAACTCCCCGAGTTCGACCGCGCGGACCCCGCCCTCGCGGTAGAGTTCGCAAGCGAGCGCCTGCCCGGGGAACTTCTCGGTCGGGACGTGCGAGAACATCGCGCCGGCGTCGACGTACACGGCGTGACCGCCGGGCGGCCAGTACAGCGGGACGCCGGCCTCGCGGAGCCGTTCGCCGAGACCGCGGACCTGCTCGACGCGGTCCCGGACGGAGGGGAGTTCGACCGCCTCGCGGAGGCCCGTCGCCATCGCCGCGAGGTCGCGGCCAGCCATGCCGCCGTACGTCGGGAAGCCCTCGTAGAGGATCGCCCGCTGTTTGACTCGCTCGAACAGGTCGTCGTCTCGGACTGCGACGAATCCGCCGACGTTGACCAGCGCGTCCTTCTTGCCGCTCATGACGAGCGCGTCGGCGTAGCCGAGTTGCTCGCGAGCGATGGCGGCGATGGACTCGTCGCCGTAGCCCGGTTCGCGCTCGTGGACGAAGTAGGCGTTCTCGGCGAACCGGCAGGCGTCGATCACGAACGTCGCGTCTATCTCGTCGGCGAACTCCCGGACGGCCCGCGTGTTCTCGACGCTGACCGGTTGTCCGGCGGCCGAGTTGTTGGTGACCGTGAGAACGACGCAAGGGACGTTCTCAGCACCGACGCGGTCGACGCGCTCTCGCGCGCGCTCGACCGAGAAGTTCCCCTTGAACGGTGCGACCTCGTCGGGGTCGTGCGCGCCGTCGACCGGGCAGTCCACGGGGTCCGCGCCCTGATTGGCGACGTGTGCGCGGGTCGTGTCGAAGTGGGTGTTGTTGGGAACGACGTCGCCCTCGTCGATCAGCGCGCCGTAGAGGACGTTTTCGGCTCCCCGGCCCTGGTGCGTCGGGACGACCCTCTCGAACCCCATGACGTCCGCGACCGCGGCTTCGAGTCGGTCGAAGCTCTCGCTGCCGGCGTAGGCCTCGTCCCCGCGGAGGAGGGCGGCCCACTGCTCGTCGCTCATCGCGCCGGTGCCGCTGTCGGTGAGAAGGTCGACGTACACGTCCTCCGCGTCGAGATTGAAGACGTTGTACCCCGCCGCTTCGAGGTTCGTCTCGCGCTCCTCGCGGTCGGGCAGCTCGATCCGCTCGACCATCTTCGTCTTGTACGCTTCCATGCGATGGCGTAAGGCCGCCGCCGTGAAGGAGTTAATCGGCGGGATCTGCCGGACTGCGGGCAGATACGGCGGGTGGGGTGGGCGTCATGCCGACGGCGCACAGCCCTATTCATCGACCGTCAGTTCCGGGCGTCAGGGGTCGAACTCGTCGCGTCCGCCGACGATCAGAAGCCGACGTGCGAGGTCGACTCGGGGCCGTCGTCGCCGTCGTCGATACCGCCCTCGTGCTCGAAGTCGGCGTCGTCGTTGACGAGGTAGACGTCGCCGCGGTTGACCGTGACCTCGACCGGCGGGAGCGTCGTTCCCGCGGCCTCGCCGTTGTCGCAGTCGCCGGAACAGGCGTCGAACAGTGACCCGTGCTTGGGGCAGACGAGTTGCCCGTCGCGGACGGCGGCTCCGAACCCCCGGTCGAACCGCTGGGCCTCGTGCGTACAGCGGTTGATCCACGCTCTCACCTCCTCCTCGCCGTCCTCGTCGCAGGGGAGCAACAGCACCTCGTCCAGTTCGTCGTACTCGTCGCGGACCGTGAACAGCCACGACCCCTCCTCGCGGACCGTGTCGACGGTCGTCAGCCGCTGGGGCATGTTCGACGGGAAACGGGGGCGAGCGGATAACTGTTGGTGGTCGGGAGGCACCGCGCACTCGACACGTTCGGACGGTCGCGCTCGAAGAGACAGTGCGAAGCGGCCGCGCTGACCGACGCGAACGGAGTGAGCGCGGTCAGCGAACGGGGAAGGGCAGGCGCTCAGAGCGTGCGCCGTCGACCGACGGCGCTCGCGCGGACTGGCAGCCTGGACCGACGCCCGAGGCGAAGCTGAGGGCGTCGTGGAGGACATTGAAAGGGCGCAGCGAGTAGCGAGGGAGCGAAGCTCTCTCGGACCGTTCGAGCGGGCCTTCGGCCCGTGAGAAGAGCCTGTCAAGGCCGACAAGGGCTTTCTTTAGAAGCGGTCCTGCATGATCTCCAGCGCCTCCTCGCGGTCGCCCCAGTTGACGAAGACGGCGACCGAGGTGGCGCTGGTGATGAGGTCGTGGAGGTTGATGCCGGCCTCCGCGATGGGGTCGACTATCTCTCGCACGATCCCCGGGCGGTTGGGGAGTTCACCGCCGGTGACGCGGATGACGGCGATGTCGTCCTCGACGGTGACGCTGGAGAGCGGTTCCTGGTCGACGACCTCGCGGTGAAGCACCGTCTCGGCCTTCTCGGCGGCGCTCTCGTCGACGTAGTAGGTGACGGAGTCCATGCCGCTGGCGACGGCGTCGACGTTGACCTCGGCCTCGCCGAGGGCGGTCGAGAGCCGCTGGAGGATGCCGGGGCTGTTGCGGATGGCGCGGCCGGCGACCGTGAGGCAGGCGAGCGGCTCCTCGCGCATGTCGACGAGGCTGTTGAACTCGCCCTCGATGCGGGTGCCGCCGGTGAGCAGGTCGCCGTGCTGGTAGTGGACGACGCGGACGCCCATGTTGCCCGCCTTGTACGAAAGGGCGCTGGGGGCGACGACCTCCGCGCCGCGGAACGAGAGGTTGCGGAGTTCGTCGACGGTGATCTCGCCGACGTTTCGCGCGCCCTCGACGACGCGGGGGTCGCCGGTCATGACGCCCTCGACGTCGGTGACGATGACGACCTCGTCGGCGTCCATGTACTTGCCGAGCATGACGGCGGTGGTGTCGCTGCCGCCGCGGCCGAGCGTCGTGACGTTGCCCTCGTGGTCCTCGGCGAGGAAGCCGGTGATGACGGGAACGACGCCGTCCAGGTCCGCCGCGAGGTCCTTCGCGCGGCGCGTGGTCTCCTCGACATTGACCTCGCCGTCGGCGTCGGTGATGACCGGCCAGCGCCCGCTCCCGGGTTCGAGGAAGACCGCGTCGATGTCGCGCGCGGCCAGCGCCGCCTTGAGCATGCGGACGCTGGTGCGCTCGCCCATGCTGACGATCTGGGCGCGGTCGGCCTCGACGGTCTCGAACGTGATCTCGTCGAGCAGTTCGTCGGTCGTCGACCCCATGGCGCTGGCGACGACGGCGATCTCGTGGCCCTCCTCGACGGCCGTGGCGATCGAGTCGGCGGCGCGGTTGACCCGGTCGCCGCTACCGAGACTGGTGCCGCCGAACTTCGCGACTACCCGCATCGTACCACTCGTATATTCGTGTTAACGACGCTCATGGCGTACCGTATATCTCACCGCGCAGATAACCCTGTCTATCTCCGAGAACCCTGACGGAAGACCGTCTTACTCCTCGCCCCCGTCGGCGTCGGCACCGGGAGCGTCGGCATCGGGCGCGTCCGGAGTCGTGGGGTCCGCTTCCGCGGGAGGGTCATCGGACGTCTCGGGTCGGTCGGCGGGGGTCGCTGACGGCGGTCGATGCCCGGTCCGGTCCGGCGACACCCGGCCGGTGTCGTCCCGGTCCTTGGCGGGATCGAACACGACGAGGCCGCTGTCGCCGGCGAACTCGTAGGCGTACCACTCCGAGACGGTCAGCGCGCCGTTCGTCTTCCGGATGCGGATGCGACGGACGAGCGCGTCGTTCACGAGTTCGGCGTTGAGTTCCAGGTCGACGACGCCGTCGACGATGTAGTCGAGGTCGTGGGGAACGTGCCGGACTCGCCGGTGTAGGTCGCACCGGCGAGGATGGGGACGAACCGGCCCTTGCAGACGTCGGCGCGGACGTCCTTGACGAAGTCGTAGGTCTGAACCGGCTGAACGAGCGTCCCGAACTCGGTCAGCGAATCGACCACGACGCCCTCGTCGACCATCGACTCCGCTTCGAGGCAGTTGTCGAGTTCGTTCTCCGGTTCGCTCGGGTCGCTGGGGTCGCGGACCGTCTCGGTGGCCGGCCGCGTGACCTCGTGGATGTGGCGGTTCCACCGTCCGGTGGAACATGCGGTCGCGGTCCTCCATCCGGTGGTGAAACAGTCGAGGATCCGGAGGCGACCGCTCTCCAGGAGGGAGGACGTTCCGGTCCATGGTGAGAAACGTCTCGACGACGGAGATCGGCAGCTCCCGAAACGTGACGAAGACGGCGGGTTCGCCGCGCCGGAGCGTCCGTCACACCAGTTCGGCGTCCAGCGCCTCGTGGCGAGCGCCGGCCCGCCCGGAGAGCATGACGAAGGAGTTCCTCGGCGGTCCCTCGGGGAGCGCGGCGTCGAGCGTGGAGACGCCGGGGGAGAACCGCCGGTGGCCGTGGTACTCGGTGAACACGCTGTTGGACTCCCGCATCGCGTCCCGGCAGGCGCGGGAACAGAGCGTGTAGGTCGTCCCCTCGTGGTCGCGTCCCACCGACTCCGTCGCGGCCGGGAGCCGACAGAAGTCACAGCGGTCAGCCCCGTCGGGTCGACTGGTCACGTCGGACCCTATCGCCGCCCGCGTCGAAAACGTGGTGTTCGTCACCGCCCATCGTACGCCGCGGATTTAAATGTGTGGAACGATAGCATGGAGGTAATGCGAGTACGCGACGCCGTGGAGGCGGACGCGGAGGAGATGGCCGCGATCGCCGACTCGCCCAGCGACGTCATGCGGAACCTCGTACACGACCGCACGGTTCGGGTCGCGGAGTCCGAGGAACGAGGGACCGATCCGAACGCGGACGCGGACGACGAGGACGCCGGGTTGCTCGGGTTCGTCAGCTTCGACGCCAGACAGGACTGCGTACACGTGACGCAGGTGGACGGCACCGAGAAGGCCTGCGAGCAACTGCTCGCCGAACCCGTCCGCTTCGCCCGGCGAGAGGGGATGTCGGTCGAACTGATCGCTCCGGAGTCCGTCCCGCACGTCGCCACCGCGGCCCGGAGCGTTGGCTTCGACGAGCGGGGCCCGGGGCCGCAGTTCGACGGCACCCCGACGAAGAAGTACCGACTGGAGCCCTGAGGGTCGCGAAGTGGCGTCTCGCTTCGGTGGCCGGGTCAAGAGCCATAGGTCCGTGGTAGGGGACGGCGTCAGTACGCGATGGGCGAGATCGTCAACCGGCCGCGCGCCTCACGGTGGCTCGCGCAGACTGGCGGTCCTTAGCGAGAACCGCTTCGCGGTTCTCGCGGTGGACATTGAAAGGGCGCAGCGAGGCCTGCCAAGGCCGAGCAAGGGCTTTCTCAGGTGAACTTTCGGAGCGTCGGTTCCAGCGTGTCGAGGTCGACGACCGGCGCGTAGCCGGCGTCGGGGTCGATGTTGACGGACTTCTGGAACTCGGTCTGGGCCTGCCAGCAACCGCTGTTGACCGAGAGGACGTTGTGGTACTTGCCGACGCCGAGCTTGTGGACGTGGCCCGTATGGAAGACGTCGGGGACGCTGTCGATGGTGAGGTAGTCCTTCTCCTCGGGCGCGAGGCGGAGGTGGCCGCCGTACTGCGGCGCG
Organism: Halobacteriales archaeon QS_9_68_17; assembly: GCA_003023565.1. Classification (GTDB taxonomy): domain Archaea; phylum Halobacteriota; class Halobacteria; order Halobacteriales; family Natronoarchaeaceae; genus Halostella. Next base: position 30,386 of record PXSA01000007.1, read on the forward strand.
ACGTGGCGCTTCTTGAGAAGCTGGTACATCGCCTTGTGCGGCTCGTCGTAGCTGGCCCGGTCCTCGGGGAGTTCCGCGATGACCTCGTCCAGCGAGACGCCGTGGTACATGAGGACGGAGACGCCCTCGATGGTGACCGTCGAGGGGTTGCCCGTGAAGCGGGCGTCGTGGGCGCTCATCATGTCGCGGAGCTCCTCGTCGAACGCGGGTTGCGGTTCGGCGAGGCGGACGGCGTCGTGGTTCCCCGGGATCATGACTATCTCCATGTCGCCGGGCACCTCCTTCAGGTACTCCGAGAAGCGCTCGTACTGCTCGTAGATGTCGACGATGTCAAGTTCCTCGTCCTGGTCGGGGTAGACGCCGACGCCCTCGACCATGTCGCCCGCGACGAGGAGGTACTCGACGTTCTCGGCCTCGGGCGTGTGCAGCCAGTCGGCGAAGCGGTGCCAGGCGTCGGCCATGAACTCCTGACTGCCGACGTGGACGTCGCTGATGAGCGCCGCCTGCACGTGGCGGTCCGCGGTGTTCGGCGAGTACGTCCGGGGGACGTCGGGGAAATGCATCGAGTCGACGAAGAGGATGCCGGCGTCGTCCGCGAGGGTCCCCTCGACGGCGATCACCTCGTCGCAGAGCAGTTCCTCGACCATGGCGGCGATGTCGCGGTCCTTCATCACCAGACAGGGGAAGGTGCCGGTCCGGTCCTCCAGTTCGACCAGCCAGTGGCCGCTGGCGGTCGAGCGGATGTCGCTGACCATCCCGACCATCGACGCCTCGCTGCCGCCCGGCATCGACTGGATGGCCTCCGCGGGGCGGTGGTTCACCCGGGCGCGGAGCGTCTCGCCGAGGCGGTCGTACCGGTCGCGAAACACCGTCACGAAGTCCTCGTACTCGCCGGTGCCGGTGCTCTGCCCGGTGATGTCGTTGTCGATCTCCGGTTCGGTTGGCGACCGCTCGACCGAACCGCCCGTCGACACCGTCGTTTCAGATGGAGCGCTTTCAGGCGGAGATTCACTGCCGCTATCGGGTACCGCAGTCGAAACGGAGGGGTCTCGTGGGGCGGGGTCAGTCCGGTCGTCTCCGCTCTCGCCGGGCGGGGCGTCGACGGCCCCGGCGCGGGTGGACGCGGACTCGCTCATCGTCGCCGGGTCGCCCGCGGCGTCGGGGTCGAGCACCTCGCGCACGTGGTCGACCGAGAGCCTGAGCGCGCCGTCGGGTGCCGCGTCGACGACGCGTTCGAGCGCGCGGGCCGGGTCCTCCGCGGAGGCGATGAGCGTCACCGCCTCGCGGTCGGCGTTGTACCCCCGGCTGGTGAGTTCGCTGACGATCCGGGCGGGGGCCTCCAGCGGCACACCCCTCATGATCAGTGGCGAGTGCAAAAACGTAGCGGAACTGTTCCCATCGCGGGGTGGTGCAAGCAGAAGGTTGATTTCGCGCAGGGGAGTATGGCGTGACGATGACTGACTCCGGTCCCGGCGACGCCCCCGAGCGCGGACCGCCGGGAGACGACGACCGGGCGAACGCGGAGAGCGACCGCGGATCGTCAGCCCGCGATGCCGACAGTACCGACGAAAGCGGTGGGTCCGCGCGTGACGACACCCCGCCGGCCGACGGTTCCGCTGTGGACGCCGGTGTCCGAGCGTCGTCCGAACGGTCCCCCACGGGCGACGACGCGGACCGCGTCACCGGCGAGAACCCCGTCCAGTGGTTCCTGAAAAGCGACAACGAGGGCGTCGCCGCGCTCCGGGACCTGCTGAGCACGGTCGCCCTGGTGGCGGCCGTCGGACTGGTCCTGTTCGCCGTCAGCGGCATCTGGCCGCCGCTGGTCGCCGTCGAGAGCGGGAGCATGGAACCCCATATGGAGAGGAACGACCTCGTGTTCATCGTGAACGAGAACCGGTTCGCCGACGACGGCGCGGTCGCCGGGGTCGTCACGTACCAACAGGGGGAGGAGAACGGTCACCGGTCGTTCGGCAGTTACGGCGACGTGATCGTCTATCAGCCGGACGGACAAGACGGCGTCCCGATAATACACCGGGCGCACATCTACGTCGAGGAAGGCGAAAACTGGGTCGAGGTCGCCGACAGAGACCACCTCCGCGGAAACACCTGTCGGGAAGTTCCGAACTGCCCGGCCCCCCACGACGGCTTCATTACGAAAGGAGACAACACCCCGTACTACGACCAGGTTCGGGGGCGTTCCACCGTCGTCAAAAGCGAGTGGGTGCAGGGCCGCGCCGAGGTCCGCCTCCCGTGGCTCGGATGGATTCGCCTCCAGTTCGCGAGACTGTAAACCGGGCCGACGGCGCTTCTCCTCGCGGATCCGTGCCGATCTCCATACGAAATAGAGGGGTCCGGATGCGTGCGCTCGGAGAACCATCCAACCGGCCGTGCTCGGAGGCGCGAGCGTAGCGAGCGCGCCGAGCAGACGGGGAAGGGTAACTCGGAGCGTGTCGCGGCGACCGCCGGCGTCTTCACGAGCGGAGCGAGTAAAGGCTCGTGAGGCCGAAGGTCTCGGTGGCTCGCGCGAACTCGCGGACCTGGAACGAGCGCCGAGGGCGCTCGGTGGCGTCTTCGCGAACGCAGTGAGCGAAGGCTCGGAGTGGCGACGCCGCTCCGGCGGACATCGAAAGGGCGCAACGAGCGCCGCCAGGCCCGAACGAGGGCCTTCAGCTGTCGAACCGAGCCTGCACGAACGGCTGAACGTCCTCGATGTCGCCGAGGCGGGAGTCCGAGAGGAGGACGGCCTCGGTCTCGTCGATGGGGACCGAGAGGCTGATCTCCTTGGTGCGGCCGTAACGCCCCTTGCTGACGACGGCCGCGTTCACGATGCCCAGCATGTCGAGTTCGCTGATGAGGTCGGTGACGCGGCGCTGGGTGAGCACGTCGGCGTCGATCTCCTCGCAGAGGCGTTTGTAGATGTTGTACACTTCGCCCGTGTTGACGTTGTGGACGCCGTTTTTCTCCAGAAGGATGATCGAGAAGAGGACGATCTTCGACTGCGTCGGGAGGGTGCGGACGACCTCGACCACGCGGTCGAGTTCGATCTTGTCCTGTGCCTTGCGGACGTGGTCTTCGTCGATGACCTCGGCCCGGTCGCGCTCCGCGAGTTCGCCGGCGGTGCGAAGCAGGTCGAGCGCGCGGCGGGCGTCGCCGTGTTCCTGCGCGGCGAACGCGGCACAGAGCGGGATCACGTCGTCGGTCAGTGCGTCCGGCTTGAACGCGACGTCCGAACGGTGCTGGAGGATGTCGCGCAGTTGGTTCGCGTCGTAGGGTGGGAAGACGATCTCCTCCTCCCCGAGGCTGGACTTGACGCGGGGGTCGAGGAAATCGGTGAACTTCAGGTCGTTCGAGATGCCCATGATCGAGACCCGCGAGTTCGCGAGTTCCGAGTTCATCCGCGAGAGGTTGTAGAGGGTGTCATCGCCCGACTTCTCGACGAGCTTGTCGATCTCGTCGAGCATGATCACGACCACCCGCTCGTGGTAGTCGACCGCGTCGAAGAAGACGCTGTACACGCGGTCGGTCGGCCACCCCGTCATCGGGACGGTCTCGAAGTCGTCTCTGTCCGCTTCGAGTTCGGCGACGCGGTCGTCGACGGCCTCGACGGAGTCGTACTCCGCGTCGTCGAGCGCCGACTCGCGCAGTTCGCGCAGGTCCGCGAGCCACTCGTCGATGAGTCGCTCGTTCTCCTCGATGAACTTGTTCGCCAGTTGTGCGAGGACGCGGTACTGGGTGTCGGTCACCTCGCAGTTGATGTACTCGACCTCACAGGGGACTCTGTACTTCTGGGACGTGCTCTCCAGTTCCTGGCTGACGAACTTCGCGCTCGCGGTCTTGCCGGTCCCGGTCTTCCCGTAGATAAGGATGTTCGACGGCGTCTCCCCGCGGAGCGCGGCGACGAGTATCGTCGCCATCTTGTTGATCTGTTCCTTGCGATGCGGGAGCTCGTGCGGCGTGTACGACGGCCGCAACACCTCCTTGTTCTCGAAGATAGGCTCGCCGCTCAGCAGGTCGTCGAACAGACCCTGACTCTCCTCCGTGTCGTCCTCCAGCACCACGTCGTCGAGGTCGACGTCGAAGTCCTGAGACGAGTCTACACGCCCCGACGGTTCGCCGGTTCCCGAATCCTCGTTGGACATCCGTTTCGTTGATTCACCCCATCGTTTCGACTGGAGTTCGCGCCACGGAAAGAGAACGTCTCCGACGTGATAGGCTCAGATGCCGGATCCGATGGTGAACCGATCCCGTGGTTCGTCCAGTTGATGCAAACGAAGCAGAGGTGCACCAGGGTCTTAAAATCTTCCCTCCCGGTCACGATCCGTCCATCCAACACGGGAAACAAGGTGCTTCAGGCATCCTGTTCCCACTTTTCGGGGACATAGGAAGGGAGAGCCGTCTTCCGTCAGGGCACCCTGTCCGGCAGCCGCATCCCTCGCAGTCGCCGTTCATACCGTCTCGCGGACGAGCATACGGTAGATCCAGGACTCCGCCTGGCGGACATGACCGGCGAACGTACACGAACCGCCGTCGACCGGAAACGACGGTCGGTCGTGTTCGAACGGATATGGAGGCGACGCTTACGCGCTATGGACGGACCCTGCAGGGTCGAACTAGAGACACTTTCGCCGGGTCGTTTCCGGTCGAGGATACCGAACGTTCGACGATATCCACGGCGGACGGGACAGCACCGTGCTCACAGCTGTCAGCGAGTCTTCGTGACGGAACCGTTTCGACTCGAACCGGCGACCGCGTCCCGGTTGCTCACGCGTGATGCTGTCGCCGCCGCGGTCCCGATACCGTCGGCCCCCCTCCCCCACCCCTTCGTTTCGAGTGGAACCGGGCGAACCGGGGGTGGACGGGTGGGGAAACCGCCGAGCGAGAGTCGAAGCCGGATCGATCGGCGGATCTCTAGCGGTTCCTAATTGATATTTTCACAGCTGATGTTTTCTAGAAAAGGGGTCGTCCCTAGTACAGTTACTGTTATATGCTCTATTACATAAAGGCTTCTGTTCTAGGAGGGCGATACCCCCCTCCCCCGGGGTTCTCGCGTTCCACCCGAAACGAAGGGGTGGGGGGGTCCAGCTACACACGACCGGAACGACCTCGGCGGGGCGCAGTCGCCCCATCGGTTGGAACGACCGCACAGTTCCATCGGCTCGGGTTCGACCGACGTAGGCTGACGCGATCGACGATCGCGAGGCCTCGGTGGTCGTTCCGAAGGCCCGTCCCCTGCGTTTCCGCTGGAATCGATGCCGGTCTAGCTTCCCGCGGCCACGCGCCCGCAAGTATTATAAACCGGGCATCGTGGCTCTCCCGTTCCGAACGCGAGTACCGACCGTCCGACCGAGTGCGAACACAGTTACCTTCGGGGAGATCGGGAACGCGATCGGTAATTTAGGTGTCAGTTATCGCCGATCCGACGGAGCAACCACGGCACTCAGAGGCGGCGACCCGCGGGTCCCGATTTATCTCGGAGATAATACATGTCTGACGTAGCCTTAAGTGCATCCGGTGTCGTTACCTCCACAAGCACCTACGGGTGCGTGAAGACAGGATGGGACTGATAAACGGACTCAGAGAAAGTATCTCTCGAGTTACGGACAGGCTTTTTGCGGAAGACGAACAGAAACGGATCGGTATTTACGGCCCGCCGAACGCGGGGAAGTGCCTCGCGTCCGGTGAGGAAGTTCTCCTCGCCGATGGGACGTATAAACCGATCCAAGACGTGTTCAAACACGTCGCGGAATCATGTCCGGGCGCGACGGACGTCAGCGACGAACCGGACGAGACGTGGCTCGAATGTCGAGATTCGGGTATCGAAGTCCCGGCGCTATCGAACGAGCTTTCGACGGGGAGTAGACGAGTATCACACGTGTTCCGCCAGCGATACAGCGGAACGATGTACCGCGTACGAACTCGACTGGGCCGGGAAGTGACCGTTAGCCCCGACCACCCGTTCGTTTCGGTAACGGAGAACGGCATCGAACACGTGCCGGCGTCGGAGGTATCGGAGGGACAGTCCGTTGCAACGCTTTCATCGTTCACGCCCGAAACGACGGACTGGACGGTAGGCGAGTCGAAGACGTTGAGCGCGGACGGTGGACAGGTCGTCCACGAGTCGACTCACCACGGTCCGAAGCCGATCACACCGCTGTCGCTCGACCGGGACGTCGCCCGATTTCTGGCGTTGACGATAGCGGAGGCACAGCACGAGAACGAGTTCATCGCGTTCGCGAACGAAGACGAAACGCTCCGAGAGGAGTTCGCCGCCACCGCGGCTCGGTTCGGGGTAGACACTACGCACGCGTGCGAGAACGAAACCCCGACCGTCCGCGTCGACAGTCGTCCCCTGGTCGAACACCTGAAGCGTCTCGACTGTCCGCCGGCGGAGTCCACTGAAAAGGCGATCCCCGACTCTATTCTCACCGACGACGACGAGACGGTTCGTGCGTTCCTCCGGGCTATATTCGGTCGTGAGGGGAGTGTTCAGGGTGCAGACGACGAACGCGGTCGCTACGTGACGCTGTCGAGCGCGAGTCGAGAACTCGTCGACGGGATCCAGATACTCCTCTATCGGTTCGGGATCGTAGGAAAGGTCCGACAGGAGAGTCACGACGGACGCACGTACTACGAACTCCGCATTGACCGGAGTGACCAGCACCGTCGGTTCCGAGAGCACATCGGCTTCGACGCTGCACGCAAGGCAGAGAAACTCGACACGCTCTGTGAAGCCGGGTCGAAGGCGAACGTTCACACGCTTCCGATCATGCCGGCGCTCGAATCGAGTCGCGACCGGCTGGGAATGACCCGGAAGGAGTTCTACGGGGACGACGAACACGTCGCTCGGATGCGACGGCGAAACAGCATCACGATGGACCGCATCGAGTCGATGGCCGGCGGTCTTCCCGAGCGAGAGGAGACCGAACTGGTACACCGACTCGCGGACGGGGATGTCGTCTGGGACGAAGTCGTTGAGGTCGAGGTGGTCGACTACGACGGGTACATCTACGACCTCACTGTCGAGGAGGACCACACGTTCGCGACGCGAGACGGTCTCGTTGTCCACAATACGACGCTCGCGAACCGCATCGCGCGGGACTGGACCGGCGACGCCGTCGGACCGGAGAGCCACATTCCACACGAAACGCGGCGCGCACGCCGGAAAGAAGACGTCGAGATCAAGCGCAACGGCAAGGCGGTGACGATAGACATCGTCGACACGCCGGGCGTGACGACGAAGGTCGACTACGAGGAGTTCACCGAGTTCGACATGGAGAAAGACGACGCCGTCAGGCGTTCCCGCGAGGCGACAGAGGGCGTCGCCGAGGCCATGCACTGGCTCCGCGAGGACGTTGACGGCGTCATCTACGTGCTCGACTCCACCGAGGACCCGTTCACGCAGGTGAACACGATGCTCATCGGCATCATCGAGAGCCGGGACCTCCCGGTGCTCATCTTCGCCAACAAGACCGACCTCGACGACTCCAGCGAACAGCAGATCAAGAACGCCTTCCCCCAGCACGAGACGATCCCGCTCTCGGCGCTGGAAGGTGACAACATGGACGAAGTGTACGACAAGATCGCGGAGTACTTCGGGTGATACGATGCCGGAAACCAAAGATCCGGACGACGGCGTTCAGATAGACCTCATCAGCGGCGAGCGGATGGCCGGGATGGCGAGCATGGAGAAGATCCGGATGATCCTGGACGGCGTCCACGACGGGAACATCGTGATCCTCGAGGAGGGGCTCTCCCCCGACGAGGAGAGCCGCCTCATCGAGGTGACCATGACCGAGATCAGTCCGGACGGGTTCAACGGCATCGAGATCGAGACCTACCCGCGCGCCCAGACCGACGATTCCAGCTTTCTCGACCGGCTGATGGGTCGCGAGTCGACCAACAAGCTCACCGTCATCGGTCCGGCGAACCAGATCGAGACGCTCCACAAGGACGAGACGCTCATCAGCGCGCTCGTCTCCCGCCGATAATGCCCCACCAATGCACGAACTGCGGTCGGACGTTCGTCGACGGCTCCAAGGAGATGCTGTCGGGCTGTCCGGACTGCGGCGGCAACAAGTTCCAGTTCGAACCCTCCGGTCGGTCCGGGAGTTCCGAGAGCGACGGCGCACCCGAAACGGAGGCGTCGTCCCCGAGCACACCTGAAGCCGGCTCCACCGGGGGCAGTTCGAGCGGCGCGACGACGAGCGCCGCGGCGCGCGACCGTGCGCAGTCTTCGGCTGACGCGGACGGGGTCGCGGGCAGGGTCAACCGGGCGCGCGAGACCGTTCGGGACTGGGTCGGGACCGACCGGTCGACCGACGACCGGTCCACCCAGTCGACCGAGGACCGGCCGACCGCGGACGCCGCGGCGTCGGGAACCGCGGGCAGTTCGTCGGAGGGGTCCGCCGAGCCTCCGGACCCGACGACGGCCGCGACCCCCGATCAGGAGAACTCCGCGCAGGCGAACGCACGGAGCGACGTCGTCTCCCGGGACGAACTCCCGGACGACCCGCCGGAACCCCCTCGCGAACCCGCGGCCGGCGAGGGAGCTCGCGTCGTCGACGAACCGGACGACACCGACGAGGACCGTCCGGACCTCTCGGAGCTCCGGGAGGAACTCAACAACCAGTTCGAGAGCATCAAGATCGTTCAGCCCGGGCAGTACGAACTCAACCTGATGGAACTGTACGACCGGGACGAGTACATCATCTCGCTCAAGGAGGACGGACGCTACGTGATCGAGGTCCCCGAGTCCTGGCGTTCCCCCGACGAGTGAACGACACCCCTTTGCTTCGACTCCGAGTCCCGTCCTTACGGACGCATACTTGTTATCCCCAGAGTAAACACTTCCAGTTGAAACAGAGGTAGTAAGCCTTCTTTGACCGATCCAGCAAGACGTAAACCGTTGAAATCCCTATTTCGGTTCGAATGTTGGAGGCAGCGAAACGTCGCGTCCGCGAGGTCCTTTTCGCGTTTCCGGCGATGCTCTCCCGACTGGGCCTGGTCGACCGAAAGAAAGGGACGGAGGCGTTCGATCTCGCGGTCCCGGTGATGGTCACCGGCGCGATGCGGACGCTGCTGCGCACGGCCGACTTCCTGATGGTGAGTCTGGCTATCGGTGACACCGCCGTCGCCGCGCTGGAACTCGGCTTCCAGTACTACTTCATCCCGTTCGGTCTCTCGCTGGCGCTGACGAGCGGGACGATCAGCGTCGTCTCCCGTTTCAAGGGGTCCGACGACCACGGGCGCGCGGACCTGGCGATCAAGCAGTCGCTGTGGCTTTCTCTCGCCATCTCGCTTCCTATCACCGCCGCGGCGTGGCTGTACGCGGAACCGCTGATCGGCCTCCTGAACGACGACCCGCGGACGGTCGAACTCGGCGCGGTGTATCTCCGGATCGTCATGCTGTCGCTCGCCTTTCGCTTCTGGAGTCTCGTCGCGGCGCGCGCGCTGGCCGGTGCCAGCGACACGCGGACGCCGATGTACGTCAGGCTGGTCACGCTGCCGACGAACATCGCCCTGAACGCCGTCCTCGTCTTCGGCGTCGGCCCGTTCCCGGAGTGGGGCGTCGCCGGGGCGGCGTGGGGGACCGCCGTCGCCAACGCGGCCGCGGCGCTCATCTTCTTCGCGCTGCTTGTCTCGGGTCGGTTCTCGGTCCGCCTCCGCCTCGGCGGGCGGCAGTGGGACGCCGACATCGTCCGCGAGATCGTTCGGGTGAGCGCCCCGCTGGCCGGGACGCGCCTCTCGCGGACGTTCGGCCGGTTCCCGTTCCTGTTCGTGCTGGGCGCGCTGGGTACCCCGGTGCTCGCGGCGTACGCCATCGGCCGGCGGGTGATGTTGCTCGCGCTCATGCCCGCGTGGGGCTACTCGACGGCCTCCAGCACGCTGGTCGGGCAGAGCATCGGTGCCGGGAACGCCGACGAGGCCGACGAGTACGGCTGGCAGACGCTCCGGATCGCGCTGGCGACGCAACTGCTCATCGCGGGCGTCATCTTCGCCTTCGCCCGCCCGATCGCACGGGCGTTCGGCACTGAACACGTCACCCTCACCGTCGAGTTCATCCGGATGTTCGGCGTCGGCGTCGCGGCCTTCAGCGTCTCGCGGACGATGCGGGGCGGCCTGCGCGGCGCGGGCGACACGCGGTGGCCGCTGTACGGCACCGTCGCCGGCACGTACCTGTTCAAGCTCCCCATCGCGGCGGTCGCGCTGCCCGCGGGAGCGGTGACGCTCTCCGTCGCCGGCGTCACGGTCGACCCCGGACTCGGATTCGGCCTCGTCGCGGTGTACGCCGCGATCCTCGCGGACATGTACGTCCGCGCGGCGGTCAACACCCTCCGTTTCTGGTCCGGCGCGTGGCGACGGGTCGCGCGCGAGGCCGGCGTGGGCGCGACGGGCGCGGACTGATCCCCGTCCCCGGCGGCGACCGCCGCGATTGAGGTGGTTTTATGCGCTCGCGGTCACTCCCGCCGAGCATGAGCCAAGCCACGAAAGTCGTCGTCGGAACCGTCGCTGTCTCGGCGCTGCTGGCGGTCGTCCTCGTCGCACAGAGCCTCCTCGTGGCCTGATGTTCGACGAGCGCGACCTCCCGGACGACCTCGGGGCCGTCCGCGACGAGCACGCGCCGGGCGCGCTCGTGTTCGACGTCGCTACCGATTTCGAGACGCTCCGCCCCGAGGTCGCGGAGGACCTCGGCTTGGTCGTCGACGAACTCGACCCGGCGACGTATCCGGCCGACTGGCTGCCGGACGACGCGCCGCGCCTGCTCTCGCGCTACGCCGGCAGCGACTTCACTATCGGCATGCCGGGGGACGGCAGCGTCGCCTGGACCCGCCAGACGGTCCCGTCGGTCGTCCTCGTGAAGCCGCGGGTCGAGGGGTCGCCGGACGCGTTCGTCGACTTCCTCGTCGCCGAGGCGCTGGTCGAGGTCGGCCTCGGCGAACCGGAGCAGTTCCTCGGCTTCTTCCGGGAGTCCTACCGCGAACTGGACGACGCCGTACCGCTGGACCCGAACGCCACCTACCAGGTCGCCGCCGCGTTGTACGACGGGTGGATCGGCCTGCACACGCGCGAGACGTTCACAGAGTGGCCGGACGAACGCCCACCCCTCGGCGAGGCGTGGCACGACGCGGGCACCCGGATCGAGGGCCGTCTCGACGACCTCCCGGGCGAGGTCGCGCGCAACGAGACGGACTTCGCGGACGCGACGGAACTCGCCTGCGCCGCCGTCAAACACGGGCTGGAACCGCCGACCCCGTTCGCCGCGCTCGACACGAGCGCCTATCGGTCACACGGGGTCGAGTACGCCATTACCTGGGCGGAGAAGACCTTCGAGAAGCTCTAGAACTCGGTCGTGACCGACCCGTCCTCGTTCAGGTCGATGACGCCGTCGAACAGTTCGCGGTAGTCGTCGACGACCTCGTCGCTGTGGACCTCGGTCGCGAGGTGAAACAGGCCGACGGCGTCGTGTTCGTCGAGCAGCCCGAGGACCGCGCGGATGGCGTCCTGCGTCCGCTCCTCCCCGGCGTAGTAGGCGAGTTCGGTGATCGAGTCGAGGCTCACCCGTAGCTTGCCGTCGTGGTTCGCGAGGAACTGTTCGGCCTGCTCGACGATGCCGTCGAGGTCGTCCGGGCTGCCGACGTAGTGGACGTCGTCGCTGCTCCGCCGGGAGTAGCCGCGGTCGACCGAGAGCGTGTCGAGGATGACCGCCCGGTCCTCGTCGACGTCGTAGTAGTCGAGCTTCTGATTGACCTCCCGGGCGGTAGTTCGTGTGGAGATCACGAGAAATCGGTCCGTGTCCCGTTTCAGGAAGTCTGTGTCGATGCGGTCGGTTTCGCCGGTGCTCGGGTGAAGAAGCAGTACGCCAGTCCCGCCTGGGATCGCCTCGGGACTGCCGTCCATCGCGAGCGCGTAATCCATACACCGTGAAGCGGCGGGAATCGACTTAAGCGTGCTGGGTCCGGAAAGTCCACAGCGCCGTCAGAAGACGCCGCCTGCGGTCGCCACGCCGACGGACAGCAGGGCGGAGGCCGCGCTTCGAGTCGCGTCTCCGAGGGCCGACTCCGAACCGGTTTAGTCCCGTCGGCTCTACGCGTCGTCCATGAGCGTCAGAGCCGAGTTCGACGAATGGGCCGCCGCCGGCCGCGACCGCGGCATGGAGGAGCGACACTGGCACACCGCGAAGCACGCCCTCGCACGGATGCCGGTCGAACCGGGCGACGTGGTCCTCGACATGGGCTGTGGCAGCGGCTACGCCGGCCGCGCGCTCCGGGACAACAAGGACGCCGGACGGGTGTACGGCCTCGACGGGTCGCCAGAGATGGCCCGCAACGCGAGCGGGTACACGGACGACGAGCGGGTCGGCTACGTCGTCGGCGACTTCGGCGCGCTCCCGTTCGCGGACGACTCGGTCGACCACGTCTGGACGATGGAGGCGTTCTACTACGCCACCGACCCGCGCGAAACGCTGTCGGAGGTCCGCCGGACCCTCAAGCCCGGCGGCACGTTCTACTGTGCCGTGAACTTCTACGAGGGGAACGTCCACTCCCACGACTGGCAGGACCGGATCGGCGTCGACATGACCCGCTGGTCCCGCGAGCGGTACCGCGAGGCGTTCCGCGACGCGGACCTGCACGTCGCCGAACAGGAGATCATCCCGGACCGAGAGACGGAGATACCGCCCGAGTCGGAGTTCCCGACCGACGAGTGGGAGACCCGCGAGGACATGGTCGAGCGCTACCGGGAGTACGGCACCCTCCTCACCGTCGGGGTCGCGCCCTGAGCGCGCCGACCCGTATCGCCGAACCCCTTCGCTTCGAGTGGAGATACTGCAACGTCTCTCGGTCGAGCGGACTCTCCGCCGCTACGGGGCCTTCTCGCCGGCCGCGACCGCGACGTCCAGCCAGTTCTCCTCCGGCGGGAGCGGACAGGCGAACGTCTCGTTGTAGGCGCAAAAGGGGGAGTACGCGAGGTTGAGGTCGAGCGCGATCTCGTCGCCGTCCGAGAGGTCGCGCTCGGTCTCGAACTCCATGTAGCGGCCGCCCTCGTACGTCCGCTGGCCCGTCGTCTCGTCACGGAACGGAACGAAGTACTGGTCGTCGCCCTCCTGTCGGTACGCCGCGAGTTCCCGATCCTCCCCGCTCACCTCGAACGACAGCGTCAGTTCGCGCAGGTAGCGCACCTCGGTACCGGCCGTGGTGTCCATCGTGACCGGTTCGGGGTCACCGCCGTGGACGGTGGCCGCGACGCGGTAGTCCGAGTCGGGGTCGAAGTAGTCCAGTCCGTCGAAGTCGTCGCGCTCCTCCGGCGGCACCGGAGACTGCCGGTGTTCGGCGAAGAACCGGTCTTTCCGGTCGCGCTGGGTCTTCAGTTCGCGCCGCCAGGCGTCCGCGTCGAAGTCGTCGGTCATGGACCCTCGTTCGCGCGGGCGTCGGGTAACGGTTGCGTCCTGCGGCCGACACGGGGGAACTGACCTTCCCGGCCCCGACAACGAACGACGCCCGGTCCGTTTATCGTGGTCGGCGACCGTGACGGGTACATGGACGGCATGGACGCGCTGACGCTGTTCGACGAACTCCCGTTCGCGAACCGACTGGGCATCGAGATGGATCGGCCGCCGACGGCGAGGCGGTCGGCACTCTCGAACTGGAGGAACACCGTTCCTCGGTCCCATGGAAGACGGTGGCTCACGGCGGCGTCACGTACTCGCTTGCGGACACGGTCGGCGGGGCGGCGGTGTTCTCGCTCACCCGGAAGCCGACGCCGACGGTCGACATGCGCATCGACTACCTCTCGCCGGGGACCGACCTGTCGCGGGCCGAGGCCGAGGTGGTGCGGGACGGCGGGAGCGTCGCCGTCGTCTCCGTCGACGTCACCGACGGGGACGGCGAGATAGTGGCCGACGCTCGCGGGGTCTACAAGACGGGCGGCGGCGACGGGGAGACGACGTGGGGCGACGGCGACCGCGTCGTCGGCGAGTCCGAGGAGACCGGGTAACCGGTCCCATCGCCCCGGCGGCGGGCGAGAACGAGTCGCCGTCCGAATCGAGCTGGACTCTCGCGGCTGCGCGCCGGTCTTCCAAACCAGTGACCCCGAACGTTTTCACCGGTCTACGTGGACACCCTCAATAGGGGATACCGATGAGTACCACGCTATCAGCGGATCGGAAGGAGACGCTAGCGATAGTCGCCGGGGGAATCGTTCGCGAGGCACTGAAGGAAGTGTTCAGGGAGGCGATAGACGAGGCGAACACGGGCCAGACGACTCCCGGGCCGGACGGCGTCTTCCGCGCGACGCTGAAGCAAGCGATGCGGGAGGCGATGGAGGAGTCAGAGACGGCGGAACCGACCGTCAGGCGACAGGACGACGGCGGGAGCAGCGCGCTCCCGGTGCTGGTCCTCGCCGGCGCGGGACTGGCGCTCGCGTACGCGCTGCGACAGCGCGACGAGTCGATGAGCGAGGTCGTGAGCAAGGCGAGCGACCGGGCGCAGTCGATGTCCGAGGAGACCGCCGGCCGCTCCACCGAGGCCGCCCGGAAGACGGAGTCCGTGGCCGACAGGGCCGCCGAAACGATCCAGGAGTCGGGCGAGTCGGCCGCCGAGCGGATCGACGAGAGCGGCGACAAAGCGGCCGACACGATCGACGAGTCCGCCCAGCAGGCCGAGGAGAAGGCGGACGAGGTCGGGTCGGACGAGGAGTCCGACTGACGGGAGCGACCGGCGATGCGGCGGCCGCCCCGCGCGGTCAGCGCGGTCGGACCCGTTTCGACGCCGTGTGGCCGTCGGCTTCGAGGCGCGGCGGGCCGTACCGTCCCGGGGCCGGCGAACCTTTATAAGTCGAACCGCGGCAACCTCGGTTCGACAGCCCTATGGCTCCCGGACCGGTGGTACCTGACGAGACGATGGCAGGCTCCTGGCGCGACGTGTTCGGTCACGAACAGCCGTACGACGACCAGGTCGACGGCATCGAGACCGCGGTCGAGACGGCCGAGAACGGCGGGTTCACGGCGCTCGAAGGAGCCTGCGGGACCGGGAAGACGATGCTCGCGCTGACGGCGGGCGTCTCGCTCGTCCGCGACCCCGAGAGCGACTACGAGCGCGTCGTCGTCCTGACGAGCGTCAAGCAGCAGTTGCGCCAGTTCGAGACGGACCTGCGGACGATAAACGAGAACCTGCCGGACGACTACCGCTCGGTCTCGGGCCTGACGCTCGTCGGCAAGGCGGACGTCTGCCCGTACAACCGCGAGGGCGCGGGCCGGATCGACGACGAGAACGTCTACGAGCGCTGCGAGGACCTCCGCGACCGCACCCGCGACCTGACGGGCGACGGGCCGACGACGGCGGACGCGCTGACCGCCGACGCCCGGAGTCAGCAGGTCGGTCTCGCTGACTCGGGCGGCGCGGGCGCGACGTATCTGGAGACGGCGGAGACGCCGACGCCGTACCCCGAGACGATGCCCGAGTACGAGGACGTGGAGTACTGCCCGTTCTACGCGCAGTACCTCTCGGACCTGCCGGAGGACGGCGATAGCGAGGCGCGGAGCGCCTCGGACAGCGCGAGCGGTCGAGGACCGCGAGCGGGCCGGGCGGAGGCCGTCCCGTTCGACTTCACCGCCGCGGGCCACCTGACGCCGGACGACCTCGTGGCGCGCTCCGTCGAGCACGGCACCTGCCCGCACTCGATGATGGGCGCGATGCTCGGCCACGCCGAGGTCGTCGTCGGGAACTACTACCACGCGTTCGATCCGACGACGACCGGCTCCTTCACCGGCGCGCTGCTGGACGACTCGACGTTCGTCGTCTGCGACGAGGCGCACATGCTCGAACCGCGCGTCCGGGACCTGGTCAGCGACGCCGTGGGCGACGGGACCCTCCGCGACGCAGAAACCGAGCTATCGCGGGTCATCCAGCCGCTCCGGTTCGACGAGGGGGAGGGGCGCGACGCCGCCAACGACGACGTCGACCTCATCCGCTCCGAACTGGAGGACACGGACGTCTCGCTCCGGGAACTGGAGGCGACCCGCGAGTTCGTCCGCGACCTCCGAGAGGAACTCGACCGGCGCGTGACGGCCTATCTGGAGCGGGAACACCGCGGGTGGAAGGCGGACCTCGCGGACCTGCCGGACGAGGAGATACCGCTTCGCGACCCCGAGACGCCGGAGAAAGACGACATCACGGAGTGGGCCGAGCGCGAGGGGTACGACGGGGGCGTCTGGGCGCGCGCCGAGACGGTCGGCGCGGTCGTCAAGCGGGTCCTGGACGAGGCGGAAGACGAGCAGCAACAGCGGGCCGCTCCCGCCGTCGGGCGCGTCCTCGGCGAGTGGTACCGCAACGACCACACGGACTACTTCCGGGAGATCGAACTGGAGCGGACGTGGGACTCGACGGAACCGGACGGCTCCTGGCGGCGGGCGTACAACGCCAGCCTCTCGATGCACAACTGCGTCCCGAGCGACGCCATCGGCGAGCGCCTCGCCGAGTTCGGCGGCGGCGTCCTGATGAGCGCGACGCTCGAACCGCTCGACGTGTTCGCTGAGGTGACCGGCCTGCGCCACCTCGAACGCGAGGAGGACCGGCCGGTCGTCGAGCGGACCTACCGGCTCGACTTCCCGGCGGAGAACCGCGAGAGCTTCGCGGTCGACGCGCCGAAGTTCACCTACCAGAACCGCGGCGGGCCGGGCGAGAGGAACCGGACGCGTCGGATCTACTCGGACGCGATCACCGAGGTGGCGCGCTCGCCCGGCAACGTCCTCGTCGGGATGCCCAACTACGCCGAGGCCGAGTGGGCCGCGGAGGCGCTCCGCGAGCGCGTCGACAAGCCGGTCCTCATCGACGAGTCCAGCGGCGACGACGCGACCGAGGACCTCAAGGACGACTTCTTCGCCGGCGAGTCGAAGGTGCTCGTCACCAGCCTGCGGGGAACGCTCACTGAGGGCGTCGACTACCAGGGCGACAAACTCCGCGCTGCGGTGGTCTGTGGCGTCCCGATCATCAACACCGCGAGCCCCCGGACGCGGGCGGTGCGGACCGCGTACGACCGGGAGTTCGGCGGGGACGGGTCCGGCTCGCGGAGCGGGTTCGAGTACGCCCTGACCATCCCGGCGGTCCGCAAGGCCCGGCAGGCCATCGGCCGCGTGATCCGGGGACCGGAGGAGGTCGGCGTACGCGTCCTCGTCGACGAGCGCTACGCCCGCGACTCGTGGGACAGCGTCCGCGAATACCTCCCCGAGAACGACGAGTTCCAGCCCGTCAGCCCGGATATGCTGTCGCTGGGGCTGGACCGGTTCCGGTCGGGCGTCGACTAGGGCACTCGCACCGTCACCGTCTCGGGCGGGTCGTCCGCGAAGCCGACGAACCGCGCCGCGACCTCCTCGGCGGCGACCCGGTTCTCCGTGACGTACCCGCCGGGCGGCGCGACGTTCGCTCCGATGGCCACGTACGTGGCGTCGGCGGCGGTACCGTCGTCCAGCGACGCCGCGAGGCCGCGCGTCGCGAAGGCGGCGCTGCTCCAGTCCGGCATCGCGCCCGTCGCCTCGACGCCGTACGCGGTGCCCGAGAAGAGCACGGTCGGCTCACCGCCCGCGGCGAGCGCCTCGCGGGCACAGAGGTAGCCGCCGTAGGCCCGGACCCGCCACGGCCGCTCGAAGGCCGCGGGGTCGCAGTCATCGACGGATCCCCCGGCGGGCGCGCTGGGGTTGTGGACCAGCACGTCGACGCTCCCGAACGCCGCCCGGACCGCGTCGAACGCCTCGGCGACGGACCCGGGGTCGGTCACGTCCGCGGTGACGGCGACCGCGTCCGCGCCGTCGCCCCGGAGGTCCGCGGCGAGCGTCTCGACGTGGTCCGTCGACCGAGCCAGCAGGGCGACGGCGTCGCCCGCCTCGGCGAAGGCACGGGCGAGCGCGGTCCGAGCGTCTCCCCGACGCCAGCGACGGCGACCGTCCGGCGGTCGCGTCCGTCCTCGGCCATCAGAGACGCACCTCGTCGCCGCGGGCGCGGACGTCGAGCTCGTGCGTCCAGCCGTCCGCGGACTGGTCGACCAGCTGCCAGCACGTGTCGGCGACGGCGTCGGGATCGGTCCACCGCTCGTGGTCCGGGTAGCGCTCGCGCAGTGTCGGCCGGTCGACCCAGCCGTCTATCACGAGATGCGCGACGTGGATGCCCGCCGCCGAGAGGCCGTCCGCGAGCGACGCGGTCAGCCCTCGCAGCGCGAAACGGGCGCTAGCACGGGCGGGACTCCCGCCCGCCCGTTTCGACTGCATCGAGTTGGTCACGACGACGGTGCCGCCGTCCGTCAGGTCGTCCTCGGCGGCCCGGACGAACCGGAGCGCGGTCGGCACCTGCTGGGACCACGCGCGCCGGAGGTCCTCGACCGCGACGTCGGACGCGTCGCCGCCGGCGTCGGCGGGGCCGGGCAGGTTCAGGACGAGCGCGTCGACCGGGCCGTGGTTCTCGCGTACGCGGCCGAGCGCCCGCTCCGGGGCGTCGGACGCCGTGGCGTCCAACGGGATCGGCGTCGCGTCGTCGAGGTCGGCGGCGAGGTCGTCCAGGAAGTCCGCGGACCGGGCGACGATCCCCGCTCCGACCCCCTCGTCGTCGAACCGCCGTGCGACGGACTCGCCGACGCCGGGACCGACGCCGACCACGAGCGCGCTTCGCGTCGTTGGCATGAACGGATCGTAGCCGCCGACCGACTAAACGGTTCGCTGCAACGAGTTCCTGAAAGAAAACTGTCAGCTACCGGACTCCGACACGTTCGGCCGGCCCGTGCCGTCCCGACCGCCCGCATGACGGGTCTTCGCGTCGGTCGCACGGGGACCCCCGTCCGACCCGCGGCGGCAACGTTCACCCGTCGGTCCCGACCACGTGTACCGCGTCCGGGTCGAACCCGACGGTCACGCGCTCCCCGTCGGGCGCGTCCGGGAGGCGGACGACCAGTTCCCGGCCGTTCCAGTCGGCGTGGACCCGCACCGCCTCACCGAGGAACTCCGCGGTCGTCACGCTCGCGGCGAGTCGGTTCGACACCTCGTCGGGGTCCAGCGCCGCCGGGCGGACGCAGAACGTCACCCGGTCGTCCCGGGAGGCGTCGACCGGCGGGATCCGGAGCGAGCACCCGTGCACGTCGACGGTGGTGCCCGCCGCGTCGCGGCCGGTGACGCGGCCCGCGAACACGTTGTTCTCGCCGACGAACTCCGCGACGAAGCGCCGCTCCGGCCGGCGGTACACGTCCTCCGGCGGACCGACCTGCTCGACCCGGCCGTCGTGCATGACTGCGACGCGGTCGGACACCGCGAGCGCCTCCGCCTGGTCGTGGGTGACGTAGACGGTGGTGATCCCGAGCTCGGACTGGATCGCCTTCACCTGCCGGCGGAGCCGCTCGCGGAGGCGGGCGTCCAGCGCGCTCATCGGTTCGTCCAGCAGCAGCACCTCCGGACCGGGCGCGAGCGCGCGGGCCAGCGCGACGCGTTGCTGTTGCCCCCCCGAAAGCTCCTCGGGGTCGCGGTCGCCCGTCCCCGGCAGGTCGACGAGCTCCAGCAGTTCGGCGACGCGCTCGTCGGCCGTCGCGTCGCCCGGCGGGTCGCGGAACCGCAGGCCGTAGGCGACGTTTTCCGCGACGGTCATGTGCGGGAACAGCGCGTACGACTGGAACACGACCCCGGCGTCGCGGTCCTCCGGGGGCACGCCCGTCATCTCGCGGTCGCCGAAGCGGACGGTCCCCTCGGTGGGGTCCTCGAAGCCGGCGACCGTCCGCAGCGTCGTCGTCTTCCCGCAGCCGGAGGGGCCGACGAGCGTGAAGAACTCGCCGTCGGCGACGTCCAGGTCGACCCCGGCGAGCGCCGCCGTCCCGTCGTAGCGCTTCGAGACGCCGTCCAGGTGGAGGTCAACCATCCTCGAACCGCCCCCCGATGCGGTCGATGACGACGAAGCTGACGCTCGTGACGACGAGCAGGACCGTGCCCATCGCGGTCGCCGGGCCGAGGCGGCGGCCGCGGTAGCGCTCCACGGCGACGGGCATCGTGTAGCTCCGGGAGCCCTCCGCAAGTATGACCGTCGAATCGAACTCGCCGACGCTGATGGCGACGGCGAACGCCGCGCCCGCGACGACGCCCGCGGCGACGAGCGGTAGTTCCACGTCGACCAGCGCGCGGACGCGGCTCGCGCCGAGCGCTCGCGCGGACTCGACCATCGCGGGGTCGAGGCGGCCGAGTTGCGGCGCGACGGAGCGCGTCACGAACGGGTACGCCGCGACGGCGTGGGCCGCGACGACGGCCGTCGTGCCCGTCACCTGCAGGCGGTAGCCGCCGCCCAGCGGGACGCCGAAGACGGGGCCGAGCAGGAGGCCGACGCCGGTGACGATGCCGCTGACGGCGATGGGACCCATCGCGACCGCGCCGACGACGGCGCGCCCCCGGAACTCGCGGGTCGTCAGCACGGCGACGGCGACGCCCATCGGCAGGGCGACCGCGAGGGTCCCGACGGCGAAAAGCAGGGAGTTGCGGACGGCGGGCCACGGCTTCACCTGCACGGCGGTCCCTTCGACCTGCCGCCGGACGAGGAACTCGTAGTACGCGAGGGTGAGGCCGTCCGGCCCGGCCACGCTCGTCCACACCATGCTCAGGACGGGGCCGACGAACACGACGACGGCGACGGCGGCGTAGGCGAAAACCCCGAGGCGAACCGGCGTCAGGAGCGCCCGGAGCGACGGGACGAGGGGTTCGCGCGGCGGCGGGTTCGCGCCGCGACTGCCCGCCGCCTGCGCGGCCTCGTAGCGGAGATAGGCGTACGTCAGCCCGAGCGACAGCAGGGTCTCCAGCGCCGCCAGCGCCGCCGCCTCCTCGTAGTTCAGGTTCCGCAGGAGCGCGTACACCCACACCTCGACGGTCGCCAGTTCCAGACCGCCCAGCGCGAGGACGATGGGGAACGTCATGAACGTGAACACGAACGCCAGCAGCGCGCCGGTCAGCACGGCGGGGAGCAACTGGGGGACCACCACGTCGACGAACGCCCGCCGCCTGCTCGCGCCGAGACTGCGGGCGGTCTCGACGGCGCGGGCGTCGACGCTCTCCCACGCGGCCACCGTCACCCGCGTCACCAGCGGCGCGTTGTAGAAGGCGTGGGCGACGACGACGACGCCGAGCGTCCCCATCACGTCGAGCGGGTCGAGGCCGAGCGCTCCGAGCAGGTCGTTCGCGACGCCGCGCCGGCCGAACATGGCGACGAAGCCGATGGCGACCATGATCGAAGGGAGGATGAACGGGAGGATGGTCAGCGACCGCAGCGTCTTGCGGCCGGGGAACTCGAACCGGGCGAGGACGTACGCGCCCGGCAGGCCGAGCGCGACGCTGGCGACGGTCGAGAGCAGCGCCTGATAGGCGGTGAAGCCGAACAGTCCGAACGCGGGGAACGGGTCCTCGCCCGTGACGAACCCGACGGCCCAGCCAGCGACGTTGCCCGCGTGCCGGCCGAGCGCCAGCGGGTCGTCGGCGACGCCCCGCGGCCGCGCCGAGCGCGCGGCGTTCGAGCCACGCGCGGGGTCGCTCAGTGGGAAGCACGGGCGGTGATTCGGTCGGTTAGTTCCCGGCGATCTCTCGCGCCCACTCGTCGACCCAGCCGTCGACGTTCCCTCGGAGTTCGTCGTAGCTGAAGACGACGGCGTCCTCGGGTTCGAGGGCGTACTGGTCGAACTCCTCGGGCAGGTCGGCGTGGTCGGTCGCCGGCAACTGGACGTTGCGGACGGCGACCTCCCCCTGTGCCTCCGCCGAGAGCAGGAAGTCGACGAACTCGAAGCCGAGCGCGGGCGCGTCGCTGTCGGAGAACACGGCGACGCCCTCGGGGTTAGCGTAGGCCTGTCCGTCCGGGAACGCGACCTGATGGCGGCTCATGTCCTGCCCGTACTCGTTCGCGTACACCTGGTCCGTCGAGTAGGAAACGACCATCGGCCGCTCCTGGTCGCTGTAGGCGTCGTAGGCGTCGTTCCACGAGTTGAGGACGCGGACGTCGTTGTCCTGCAGGTCCCGCCAGTAGTCGAGGTAGCCGTCCTCGCCGTACTCGTCGATGGTCCACAGCAGGAACGCGCGACCGGGGTCGCTGGACTGGGCGTTCTGGGCCAGCAGCGTCCCCGCGTAGGGGTCGGTCGTCAGGTCGTCGAGCGTTTCCGGTTCGTCGACCTCGTTCTCGTCGTAGACGAGCGAAACGTAGCCGGCGTCGTACGGGACGGCCCGCGCCTGCGGGTCGAACCGGAGGTCGTCGCGGACGTGGCGCAGGTTCTCCAGGTCGGCGACGTCGCTCGTCACGAACAGGGAGTCGTTTAGCTGGTCGTCGGCCCGCACGAGGTCATCGACGTTCAGGCCGAGGTAGACGTCGGCGTCGATCGACGCGTCCTGCTGGCTCCGCTGGACGAACTCGTTGACGCCGTTCTCCGCGACCTGCCACTCCAGCGTGACGCCGTCGTACTCCGACTCGAACGCCTCCTTCACCCACTCGCCAGGGCTGGTGCTCGGCGCGTCGACGAACGACTCGTAGGTGGCGACCGTGAGCGTCCCCTCGAAGGTCTCTGGCGTGGTGAGGGTGGTACGTTCGTCGCCGCCGTTGCTTCCGCCGCTCTCGCCCTGCGTGATGCAACCGGCCAGCAGCGTACCGGCCACACCGGCGCTAGCCGTCAAGAAGGGTCGCCGTCTCATTACCCGGTGGTTGCACTGGGTGTTTTTAACCCCGCCGATCCGGCGCGCTCGGGGTGGAATCCGGGCTCGGTTCGGGGAAAAATTCAAATAGACGATCGTCGGGGTTTGGCGATATGGCCCTCGACTACGAGCGCGAGTGCGACGCTTTCGAGTGGGACGTTCCGGAGGACTACGCGATCCCGGCGGTGCTGGACGACCACGCCGAGGCGTTCGGCGACCGCCTCGCGGTCAGGTACCGCGACGAGGACGGCGGCGAGGCGGAGCGGACATACGGGGAGGTCCGCGACGGGGCGCACCGCTTCGCGTCGGCGCTCGCGGACCTCGGCGGTGCGCTCGCCCGCGGCGCGCTGCTGGTGCCGTGTTCGTCGATGCTCAAGCCGAAGGACATCGCCTTCCGGGCGAACGACTGCGAGGCCGACACCGTCGTCGTCCACGCGACGCTGACCGAGATGGTCGAACCGGCCCTCGACGAGACGCCGCTGGAGACGGTGATCGTACTGGACACAGAGAACGGCGGCGGCGCGACCGACCGCGAGGGCTGGCACGCTTGCGCCGACCTCGTCGACGGCAGGGCGGCCGCCCACGACGGGCCGGCCCTCGGCGCGTCGGACCCGATGTCTATCAACTACACCAGCGGGACGACCGGCCGGCCCAAACCCGTCCTCCACCGCCACCGCTGGCTCTACTGCTTCGAGCGGATCAACGGGCCGTACTGGTGGGGCGTCGACCGCGACGCGGACTTCTCCGACGAACTCCTGTGGGCGACGACCGGCACGGGGTGGGCCAAGTGGTTCTGGAGCCCGGTCGGCGTCGCGCTGACGACCGGCGCGCCGCAGTTCCTCTACGAGGGCGAGTTCGACCCCGAGACGTTTCTGGACCTGATGGCCGAGGAGGGGGTCACCCGGCTCTGCGCCGTGCCGACCCAGTACCGGATGTTCACGCAGGCGGACCTCGCCGACTACGACCTCGCCCTGACGGAGGCCGTGTCGGCGGGCGAACCGCTGCAGGCCCGCCCCCGGCGTCGGGACGACGGTCCTCGATGTCGACGAGGAGACGGAAGTCGAGGCGGGCGAAACGGGCGAGATAGCCGTTCCCGTCGACAGCCCCGCCGTCTTCGACGGCTACTACGAGCAACCGGAGCGCGACCGGGAGACCGTCCGTGTCCGCGCGAGCGAGACGAGTGCGGGCTCGGAAGAGGGAACCTCTTCGGGTGGGGACTACTACCGGACCGGGGACCTCGCCCGGCGCGACGAGGAGGGCTACTTCTTCTTCGAGGGACGGGCCGACGACATCATCATCTCGGCGGGCTACCGCATCGGCCCGTTCGAGGTCGAGGACGCGCTCGTCGACCACGACGCGGTCGCGGCGGCCGCGGCGGTCGCCAGCCCCCACGAGGAGCGTGGCGACGTCGTGAAGGCCTACGTCGTCCTCGCGGACGGCCGCGAGGGGAGCGACGAACTGGTCGACGACCTCCAGCGCTACATGAAAGCGGAGACGGCTCCCTACAAGTACCCGCGGCGGATCGAGTTCGTCGAGGAACTGCCGAAGACCTCCAGCGGGAAGATCCGTCGGATCGAACTCCGCGAGAGCGAGCGCGAGCGGTTCGGGCAGTGATCGATGACGCTCACGACCGCCGGTCGACTGGTCGAGACCGCTCGACGGCTAACGGTCCGACTGCCCGGTCCCTCGCCGGTGCGAGACGTTTCGTCCTCTCGGCGTCTCGATAGGTTCGTATCATACAGTAGTCGCTACGCCCTCTCCGGAATCGTCGTCCTCGCCGTCGCAGCGGCGGCCATCCTCCGCGACGTGCTGGCGACGGTGTTTCTCGCGGTCACGGTCGCCGCCGTCTGCGCGCCGCTGTACCGACGGCTGGTCGCCCGCGGCGTCCCCGCGTGGCGGGCGAGCGCCGTCACGACGACGGTCGCGTTCAGCGCCGTCGTTGCCGCGTTCTCGCCGCGCGTCGCCGGACGCGGAGCGATCAGTCGTCGGCGACCGGCGACTCGGGGCGGAAGTCCCGGCTTATCGACTTCCACTTCCCGGTCGCGAACCGTCGGTAGTTGATCGCCGCCGGCGCGGCCGTCTCCGCGACGAAGGAGAGATAGAGGCCGACGATGCCGAGCGACGTGGTCGCCCCGAGGTACGCGAGGGGGATCGCGCAGCCGAACATGCCGATCGCCTGGCTGTAGAAGGGCCAGCGCGTGTCGCCGCTGGCGTCCAACGCGCCCGCGGTCGCTCCCTTGACCGCCTGCGGGAGCGACGCGACGCAGGCCGCGTACACGAACGCGACCGCGTACGGGACCGACGGGTCGCCCGCGTCGCCGACGAACGAGACGACGATGGGATGGGCCAACAGCGCGACTATCGCCGCGGCGACGGCGTAGGTCGCCGTCGAGAACCGGACGATGTCGCGCCCGTACGCCTCGGCGGTTCGCTCGTCGCCGGCCCCGAGTTCCTGCCCGACGAGGCTGCTGGCGGCCAGGCCGAAGCCCCATCCGGGCGTGTTCATGATCCCCCAGACCCGCCGGGCGATGACGTACCCGGCGACCACCGTCGGCCCGAACAGCGCGACGACGGCGAGCATCGGGAACTTCGCGACGGTCCACACCGAGTTCCGGCCGACGACGGGCAGCCCGATCCGGACGATATCGCGGAGGGTCGGCCGGTCGAGGTACCTCCCCCGGAGGTCGACCTGTATCGGGAGGTCGCCGGCAAGCGGGAGGCGTCCGGCGACGAGGCCGCCGGCGAACGCCGCCGTGACGAGGACGTTCGCCAGTACGGTCCCCATCGCCGCCCCGACGACGCCCATCCCGAGGCCGAAGACGAGCGCGGCGTTGATGGCGATGTTCGACAGCGCGCCGCCCGCGCGGACCAGCATCGGCGTCCACGCGTCGTCGACGCCGATGTAAACCCGACTGCCGACGAGGTTCAGTCCCGCGAACGGGACGCCGAACGCCAGTATCCGGAGGTAATCCGCGCCGTACGCGACGGTCGCGGGGTCGTCGGACATGACACGGATGAGCGGCTCCGGAACGGCGTAAAACACCGCGGCGACGGGTACCGTCACCGCGAGCACCACCGCGACGCTCGCGCGGATCGCGAGCCCCAGGTCGTCGTAGGCCTCCGCGCCGTACCGCTGGGAGACCAGGGCGATCGTCCCCGCGGCGAACCCGCCGCCCAGCGAGAACGCCAGCCCCCAGTACGGCGTCGCGAAACCCACGCCCGCGATGGCGACCGGACCGAGCGCTAACCCCACCATCGCCACGTCGACCGCGTTCTTCGACATGCGGGCGATGCCGGTGACGATCCGGGGCCACGCCAGGTCCGTCGTCCTGCGCACTCGCTCGCCGGAGACGAGGCCGACGCGAGCGAGCGCGAGACCGATGTAGAGGACGAGCGCGCGGAACGGGTTCGGGAGGCGTTGCACGGATCAAGGTTTCGAACCGAAACACAAGTACCTTTCAGAAGCGAACGGCCATGAGACGGCGTGTCGCAGGGGGAAAACAGCGAAACGAAGGCTGGATGCGGACTCCCTCGAACGTCGCCGCTCAGCCGTTCCTCTCCAGCGGTCCGTCCGCTTCGTTCCACTCCGTGAGACTGCCCTCGTAGAACGCGACGTCCTCGTAGCCGAGGTGCCGGAGGACGACGTACGTGTGGCTGATCCGCCGCGCGGTGTTACAGTAGAGGATCACGCGGCGGTCGGGCGTGATGCCGTACTCCTCGAGGACCTCCTCCAGTTCGTCGCGGGGCTTGAGTCCGCGCGTCTCGTCGTCGACGAGTTCCTTCCAGTCTATGTTCACCGCGCCGGGGATGTGGCCCTCCTCGAACTCCCAGTCGTCGCGCGTGTCGACGAGGACGGCGTCCGTGTCGATCGCCGCCTCGACCGCGGCCCGGTCGATGAGGACCGTGTCCCCGGGCGGGTCGACGGCGTACTCCGTCGGGTCGACCTCGGGGGCGTCCGTCGTTGTCTCGTGCTCTAGGTTCCACGCGCTGTAGTCGCCGTCGAGCAGGCGGACGTCGCGGTGCCCGTATATCTCCGCGGTGACGAGAAAGCGCGCGGCGAACACGCCGTGGGTGTCGTCGTAGGCGACGACGGTGTCGTCGGGGCGGACGCCTGCCTCGCTCACGATCTCCGCGAAGGTATCCGTGCCGGGGAGCGTTCCCCGCGTCGCCTCGCTCTCGCTTCGGAACGCGCCGAACGGGACGTTCACCGCACCGGGAACGTGTCCGATCCCGTCGTACTCCCAGGCGTCGCGCACGTCCACGACGGCCACCTCGTCGCGGTGTTCGGCCAGCCACCCGCGCGAGACGACGATGTCGTCGGTCATACCCGTCGGTAGCGCCCCTCCGACTTTAGCCCTCCCGATAGCGTCGGTCCCTAGGCACGCTCAGAGCTACCTGCAAAACTGGCCGCATCCTCCCGAGTGTCGCTCGGTCGATAGTTGCGACGACGAGAGTCCCTCTCTATCGGTTCGCGGCCGCCCTCTCCGGATCCCTGCTCCCGACGGCGCGAGACTCTCGGCAAGTGTTTCCGCAACGGCGGGGGCGAGGCGGTACCTGCCGAATGTGTAGTTTCTTTAAGAAGGGCAGACGTACCGGTGCGTGTATGAGCGAAAGCGACTACGCGCACGACGTGCTCGTATCGGCCGACTGGGTCGAAGAGCACCTCGACGAGTTCGAGAGCGATGACCCCGAGTATCGGCTGGTCGAGGTCGACGTCGATACGGAGGCGTACGAGGAGGGCCATGCCCCCGGCGCGGTCGGGTTCAACTGGGAGACCCAGCTTCAGGACCAGACCCAGCGCGACATCCTCGACACGGACGACTTCGAGGACCTCCTCGGGGGCCACGGCATCAGCGAGGACTCCACCGTCGTCCTGTACGGCGACAACTCCAACTGGTTCGCCGCCTACGCCTACTGGCAGTTCCAGTACTACGGCCACGGCGACGCCCGCCTGCTCGACGGCGGCCGCGACTACTGGGTCGAGAACGACTACCCGCTCACCGACGAGGTCCCGGAGTTCTCCGCGGTCGACTACGAGGCGTCCGGCCCGCGCGAGTCCATCCGCGCCTACCGCGACGATGTCGAGAAGGCGATCGACCGCGGCGTCCCGCTCGTCGACGTCCGCTCGCCCGAGGAGTTCAGCGGGGAGGTCCTCGCCCCGCCGGGACTCCAGGAGACCGCCCAGCGCGGCGGCCACATCCCCGGCGCGAAGAACATCTCGTGGGCGGCCGTGACGAACGGCGACGGCACGTTCAAGACCCGCGAGGAACTCGAAGAGCTCTACGGCGAGGAAGGCATCGACGGCGAGGGCACTACGGTTGCTTACTGCCGCATCGGCGAGCGCTCGTCGGTCGCGTGGTTCGCACTGCACGAACTGCTCGGGTACGAGGACACAGTGAACTACGACGGCTCGTGGACCGAGTGGGGCAATCTGGTGGATGCGCCGATCGAGACGGGTGAAGGGGAGTAAAACATTCATCTGTTTGGGGTTTCGCTACAGCGAGTTTCTCGGTTTCTACTGATCGGTTGGCGGTCCCCGTTCGTGGTTTACGGACTGGGTCGTCCGTTCAAGTGACCACAAAGAAGCACCTCGTCCAGCGTGGGGACCGACGGACGCTCTCGTCTCTTATATGAGAGGACTAAAGACCCTCTGACGCGGAACGGGTGGACAAGAATGCACGTCTGTTTCGTCTTTCACCACCACTATCCAGCCGATTTCTCCACAGCCCTCCTCGAATACAGCCGCGAACTGGCGGAGTTAGGTCACGAGGTGACCGTTATCGCCGGCCGCGAGGAGACGAATACTCTGAAACGAGAAACGATCGATGGAGTGTCCGTCCATCGGATACTGACCGATCTATCTACGAGCGTCTCGATAGAGCCGACGCTATTCGGTTATAAGGCCATGCGGAAAGCGGAGCAGATTCACTCGGAATCACCAATCGATATTTTCCATCTTCGGTCTTTTCCAAATCTCGGTCTTATCCTCGATAGGTTTCCGTGGATGGATCTTCCCGAGGCTACTGTCTCGGATGTCCGAGGCACTGCGGTCAGTAACTCCGTCTTCGAGTGGGTGTCCCGTATCGGAATCCGGATACAGGACCTTTTCGTCGACGAGACGCTGGTCATTGATAAACACGTCGCCCGGCGTATCTTCGTGGATGCGTCCTCTGTAACGATCCTACCGCTGGGTGTGGACTTCGATAAGTTCGTTCCGGGGCAGAACGTCGAACTGCGCAAACGGTGGGGTTTGGACGACCGGTGTGTCGTGGGATACACAGGACATCTCCACCCCTCGCGTGAACTCGAACGATTCATCCGGGCATTCGATCAGGCCAACGAGGAGCGGCCGGAATTAGCCCTGGCGGTAGTCGGCGGTGGCGAGGCCCGTCCTGCATTAGAACGACACGTCGCCGATGTCGGGGTAGAGGACGATGTCGTGTTTACCGGATCGGTCCCGTTCGAGGAAATGCCGTCTTATCTGCAGGCGTTCGACGTGGGGTGCGCGTACATCCCGGACAAACCGCAGTACCGAAATCAACCGCCGCTCAAAACGGTCGAGTACCTTGCGGCGACTCTTCCAGTATTAGCCACTGATACACCGGGTAACAGGCGGTTCGCGACGACGGAGAATTCACTGCTAGTTAGCGACCGGATACCGGAGTATCGAGACGGACTGCTCCGTCTATCGAACGACGAGACGCTTCGTCGTACGCTCTCGAAGCGGGCCAGGGAGTCTGTTTCCGACTTCAATTACGCTACGATAACTGAGAACAAACTCCTGCAAGCATATCAGAATATCGTCAGCAACTAACAACAAGAAAGAACTTATACACCGAACTCGGATAGTCGCGCCAATGGCAGATTCGAAGGTCCTCGTTGATTCTATTCCGGAAAAGACCTGTATCGTCGTCGGTACTCGCCCCGGAATTATCAAGATGAGTCCACTTATTGATGAGTTGAATCGTCGCGACGTGGAGTCGTTCACGATCCATGCCGGACAGCACTACTCCTACGAACTCGACGGAAAGATGTTCGAGGACCTCGGTCTCGATAAGCCGAAATACAAACTTGACGAAGTGCGGGAGAAAGAGTTCCACGGCGAACAGACCGCTGCGATGCTCGAGGGAATCGAACGCGCACTCCTCAAGGAAAACCCCGAGAACGTGCTAGTATGTGGTGACGCAAACTTCAATCTGGCCGGTGCCTTGGCCGCACGAAAACTACGTCTTACGCTCGGTCACGTCGAGGCGGGCCTCCGAAGTGACGACTGGCGGATGCCGGAAGAACACAACAGGGTGATGATAGATCACATCTCGGATCACCTGTTCTGCCCGACTCCACAAACGAAACAGAACGCCGTCGAGGACAACGTGAAAGGCGAGATTCACGTTACGGGGAATACCATCGTCGATGCAGTGAAGCGGAACGTCCCCATCGCTCACGATCGAAGTAACATTCTGAATGAGTTAGATGTCCCTCCCGAGGAGTATATCGTTTTTACCGCTCACCGCGAGGAGAACGTAGACGATCCCGAAGTACTGAGCGATTTAATCGCGGTGATCGACAACGCGATCCGCGAATTCGAGACTCCGGTAGTGTATCCGATTCACCCGCGGACGGAGAAACGGCTTGAACAGTTCGATCTCGACGAAGAGATCAACGCCATCGAAGGACTTCGACTTATTGACCCCATCGGATACCTCGACTTCCTTCAGTTGCTCTCTAACGCGCGGTTAGTTCTCACGGATAGCGGCGGCATACAGGAGGAATCGTGTATCACCGGAGTACCGTGCGTAACGCTTCGTGAAAACACCGAACGACCCGAAACGGTGAATGTGGGTGCGAATACTGTCGCCGGCACAGATCCCGATGAAGTAGTTGAAAGAGCACTCGAGATGGATTCCAGAGAGCCGGAGTGGGAGAACCCCTTCGGCAATGGAACGGCAGCGGACAAGACAATCGATGCCATCCTCGGGCACTGAACCAAGCCGAAAGATAGTCACATAAAGGGTGAAAACACACGATAAATGACCGTTGCGAGTATTCTCTTACCCTATCTGGGTCGGTGGAACCAGTTCCGGAAATCGCGGTTCCATCAGATATCGGAACGACTGGCGCAGGAGGGTTTCACCGTTCACGTCGTCCAGGCACCGTCCTTGGAGTCGGAAGAAGTCACGTTCAAAACGAGAGATATCGAGACTCCGGAGGGGATCGTCCTTCACGACGCGGAGCTGTCTGACGCCGTCTGGCGGAGTCGATACGCGAATAAGGTGATAAAGAAGGGCTACTACGGGATCGGTGTCCGGTCCCAAGCAAAGCGGCTAATTCATGAACACGACATCGATGTTCTCTGGTTGTACAACCTCCCTCATTTCCCCTTGACTACTATCCATTCTATACCGATCATTTTCGACTACGTCGACGATTACGTCGCCATGTTGAACAGCGAACTCCCCGTGTTAGACAGTGATCCCATCCGACGGGCAGAATACTTCGCCTTCGCGCGACTTCTCCGACGGGTGGATGTCGTCACCGTCATCTCCCACGAGTTGAAGCGAAAGGTCAAACAGATGGTCGGATCGTCGGTTCCGTGCACGGTGATCCCCAATGGGGTCGATACGGACGTCTTTCCGGTGGATGAAGCCACTGAGCCGACACTCGAGGGCGGGCCGACCGTCGGATTCGTCGGTTCGTTCGAATACTTCATCGACTTCGACCTGATTCTGGACACCGCGGAGCGGATGCCCGAAGTTTCGTTTCTTCTGGTCGGAGACGGACGGGAGTTCGAACACGTTGCCGCGGAAAAACACCGCCGTGGGCTGGATAACGTCGATCTAACAGGTCTCGTCGAGAGCGATGAGGTACCGGAGTACATACAGAGAATGGACGTCTGTCTCAATACGTTCAAACGGGTGCCAGTCGCACACTCCGCCGTACCGTTGAAACTGTTTGAATACTTGTCACTCAAACGCCCGGTCACCAGTACGAGAATTCGAGAAGTCCAGACGATCGACGACGGTTACCTGTGGTACGCTGACACTCCCGATGAACTCCAATCCGAGATCGAAAGGGTACTCCAGAACTACGACGCGGCGATCGAGGAGGCTGAACGGGCGCAAACGCTGATCCGCGAGACGTACAATTGGGACACTATTGGCGAGATGTATTCGGACACGCTTCAGCGACTGCTGTAACTGATACGGAGTTCGGTGAAAACCGCTTGACGTTGCTATTCGGTGACTGACCTGATCCGCCGGAGCAGTTCGTCGTTAATCTCTCCCCAGGTGTACGCACCCGCTTCTTTCCGTGCGTTCGATGTGATCCGTCTACGAACCTCTTCGTTGCGTGCCAGAGTGTCGATAGCCTTCATCACGGCTTCTGTAGATCCGGATTCGACCAGTATTCCGGACTCACCATCCGTCAGTATCTGTTCCGTGCCGTTCGTCCGCGTACAAATCGTCGGGATGCCTGCGGCCAGATACTCGAACACCTTTATGGGGTATGCATAATTGTAGTTTCGAACTTCGATAGACAGTAGACAGAGTCCGATATCGGCGTTCGATAGTCGCTCCATCGCCCGTTCGTGCTCGACGTACCCGGTCGTTATCACTTTGTGTCGCCGATTCTCGGCTTCTCGATCCCATCGGTCGATCACGGAGGACGTTTTCGAATCCACGTTGCCGATGAGTTCGACGGACAGTAAAGGACAGTCCGACGGTAAAGACTGCAAGGCTTCTAACAGCGTTTCGATCCCGCGTTCTAGCGTCACTGGTCCAATGTACACTAAGCGTAACGGCTCCGTGTCTGCTTGCGATGACGATCGCGGCACGATTTTGGGATCCACGCCGTTAGTCGTCGTCCAGACGTTGGCGGCGTCAGGGGCGACGCCGTATTCGGAGAGCAATTCAGGGGCGAGCGCAAAGACAATCAAATCGGCCTCTCCGAGCCTTCGCTTCGCAAATGAAAACACCACTCGATTATACGTCTTGGCGATGCGTCGCATGATCGATTCGCTTCGATCGAGGCTAACCCCGAGTTGGGGGTCGTCCCAGATATCTGCTATCCAGACGAATCCGAGCAACTGGAGAAAGGCCCCCGCTGCGAGCGTCTGGGGCGAGTGAGTGGTGTGAACGTACCTTACTTTGTTGGACCGACGTAATGCGAATACGTACGCGATGATGAAAACCGGATACAGTAGCCGTTGGACAGGTCCATTTCCTACCGATATCGTCTTCTCGCTCTCGGCGGCGACTTCCTCGCAAACCTTTCTTCGGGACAGAATATACGTGTCGAAGCTGTCACAGATGGCACTGCTGCGCTGGAACTGTGCCGTGTTGCGGGCACACTTTATATGTTGACAGGCAAATATGACGACTTCGTCGGTCACGAGTTCAGCGTGACCAACGTATCCTGAAATAGGTTCCTGTTAGCCGGAGATCGCAGAGTTATTATCGCTGATCAACCTTACGCGGGACAAGATGTATTCTCTCTCGGACGTTCGGAAAGGGGTCCGCAATCCTTCCCTGTTGTATTCGGAGGTCCTCAGGCCTCCACTTCGTCTGTATACACAGGTTCAACGGAATATCCTCGGTAACACGGGTATCTCCGTGATGGACGAAAATTGGGACAATCTGATCATTCTCGATGGCTGTCGATACGACACGTTCGTACGGCATAACACTCTTAAAGGCGAGTTGAAACGCGTGACATCTAGAGGATCCAGTACCCCGGAATTCATCTACAACAACCTCGCTGACCGAACCTTCCCCGAGACGGTCTACGTCTCAGCAAATCCACAAATCGTCCGCCAAGGAGTCGCTGACAATTTCCATCACGACGTACAACTCTGGCGTGACGAATGGGATAACGAACTGAAAACTGTCCGTCCCGAGACGGTCGTTGAACGTGCACTTGATATTTACCACGAATACCCGGACAAACGTATCGTCGTACACTTCATGCAGCCGCATTATCCGTTTATCGGCCCTGAGGGCAAACAGATAGAACAACGCGGCATTGACGACGACGACGATACGGACACTCTTCGGATCTGGGATCAACTCCGACACCGACAGATCGACACGGCTACTGTCCGCCGTGCATACGAAGAAAACCTCAAAGTGACACTTCCGTTTGTTGAACAACTCGTTCAGTCCTTATCCGGCAGATCCGTCGTAACGGGTGATCACGGTAACAGCTTCGGTCGCTTCGGCGTCTACGGTCATCCACACCGTCTCTATCTTGAAGATCTGGTCGCCGTCCCCTGGCTCACGCCTTCTGGGGATGAAAGCCGGGAGATAACCGCGGGAGACATCGAACAGCAGCAAAACGAGCGTCTCAAAGATCAGGTTTCAGACCGCCTCTCTCATCTCGGATATCTCCAAGAGTAATATGGGCGGCAGTAAATTCGGCCGACTTGCGGGCAGTGCCGCGTTCATTCTCTTCGGCACTGTCGTTAGCATGGGTTTAAGCTTCGGTATTCGAGTCGTTCTCGCCCGGTTACTAGGTTCTGACGGATACGGCGTCGTCGTCCTTGGATTCACCGTGGCAACTCTGGTTGCGATCGTCGCGAAAAGCGGACTGCCACGCGGTGTCGCCCGAGAACTCCCGCGCCGCGAGAGCGAGAGCGAGCGACGTGACGTCGCCCTATCTGGACTGACGCTAGGACTATGTCTTGGGTCTGGGCTCGGTGTCTTACTGTACGCATTTTCGCCGCTTATCACGACACGAGTGTTCGACGATCAACGGCTTACGTTCGTCCTCCAGGCGTTTTCTTTCATAGTTCCGTTTATCGTGATCCGGTCTATCGCCGTCAGCATTTTTCGTGGATACAACCGGACTGGAGAGCGAGTACTTCTCAACAATTTCCTCGCTCCGGTCGCACGGTTTGTTCTCATTGTTAGTGCCGTCGCGCTCGGATACGAAGTCGGCGGTGCAGCCGTGGCCTGGGTCATAGGTGCTGGCATCACGGCGATCGCAGCGCTCGTTCTCCTTCACCGACGAATCGGGGTCTTCGTTCGAGACGGATACGAACCCCAGCATCGATCTCTCCTCGCTTTTTCGCTCCCGCTGATGCTCTCGGCCGCGATCTGGAACGTTGTCCAGCAGGCGGACAACCTCCTATTAGGATACTTCTCGACGGCCTCGATCGTCGGTCAGTACGATATTGCGTTTACTCTGGCCAAATTGCTGCTCGCGGTTATCACTGCCTTCGGGTTTCTTTTCATGCCGATTTTCTCCGAACTACACGCTGAGGAAAACGCTGAGGCGATGAACCGCTTCTACAATGTGACCGCAAAGTGGGCCGCTTCTCTCGCTTTTCCGCTGTACCTCGTTGCGCTGCTCTTTCCCGCGACGATCCTATCAACCGCGTTTGGTCCGGAGTACGCGTCTGCAGACGGGGTTCTACGGATAATCAGCACGGGGTTTTTCTTTCATATTCTCTCGGGGCTCTCCGGGAACGCGCTTATCGCGATCGGACGAACGCGGACGATACTTTTATGTAATCTCGCGATCGTAGCGCTTAATACCTCGCTTAACGTCGCTTTGATTCCCGCGTACGGTATTGAGGGAGCCGCTATTGCGTCTGCGATCTCCTATTCCGGCCTAAACCTGCTGTACATCAGGACCCTTCGCAAGTATGACGTGTTCCCCTTCTCTCTTCCGACACTAGCGCCTCTCGGAATTACTGGGGTCCTCGTTCTCCTACCGTGGTTGATTTTGCGTCCAGAAGTCATCGGTGAGCCATTGGGCGTAGTACTGTTCATTGCGTTGACTGCGGTGATCTATCTCCCAGTGTACGTACTATCTGGTGGGGTACAGCGAGCAGATGTTGAGGTACTAGTGGATGTTGAAAATAGCGTTGGACGGCGATTTCCGCGCATGAAACGGCTGCTCGTCACTGCAAGTGAACGGGGTTATTCGAGATAACCGAGTTTTTCGAGCTGTTCCCGTGGTATCTGGTCTTCCCCGCAGCGCTCTCTTCCCTTGTTATATCGTTCGGGAAGTTCTGTCTTACCCTGTGCGACGGTAAACCCAGGAGACCCATACTCGACGTATTTCGGGAGGTATGTCTTCAGGAGTCCGCTAGCCGACTGTACGCCGAACTGTGGCCGCGTAAACGAGGTGCCGTGTCCCGCGTGTAATTGAACGTACATTGCATAACCGAGTCGTCCGGATGTGGATCCCTGATGATACACTCGACCGCCTTCACTATCCCATACAGAATTTGCTTTGTATTTCGTGAATTTGTGATCGATTTTACCTATGGTCGTCGTTTGCCAGACATCAGATCGAACACGCCCCTTGGGGGATGGAGTTTCGTTCCAGAGGTCCACTCCACTGACGTCAGGCGGTTGCTGCTTCTCACGTGCCCCGAAACACGTCGGTACGATGTCGATGCCGGATACCGTCTGTTCTATCGTTTCGCCCCCCGGTAGCCCCGAACCGGCGAACGTAAGTGGAACATCGACGAGTTCGGGTGTCATGGGACGTGCGTGTCCTATCGGACGGCCGCATTTCGCCTCTCCGGGAACTTCGCCATGGTCACTTACAAATATGAGAAGGGTTGACTCCAGTCGATCCGCATCCGCCAAAAACTCCGTGAGCGTAACGAACCGTTCTGCTGCCGTGTCGACACTTTGTTGATACAACTCCGTTATATATTCGAATGAACTTAATCTACGCTCGAATAAATCATATGCGGACTTACATTCGTCAAAGCTATAACCGTACGGGAGATGTCCGCCTTTGTGATGTTCGACATATACGAAAGGCGGTTCTAATGCATCCAGCTTTTTCATACTCTTTACCTGAAGCATCCGTCGCGGTGGTTTCTGTTCGGGCTCTAAATCTGTCCATATCGTGTCTGCTCTGAACCCTACATCCTGATTACCGGATAGTAACAATGGCTTCCTATCGAGGCTGTCATTGAAATTCTATATCCCGTGGCCAGCTGGATATTGACCGGTGATGAGGCTTGGAAAGCTTGGAGCTGTAAATGTACTTGGGGCGATTGCTCGTGCGGTAACACTGAGTTCTCGTACGGCCGCTGGCAGCGACTCGAACTTCGTACTATCAGAGATAAATAATAAGATATTCTCGACGGAGTCGCTTTTTGCCACGGATCGCAGCGGAAACATAGACGATGTAGTGGACATCCTCAATATCAATGTTCCCAATCGTTGCCATTCTGTGGTTTCCACGCCACTGCCGCGCCACAGAGTGCCCAGTATACAGCTGTGGCAGTCGTACTGTGATGAATTGTTGTCCAGAACGAGTACGCCTGAAAACCGATTATCCCACAGGCTAGTGCTATCCATAGGCCTTGTCGATCCTTCCCGTAGATCCCGTTCCGGAGCAGATGAAAGATAACAGTCACGATGGCGGTCAGATACAGGAGCGCTCCGACAATTCCGGTCGCGGCGAGGTGTGAGAGTACGGTATTGTGAACAGCCATTGTATCCGGTAGCTGATACTGCGTGGAGCGTAGTGGAAAATTCCAGCCGCCGAGTCCGAACAGAGGGTTCTCGATCGCGATGTCGATGCTTGCTTCGTACTGTTCGAGTCGAACGTCAAGATTGGATGCATCAACGGCGACATCCCCGGAGCCACTGGACTGACCAATCGAGTCGCTCAGGTCCGTGTTTCTCCCACCGTCCGTCTCGTCTGATCCGTTCTTCGATTCGGTTCGGGCCTCTTTACCCGCCGATCCGTTACCCGGTTCACCTTCTGTCGCAGCCGTATCGTCCGTCCATATTATCCCCTGAACCGTCTCGACAAGTCCCGCAATGAGGGATATTCCGATTGCGCGGACAGCGTTACCGAGATACAGTCCAACGAGCATCCCTGACGATAGAATTGTGAGACCTAGCTGTCGATAGTGCCGGCGGTCAGTCCTGTTGAACAGTGCGATCCCGAAAAGGAACAACAGGGCGCTGACAAAAAACGCACCGAGTCCGGACTCAGTGTCACTGACGCGGAGGAGAAGGGTGATCGCTGCAACGGTGACGGTTGCCATAGCGAATCTGGCGTCGGAGTTCGCCGCATACCAGAGAATCGGCGTCAATAAAAGTAAGACGGCGGTGAAGACCCGCCCAGTTCCGACGAAGCCTCCTGCGTGCAGACCGGTCGCGATCGTGTAGGATCCGATGGTAAAGGTCGAGATCAACTGTTCGCTCGTTTCGCCAAGACGACTGAAGCCGATTATCCCCCCGCTCACAGTCTGGACTATTCCGACGATCAGGTGACCGGTCACTGCGATTATCAGCGGATACAGTGCCTGCCGGACATCCGTCCAGTGCACTACCGTTCCCGCAGCGATAAAGACGAGTAGATATCGCAACTGTGCTGCCGAGAACATCAGTCCGGCGGTTATCGATGACCCGCTACCGAAAAGCGCTGCGAGAACGCTCCACAGGACGAATGCACCGAGTGAAGCGAGTACCACTCTGAACGCCACACTGAATGTCGGGCGCCGTTGCTGATACCAGAGTATCCCCAATAGGAACACTCCGAGGCTACCGAAGTCTAACAGGTACACGCTGATCTCTGCGATCCCGGGGCCACGAACGAGAGGTACGTCGGCGTTGAACGTGAGCAGCACGAAAAACGCGCTCAGTAAGCCTTCGATCAGAACGCCGTATCGGAAGATGACTACCGTATAGACGACTCCCACGACACCGATAGCCGTAATCAGTGACATCCCCGTTGTAACGTGACTGATCGGGGTAAATCCCGTCAGGAGAGCAGTGAGGCATACGGCGGTTCCTATCGTTGCGACCGTTGAAACCGAATCGGGTGGGTTTCGGAGAGTTAGTACCTGATCCCATAATCGGTATTTAAAGTATGACATATTGGGTGCTGATGGTTGTAATTACGGGGGTGGCGCAGGGTCTTTGGGGAAGTCGAGCGTCGTCACACACATGACAAATATACGACCT
The DNA here is from genome assembly GCA_003023565.1 of Halobacteriales archaeon QS_9_68_17. GTDB lineage: Archaea > Halobacteriota > Halobacteria > Halobacteriales > Natronoarchaeaceae > Halostella. Next base: position 69,005 of record PXSA01000007.1, read on the forward strand.
ATTAATCTTCCTTTGATTCGTTGGGTCGAGACGCCGCATCCATCGGGCCGCTATGGGTTGTCTCCAGCAGTATTATCCACACCTGCCGTATCACGATCTTCAGATCGAACCAGAGCGATTGACGGCGGATGTACTCGATGTCCCACTTAAGCTTCGCCTCCGGATCCGTACTCTTTGCACCATTAATCTGCGCGAGTCCCGTCAATCCAGGCTTCACGAACCAGCGCTTTCGCCACATCTGCGACGACTCCTCTAACAGCGCTTCCTCGTTAGTCCACACAGCCCGCGGACCGACGACGCTCATACGGCCGGTCAGGATCGTCCAGAGTTGCGGGATCTCGTCGAGATGCGTCCGCCGCAGCGCGCGACCGACCCTCGTCACGCGGTCGTTCTCCTCGTCCTCGACCGGCTCCGCAGTTTCGCCTTCGGGCACCATCGTCCGAAACTTGTACACTGGAAACGTCTCCCCCAGCACCGCAGTACGGTCTTGCTTGTACAGCACCGGCCCGAGACTATCCAGTTTGATGGCGACGGCAATAACGAGCATCGCCGGCGTCCACAGCAACAACCCGACGACGGCGAAGCAGACGTCGAACGTCCGCTTGAACGCATAGTCCTGCCAGTCCCAGGGCTTTACTTCCACGTCCACGAGCGGTCCGACGCTCCCGTCGGGCGTTAGCACGGAGTCCGCGTACTCCCGATGCACTTTCGCGGCGACGCCGTGCTCGTAGCAGGCGTCGAGCGCGCCGAAGAACTCACCGCGGTCGGCTTCGCCGAACGCGAGCACGACGGTGTCGACGTCGTACTCGACGAGTACGTCCTCGACACGCGACAGTCCACCAAGATGATCGACGTCCTCCAGTCCGGCCACCCCGCCGTCAGCGACCACCTGTTGGGGATTCGGGACCGGCAACGCAGCCGTCGGACAGAGGAACCCAAGCAACTGTCCTTCGACCGCCTCCCGCACGTTCCCCATCTGCGCGAGGTCGTCGCCGACGATGATCGTCCGCTCCATCGTCCCGCTTACGGGCCGACGGATCGCGACGAACCAGGCCGGCAACGCGACGACCAGCATCCCGGTCAGCATCACCAGCGTCGCACGCGGGAGGCGATGCGACCACTGGAAATACCCGAGCGTCGCGAGCGCCAGCCCGCTCACCATCACGCGTTTCTGTGTCAGGAACACCACGTCGAGGATGCGCCGCGGTCGCGGCTTGTACAGCGGGACGAGCGCAGCGGTGGTGAAGACGACGGCCATCGAGAGCGCCCGGCGTAGATCCGGCCCGTCCAGCACCGTCACGTCGAGGCGGTTGAACACGGGCACGTACGTCGTGAAGAGGTACTGCGGGACGGCGTGGTTCGCGGCGAGGACGGCGAGCGCGGTCAGCGCCGCGACGCCGACGACCGCGAGCGCCCGGTACCGCCATCCCGTCGTCATTACCCAGTTTGGGATCGCGGGAGGACATAAGGACTGCGTTATCGTATAACAGAGAAAGAACACTTTCCTGACTCCTACGAGGGATAACACGGTCAGGTCAATACCTCGCCTTCACGGCACCGGAAGGCGTTCGGTTCCGCCGTAACTGGCCGACCAACCGGCGGGCGAGTACGAAAGGGGCCAGGGGCTTTCGAAGTCGTCCGCTCCGCGATGGGCCGTGTTCACCGCCAAGCCCTGCCAATGACGATGCTTACAAGCGACTCCCTGCCCAACCGCTGCGCATGAACGCCGGCGACTTCCTCGATAGGATCCGCGACGACAACGAGACCGCGCTCTCCCGTCTCGGCTCCTCGAAGGCGCTGTACGCGCTTACCGACGGAGAGATGGAGGGCGACGCCGTCCTGACGACGGCCGCCGACGGCGCTTACGCCGCCGCCGAGACGCTCGAGGAATGGGCCGACGAGTCTGCCGCGGAGGCGTTCGGCGGGGCCGCCGCCGCGGAGCGCGACCACTACGAGACGCTCGCCGGGAAGCTCGACGGCCACGACCCGAGCGGCACGCCGGCGATACAGGTGTACCTCCGCGGCCTCGACGACGACGTGGAGCGCGTCGCGGGCGGACTGGTCGGCGCGGCGCTCGCGGAGAAGAAGCGCGCGACGCAGATGTCCGGGTTCTTCACCGGCGAGGCCGACCCGCAGACGGGGTCGCTGTTCCGCGGCTACGGGTCCGGTCTCGAAGACCGCTGGAGCGAGGGCCTCGACGCGCTCGACGACCTGTGCGAGTCCGACGAGGACTGGGACCGGGCCGTGGAAGCGGCGAGCGAGACGGTTCAGGCGGCGTACGACGACTACGTCGAGAAGTTAGAGGCGATGGGCGTCAACCCGAAGCCCGTCTGTTAGGCGGGGTCGACCGCGCCGCCGGCGTCAGACCCCCTCGACCGCCTCGCGAAAGGCGTGGACGTGGTCGATCGCCTCGTCGATGTTCCCCGGACGGTGTCGTTCTCGTCGGGCGCGGCGTCGTCGATGCGTTCGCTCGCCCCGTCGGCGTCGGCCGCGTCGCTGGTTCGTGGAGCAGTTCGCTCGCGGTTCGGAGTTCCTCTCCGATAGTGGTCGCTACGCGGAAGGCCGGCTCAGTAGCTTTCGGAACGGTACTTCTTTCGCGCGCTTCAGGCGGTGACGCGCCGCCGACGGACTCGTTCGCCCACGAGGCCGTACGCGCCGTCGGCGACGAGGATGGCAGCGCCAAGCGCGGTCGTGACGAGGCCGAGTCCCGGATTCGTGTTCCCCGAGATAGTCAGGAGCGTTCGGGCGACGACGGCGGCGGTCAGGAGGCCGACGCCGACGAGGAGCGCGCGCGTTCGGACGCGCCATCCCCACGCCAGTACCGCGGCGGTGGCGGCGAAGCCGAGGGCGACGGTGACGTAGCCGAGATGGCCGTGGGTCAGACCGGTCGCGGAGACGCGACCGAGGCCGGTCGTCACCCAGGGGAGGACTGCGCTCAGGACGACGGTCAGAGCGCCCGTCATCCCGGTCTTTTCCGAGCGGGTGAACCGTAGATCGATCATGGGACCTATAGTAACTCCGTGATCGGGTATAAGTGTTGTCGTGTTGAAATATATGTTCACTGTTCCCATGGCAACGTTATGCACAGTACCTGCGTGTGCTCCCGTCCACGCAGGTCATTTAGTTGCGGGTAGTGTACCCTCCGCCGGACGTCGACCCACCGAGCGACGAGGCGGTCGCTCGGACGCCGTCCGTCTGCCCGCCTCTCGCCCGGACCGAGCGCGTAAAGTGACTTCGACCCCTATCGCGATTACTGTGAGCGACGCCAATTCCGGTCCGCTCTCCCCGGACCGTCCCGACCAGGAACGACCGTTTCGCGTCGACGCGCCGTTCGACCCGGCCGGCGACCAGCCGGAGGCCATCGAGCAGTTGGCCGAGGGCTACCGGCAGGGCATGGACCAGCAGACACTGCTCGGCGTGACTGGCTCGGGCAAGACCAACACCGTCTCGTGGGTGATAGAGGAGATACAGCAGCCGACGCTCGTCATCGCCCACAACAAGACGCTCGCGGCGCAGCTGTACGAGGAGTTCCGCAGCCTCTTCCCGGACAACGCCGTCGAGTACTTCGTCTCCTACTACGACTACTACCAGCCCGAGGCGTACGTCGAGCAGACGGACACGTTCATCGACAAGGACGCCTCGATCAACGACGAGATAGACCGCCTGCGCCACTCCGCGACGCGGTCGCTGCTGACCCGTGACGACGTCATCGTCGTCGCCTCCGTCTCCGCTATCTACGGCCTCGGCGACCCGTCGAACTACGTCGACATGTCGATGCGGCTCGAAGTGGGCCAGACGATCGACCGCGACGAGCTGCTCGGCCGACTGGTCGACCTGAACTACGAGCGAAACGACGTCGACTTCACGCAGGGGACGTTCCGGGTGCGCGGCGACACGGTCGAGATATACCCGATGTACGGCCGTTACGCCGTCCGCGTCGAGTTCTGGGGCGACGAGATCGACCGCATGGTGAAGATCGACCCGCTGGAGGGCGAGGTCAAGAGCCAGGAGCCGGCCGTGCTCGTCCACCCGGCGGAGCACTACTCCATCCCCGAACAGACGCTGCAGGACGCGATGGACCGGATCCGCGAGGACATGCGCGGCCGGGTGTCGTACTTCGAGCGCAAGGGCGACATGATCGCCGCCCAGCGGATCGAGGAGCGCACCACGTTCGACCTGGAGATGATGCAGGAGACGGGCTACTGCTCCGGTATCGAGAACTACTCCGTCTACCTCGGCGACCGCGAAACGGGCGACCCGCCGTACACACTGCTCGACTACTTCCCCGACGACTTCCTCATGGTCGTCGACGAGTCCCACCAGACGCTCCCGCAGATCAAGGGGCAGTACGAGGGCGACAAGTCCCGGAAGGACTCGCTGGTCGAGAACGGCTTCCGGCTCCCGACGGCGTACGACAACCGGCCGCTCACCTTCGAGGAGTTCCAGGACCGGGTCGACCGCACGCTGTACGTCTCCGCGACGCCGGGCGGCTACGAGCGCGAGGAGTCCGAGCGGGTCGTCGAGCAGATCGTCCGCCCGACGCACCTCGTCGACCCGAAGGTCGAGGTCGCGGACGCGACGGGGCAGGTCGACGACCTCATGGACCGCATCGACGACCGGGTCGAGCGCGACGAGCGCGTCCTCGTCACGACGCTGACCAAGCGCATGGCCGAGGACCTCACGGAGTACTTCGAGGAGGCGGGCGTCGACGTGGCGTACATGCACGACGAGACGGACACGCTGGAGCGCCACGAACTCATCCGGTCGCTCCGTCTCGGCGAGATCGACGTGCTCGTCGGCATCAACCTGCTCCGCGAGGGGCTCGACATCCCGGAAGTCTCGCTCGTCGCCATCCTCGACGCCGACCAGGAGGGGTTCCTGCGGTCGGAGACGACGCTGGTCCAGACGATGGGTCGGGCGGCCCGGAACGTCAACGGCGAGGTGGTGCTGTACGCCGACGACTCCTCCGCGGCGATGGAGTCCGCCACCGAGGAGACCCAGCGCCGCCGGCGGATCCAGCAGGAGTACAACGAGGAGCACGGGTTCGAGCCGACGACCATCGAGAAGGAGGTCGGCGAGACGAACCTCCCGGGCTCGCAGACCGACACCAGCGACGTCGCCGGCGAGGGGCCGAGCGACGCCGACGAGGCCGCCCGCCGGATCGAGCAGTTAGAAAAGCGCATGGGCGAGGCCGCCGACAACCTGGAGTTCGAACTCGCCGCCGACATCCGGGACCGCATCCGGGAACTCCGTCAGGAGTTCGACCTCGACGGCGGGGACGACGACGGCGTCGCGCCGGAGATCGACCCCGAGTTCTGAGACCCCGGCGAGTCGGTCGAACGGTTCGGCGCTGCCGAGCACGAAGACGAGTACCGAGACGGTCGCCCCGGCGAGATCGGACCGTCCAACCAGCAGTAGCGCGTTGCCGCCCTGCGGGACGAGCGCCCCCTTCCAGGCCCAGGCCCGGAGGTTCCAGCGGTCGGCGAACACCACCGTCTACCCGGTGGCGACGCTCGACATGAGGATGCCGATACCGCCTACGGTCAGTAGGCGGAACGCGAGCAGACACAACAGTAAGGCTCCGATCCGGCCGAGGACGCAAACGATCTCGTGCCGAGCGGCGCGGTGTCGTGGCCGTGCGTTCGGTCGGCGTTCCCGAGGTAGCACAGGGTCATCAGGACCCCGCCGAACACGCCGCCGGCCGGGTGAGCGCCCCGAGGGTCAGCCCGAGGCCGATGAGGAACTCACCGACCGGGACTACGACGTCGGCGAACCCCGGCAGCAACGGCGTCTCGGCCACCGCCGCGAACAGCCCGGCGGTCCGGTTTCCGTCGGCGTTCGCCGGGTAGCCGCCGGCGTCGAAGGGTTCGCCCGCCACGAAGCCGAACTTCCCCCACCCGGCGTGGAGGAACCGGTCCTCCACGACCAGCCGGACCATACCGTCACGTACCCGGCGACCGGTCCCGCGTGTTCGAACCTCCGTTCCCGCCCGGGCCGGTCGACGGTAGCTTCGCTGGCTGCCATAGCGGTCACCTCACGGGTGAGGACTCGTGGGGAGAGTCCTTACCGGGACGGCGGTTCCCACCGCGTGCGAACGTGTTCGCCCGGATCCTGATACCGGTCAGTCGTCTCCGGTCGTCCCGGTGTCGGCCCCCGTCCCGTCGAACGGCTTGGCGGGGACGTCCTTCCGGTTCGCGTCGAACTCGGAGAGCGCGTAGACGAGGCCGAACAGCGTGACCGCGCCGATCGGCAGGAAGACGGCCGGGCCGAGGCCGGTCACGCCGTACACGAGGTACGCGAGCGTCGCGACCGAGATGACGGTGACGGCGTAGTACATCTGGGTGCGGACGTGGTCGATGTGGTCGGACCCCGCGAACGTCGACGAGAGGATCGTCGTGTCCGAGATGGGCGAGCAGTGGTCACCGAAGATCGACCCGCTAAACACCGCGCCGACCGCGACGGCGACCATCTCCGGGCTCTGGTTCCCGATCGACCACGCCAGCGGGACGGCGACCGGCGTCACCAGCGACATGGTCCCCCACGACGTGCCGATGGAAAAGGAGATCACCGCCGCGGTGAACATGATGACGATCGGCAAGAGCGCCGGCGTGACGATCCCCTCCGCGATGCCGGTGACGTACTCGCCCGTCCCGAGCGCGTTCGCGACCGATCCGATCGACCACGCCAGCACGAGGATGCTGACCGCGTGGAGCATGATGCCGAACCCGTCGAGCACCGTCTCCATTCCGTCCTCCAGGTCGATGTGGCCGTCGGTCAGGCCGAGCGTGAGCGCGGCCGCCACCATGCCGAACGACCCCCAGACGAGCGCGCCGGTGAAGTCGGCGTTCTCCGCGACGGCGAGCGCGTCCCTGCCGGGCGCGTAGCCGGTCCAGGCCGCCCCGCCGACCACCACGACGATGAGGACGAGTACCGGGTAGACGAACGTCCGCAGGCGCGGTTCGTCCGTGACGGGGTCGCCGAGGTCCTCTTTCATGCTCTGGAGCGGGTTGGCGTCCTCGCGCGTCACGTTGCCAGTCTTGCGGGCGCGCGTCTCCGCGTCGAGCATCTCGCCGAAGTCGCGCTGCGTGACGACGACGATGCCGACCATCAGGAGCGCGAACAGGCAGTAGACGTTGTAGGGGACCGACCAGAGGAACGTCGCCGTGGCCGACGGCGTGTCGCCCTGGATGCCGAGGTTCTCGTAGGCGTTGGCGACGAGGCCGATCTGGAACGCGACCCACGACGAGATGCCGAACGTCGCGACCGGTGCGGCGGTCGAGTCGAGGACGTACGCCAGCTTCTCGCGGGACATCCGCATGTTGTCGGCCATGTCCTTCATCGCCGACCCGACGATGGCCGTATTGGCGTAGTCGTCGAAGAACCACACCATCCCGAACAGCCACGTGACGACCCCTACTCGCCGGTGGGAGTCGACCCGCGATCTGGCGTACTGCGCGACGGCGAGCGACCCGCCCAGCCGCCACAGCAGGGCGATCCCCGCGCCGAGCAGGAAGGTGAAGATGATGATCTTCGCCTGGAACGTGTTCTCGCCGACGGCGCTGACGACCCAGTCGAACGCCTCGACCACGCCGGTGAACGGCACCGCGGCGTACTCCAGCAGTCCGTCGGCCGCGGCGGCGGCGACGATCGCTCCCCCCATCCAGACGCCGAGAAACAGCGACAGCATCGCCCGTCTCGTTGCTATCGCGAGCACGATCGCTAACAGGGGCGGTACCAGCGATATCGCTCCGAAGTCGGATGCCATGTCTGTGAGATGCTATAGCATGTACTATGGAACTTTCGGCAAACTCTGCGGTATTCACTCATTACCCCTCGGTAACGTCGGTCTATGTGCCGGATCGGGGGCCGCGGCGTCGTTCGTCCGCCGTCGGCGGCCGGGGCTACAGTCTGGTGCCGAGCGTCTCGGCCGTCTTCTCGCCGACCCCGTCGACGCTCAGCAGTTCGTCGGGGGTCGCCTCGCGGACGTTCTCGACGCTTCCGAACCGCCGGAGGAGGCGCTTGCGCGTCTCCGGGCCGACGCCGGGGACGTCGTCGAGAACGGTCGACACCTCGTCCCGGACCGTCTGGTGGTACTGGACGGCGAAGCGGTGCGCCTCGTCGCGGACCCGCTGGAGCAGGTGAAGCTGTGGGGCGTCGTCGTCCCAGTCCGAGACGCCCGTCGACGTCACGACGAGCTCTTCTTCCTTCGCCAGCGCGACGGCTGGCACGTCCCACCCCGTCTCCGCGAGCGCGTCGCGTGCCGCCCCGAGCTGTCCCTCCCCGCCGTCGACCAGGAGGAGGTCGGGGTCGGGACGGTCATCGCGGCCCTCCACCGCGCGCTCCGCCCGCCACCGGACCAGCGCGCGCATGTTGGCGTAGTCGTCGTTGCGCTCCTCCAGCTTCTTCCGCCGGTAATCGGACTTGGCCGGCTCGCCGTTCACGAAGACGACGTCGCTGCCGACGACGGCACTGCCCTGTGCGTGGCTCACGTCGAACCCCTCGACGCGGTCGGCGGCGTCGAGGCTCAGTTCGTCGGCCAGCGCCCGCGTCTCGTCGCGACCGCCACCGCGCCGACGGGCGTTTTTCAGCGCCAGGTCGACGAGCTTCGCCTCCCGGCCCGCGCCGGGGACCCGGACTTCGACCCCCTCCGCCGCAAGCCACGCGGCGACTTCCTCGTCGTCGTGCCGTTCGGGCAGCAGGATCGCGTCCGGCAGCTCCCGCTCCGCGTAGTACTGCGTCAGAAACGCCGCAAGGACGCGGGGAACCCCTTCGTCGCCCTCGGGCGCGGCCATGCTGTGGCGCTCCCGCTCGACTAGCTGGCCGCCCTCGCTGTGGAGTCGAGCAACGGTCGCGTCGCCGCCCTCGATGGCGACGCCGAGCACGTCGACCGCCCGCTCGCCCTCCCGACTGGACACGGCCTCGCCGCCGCCCTCGTGGAACGACTCGACGACCGACAGCCGGTCGCGGAGGTTGGCGGCGCGCTCGAACTCCTGGTTCCCGGCGGCCCGCTCCATCTCGCGGCGGAGCGGGTCCGCGAGGACGCCCGTCTCGCCCTCGAAGAACCGACGGACGGCAGCCACGTCGCCCGCGTACGCCTCCTCGCTTATCTCGCCGGTGCAGGGGGCCGTGCAGAGCCCCACCTCGTAGTCCAGACAGGGCCGGTCCCGGTTCGCGTACTTGTGGTCGGAACAGCCCCGGACGCCGTAGGTCTCGCGCAGGGCCTTCACGACCGTCTCGACGCGGCCCTTGTCGGTGAACGGCCCGTACACCGCCCCGCTCGCGGTTTCACCGCTCGCGTTCGAGGCGCTTCGCGCCCCGCTGTCCCCGTCGGGGTCCCGCGTCACCTCGATCCGTGGGACGGCGTGGTCGGTCAGCTGTACCAGCGGGTAGGACTTGTCGTCTTTCAGTCGGACGTTGTACCGCGGCTGGTGGCGCTTGATGAGGTTCGCCTCCAGCAGTAGCGCCTGCGTCTCCGTGTCCGTCACCGCCACCTCCACGTCGTCGGCGCGCTCGACCATGCGGGCGATCCGCTGGCTCCGCGGGTCTGCGTACGAGCGGACTCGGTCCCGCAGGTCGACGGCCTTCCCGACGTACAACGTGACGCCGTCCCGGCGGAACTGGTAGACGCCGGGCTCTCGGGGGAGGTCGCTCGCTCGCTCGCGGACCGCGGCGGCGTTCATCGCCGCCACCTAGTCGCGGCGGAGATTTGTACCTGACGCCTCCGTAAAATCACTCGCTGTACGGCGGTTTCGCGGCCTCCGGACCGTGGCCTTCGAGGTGAATGATGTTCTCCCGCCCGATCGAGAGCTTCTCGATCCGTCCCTCGTCGACCATGTCCGAGAGGAGGCGGCTCACCTTCGCTTTCGACCACTCGGTCTCGTCGACGATGGCCGCCTGCTTCATCCGGCCGCCGTTCTCCTCCAGCAACTGAATGACGCGCTGGTCGTCGGTCAACAGCGGTTCGTCGGCCGACTCGCCGGTGGTCTCCGCGGGGTCCGCGGTCCGCTCCGCGCCGCCGCGACGGCGTCTGAGCAGGACCCACGCCGCGACGAGGCCGACGCCGAGCAACAGGCCGCCGGCGCTCAACTTGGCGACGGTGCTCCCGTCTCCCGGGTCCGTCCCCAGTTGCAGTTCGAGGCCGTCGCGGAGACCGTCGCCGTCGGTGTCGGCTTTCGTCGGCCCGGTCCCGTAGTTTTTCACCTCCGCGCCGTCGCCCAGACCGTCCTTGTCCATGTCGGCGTTAGTCATGTTCAGGTCCCGCTTCACTTCCTCCCGGTTCGTCAGGCCGTCACCGTCGAGGTCGCCCTCCTTCTCGATGACGGTCACCGACTCGGTCCGGAGGTCCGTCGCCGTTCCGTCGCCCGTCGTGAGGACCACCTGTACGGTCTGGGGACCGGTCTCGTTCACCGGCCACGACCCGACCGGAAAGGTCACCGTGGCGTTCTGCGCGGTCGTGTCCGTACAGCCGATCCTGTGGCTCTGGTTCCCGTTCTGATACCGGTACGTGCAGACTCCGTACGCTTGATTCTCTTCGCCCAGGAACGAAACCGAGAGGTTGAACGGTTCGTCCTTCCAGACGAACGTCGAACCGTCCTGTTCCGTAACGGCGGCCGGTCCCGTCAACTCGACATCGGTGATCCCGTTCTGGGCGGCCTGCCATCCTGATACCGGGGTGCCCAAGCTAGCAAGTATCAGGAGTACACCGAGCAGGGCGAGCGCCCTTCTCGCCAACTCCATACCGATCGTTCGCCGCCCTGTCCTATACCGTTTGTCGATGGATACTGAGACATCATGATAGTGATGTCTCTCGGTAGCCGCCCGGTGGGACGGCAGAAAGCGCTGGCTTACTTCGAGTTATCCTGCCACGGACGCGTCGGTCTCGTTCGTATCGTTGCCGATCTCGTCCGATTCGTTGCCGACGTCCTCGTTCTCCCCGCCGGATTCGTCGCCGACCTGGCTATCCTCGCCGGTGTCGTTCGCTTCCTCACCGGTTTCGCCCTCGTTCGCTGCACCGTCTTCGCTGTCGTCTCCGACCCCGGTGTCGTTCTCCGCGACGCCCGAATCGTCGTCTTCCATGCCCTCTGCGCCCGACTCGTTCGTGTCGTTCGTGCCGCCGGGACCGCCGCAACCGGCGAGTCCGACGAGCAGTACCGCCACGACCGCGACGGATGCGACCCGTCTGCCTGGCAGTTTCTCTCTCATGCGCTGCGTCCGAAACACCGGGAGGAACGGGATTAAACCGGGCACCCCGTTGCGATAGTTTCCGAACTGTTTCGCTCGGCCGGCGGGTCCTGTCAGCGAGACCCCATTTTTACCGCAGGCCCTAAGTCACGGTTAGAGACCGTTCCACCGGCGAAACGTCCCACGGTACGTCATCTTCAACTACGGGGGGGTCGAAGGGCTGTCGATGGAAAACAGCAAGGACCGCGTTCGGGTCTGGCTCGTCGAACGGGACGTCGACCAGCGGAACCTCGTCACGCTCGTGTACGCCACGCCGGACGGCGACCGACGCTACCGCCGACAGCTATCGTCGGCGGCTCTCGACCGCGGTGCCGCGGTGACCGCGGCGACGACGGTCGATCCCACCGACCTCGAACCGGTCGAGAGCGACGACCTCTCGGAGCGGTACGCGGACGAGGTCCGACGCATCGCCGACCAGCGAGACCCCGACGAGGCCGTGTGAACGGTCTCACAGGTTAGTTGCACCGCGAAGTACAAACGTATTTATAACGGGGATTAGACAACACAGATCCATGGCCGCAATCGAACTGAACGGCGTAACGAAACGGTACGGGGACGTCGTCGCCCTCCGCGACGTGGACCTGACCGTCCAGGAAGGCGAGATATACGGCTTTCTGGGCCCCAACGGCGCGGGCAAGTCGACGACGATCAACGCGATACTCGATTTCATCGACCCGACTTCGGGAACCGTCGAGGTGCTCGGTAAGGACGTGTCGGCGGAGAACGTGGAGGTCCGCCACCGGATCGGCGTCCTCCCCGAGGGGTTCTCGGTCTACGACCGCCTCACCGGCCGGAAACACCTGGAGTTCGCCATCGAGTCGAAGAACGCGGACGACGACCCGGAGACGCTGATGGAGCGGACCGGCATCCTCGACGCCGCGGACCGGAAGGCAGGCGGCTACTCGAAGGGGATGGCCCAGCGGCTGGTGCTGGCGCTGGCGCTCGTCGGCGACCCCGACCTGCTCCTCCTCGACGAACCGTCGACCGGTCTCGACCCCAACGGCGCGCGGCGGATGCGCGAGATCGTCCGCGAGGAACGCGACCGCGGCACGACGGTCTTTTTCTCCAGTCACATCCTCGGACAGGTCGAGGCCGTCTGCGACCGAGTCGGTATCCTCCGCGACGGCGAACTCGTCGCCGAGGACAGCATCGAGGGACTCCGGGAAGCGGCGGGGTCCGACGGGCGACTCAGCGTCACCGTCGACCGGGTCCCCGACGGGGTCGCCGAGGCGGTGTCCGCCGTCGACGGCGTCTCGGACGTCTCCGTCCGCGACCACACGCTGACCGTCAAATGCGATGACGACGCGAAGACCGCCGTCATCGACGCGGTCGAGGGTGCCGGCGCGACCGTCGAGGACTTCGACACCGAGGACGCCTCGCTCGAAGACCTGTTCGTCTCGTACACGGAGGGGCGGGCATGAGCTGGGACGTCGTGGCGAGAAAGGACTTCGCCGACGCCGTCCGCTCGCGCGGCCTGTGGGCGCTCTCCGCGCTGTTCGTCATCGTGTTCGCGCTCCCGCCGCTGCTGCTTTTCTACCTGGAGTTGGGCCAGGGCCGGCCCGCCCAGACGGAAGGCTCGACCGACGTGTTCATCTTCTTCATAAAGGAGGCGTCGGCGCTGCTCGTCCCCGTCATCGCCATCGTCGTCGCGTACGCGGCGATCACACACGAGCGCGAGAGCGGAACGATGAAGATACTGCTCTCGCTCCCACACTCCCGCCGCGACGTCGTCACGGGCAAGGTACTCGGCCGTAGCGCCGTCCTCGCGGTACCGATCGCGGTCGGGTTCGTCTTCGCCCTGCTGGTGATGCTGCCGACCTCGCTCGCGCTGAACCTCGCGAACCTCGTCCTGTTCGCGCTCCTGACGATGTTTCTCGGCGTCGTGTTCGTCGGCATCGCGGTCGGGTTCTCGGCCGCGTTCTCGACGAGCCGTCGGGCGATGATCGGGTCGCTCGGGCTGTTCATGCTGTTCTCGTTCCTCTGGAACTACGCGGTAAACACCGTCGTCGGCGAACTCGACCTCGGTGCCGCGGCCGCCGTCCGGACCCGCCTCCTGTTCAAACTCCTGAACCCGACGCAGGCGTACAAGACGCTCGTCGACACCCTCGTCCTCGACACGACCCGCGAGGCCCGGGTGACGATGTTCAGCCTCTTCCAGCAACAGCAGGTCGACCAACAGCTCCCGTCGACGCTCCCGGTCCAGTTCTCCGACCCGCTCGTCGTGGGCTACATGCTGCTGTGGTTCGCCGTCCCGGTCGGCCTCGGCTATCTCGCCTTCCGCGACGCGGAGCTCTGAGCCGACCCGCGGTCTCGCCGCACTCCATGGGCCTTACACGCCGCGCGCCGCGAGCAGGTCCTCGAACTCGCCCTCGTCGACGACGGGGACACCCTCCGCCTCCGCGTCGCTCACCTTCGACGCGCCCGGGTCCTCGCCGGCGACGAGGTAGTCGGTGTTGCCGGAGACGCTGCTCGTCGCGTTCGCGCCGCGGCGCTCGACCAGTTCCTGCGCCTCGCCGCGGGTGTAGCCGTCGAGCGCGCCCGTGAACACGAACGTCAGCCCGGCGAGTTCCTCGCCCGTCTCGGCCTCGTACGGCCGCGGGTCGACGCCGCGCTCGCGGAGGGCGTCGAGCGCCGCGCGGTTCGCCTCGCTGTCGAAGAACTCGCGGATCTGGGCGGCGACGGTGGGACCGACGTCCGGCGCGGCCTGCAGTTCGTCCTCGTCCGCGTCCATGACGGCGTCCAGCGTCTCGAACTCTCCCGCGAGTTCGCGGGCAGTCGCCGGGCCGACGCCGGGGACGCCGAGCGCCGACAGGAGACCGGGGAGCGGCGGTTCTTCCGTCGCCTGTAGTTCGGCGAGCAGTTTCTCGGCGCTCTTCTCGCCCCACCCTTCGAGGTCGAGCAGGTCCGCCCGTTCGATCCCGTAGAGGTCGGCGACGCTGTCCTCGACGAGCCCCTCCTCGACGAACTGACGGACGCTCTTCTCGCCGAGGCCGTCGACGTCGAGTCCGTCGTCGCTGACGTAGTACTGCACGGCGCGGCGGAGCTGGGCGGGACAGGCCATCCCGCCGGTGCAGAAGGCCATCGGGCCGTCGCGCTCGACGGCGCTGTCGCAGACGGGACAGGTGTCGGGGAACTCGTAATGGCCCCCCGTCCGCTTCTCGGTCACTTCCTCGACGTACGGGATGACATCGCCCGCGCGCTCGACGCGCACCTCGTCGTCGACGTTGACGTCCTTCTCGGCGATCTCCTCGGGGTTGTGGAGGCTGGCCCGCGAGACGGTGACGCCGCCGACGTCCACGGGATCGAGCAGGGCGACCGGGGTGAGCCGGCCGGTGCGGCCGACCTGTATCGCCACGTTCCGCACGCTGGTGCGCTCGTTGCGCGGCGGGAACTTGTAGGCGAACGCCCAGCGGTAGTGGCGGGCGGTCGCACCCAGTTCCTCGCGCGTCTCGCGGGCGTCGACCTTGGTTACCGTGCCGTCGATCTCGTAGTTCAGGTCGTCCCGGGCGGCGAGCAGTCGGTCGCGGTAGGCGATAGCGTCCTCGACGTGCTCGACGCGCTCGACCCGGTCGGTGACGGGCAGGCCGAACTCGGGGAGGGACTCGTGTTCCGCCCACCGCGTCGGCCACCCGTCGCTGCTGTCGAGGACCTCGAAGAAGAAACAGGAGAGCGGGCGCTCGGCGACGACGCTCGGGTCCTGCTGGCGGATGGTGCCCGCAGTGGCGTTGCGCGGGTTGGCGAACGGTTCCTCGCCGCGCTCGACGCGCTCGCTGTTGTGCGCCTGAAAGCCGTCTCGCGGCATGTACACCTCGCCGCGGACGGCGAGGAACTCCGGATACGCGCCGCGGAGGCGCTGGGGGATAGCGCCGATGGTCCGGACGTTCCGGGTGACGTCGTCGCCCTCGCGCCCGTCGCCGCGCGTGGTCGCGCGGACGAGTCGTCCGTCCTCGTACACCACTTCGACCGAGACCCCGTCGAACTTCGGCTCGCAGACGTAGGTGACCGGTCCGACCTCGTCGCGCACGCGCTCGTCGAACCCGCGGACGTCTTCCTCCTCGCCGCTCTGGTCGATGGAGAGCATCGGCGCGACGTGCTCGACCGTGTCGAACTCGTCGACGGGGTCGCCGCCGACCCGGCGCGTCGGGCTGTCGTCCGTTTGCAGGTCGAACTCCTCCTCTAAGTCCTCCAGACGGGCGAACAGCGCGTCGTAGGTGCGGTCGGCGATCACCGGGTCGCTCTCGACGTAGTACCGGCGGTCGTGAAAGCGGACCGCCGCCCGCAACCGCGCGGCCTGCTCGCGGGCCTCCTCCGCCGAGAGGTCGGTCGCGGGGGCGAACTCCGTCGGCGGGTCGCGGACGTAGGGGTCGTCGTCGGGGGTCGCCATTGCCCGGTCGTACTCGCGGGCGGCCCTAAATCCCTGCGTCACGCGGCGATGCGTCCGCTACCGCGGCGACACCTCGCAAGGTGGCGACGTTTGCAGCACCCGGCGGGCTTATCTGTCGCGGCGCGAAACCGGCAGGTATGACCGAGGAGTTCCTGCTGTTGAACCCGGGGCCGGTCCCGATCACGGACGAGGTGCGGACGGCCATGGACGAGGGGATGATCTCGCACCGGTCGTCGGAGTTCGAGGCCATCTACGAGCGCGCGCAGGACGGGCTCGACTACGTGTTCGAGCGGTCGTCGCTCGACGGCGAGTCGACCGCGAGCGGCGGAACGAGCCTGGTCCTCAACGGCACGGCGACGATGGGGATGGAGGCCGCCGTCGCGAACCTCGTCTCCGAGGACAGCGAGGTCGTCGCGCTCGTCAACGGCAAGTTCGGGCGGCGCTTCGCCCGCATCGCCGACCGCTACTGCGACTGCACCCGCGTCGAGGCGACGTGGGGCGAATCGATCGACGTGGACGAGGTCCGCGAGGCCGTCACCGACGAGACGGACGTCGTCACCCTCGTCAACAACGAGACCAGCACCGGCCTCCTGAACCCGACCGAGGCGGTCGGGGGGATCGCCGAGGAACACGACGCCCGCTTCGTCGTCGACGGCGTCACCAGCATCGGCGGCGACGTCCTCCGCGTCGACGACTGGAACATCGACGTCGCGATCACGGACGGCCAGAAGGCGCTGGCCGCCCCGCCGGGGGTCTCGGCGATGTACGTCACCGACGACGTGGTCGACGACTTCGACGGCGGGAGCGCGCCGTTCTACGAGGACCTCGACTGGCACCTCCGCAAGGCCGAGAGCCACCAGACTCCCTTCACGAGCGCGGTCCCGCTGTTCCGCGCGCTCGCGGTCGCCGTCGAGCAGATAGAGGAGGAGGGGATGCCGGACCGCATCGAGCGCCACCGCGCGCAGGCCGCCGCGTTCCGCGAGGGCTTCACCGCGATGGGTCTCGACCTGTTCGCCGACGCCGACGGCCCCACCGCGTACTCGAACACGCTCACCGCCGTCTCGCTCCCGGACTCCGTCCGCGAGTCGCCCGAGGAGTTCTTCGGCGCGGTCGAGGAGCGCAACGTCTCGATCAGCGGCGGGCAGGCCCACCTCGACGGCGACATCTTCCGCGTGAGCAACATGGGGAGTCTCACGAGCGAACAGGTCCTCCGCGGCGTCCGCACGGTCGGCGAGGCGATGGAGGAGGTCGGCGTGGACGTGGACGTCGACGCGGGACTCGCCGCAGCGCGGGAGCAGTTGTAAGCGAGTCCCGCGTCGGAGGCGTCGGTCTCGCCGCAGCGCGTCCCGAACTCGACGGATGACGGCCGGTCGCTCGTGAGCGGTCCCCGCCGGAGCGAGCGACCGTCGTCCCCGCTCGACCTCTAGCGGTACGCAGCACCCCAGTGCTACGTACCGCGTCCGGCGCTTCGGCGGCCTCGTCGCCGACCAGTTCTCTCACTTCCGCCGCGTCACCGGCCGCTACTCGTTTAACCCGTCGTCCGGCGACTCCACCTCGATGTCGACGCCGTCGTCGAGCGTCGCCTCGACGCCGTCCGCGAGGTTCTCGACGCCGAGCGTCGCGTCGAACTGCGTCTCCAGTGCCGCCAGCAGCGCCTCGGGGTCGTACTGCTCGATCAGCAGGTCCGCGGCTGCCTCGCCGACCTTCGCGCCGGCCGCCTGCCCGCCGACCTGTTCGAGCAGCGGTCCGGCGGGCGACCGAGAGAGCACGTCTCTGACCGCGACGCGGCCGACCAGGCGGCCGACGATGCGGACCCCCGACTCGTAGTCGACGGCCTCCTCTATCGGCGCGTCCGAGAGCAGGGCCTCGACGTCGACGGCGTCCAGCAGGTCCCGGACCGTGTCGACCGCGAGGTACGCCGAGAGGCCTCGTTCGAGCGCGTCGACCGGGTCGTCAGGCGCGTCGAGCGCGTTCCCGTCGTCCATGTTCGCTAACGGGGACTGCGACGGTTAAGCACCCGTGTCGGTTTTGAAAGAACAGATGGCGTTGGAAACGTCGGACGGCGGTATCAGTCGCCGTTCCGCTGACGGGTGTCGATCCCCAGCATCGCGTTCAGGCCGCAGAACCCGACGACGGCGTTGAACAGCAGGCCAGTGGCGGCGACGCCGACGACCGCGGCTTGACTCTGTCGATTGAACCCCAGCGCGAGGACCGCCACGAGGCCGAGGAGGACGCCCAGCACGCCCCGGGCCTTCCGGTCGCGGCCGCCGACGTTTCGACGCGGTGCGAGTCCGGTGGCAGACTCGGTGTCTGTCGACATGGTCGGCACTACGGCGCGGAAACGTAGAAAAGTTTGCCCGGTCGCGGTCGCCGCTCCTCGGCCGTCCGGATCACGCCTCCTCCGTTCCGCCGAAGGTCTCCGCCCGCTCGACGTCGAGACGGAGGAGCACCGGAAGCGTCACCAGCGCAAGCAGCACCTCGACGCTCCCGGCGACCAGGAAGGCCGTCTCGAATCCGTACGCGTCGGCGACCGTGCCGCCGACGAGGAAGCCGGCGAGGAAGCCGAGGCTGCCGAACAGGTTGAACCCGCCCATCGCCGCCCCGCGCTCGCTCGCGGGCGCGAGGTCGGTGACGAGCGCCATCGTCGCCGGGGCCATCAGCGCCCCGAGGACGCCGACCAGTACCATGCCGGCCCCGGCGAGTTCGACGGTCGGCGCGCGCCCGACGGCGACGACGCCGAGACCGTACAGCGCGGACCCGGCGAGGATCGGCAGGCGGCGGCCCACCCGGTCCGACAGCGCGCCGAAGGGGTACTGCAGGAGGGCGAACGGGGCGAAAAAGAGCGCCAGCATCAGCCCGGTGTTGCCCGCGCCGAGGTCGAACGCGGCGCGGAAGTACAGCGTGCCGACCAGCGCGAAAAAGCCCGCGGTGAGGCGGTCGATGAAGCCGAACGCGTAGGGGATGCCGAGCGCGGGCGTGCCGACGAGGTCGTCGAGCGCCGCCCGCAGGCTCTCCTCGCGCTCGGGGGTTCGGTCGTCGACGCGGACGACCAGCGCGCCGGCGGCGAGCAACAGGGCGCTCGCGAGGACCAGCGGCGCGAGGGGGTCGAGTTCGGTCAGTTGCCCGCCCAGCGGCGCGCCCGTCGCGGTGCCGAGACCGATGGCGATGCCCGCCGCGCCCATGTTTCGGCCGTGGCCGCCCGCGAGGTCCATCAGCATCGTCATCGCGAGCGAGAACGCGCCGATGGTCGCCGCGCCCTGGAGCGCGCGGACGACGAGGACGGCCTCGAACGAGAGGGTCGTGACGGCCCCCGCGGCGGCGAGCGCGGCGTAGCCGACGCAGCCGCCGACCGACCCCGCGGCGATGAAGGGGACGCGCCTGCCGGCGGCGTCGCTGGCCGCGCCCCAGACGCCGACGAAGGCGACGAAGGCGGCGAACTCGGCGACGAGGAACCACATGCTCGCGTCGAGTTCCGTCGTCGCGCCGAGGGCCGCGACCAGGTCCGGCACGCCGGGATAGAGGAGCGTCTGGGCCAGCAGGACGGTGAAGACGACCGCGGCGAGCAGCGCGCGGTCGCGTCGTGTCCGGTCCACGGCGGCAGTTATCGCTCTCGAAGGAAAAACGGTCCGAGTCGCGGTCGCCCGCCGCGGGCGTCAGGACAGGACGGTCGCGAGGAGGTCGAGCAGCCGGTCGAGCAGCGAGTTCGACGCCTCGTTCCGTCTCCGGGCACCGTCGTCGCTACTGCCCCCGCCGTCCTCGCG
>PXSA01000008.1 GCA_003023565.1 Halobacteriales archaeon QS_9_68_17
CGAGCGGGCCTCCGGCCCACGAGCAGAAGCCGAGGGCTTTCAACTGTTCTCCTAACCGCTGGAAACTGCTTCTCTGAACACTACCCACTCGATGGAACAAACTATTAAGTAGCAATGCTTCGAAAAAAGGAGTGTGACGGCATCATTCATCGGACGTGGCTTACACGGCGAAAACAAGCCGGGTCACAACCGTATCCGCCGTCGCTACTGAGTAGGTCGGGGAGAGGCCTAATCCACGCCTGTGAAGACTGGAACCGCTGTGCCTCATGGTGCAAGTTCTGTCGCAGAAGCAGGAAGCCTCGGGGCTTGACCCCGAGGCACTTCACAGCAGTCCCGTCTTCTGGAGCTTCATCAGGTCCTCGGTGTCGAGGGTTTCGCCGTCCTTGAACTTCTGGTAGATCTCTTCGGCCTCTTCCTTGGCCTCTTCCTCCTTCTGCTCGCGCTCGGACTTGCGCTCTTCCTCCTCCTGCTTGTCCAGTTCGCGCAGGCGCTTCTGGACGCGGACGAAGTCCTCGTGGTGGCGGTCTGCCGCCTCCTGCGCTTCGACGAACTTCTCGTGCATCTCGTCGGCCTCGTCGCGGATGTCGTCGGCCTCGCGGTAGGCCTCGATCATCTCGTTGTGGTGTTCCTGGGCCTTGTCGGCGAGCTCCGTCACCTTCTGGTGGTGCTTGGAGGCCTCGGAACGGACGGACTCGGCCTTCTCGACGTACTCCTCGAGGTCCTCGTTCTGGTCGAGCTTCTCCTTGCGCTGCTGGTACTCCTCGCGCTTGGCCTCGATCTTCTCGATGAGTTCGCGCTCGTCCTCGGTGCTGAGGACCTCGGTCTGCTGTTTGAACTCGAGCTCCTCGATCTCGTCTTCGAGCTCCTCTAAGTCCTTGCCCTCGTTGAGTTCGAGGTCGGACTTCATCGCCTCGACCTTGTCGAAGAGCTCGTTTGCCTTCGCGTTCAGCTCGTTGCGCTGTTCCTTGTGCTCCTGGACCAGCTCGTTGAGTTCGTCGCGCTTCTCGCGGTGGTCCTGTGCCTCGTCGACCTTCTCGCGGGTCTCGGCGTTGAGGTCGTCGCGCTTGGACGCGCGTTCGGACGCCATCTGGTTCAGCTCGTTTCGTCGGTCGCGGAGCTGACCCGCCATCTTGATGAGCTGTCCTTTGGATTCGTTTTCGAGGTCGTCCTCTGTGAGTTCGACGTTTTTCGATCGGTCTACCATGTGTTAGTCAAGCCTCTGTGCCATACCGCACCGGTCCGGAGCGTTCGCTGCTGGCCGTGTGTCACTGACCGTGGATAAGGATTCCCTGTCATTCTGGCCGTGCGAGCGATGCTGCCGGAACGCCGGTGGCGTTCTGGTAAACACTGGTTGGGCCGGTTCGGTTATAAAGGTATCGGTGGTGGAACCCCTGAAAACCGTTCGCAAGCGGCCCGAGACCACCGTGAAAACCGTTGTCACGGATGGGGCGAGGGCTTATAAATCGTACTCGTTGTACACCGTGCGATCGGAGAGCGTCAGGAGGAGTTCCAGCGTCTCCGCGTCCGGCGGTATCGACGCCGTACCGGCGTCGGCAGTGCTGTCGGGACCGAGCGTTACGGTCTCCGTCCCTTCGGCGTCACCGGCCGCCCAGGAGAGCGTCGGTTCGACCGGTTCCGGCCCGTCATTGACGACGGTGACCCCGACTGCACCGGGCGACGGGGGTTCGTCGAGCACGGCCTGAACGGGTTCGAACGACCGGGCGAGCGCCTCGTACGCCGCTTTCTCGGACCGGTCGTTGGCGAGGACGCCCATGCCCGCGTCGGGTGCCGGGTCCCGGAGCGCGAACGCCGCCGCGACGTCCGTCCCGCGGCGGCGGAGCGTGTCGGTGACGGTCTGTACCGTCGCCGCCTGGTACGCCTGCGAGGCATCGGGGTCGTCGGTACCGGCCTTCGCGGCGTGAGCGTCGGCGTCGAACCCGGGCACCGAGCCGTCGGCGTTCGACGCCAGCGCGCCCGCGCCGTACTCGGAGACGACCCGACCCAGGTCGGGGTAGCGGTCGAGGAGCCACTCGGCGTCCGACGCGTCGCCGTACTTCCACCCGGGGTAGAGGTTCGCCGCGTCCGGCGACGTGCCGGGCGGCCCGGCCACCGGGAACACCGGCACGTCGTCGGGCAGGCCCTCGGCGACGGACTCGTCGGGAGCGTGGTCGTACTCGCTCCGCCAGGCCCGCCAACGGAAGCGGTACCTGTCCGTCCGCCCCGATCCGAGCGGTTCGTCGAACGGGTCCCGCGGGTCGTCGTGGACGCCGTAGGCCCCGACGCTCGGATGGTTCCCGATCTCCTCGACCAGCGCCGCGGCGAGGTCACGGCCGCGGTCGACGTCGTGCTCGACGGGGCCGGTGAGCGGGAGGTCCTGCCAGACCAGCAGTCCGGCCTCGTCGCAGGCCTCGTGGAGGTCTCGCGGCGGCACGTGTGCGTGCGCGCGGACGAGATTCGCGTTCGCCTCGGCCGCGCGTTCGACGTCGCCCCTCGGGTCGTCCAACGGAAGGAGGTTCACGCCGCGGGCCCTTATCGGCCGTCCGTTGACCAGCAACCCGTCGTCCTCGTCGCAGGCGACGGTCCGGAACCCGGTCGTCTCGCTGACGGACGTGTCACCGAGTTTCGCCCGGACGGCGTAGCGGTGCTGGGGGCCGTGGTCGTGGGGCCACCAGGGCGAGGGGTCGCGCACCGCCATCTCGCGCGTAACGGTCGTCCGCTCGCCCGCCTCGGCGGTCACCTCGACCCGCTCCATCGCGCCGCCGCCGCGGAACCCCTCG
Source organism: Halobacteriales archaeon QS_9_68_17 (assembly GCA_003023565.1). Classification (GTDB taxonomy): domain Archaea; phylum Halobacteriota; class Halobacteria; order Halobacteriales; family Natronoarchaeaceae; genus Halostella. The sequence continues at coordinate 2,778 of PXSA01000008.1, forward strand.
GGGCGGAGCGAGAGCGTGACGTAGTCGTCTATCGGTTCCTCGGCGTCGACGGTGACCGCCGCCTCGATGGCGGCGTCGTCGCCGTCGTACCGCGGCGTGACCGAGAGGTCGTCCAGAAACGTCGCGGGGCGGACGCGGACCTGCGCACCCCACCAGATGCCGGGGACGGCGGCCTCGGCGGGAAGCGTCTCGGTCGCCTGCACTCCGCCGAAGGCGTCCTCGGGCGCGCGGCACTCGACGACCAGTTCGTTGCGCTCGGCCGGGTCGAACTCGTATCCGGCCGGGACGAAGTAGGTGTCGTGGTCGCCCAGCAGTTCGCCGTTCATCCAGACCCGGGCGTGGGCGTACAGGCCGCGGAGTTCGAGCACCGTCCGCTGGTCGTCGTCGGCCCGGGGGTCGTCGAACCGGAGGCGGTACGCCACCGCGTCCTCCCCCGCGAACCGCTCGGGCCGTCCGGGCACTGTCACGTCGACCCACTCCTCGGCGTCCGGAGGCGTTCCGTCGTCGTTCGGATCGACCGCCGCCGCAGTCCACGTGCCCGTCATCACTACCCTCGAAACCGTACCGGGGTGAAATAATTGTTACGTCGTCGCTTTACTTTCACTTTCACCCCGCGGACGGATCGCTTTAACAACGGGCGATGCCGAACCGACGGACATGCTCGAACGGCTCACCGCGACCTGCGAGAACGACGCCTGTCAGCGCCCGCTCACCGACGAGAACCTGATACTGGAGATGGAGCGCGACGGCGGCGTCCGGCGCGCCTACGAGTGCGGCTGCGGCGCGGTCACGGTGACCGTCGTCAAGCGGTCCGGATAAGTAGCCCGGTCGGCAACCGGCGGCCATGGAGGAGATCATCCGCGCTCGCGGTCACGAGAACGTCACCGCCGAGCACGGGAGCACCTTCGAGGTGACGACGGACGACTACCTCACCCCGGCCGGCGACTGCATCCTCGCCGTCGAGGCCGACCGCGCCCCCGCCGACTTCGACCCCGCGTTCGTCGAGGCGTGTCGGGACGCGGACGCCACTATCTCCGCCACCTTCGAGGCGGGCGGGCACGTCGAGACGGTGCGCGGCCGCGGCGACCCCGACCTCGAACTGTCGAGCGACCGCAGCGCGGTGGGCCGCACCAGCGACTACGTCGACGAGCGGACGTTCCTACTCGGCGCTGCGTTCGCCGCCGACGGGATCGACCGCGACCTGGTCGACGCGCTGGCCGGCGGGGCCGACCTGACCGTGACCGTCCGCGTCGAATAGCGGGACGCCTTTCCTTCGAGCGCCCCAAGGGGCGCGCATGCCCGACGACGCCGAGCCGACCGAGAACATCAGCGGCGGTGCCGAGGGGTGGAACGAGTTCGCCGCGACGACCGAGGGCGAGACGGACACGCGCGCCGAGGCCGTCGTCGACCGCCTCGGCGAACTGTACTGGCAGAAGGCCTACGGCGGCCGCGACGCCTTCGAGTGTCTCGTCCGCACGATCCTGAGCCAGAACACGAGCGACAAGGCGAGTCAGCCCGCCCACGACGCGCTGATCGAGCGGTACGGGGGCAGCGAGGCGCGAAGCGCCTCGGAGCAGTCGAGCGGCGACGAACCGCGAGGCGAGGACCTCGCCGAGTCGCTCGCCGCCGCGGAGCGCTCCGAGCTCGCCGAGACCATCTCCGGCGCGGGGCTGTACAACCAGAAGTCGGAAGTCATCCAGCGCGCCGCCGAGTGGGTCATAGAGGAGTTCGGCTCCGAGGCGGCGTTCGACGAGTTCGTGCAGTCGGGGGAGCCGTCCGCCGTCCGCGAGACGCTCCTCTCTGTCAGCGGCGTCGGACCGAAGACGGCGGACTGCGTGTTGCTGTTCTCGGGCGGGCGCGGCGGCGTCTTCCCCGTCGACACCCACGTCCACCGCATCGCGCGCCGCCTCGGCGTCGCACCGGCGGACGCGGACCACGAGGAAGTGCGCGCGGAACTGGAGCGGACCGTGTCCGCGGAGAAATGCGGCTTCGGCCACACCGCGATGATCCAGTTCGGTCGGGAGGACTGCACGGCGCGCAAGCCGGCGTGTCTGGAAGGACCGGACGCGTGCCCGATGGAAGACCTCTGCGACCAGGTGGGCGTGTATCCGGCGACGGGAGAGGTCGAGGACCCGGCCGACACCACGGCGGACGCGGACTAGGGGTCGACCGGACACCCGCGGATCCGGCCGCCGCGCATCCCGTCGGCCAGCCAGTACAGCGAAAGGACCAGCACGACCAGCGACAGGAGCGCGAACTCCAGACCGTGCAGCGGCAACAGCGCGAACAGGCCGGTCGCGCCGAACAGCGAGAGTACGCCCGCGAGCAGCGTCGACCCGCAGGCCGCACAGCCCGCGCCGAGGGTGCCGAGAACGACGCCGGCCGCGCTGCCGGACCCTCCGCGGAGGGTGGCGTTCTCGAGCAGGTGGTACGCGACGAGGGCGACGTTGACGCCGGTGAAGGCGGCGACGGCGACCAGAACCGCCGACTCCGCGCCAGTGTAGGCGGTCGGGCTGACGACCGGGTAGAGGTTCAGGAGGATCGATAGGCGGTTCGACGGGGGGAGCGACCCGCCGAGGACGAGGTCGTTTATCAGGCGCGCGTTCAGCGAGTAAACGAACAGCGTCAGGCCGACGACGGCGGCGAGGGCGGCGACCAGCGCGTACGCTGGCTTGCCGAGGACGAGCCGGACCGTGCGGGCGACCAGTCGCCAGTCCGCGCCGCTCGACGGGAGCGACGGGGTCATACGTTCAGGGCGTCCGCGTAGACATCGTATCCCTGTGCGCCGCTCACCAGCGAGCGGAACTCGTCGCCGGCGAACAGCGCGACGGACGGCGTCGAGGCGTCGCTCCCCTCCGCGGCGTCGACGTCGGTCCGCACCGCGTCGGCGAAGGCCTCGTCACGGGCGTCCACCACGACCGCGTCGGCGTCGAGGTCGGTCTCCGCGTCGAGAAAGGAGCCGACGCGGTCAAGCGCGTTGTCCGCGTCGAACGCGGACTGCGTCTCGTAGAAGTGCGCCTTCAGCGACCAGAACGCCGCCTCGTCGCGGTCGAACGTCGCCTCCAGCGCGTGTATGGCCGGTTCTCCCCAGTCGTAGGTGTCCGGGTACCCCCGGAACACGAAGGCGGCGTCACCCGGTTCGACCATCTCCTCGCGGATGCGCGGAAACGTCTCCGTCTCGAACCGGCCGCAGGTGGGGCAGGAGGGGTCCTCGAACGCGACCAGCAGGTTGTCAGCGTCGGCCGGGTCCGGTCCGAGACTCGGCTGCGCGTCCAGATCCTGTGCCGCGGGATGGTCGTCGCGGGCGCTCGCGTCGCCGCCGCCACCGAGACAGCCCGCGAGACCGCCGATTCCGGCACCGACCGTCGCGATGAGGGCGCGTCGTCTCATTACCGGTGCTAGTCGGGAGGGGACGCATCAAACGCCCGCGCTCTTGCGCCCCCGCCGCACGTGCGTCAGCGCGCCAACAGGACGACGGCGAGGACGGCGAACCCGACGCCGGCGACGTCGGTCGCCTCGACGGTCTCGCCGAGGACGGCGACGCCGGGCACCGCCGCGACGACGAAGTACAGCACGCTGACGGTAGTGACGACGCTGGTTTGACCCCGCTCCGGACCGGCGTAGAAGGCGACGGCCGCGATGCCCGCGAACACGCCCGCACCGAGGCGGCCGTCACGCCGGTCTTCGCCGTCGCTACTGGCTGGTCCCGCGCGAAGACGTACGACAGCGCGACGGCGACGCTCGTCGCGTACGAGGAGATCATCGCGGAGACGGGGTCGATGTACCGCGTCGCCACGTCGGCGAGCACCGCCCACACGCCCCACGAGACCATCGCCGCCAGCGCGAACAGCATCGTCGCGTTCGTCATAGGCGACGGCACGGGGGCAGCGAGGTAACGACTTCGAAAGCCGTGCGGAGCGGACGGAGGCGGCGCGGAGCGGTAGCTGTCAAGGGCGGTGCGGAACGGTGGCCGCGCTCGGCGTTCATGCCGAGCGAACGGGGGAGGGCAGGCGCTCCGAGCGTGCGCTGGCTACCGCCAGCGCTCGCGCAAACTGGCGGGCCTTAGCGAGAATCGCGCAGCGATTCTGGCGGCGTCTCCGCGAACGCAGTGAGCGAAGGCCCGGAGCGGCGAAGCCGCTCCGGCGGACATTGAAAGGGCGACGCGGTCGCCGCCGGGCGATGTCGAAGGCTTTCAGACGAAGCGGAACGTCTCCAGGTTCTTCGGCGCGAACGTCCGCATGTTGTAGTCGTGGTACAGCGCCGAGGAGAGGTCCTGTGTCGAGGACTCGTCGCCGTGGACGCACAGCACCTTCTCGGGGCGCGGGTTCATCGTCTTCACGAAGTTCTCCAAGCCCTGACGGTCGGCGTGGCCGGAGAAGCCGTCGACGGTCTCGACCTCCATGTCCAGCGTGAGCGTGTTGCCGCCGCGGCGGCCGCCGCTCTCGCGGTCGTTGATCGGGATCTCGTCCCACCCGTTCTGGATGCGGCGACCGAGCGTTCCCTGGGCCTGGTAGCCGACGAAGGTGAGCGTGCTCTCTTCCTCGCCGCCGACGTGGCGGAGCCAGGACATGATGGGGCCGCCCGTGACCATCCCGGAGGTCGACAGGACGATGCAGGGGCTGCCGTCGGCGACCTCGCGGCGCTCCTCCTCGCCGCCGTCGATGTGGTTGAACTGGTCGGCGAGGAAGGGGTTCTCGTCGTCGTGGAAGATGCGGTCGCGCAGGTCGTCGCGGAGGTACTCGGGGTAGGTGGTGTGGATGGCCGTCGCTTCCCAGATCATCCCGTCCAAGTGGACGGGCATCTCGGGGATGTCGCCCTCGCGCATCGCCTCTTCGAGGACGAGCATCATCTCCTGTGACCGCCCGACCGCGAACGCCGGGATGAGCACCTTGCCGCCGCGGTCGTACGTCTCGTTGATCACCCGCTTGAGCTTTCGCTCGGAGTCCTCCTGGTCGGTCTGGTAGTCGTTGCGGCCGCCGTAGGTGGACTCCAGGACGAGCGTCTCGACGCGGGGGAAGTCGTTGACCGCGCCGTTGAACAGGCGGGTGTCATGTGGCCGGCGTTGTGCAGCGTGAGCTTCACGTCCGGCGCGATGTCGGTGACGTCGCCGTACTCCAGCGGGATGGTATGTTTGATCGCCTCGCGGACCATCTCGGAGTCGTACGGTGGCGCGCGACCCTCCTTCGCGGCGACGTCCAGGTAGTCCAGTTGGAGGAGGCCCATCAGGTCGCGGGTGGGTTCGGTGGTGTAGATGGGGCCGTCGTAGCCGTACTTGAACAGGAGGGGGATGAGCGCGGAGTGGTCGAGGTGAGCGTGGGTGAGGACGACCGCGTCGATGTTCTGCGCGCCCGCGCCGAGCGCCTCGGGCACCTGTAGGTACGGCACTTCACCCTCCGCACCGGGCTTGTCGCCGCAGTCGATGAGGATGCGCGTCTCGGGCGTCGAGAGAATGAAGGCGGCGCGACCGACCTCGCGGCAGCAGCCCAGCGTGGTGATACGGACGAACTCGTCGTCGGACATCTCCTCGCGGTGGATCTGTCGCCCGACCTTCTCCAGGATGTCGCGGCGCTCGTCGCGCTCCTGTTTCAGGAAGTTGCGGACGTTCGAGACCGTCGAGGACTCGATCGGCGGCGTGCGGACGACTTCCGGCGTCCAGCCGACCTCCTGCGTGATCTCGCGGAGGGGGCTCCCGTGGCGGCCGATCACCATGCCGGGCTTCTCGGCCTCGATCACCACCTCGCCGGTGTCGGCGTGAAAGTCGAGGTCCGTCACGCCCGCTTCGTCCGGGATGACGGTCATGATCTGGTCGCGCGCGTCGCGGGGCTTCGAGAGGACGTCGGGGTCGGGACGGACGGTGATACGCTTCCGGAGTTTGCTGGCGAGCCTTCGGATGAGGTCGCCCTTCTTCGCGAACTTCTTCGGGTCGCGCGTGTACACGACGAGTTCGGGTCCTTCGTACTTGACGTCGGACACCGTGATGCCGTTGGGGAGTTCGCTCGTTATCTCTGTGCGCAGGTCGTCGAGTTGTTGGTCAACTGAACTCATATTGAGAACTGGATAGGGTTCCGTCGGGGTTCTCCCGTTCGTCCGTGGGGGCACCGCACTCGGAGTCGCGCTGCCGGACGCTCGCGACCGCGAGAGCGGTCGGCGTGCTGTCCGACTGTCCGCCACGTCGACGTAACACGGTACACATAGGGATATCGTCCGAATTGTCCTGTGGGCGGCGTGGTTCCGCGACACGCGCGGGGACCGGTCCCCTCGTTGCGGGAAGGATTGGGAGAACCCGCTTACCCGGGCATATTACTTCCTTGTTATAAAAGCCTTCGCAATACCGGACCCGCAGGCGCGGACCGCACCGACATACAAGCGGCGGAGTCCCCGCCGGAGTCATGCCGGTGGGGGCCGTACCTTTCGGGCGATGCGACTCACTCCCGACGCCGTCGAGGCGGAACGAGACCAGCTCCGCGAGCGCGCGGGCGTCGTCGTACCGCTTATCAACGACCTCCGGGCGGACTTCACGGAGATCTTCGAGACGGATGTCGACCGCGTCTCGGCGGCGCGGTACCGCGAGGAAGTCGACGCGGTGTTCGCAGACGGTGACCTCGCGGTCAACGTGGCCGCGCTGGTTCGGCTCCTCCGGGAGGTCGACGTCGAGGGCGACTATCCGGGGTTCGTGGTCGATGAGCTGCTCGGGCGGCGGCTCGCGGGCATGATCGCGGGCGGTCAGCCGCTGCACCTCCTCGGCGAGGCCGCCTTCCACTACGCGGACGTCACGCACCACCCCGACGACGCGACGGCGGGGACCGACGACCTGGACGCCGCGCTGGCCGCGGGGTTCCAGACGCGGCTCCCCGGGTGGGACTGGACCGAGGGGCCGAGCCCGTTCAGCGTTCAGTAGTTCTCGCGGAGGCGGGCGACGACCTCGCCGACGGTGTCGGGAGCGTGCGTCCAGACGCCGTAGAACTCGCTGTCGCGTCTGACGACGACGACGACGAACCCGCGGGAGCCGTCGTCCGGGAGCGCACAGGTGTACAGTGATGTCGCGCGTCTCGAACAGGTTCCCCAGTTCCGGCGACGGGGCCGACGAGTACTCGACGACCGTCTGCTCTCCCTTCGACGGCGTCAACGGAATCGCGGAGCGCCATCGGTTCACCCCTCGCTGGAGGGGTCATCCGACAGCGTCGCCCGTCGGGGAAGCGCCTCGTGTTCGGCCCGGAGCGTTTCCTCCAACAGCGCGCCAGTGTAGCCGGGAAGCGGTTCGAGCGAGACCTCGCCGTTCGGTCGTACGTGACGAGACCGGCGTCGTGGTGGCGCAGGTAGCACAGCACGTGTCGACGCCGCGGACCGCTGAGCGTGACCAGCACGTCGTCGATGTAGTCGGACGCCGCAGTTCGGTGACGGTTCGACGCCCTGCGCGCGTGTCGTTTCGCACGACAGCATCGCGCAGGAAGGCTTTCGTCGAGCGTTGTTACGTCCCGCGCCGCCGGATTCGGGGCCGGTGCGTCGCCCGCCGACGTTCGGCCGTCAGCAGGCGGGCGTCGCGGGCCGCGAACACGGCGCGTTTATTACCACGGTGGCACGACCAAGGAACATGAGTGACGAGCAGGAACTCGGGATCACCGAGAGCAAGGAGCACAGCCCCGGCGAGTGGTACGCCGAGGTCGTCCGGAAGGCGGGCCTCGCGGACTACGCCCCCATGGGCGGGTTCATCATCACCCGCCCCCGCGGGTACGCCCTCTGGGAGACGATTCGGGACCACCTCGACGGCTGGTTCAAGGAGACTGGCGTCGACAACGCCTACTTCCCGCTGTTCGTCCCGGAGAGCTATCTGGAACGGGAGAAAGACATCGTCGAGGGGTTCGACCCCGAGGTGGCGTGGGTCACCAAGGGCGGACACGACGAACTGGAGGAGCGCCTCGCCGTGCGCCCGACGAGCGAGAGCATCATCGCGCCGTTCATGGCGCGGTGGACGCGGAGCCACCGCGACCTCCCCCTGCGCCTGAACCAGTGGTGCAGCGTCGTCCGGTGGGAGGCCACCGAGACGAAGCCGTTCTTCCGCACCAAGGAGTTCCTCTGGCAGGAGGGCCACACCGCCCACGAGACCGAGGACGAGGCGTGGGACGAGACGATGCTGCGTCTCGACCAGTACGAGCGACTCTTCGAGGAGGAACTCGCCGTTCCCATCATGCGCGGTCGCAAGCCACCGCACGACAAGTTCCCCGGCGCGGACATGACGACGACCGTGGAGGCACTAATGCCCGACGGCAAGTCCGTTCAGAGCGCGACGAGTCACTACCTCGGTCAGTCGTTCGCCGAGGCGTTCGACATCACCTTTCTCGACGCGAACGAAGAGGAGAACGTCGCACACACGACTTCGTGGGGGCTTTCCTGGCGCGCGCTCGGCGCGCTGATCATGACACACAGCGACGATCAGGGCCTCGTTCTCCCGCCGACCGTCGCCCCCACGCAGGTCGCCATCGTGCCGATCTGGCAGGAAAACACCAAAGACGAGGTGCTCCAGTACGCCGCGGGGATCGCGGCCGAACTCGAAGACGCCGGCGTCGGCGTCACACTCGACGACCGCGACGAGCGCAACCCCGGCTTCAAGTTCAACGAACACGAGCTGAACGGCGTCCCCGTCCGCTTCGAGATCGGTCCCGACGAGGTCGAGGACGGGCGCGTGACGGTCGTCCACCGACCCGACGGCGAGACGGTCGAGGAGGAGCGCGCGGGCATCGTCGGCGCCGTCTCGGACCACTTCGACGAGGTGTACGACAAACTGTACGCCGCCGCGGAGGAGAACCTGGAACAGAACGTCCGCGAGGCCCACAGCCCCGAGGACATCCTCGGCACCATCGGCCGCTACGGCGGCTACGTCAAGACGCCGTGGTGCGGCGACGAGGCCTGCGAGACCGCTATCAAGGAGGAGATCGCCGCCGAGATAGTGATGGTCCCGCTGGACCGCGACGAGGAACCGGCCGGCGACGAGTGCGGCGTCTGTGGCGACGACGCCGAGGAAACTGCGTACTTCGCGAAGTCTTACTGAGCCGGGCGGCGGATCCACGAACTGGCGTCGCCCGCGCCCTTTCCCGGTTCGACCGGTACGGCGGTGACCAGCGGGGCGACGCAGTCGATGGAAGCTACTCCCTGTCGACCACGGCGATCGTTCAGTGTGAACAAGGCACATGGATGTTCATACGTCCATGTCTATCTGGAAAAAGTGAATAAACCCGTTTTCAATTTCGCGTTCGCACATCGATACTGAACTCTCCCGTGGGGCGATTATCTTCCCCGACCGTCCGTTTTCGTGAACGATCCTGTTGTTCTCGACCGTTCGAGCAGCGGTCACGCGTGGACGATCGCCGTGTTCGACGATATTAATCTCCTAGTATAAGTGTGCATTACACTCAGCCATTTAGGAGTAGCCTCTTACCGGGGCAGTGGTTCGTACGAAGTATGAAACAGCCCCACGCACGACCGGACCGCTCCGAGGGCCTCGCCGACCCCACGGACGAGCGGTCCAACTGCGGCGTCGGTGTCGTCATGGACCTCGACGACGGCACCACCCACGAAGTAGTCGCTGACGGTCTCGAACTGCTCGAGAACCTCGAACACCGCGGAACCACGGGCGCGGAGGAGTCGACCGGCGACGGGGCCGGCGTCCTCCTGCGGACCCCCCGCGAGTTCTTCGAGGGTGTGCTCGACGCTTCGTTCCCCGACACCTACGCCGTCGGATCCATGTTCTTCCCGCGGAAGGGAGATGCGGCGGCGGCCCTGACCGACCTCGTCGAGGCGACCCTCGCCGAGTACGACCTCGACGTGTTCGCCTGGCGGGACGTGCCGACGGACAACGCGGACCTCGGCGCGACTGCCGTCGAGTCGGAACCGGACGTACGACAGTGTTTCATCCGGCCGGACGGCCTCGACGTCGACGCGTTCGACCACGCGCTGTACGTCGCCCGGCGCGCGCTGGAGAACCGCGTCGAAGACGAGGAGCCGGACGGGACCGAGCGCTTTTACGTCTGCTCGCTCGACCGCGAGACGGTCGTCTACAAGGGCCTCCTCAAAGGCGATCAGGTCGCCGACTACTACCCCGACCTCACCGACGAGCGCGTGAAGTCGACGTTCGCGATGGTCCACGCGCGCTTCTCGACGAACACGCTGGGCGCGTGGCACCTCGCGCACCCCTACCACAACGTCATCCACAACGGCGAGTTCAACACCATCCAAGGCAACATCAACTGGATGCGCGCCCGCGAGACCGACCTCGTGAGCGAGACGCTCGGCGAGGATATCGGGACGGTCAAGCCCGTCATCAACGACCCCGAACAGTCCGACACGGCCTCCGTGGACAACGCGCTCGAACTCCTGATGGAGGACGGCCGCGACCTGCCGCACGCCCTGCGGATGCTCATCCCCGAGGCGTGGCGGGGCGACGACGCGATGGACGAGGGCCGGAAGGACTGGTACGACTTTCATGCCTCGCTCGTCGAGCCGTGGGACGGACCCGCCCTCGTCGCGGCGACCGACGGCGAGCGGATCGGCGCGGTCCTCGACCGCAACGGTCTGCGCCCCTGCCGCTACGACGTGACGACCGACGACACGCTCGTCATGGCGAGCGAGGCCGGCGCGCTCGAAACTGACCCCGAGGACATCGCCGAGCGCGGCCGCCTCCAGCCCGGTCAGATCTTCCTGGCCGACCCGAAGGAGGGCCGCGTCATTCCGGACGACGAGGTGTTCGACGACCTCGTCGACGGGAAGTACGGCGAGTGGGTCGACGAGGAGCAGGTCGACCTCGCCGACATCGCGGACCTCGACGACCGCGAACCGCGGACGAGCGTTGGCGACCTGCTCGCCCATCAGTCGACGTACGGCTACAGTCAGGACGAACTGGAGAACCTCATCGAGCCGATGATGAAACAGGGGAAAGACCCCGTCGGGTCGATGGGCGACGACACGCCGCTGTCGGTGCTGTCGGACTACAACCGCCCGCTGTTCACGTACTTCAAACAGCTGTTCGCGCAGGTGACGAACCCGCCGCTGGACTACATCCGCGAGGAACTCGTCACCAGCCTCGAATCGCGGCTCGGCTTCCAGCGCAACCTGCTCGCCGAGTCACAGGAACACGCACGACAGCTGGTGCTCGACTCGCCGGTGCTCACCGACGCCGAGACGGCCGCGGTCCGCAACGTCGCCGCGAACGGCATCTCCTCGGCCACGGTCGACATCACGTACCGGCCCGAGAGCGACCTCCGGACGGCCGTCGGAGACGTCCGCGACGCCGCCCGCGAGGCGATCGAGGCGGGTAACGACGTGGTCGTGCTGTCGGACCGCGCCGCCGGCCCCGACCGCGTCCCGATCCCGAGCCTGCTGGCGATGGGCGCGGTCCATCACCATCTCGTCCGCAACGGCCTGCGCAACCACGCCGGCATCGTCGTCGAGAGCGGCGACCCGCGCGCGGTTCACCACGTCGCGACGCTGGTCGGCTACGGGGCCGACGCCGTCAACCCCTACCTCGCCTTCCAGACCATCGACGACATCGTCGCGGGCGAGGACGGCGCGGACGTCGAGGACGCCGTCGCCGCGTACGTCGGCGCGCTGGAGGACGGCCTCCTGAAGACGATGGCGAAGATGGGCATCTCGACGGTCGAGAGCTACCAGGGCGCACAGATCTTCGAGGCGGTCGGCCTCGACGACGACTTCGTCGCCGAGTACTTCGAGGGCACGGAGGCCCGCACCGGCGGCATCGGCATCGAGGAGATCGAGGCGGACCTCGAAGCGCGCCACGAGGCGGCCTTCGACGGCGCGGGGATCGAGCGCATGGGCGAGTACGAGCACCGCTCGGAGGGCATCCACCATCAGTGGAACCCGAGCACCGTCGGCACGCTCCAGCAGGCGGTCCGCCAGGGCGACTACGACACCTACCTCGACTTCGCCGAGCGGATCAACGACCAGGGCGACAACCTACAGACGCTCCGCGGACTGCTCGAGTTCGCCACCGAGGAGCGGGAGTCGATCCCCGTCGAGGACGTCGAACCCATCGCCGACATCGTCGAGCGATTCTCGACCGCGGCGATGAGTCTGGGGAGCCTCTCCCCGGAGGCCCACGAGAACAACTCGATCGCGATGAACCGCATCGGCGGCAAGTCGAACACGGGCGAGGGCGGCGAACCGCCCGAGCGTTTCGGGACCGAGAAGGAGTGCAACGTCAAGCAGGTCGCCTCCGGCCGCTTCGGCGTCACTTCGTCGTACCTGACGAACGCCGACGAACTGCAGATCAAGATGGCGCAGGGGTCGAAGCCGGGCGAGGGCGGCCACCTTCCCGGCATGAAGGTCAACGAGATGATCGCCCACGTCCGGTACGCGACGCCCGGCGTCGGTCTCATCTCGCCGCCGCCGCTGCACGACATCTACTCCATCGAGGACCTCAAGCAGCTGATCCACGACCTGAAGGCCGCGAACTCGGCGGCGGACATCAACGTCAAGCTGGTTTCCGAGGCGGGCATCGGCACTATCGCGGCCGGCGTCGCCAAGGCCAACGCGGACGTGGTCCACATCTCGGGCCACTCCGGCGGGACCGGCGCGAGCCCGCGCACCTCGATCAAGAACGCCGGCCTCCCCTGGGAACTCGGCCTCGCCGAGGCGAACCAGATGCTCGTCGAGACGGACCTGCGCGACCGCATCCGCGTCTCCGTCGACGGCGGCATGAAGACCGGCCGCGACGTGGCGGTCGGCGCGCTGCTCGGCGCGGAGGAGTACGTGTTCGGCACCGCGCCGCTGGTCACCAGCGGCTGCGTGATGGCCCGGCAGTGCCACAAGAACACCTGCCCGGTCGGCGTCGCCACCCAGCGCGAGGAGCTTCGCAACCGGTTCCCCGGCGAGCCCGAGCACGTCATCAACTACATGACGTTCATCGCGCAGGAGCTGCGGGAGATCACGGCTGACCTCGGTTTCGAAACCGTGGACGAGATGGTCGGCCGCGTCGACCTGCTCGCCCAGCGCGACGACGTCGACCACCCGAAGGCCCGCAACGTCGACCTCTCGGAGGTGCTCGCCGTGCCGAACGGCGACCAGCGCCGGAAGGTCCGCGCGCAGACCCACGAGATAGACGAGCAACTCGACCACGACCTGATCGAGGCGGCCGAGGCCGCGCTGGAGCGCGGGGAGCCGGTCGACATCGCGACGGACGTGTCGAACGCCGACCGCGCGGTCGGCGCGATGCTGTCGAACGAGGTGTCGTCGCGCCACGGCGTCGCCGGCCTGCCCGAGGACACCGTCAACGTCGACCTCCGCGGCACCGCCGGCCAGAGCTTCGGCGCGTTCCTCGCCAGCGGCGTCTCGATGCATCTGACCGGGAGCGCGAACGACTACGTCGGCAAGGGCCTCTCCGGCGGCAAGATATCCGTGACGACGCCCGAAAACGCGAACTACGCGGCGGACGAGAACATCTGCATCGGCAACGTCGCGCTGTACGGCGCGACCGAGGGCGAGGCGTACGTCAACGGCGTCGCCGGCGAGCGCTTCGCCGTCCGCAACTCCGGCGTGAAAGCCGTCGTCGAGGGCGTCGGCGACCACGGTTGTGAGTACATGACCGGCGGCGTCGTCGCCGTGTTGGGCGACACCGGGAAGAACTTCGCGGCCGGTATGTCCGGGGGCGTCGCGTACGTCTTGGACGAGTCCGGCGACTTCGAGTCGACGGCCAACACCGGCATGGTGAGCCTCGCCGACTCGCTGTCCGAGAAGGACCGCCGCATGCTGAAGCGCCTCGTCGAGAACCACGTCGCCTACACGGACAGCGAGAAGGGGGAGGAAGTGCTGGACGACTGGGAGGAGTATCTGAGCCGGTTCGTGAAGGTGATGCCCGACGCGTACCACCGCGTCATCACCGAGGAGGGCGCGGATGACGTCCGCGAGTCCCCGCCCGAACCCGCGACGGTGGGCACGTCGGCCGAGTCGACCGGGTTCGCGGCGTCGACCGACGACTGAGGGCAGGCGGTCGCAGTCGGCTCTTTCTCGACTACCGTGCGATAGCCGCCGCGGGGGTCAGTCCCGGCCGTTCCGGCGGTCGTCGTCGCGGTCGTCCCACCGGCCGTCGGCGTCGTCGGCCCGTCCCCTGCGGTCGTTCTCGTCGCCCCGCGGACCGCGGTCGGCATCGGTTCGCGGCCCGCCGTCGGCGTCGCGCC
>PXSA01000009.1:0-48918 GCA_003023565.1 Halobacteriales archaeon QS_9_68_17
GACCTCCCCCCGGAGGAGAAACACCCCGAACTCGACCACCCGACCGCCGACAAGCGCCACGTCCGCGCGATAGAGGACGGCACCTACGGCGACATGTGGGTGTACTGCGAGACCCAGCAGGGCGAACTCATCGACTGCTCGCGCGAGATGCTCGGCAAGGCGCGGGAGATGATGGACGAGTACAACGAGGAGTACAGCGAGTCGGAGCGAGTCGTCGCCGTCCTCGTCGGCGACGACGTGGAACGCCTCGCCGACGAGTGTTTCTCCTACGGCGCGGACGTCGTGGTCTACCACGAGGACGAGCGCCTCGACCGGTTCCGCCACAAGTCCTACGCGCAGGTGTTCTGCGATATGGCGCGGTGGGGCGGCGACCCCGGCGAGGGCGACCCCGACCCCGCCGACTGGCGGGACTACGACGAACCGCGCTACGTGCTGTTCCCGGCGACGAACAACGGCCGGGACCTCTCCGCGCTGGTGCAGGCCGAACTCGACTCCGGCCTCGCGTCGGACTGTTCGGGGCTGTACATCGAGGAGGTGTCCATCTCGAACCCCGTGAAGACGGGGAGCGCCGGGTCGAAGAAGGTGTTCGAGCGGGTCCTGCATATGAAGCGCCCGGACTTCTCCGGGTTCGAGTACTCGACGATCCTCTGTCTGGACAACCCCGACCGGGAGTTCCACCCGCAGGGCGGCTCGGTCATCCCGGGGAGCTTCGAGGTGCCGGAGCCGGTCCCCGAGCGCGAGGGCGAGGTCGTCGAACACGACCTCGACCTGAACGACGACTGGTTCCGCGTCGACGTCACCGACTACGACCAACTGGACGAGGGCGTCGACCTCACGGGCCACGAGGTCGTCGTCGCGCTCGGCCGCGGCATCGGCGACGACCCCACGCGGGGTATGGAACTCGGCGTCGAACTGACGGAGGCGTTCGACGACGCCGCGCTCGGCATCACCCGGGGCATCGTCACCTCCTCGTACCAGTTCGAGGGCCACGTCGAGCGCTACGCCGCCGAGGAGCGCCAGATCGGCGAGACGGGGCAGATCGTCGAACCGGACGTCTACGTCGCCGCGGGCATCTCCGGGGCCATCCAGCACAAGGTCGGGATGGACGAGTCCGACACGGTCATCTCGATCAACACGGACCCCGACGCCGACATCCGGGACTTCTCGGACTACTACATCGAGGGCGACGTGTTCGAGGTGTTGCCCGAACTGACCGAGGCGGTCGAGCGCGGCGAGTTCGTGAGAGCGGTCGCCGACGGCACCGGGGGTGAGGGCGATGGCTGACGCCGAGCACTACGAGGCGGTCGTCGTCGGCGCGGGGCCGGGCGGTGCCGCGGCCGCGGCGACGCTCGCCCGAAACGGCGTGGAGACGCTGGTGCTGGAACGCGGCGTCGACGCCGGGTCGAAGAACGTCAGCGGCGGCCTCATCTACGCCGAGGAGTCCGCGCCGTACACCATCGACACGCTGTTCCCCGGCTTCCGCGGCGCGGCCTCCGAGCGGCCCGTCACGAAGTACTACCTGCACAACGTCGCCGGCGACCGTGTGAAGACGTTCGACATCACCGACCTGCACGAGCACGACACGGAGTGGTCCGACGCCGTCCTCCGGCGGCGGATGGACTCGTGGCTCTCTCCTGCGGGAAGATAGCGAGATCGTCGGCGTCACCTGCGACGAACTCGACCCCGTCCGCGCGGACCTGGTCGTCGCCGCAGACGGCGTCAACTCCGAACTCGCCCGCGAGGCCGGCCTGATGGACTGGGAGGAGCCGGCGGAGTGGTTCCAGGGCGTCAAGGCCGTCGTCGACGTGCCGGACGTCGACGAGCGGTTCGACCTCGGCCCGGACGAGGGAGCGGCCCACCTGTTCTCGGGCGACCTCTTCGACGGCGTCCGCGGCGGTGGGTTCGTCTACACGAACCGCGACTCGCTGTCGGTGGGCACCGTGTTCCACCTCGACAGCCTCGTCGCGGAGGAGGCGGAGCCGCACGAACTGCTCGACGCGCTGCTCACGCATCCCCTGCTCGCCGACTGGATCGGCGACGAGTACCGCGAGCGGGAGTACGCCGCGAAGCTCGTCCCGGACTCGAAGAAGGTGGCCCACCGGGACCCCCACGAGGACCGCCTGGTGCTCGTGGGCGACGCCGGCGGGCAGATGCAGGCGCAGGGACCGATCATCAAGGGGATGAACCACGCCGTGACGGCCGGCGCGCTCGCCGCGGAGGCGTTCGTCGAGGCCAAATCGCGCGGCGACACCGACAGCGCCGGCGAGCGCTACGCGAAGAAGCTCCGCGACGAGGGCGTGATGGAGAAGCTACGGCCGAAACGCTACGAGGTGGCGAGCGCCCTCGGCGAGAACGAGCGCGCGACCGAACTCGCGGACCGCGCGCTGGAGTCGCGGCTCGGTCGCCTCGGCGTTCGCGCGCTGGACGACCGGCTGGAGAGCCTCTACTCGTCGCCGTTCCTCGCGATGCTCGCGCCGGACACCCGGACGCCGTACGTGACGATGCCGACGGTCATCGCGGAGGAACTGGGGACGCGTGTCGGCGGCGAGGCCGACTACGAGCCGCCGGACCTGGCCGACCGCATCGGGGACCTCACCTACGACACGGACGTGGGCAACCCCCATATCGAACTGCTGGACAACTCCGCGG
Source organism: Halobacteriales archaeon QS_9_68_17 (assembly GCA_003023565.1). GTDB lineage: Archaea > Halobacteriota > Halobacteria > Halobacteriales > Natronoarchaeaceae > Halostella. The sequence goes on from PXSA01000009.1 coordinate 2,650, forward strand.
AGGCGAGCGGCGCGGCGGTGCACGCCTGCCCCGTCAGCGCGAGGGGGTTCGGCGGCGGCTGTTACCGCGAGGAGACGGTCACGGTCAACGGCCACGAAGAGACCGCGGTCAGCCTCGACACCCAGCCCTGCGTGGAGTGTGGCACCTGTGCCATCGTCGCCGAGACGGACTGGGAGCACCCGCGCGGGGGCAGGGGCGTCGAGTTCCGCGAGGGGTGACGCGAGATGACCGCGACGGACGCCGATGCTGACGCCGGGACCGGCGACCGGGTCGACGACCTCGCGGACCGCGCCGCGGCGGCTCGGGCATCGTTCGACCCGCCGGCGGACCCGCCGGACGAGGAACGGGCGCTGTCGCTCCTGCGCGAGGGGTTCGGCCCGACCGTCTCGCTGTACGTGGAGTGCCGGACCGGCGGCGACCCCGTCCGGTTCGGCCAGGCGGAGTTCGACCGACTGGAGCGGGCGATGAACGACTGGTTAGAGCTGTACGCCGCCTGCTACGGCGTCGAGATCGACGCGGACCACACCGTCCGGACGGCCGCGGAGGCCCTGCTCGACACGCACGACCTGCCCGCCGTTGCCCGGATCCTGACGGGCGTCCCGGAGTAGCCGGACCGACGCCGTACGGCGGACGACGCCGGGTTTCGCCGGTCTTCCGCCGGGGAGCGGCCGCCCTGTTGCCGATAATGAGAGTTCGTGATAAAATCTAAGTCCTGCCGAGTGCTAACGGTGAACATGGAACTGACCGGCGAGTTCGAGTTCGGCCACGACGACCGGCGAGAGATCTACGACTACGTCGAGAGTCACGGGTCGCTGGAACCGAAGCGACTGCGGCGCGCCCTCGACATGGACCCGCGGGGGTTCGGTCACCACGTCGCGATCCTCAAGCGCGACGGCGTACTGGAGGAGGTCGACGGCGAACTCCGCGTCGCGTTCGAGGACGCCGACACCGAGGAGTTCGAGGCCGACGGCGTCGACTGCACCATCCGGCAGGCCAGACAGGAGGACCTCACCGGTCTCGTCGGGTCCATCCGCGACGTGGCGGAGGCGGGAAGCTACATCGAGGCCGAGACGGTCGCCGACGTCATCGACCACGAGGAGGTGCTCCTGCGCCACAACGAACTGGAGTCGCGCATCTTCTTCGTCGCCACCGTCGACGACGAGGTGGTCGGGTGGGTCCACATCGAGGTGCCCGAGGTCGGCAAACTCGAACACACCGCGCGCCTCACCGTCGGCGTTCTGGAGGAGTACCGCGGGCACGGTATCGGCGAGCGCCTGCTCGACCGCGGCGTGAACTGGGCCGCCGAGAACGGCTACGAGAAGATCTACCAGAGCGTCCCATCGACGAACCAGGAGGCCATCGACTTCCTCACCGAACACGGGTGGGACACGGAGGCCGTCCGCGAGGACCACTACAAGGTGGACGACGAGTACGTCGACGAAGTGATGATGGCCCGCGAGCTGTAGGCCCGACCCCCGCGCTACAGGTTTGCGTCCTCTATCGGGTTCGCGACGATCCCCGCTTTCTGCGCGAGGACGCGCCCGTGCGCCGCACAGACCAGCCGATTCTCCGCCCACGGCACGTGTAGGCGCACCGCCGCTTCCCGGTCGCAGTCCTCCTCGGTACACGTCCGCATGGTCGGTAGATCGGCGCGAACGGTCTTCGCTCTACCGGTGATCCGAGGGACCGCTGACCGGTCCCGCCGCAGCGATCACCTGTCGTCCAAACGCGCACGGGAGACAGAGACAGCGCGACAGCCGTCGGTGCGTCCTCGGGTGTCGGTCGGGAACTGGGGCGCGAACTCGCCGCCGACGGCTACGAGGTCGGCCTCGCCGCCCGGAGCCTCGACCGCCTGCGAGGTCGGTGAGGCGCTACCGACGAAGAGCTACGTCGCGCGCATGGACGGGAGTGACCCCGAGGAGGCGCGCGACCGGTTCCACCGCCTCGCCGACGCGATGGGCGGCGTCCGTCGTCGTCGTCAACGCCGGCACCGCGCGGGTGAACCCGGACCTCGACTGGGACCCCGAGCGCGAGACGGTCGACGTGAACGTCCACGGGTTCGCGGCGACCGCGGCCGCGGCGATGGACCGCTTCGAGGAGCGCGGCGCGGGCCATCCGGTCGGCGTCTCCTCCGTCGCGGCGCGCGTCGGCAACGGCGACGCGCCGGCGTACGGCGCGTCGAAGGCGTTCGTCTCGAACTACCTCGCCGGTCTCCGCGCCCGCACCGAGGGGACGTAACCGTCATGACGATCGAACCGGGCGACGTGGACACCGACCTGATGCTCGGCGACGCGTTCCGGGTGGCGTCGCCGGAGACGGCGGCCGAGCGGACCGCCGACGCGATCCGAGCGAAGCGGTCGCACGCCTGCGTCACCCGCCGCTGGCGACTGGTCGCGTGGCTGCTGGGGGCGTGCCGGGGTCGGTCCTCCGGCGGGGCCTCCCGTAGCCCTATTCGCGGAACCGCTCCCGCTGCTCGCGGGCCGTCTCGTCGCCGTACGCCTCGACCAGCGGTTCGCACGCGTCGCCGAGCGCCCGCATGCACTGGCGCGCGGAGGGGAAGTCGAGCGCGTCGGCCACCGCAGGCCACTCGCGGGCCTGTAGCGCCCGCAGGACGAGCAGGCGCTCCTCGCGGGGCGTCAGGTCCGCCTCGCCCTCGGCGAGGTGTCGGACCGCGAGCGCGCGGAACGGCCGCGGCGACACGTCGAACAGCCCCGGGCCGTAGGCGGCGTCGGCGACCACGCGCCACTCGTACGGCGTCAGGTCGAGGTCGGGGGTCGCCCCGACGGCCCGGAGCGCGGCCCGCACCACGTCGGGGTCCGCGTCGTCGAGCGCGTCCGAGAGGACGCTCCCGACCCGGCGGACGAACCGCCGGGAGTGGCGGTCGCGGAGGTCGCGCCCGGCGGCGGAGAGCGGGTTCAGCATCACCGCGGAGTACTCGCCGCTGGCGTCGTTGCGGGTCGTCGAGAGGTGGACCGTCGAGTAGCCGTTCTCGCGCCAGAAGTCGACGAGGCCGGGGGCCGCGCCGTAGCCGACGCTCAGGTAGTCGAGACCCGCGAACTCGTCCCTTACGGCGTCGAGCAGACGAGAGCCCAGCCCCCGCGAGCGAGCGTCGTGATGGGTGGCGATCCGGACGACGCGGCGACCGGCGGGCGCGCCGGCGTCCTCGTCGCGCAGTTGGCTGGTGAGCACGTCCGGCACCATGTTCCCCCGGACGCGACCGCCCTCGTACGTCTCCGCGCGGATATCGGCGGGCAGGTCGCCCTCGCGAGCGAGGAGTGCCACGCTGACCACGTGGCCGCCCTGCGTGAGCGCCCGCACGGAGAGGTTCGGCGCGTCGAGCAGGCGCGCGAGGTCGTTCGGTTCGGTCCGGTAGTGCGCCAGCACGAGCAGGCCGAACGCCTCGCGGAGCAGGCGCTCGTCGGCGAGCAGGTCGGCCGGAGCGAGCGACTCGTACTCGACCGTCTCGGGCGTCGCGTCAGTCACGAGCGGTTCGACCGGGGGTCGCGCGTCGAGCAGGAGCGCCCGGAACGCCCACACCTCGACGGGGTCGCCGCCGGCGTACCGGACGGGGTCGTCGAGGCGGACGTCCGTCACCGCGCGGTCGCTCCCCGCGAGGCGGTCCCGGAAACGGACGGAGAAGCCCCGGCCCGCGCCCTCGTAGCCGTGGACGGTCGTGGCGAAGGCGACGCGGTCGGCCGTGAGGAACGATTCGAGCAGGCCGACGGGGAGCGCGGCGGCCTCGTCGACGAAGACCGCGTCCGGGTCGCCGGGCAGGTCCGCGGCCTCGACCGCGCGGGCGAACCGGACGCACCCGCCGCCCGCCGCGTCGATCCGCTGTGGGGGGTCGCGGTCGACGCCGGTCAGTGCGCCCTCCGCGTCCAGCAGTTCGCGGACCCTGAGGAACGCCTCGCGGGCGCTCCGGTACTGGCGGGCCGTCACGAGCACGTCGTCGCCCGAGAGCGCGAGCGCTCCGGCGGCCAGCCCCGCGGCGCTCGACTTCCCGCGACCGCGGTCGGCCTCGGCGACCACGGCGGTGTCCGTCTCGCGGAGCGCCTCGAACGCCCGCACGGCGTCTACCTGGTCGGTCGTTAGGCAGGCCTCGTAGGCGGCGGCCGGGAACGCTCGCTCGTCCTCGGCCGGGACCGTGACGGGGTCGGCGGGAAGCCGCGGAGCGGGGTCCGTCAGGCCGTCGCGTTCCACCGTGCCCGCGTCGGCGTCGTAGACGGCGATCCCCCGGTGCTCGCGGAGCGTGCGGACGAACCGCTCGCGGAAGTTCCCGGTCACGTCGGCGACGCCGAAGGGGGGCACCGCGAGGCTCTCGTCGAAGCCGTCGCGGCGGTCCGGCCAGTCGTCGAGCGGCGGCGCGAGCAGGACGAACAGGCCGCCGCCGTCCACCGCGCCGACCACGCGCCCGACGGCGTTCGGGCGCAGTTCCTCGTGAGCGTCGACGACGACGGCGTCGCGCGTTTCGCCCAGCAGGTCGCCGGCGCGGTCCGGGGGCAGGCGTTCACACCGGAACCGGTCGTTCGGCCCGACGAGCGTCGTCCGCGAGAGGGGGAGGTCGAGGCCGTCGAGGAGTGCCCCGACCGCGTCGTAACAGGCGTCGCGGCCGCCGGCGACGACCAGCATCCGGCGCTCGTCGGCGCGGCGTGCCTCCTCGCGGAGCGACCCGGCCAGCGCGACTGCGTTCATGCGACCCCCTTCGCCCCGGCGGGTAAGGGGTTTTGCGCTTGCGGGCGGCGGTCCGCGACGGGCGACCCCCGTGGCGGCTGGCCGTGTCGCTGTCTCACACGGCACCGAACGTTTGAAAGCGCTTTTATGGGGTGGCGCGCTATTCGGTTCTACAGCCCGCGCGGGGTTGATGATGCTCCTAGCCGCACAGGATTCTCGCCGTCGGGAAACTGACGGCCGTCGGGGATCTCCCCGGCGGTTCCCGGCCGCCACCGACGTGGCGACGGCAGGGGAGCGCGAGCCCACGCGCGGGAGGTGACTAACAATGCCAGTATACGCAGATTTCGACGTCCCGGCTGACCTCCAGGACGACGCCATCGAGGCGCTCGAGGTCGCCCGGGACACAGGTACGGTAAAGAAAGGTACGAACGAGACGACGAAGGCGGTCGAGCGCGGCAACGCCGAACTCGTCTACGTCGCCGAAGACGTTCAGCCCGAGGAGATCGTGATGCATCTGCCCGAACTCGCCGACGAGAAGGGTATCTCCTTCGTCTTCATCGACACTCAGGACGACGTCGGCCACGCGGCCGGCCTCGAAGTCGGCAGCGCCGCCGCCGCGGTCGTCGACGCCGGTGAGGCCGGCGATGACGTCGAGGACATCGCCGACAAAGTCGAGGACCTCCGCTGAGGCGATAACCAATGAGCGCTGAAGAGACCGAAGACGGATCCACGTCCACGCCCGCAGAGGTCATCGAGATCGTGGGCAAAACCGGAATGCACGGCGAGGCCATGCAGGTCAAGTGCCGCATCCGGGAAGGCGAGAACCAGGGCCGAATCATCACTCGAAACTGTCTCGGCCCCGTCCGCGAGGGCGACGTTCTCCAGCTCCGCGAGACCGCCCGCGAGGCCGACTCCATCGGGGGGCAGTAACGATGCCGCAGACGCGAGAGTGCGACTACTGCGGGCAGACCATCGAACCCGGCACCGGGACGATGTTCGTCCGCACCGACGGTTCGACGACGTACTACTGCTCCAGCAAGTGCGAGAAGAACGCCGACCTCGGTCGCGAACCGCGCGAGACCGAGTGGACGGCCGCCGGCCGCGAGCAGGCCGACCGCCGCGCGTCCCAAGCCACACAGGAGCCCGCCGCTACGGGGGGCCGCGAGGAGCAGGACATCGACGAGTCGACTGACGACGCCGAAGCGGAGTCCGAAGAAGTCGAGCCGGCTGACGACGCCGAAGCGGTCGACGAGACCGCCGAAGCCGAGGCGTCCGAGCCGGCTGACGACGCCGAAGCGGAGTCCGAAGAAGCCGAGGGAGCCGAGGAAGCCGAGGAAGCCGAAGAGGAGACCGAAGAATGATCCCCGGAAACCGCTTTCTCACCTCCGGCTCGGACTCCGATCGCCGACGTCACGCTCGCCACCGGAGGTGGCTCGCGTGACCGAGCGCGAGCGCACCTTCGTGATGGCGAAACCCGACGCGGTCCAGCGCGGACTCGTGGGCGAGATCGTCTCCCGTCTGGAGGAGCGCGGCCTGAAGCTGGTCGGCGCGAAGTTCATTCAGATGAGTCAGGAGCAGGCGGAAGACCACTACGCCGAGCACACCGACAAGCCGTTCTTCGACGACCTGACGGAGTTCATCACGTCCGGCCCCGTCGTCCCCATGGTGTGGGAAGGACAGGACGCGACGCGACAGGTCCGCCGGATCATCGGCGACACCGACCCCGCCGAGGCCGCGCCCGGCACCATCCGCGGCGACTACGCCCTCGACCTGGGTCGCAACGTCGTTCACGCCGCGGACCACGAGGACCCCGGCGCGAACGAGCGCGAGATCGACCTCTACTTCGACGAGGGGGAACTGGTCGACTACGAGCGCATCGACGAGACCTGGCTGTACGAGTAACCGCTCCCGTTCGCTTCGTTCTTCACTCCGTTCACGTCGCTCGCGCGCCTTCGGTCGCTCGATGACCGTCCCGCTCTCGCCTCCACGCCGGACACGGGGACCCGGTTCCGAGCGCCCTGCTCGGCGTCACGTTCGGCGCGTCAGTCGCCGTCGGATCCCTCGTCGCGCTCGCCGACCGAGACCCGGCCGCGGACTACGCCCTCGGTGCCGTCCTCTCTCTCGCCACGGCGTACGCCGTCATCGAGACGACGCCGCACGCGAACCTGCTCGCCGACGCCCCGCTGGTCGCGCCCCTCGCGCTGGCGGTCCCCCTCGGTCACCCCGCGGTCGCCACCCGTCGAACGAGCGCGCGGGTCGAGTTCCTCGCCGTCCTGTACGCCGGCCCGCTCGCGCTCGTGGCGTATCTGCTCGCGCCCGCCCGAAGCCGCCGGGACGCACCTCGGGTTTATTATTCCCCGCTCTCACGAAGCGATATGAACACCGAGCGCACCCGGCGGGCGCTACTCGGCGCGATACTCGGCGGGAGCGTCGCGGCGGGCACGCTGTCGCCCGTCCGGAGCTATCTGGAACGGTTCGCACCGTTTTCCGGTGCGGCGTGGCGACAGGCCACGGACGACCTGAACGGCACCGTCGGCAGTCCCTACGGGCCGGCGGAACTCCGATACGACGACCGGGGCGTCCCCCACGTCACCGCCGACGACGAGCGAGCGCTCTACTTCGCCGCGGGCTACGCGTCCGCGGCCGACCGACTGTTCCAGATGGACCTCCAGCGCCGCGTCATGCGCGGGGAGGTGTCGGCGGTCGTCGGCGAGGCGGCCGTCGACTCCGACGAGTTCCACGTCCGGATGGACTTCGCGGGGGCCGCGGACGCGACGTGGGACCTCGTCCGAGACACCGACACCGGCCCGGTCGTAGCGGCGTACGCGGACGGCGTGAACGCCTACGTCGAGAACGAGGCCCTGCCGATGGAGTTCGGCCTGCTCGACTACGAACCGGACCCCTGGACCCCGGCGGACTCGATGCTGATGGAGAAGCAGATATCGTGGACGCTGACCGGGAGTTTCGGCGCGCTCCGGAAGGCCGCCGCCGCGAACGAACTCGGCGAGGACGTAGCGGGGACCCTGTATCCGGCGCGGCTCGACCACGACGAGCTGTCGGTCGCGTGGCCGATCCGGGCCGCCGGGCGAGCACACCGAAAGCGGCGCGCCGGTCGTCGCCAACGACCCGCATCTCTCCCTGATGGCTCCGCCGGTGTGGTACGAGATGCACCTCCGGGGCGACGGGACTGACGTCCGCGGCGTGACCTTCCCCGGCGTCCCCTTCGTCGTCATCGGCGAGAACGACGCCGGCGCGTGGGGGTTCACGAACGTCGGCGCGGACGTGGTCGACTTCTACGAGTACGAGACCGAGGGCGAACGCTACCGCTACCGCGGCGAGTTGCGCGACTTCGAGAGCGAACGCCGCGAGATCGAGGTCGCCGGCGGGGAGAACCGCGAGGTGACCGTGCGAAAGAGCGTCCACGGCCCCGTGGTCGAGCGGGAGGGCTACCGCGTCGGCGTCGCGTGGACCGGTCACTCCGCGACGCGGACCACGCTGGCGATCCGCGAGTACGCGCACAGCGAGGGCGTCGACGACGTACGCGAGGCGACCCGGAAGTTCGACCTGCCCACCCAGAACCTCGTGTACGCCGACCGGGACGGTCGGACGCTCTACCAGATGACGGGAAAGATACCGGTCCGGCGGATCGACGGCGAGACGGTCCTCGGCGACCGGATCTTCGACGGTTCGGCCGGCGAGGGGGAGTGGGAGGGCTTCGAGCCGTTCGGCGAGTCGTCGTGGGACGGGTTCGTCCCGTTCGAGGACAAGCCCGCGGCCGTGGACGCCGAGTACGTCGCCACGGCGAACCAGCGCGTCGCCGACGACCTCGAACACTACATCGGCGTCGACTACGCCAGCCCGTACCGCGGCCGGCGGATCTACGAGCGGCTGGACCGCCGCGCGGCGTCCGGCGACCCCGTCACGCCTGAGTTCGTCGCCGACCTCCAGCGGGACGCCCGCGACGGCCGCGCGGCGGATCTGGTGCCCCAGTTGGTGGACGCGGCCGCGGAGCGAGACGGCCTCTCGGACGCCGTCGACGCGCTCCGCGAATGGGACTATCGGATGACGCCCGACTCCCGCGCCGCGTCGCTGTTCTCGCGCTGGTTCGACCGCTTCCGCGAGCGCGCGGTCGGCCCGGTCCTCGACGAGGCCGGTCTCGGCGAGGAGTATCGCCCGCGAGACTGGGTCGTCGCGACGCTCCCCGACGAGGACCCGTGGTTCGGCGACGAGACGCGGTCGGCGGCGATGGCGAACGCGCTCGCCGCCGCCGCCGAACTTCCGGGCCGACTCGGCGGTCGGCAGTAGCTGGCGGATGATCTGCCCCATGGACGGCGACTCCCGCTGCGTTCTCCCCGGCGGGAACGCCGGCGACCCCCTCTCCGATCAGTACGACGACCAGTTGCGGCTGTGGGCCGACGGCGAGTACCGCGGGATGGCGCTCGCAGTCGAGGGCGACCTCGCCGTCACCTTCGAGGGGGGCGACGGATGAGCGCGCTAACCGACGGCCTCGCCGCGGTTCGGCGCGACCCCCGGACGCGGGCCGGCGGGCTGGTGCTCGGCGCGGCGGTGGGACTCGCCGTCGCACAGGCCCATTGGGTCGGCTTCGTCCTCGGCGGCGCGCTGGTCGGCCTCGCCTCGCGGGACCTCCCGCGAGCGCTCGCGGCCGGCCTCGCGTTCGGCGTCCTCGCGTGGCTCGCGTTCGCCGGGCTGCTCGCCGACGGCGGCGCGTTCGATGGCTACCTCGGTGCCGGGCAGCTACCGTACATCAGCGTCGCGATACCGCTTCTCGGCGGGGTGGTCGGGTCGCTGGCGCGCGGTATCGTCTGAGCGAACGCTCGTCGGACGGGTCGGCAGAAAAAGCGCGTGAGAGTCCGAGCGAAGCCGCGGCCGGTCAGTCGTCGGCTAACTCCGCCGAGACCGCAGTCTCGCGATGAACCCCTCGACCGGTCAGTCGTCCGCGACCGCGCCGCGCCCGACTTCGATCTCGCCCTCGTCGAGTTCGGCCTCGACCTCGCGGGCCGCCTCGACCATCTTCGCCGTCTTCTCGTAGGCGACTTCGCGGGGGAGCAGCTTCAGGCCGCAGTCCGGGCTGACGACCAGCCGTTCCGGCGGGACGACCTCCAGTCCCTTCTTGATGTTCTCCTTGATCGCCTCGACGGACTCGACCTCGGCGACGTGGACGTCGGTGACGCCGAGCGCGAGGTCGGCGGTGAACTCCGGTTCCGTGAACACGTCGAGTTGCTCGTACTCGCCGTTCGCGAGTTCGAGGTCGAACTCGTCGACCGGGAACTCCAGGATCTCGGGGTAGATGCGGAAGTAGTCGCCGTAGCAGACGTGCAGGCCGATGCGCACGTCCTCCGGGATGTCGTCGACGATGCGCTCCAGGCAGTCGCCGACGATGGCGTGGTCGTCCGGCGTCGTCGCGAGCGCCGGCTCGTCGATCTGGATGTAGCGAGCGCCGGCCTCGACCAGCTTCTCGACCTCCTCGTTGACGAGGTCCGCGAGGTCGTTCGCCAGCGCGGCGTCGTCCTCGTAGGCCTCGTTGAAACACCACGACGCGAGCGTGTACGGGCCGGTGATCGGCACCTTCACCGGGCGGTCGGCGACGCTCGCGGTGAACTCGTACTCGTCGACCAGCCAGGACCCGTCGTACTCGACGTCGCCGACGACGCTCGGCTTGTCGAAGGTGTTGTGCCCCCACACCTTGACGGGGCCTTTGAACTCGTAGCCCTCGATGCGGTCGGCGAAGAACTCGACCATCTCGTTGCGGCGCATCTCGCCGTCGACGACCACGTCGAGGCCGGCGCGCTCGTGCTCGTTCGTGATGAGTCGAGAGCCGTCGTCTTTGGCCTCCTGCCAGGCGTTCTCGTCGAAGTCCGCGTCCTCGTCCTCGTAGAGGTCGCGGGCTCGGTCGAGCCACTTGGGCTTGGGATAGCTGCCGACGACGGTCGTCAGGATGAAGCTGTCGTTCGGGTGGTCCGCGGGTCGGAACTGCTCCTTGTTGTCGGTCATGCGAAGCACCTCTCCGATGCGTGAGCGTGACGTCGAAGCGCCATCGGTGCTTCGGAAGTCATGCGAAACACCTCTGCGATGTGTGAGCGTGACGTCGAAGCGCCATCGGTGCTTCGGAAGTCATGCTTTCACCTCCTGGGCGGACGCGGCGTCCGCGAGCGCTTGCAGCTTCTGTTCGAACTCGGAGTACGGCAGGTAGAACAGCCCGGCGTTGGCCGTCAGGTACGCCTTCCCGAAGTCAGCGCCGGGGGTCTGCTCGTCGACCCACTCGACGCGCTCGCGGATGGCGTCGGCGTCCTCCATCAGCGTGTTCTGGCCGTTCACCAGTCCAAGCGCCACGTCGTCGGTCGCGCCGTACTCGTTGATGTTGTACAGGTTGTCCGCCTGATCCGCGACGAAGTCGAAGCCGACGGCGTCGACGTCGGCGTCCAAGAGGTGGGCGTACACTTTCTCGTCCAGCGCGCCCCAGTAGGTGTGGGCGACGACCTCGGCGTCGACGGCGTCGGCCACGGCGTCGATGGCCTCGCTGGCGCGCTCGTCGACGCCGTCCCCGGGAGCGTTCTCGACGAGCGACGGTTCCAGCAGGAACAGCGTCTCGACGTCCGGGAACGCCTCGGCCTCGCCGACGAGGAAGTCGGCGACGGCGTCCAGGAACTCGGCCTCGTCGCCGTAGTGCTCGTCGGTCGCGAGGTCGGCGAGCGAGTAGGGACCGGGGAGGACGGCCTGCAGGGAGTCGGTCTCCGCTGCCGCGGCCGTCTCAGAACTCGACGAGTGCTGACGGCTCGTCGAACGGAGTTCGACGGCGGCCTCCAGTTCGGCGGCCACGTCGCCGTCGAACGTCAGGTCGCCGGTGACGACGGGGTCGCGGTAGAAGTTGTTGTTGTCGTAGTAGCGGACGATGCCGCGGGTCTCCACGTTGTCGTGGACCGCCAGCGGGTGCGCAAGCATGTCGTCCCAGCGCAGTTGGCCCTCGCCGATCAGGTCGAGACCGGCGTCTCGCTGTCGGTCGATCGCTTCGGAGCGCGCCTCCTCGTACGTTTCCACTATCTCCTTGCCCTCGTCGCCGCTGATGAGGTCGTGCTTCTGGTGGCCCTTCTGGTCGGAGAGCCTGTCTTTCGCCCAGTCCGGGAGCGGGAACAGCCCCGGGGACGTCGCTACGAGTTCCGGCATCGGTGCTCGTCCCTACGAAATGACGCTGTTTAATATTTCCTATTCCTGTAAATGCACCACGGTTATGATAACGGTTCGCACGCCCGCTGCCGTTCCCGGGTCGCGGTGAACCCGTGCTCCGCCGCCGATCAGTCGCGCGCGAGCGCCAGCACCGACAGCGTCTCGAACGGGTACGACTCCTCGACGACCGTCTCGGCGGCGAACCCGCGGTCGTTCGCCCGCGCGACCACCTCGTCGTAGCCGGTGAGCGTGCTCACCAGCAGGAGGACGACGCCGTCGGGTGCCACCACGCGCCCGACCGTGTCGAGGAAGGGGTCGACGACCGCCCGGCCCGTCTCGCCGCCGGACAGCGCCACCTCCATCCAGTCGTCGCGCTCGGCGTCCTCGTTCGCGGGGAGGGACGGCGGGGTCCGCGGCGACGACGTCCGCGCCGGTCTCCATGGCCGCCGACACGGCGACGTAGCCCGACCCTGACCCCACCTCCAGTGCTCGCTCGTCGCCGTCCAGCGTCTCGACCGCGGCCGTCGCGAGCAGGTGCGAGTCCTCCGCCGGTTGGTACACCTCGGTCTCGGTCCCCCGGCGGTCGGCGAGGTCGGTCACTCCTCGCCTCCGTCGGGGGTCGGCGGCGTCGCTTCGCGGGGCTCCGCAGTCCGGAACCCCTCGGTCTCCTCGCGCCCCATGAGTTCGCGCTGCGGGAAGGGGATCTTGATCCCCTCGTCGTCGAACGCCGTCTTGACTGCCTGGATGACTGCCGTCCGCGCGCGCCACTTGCGCCGGGCGCTCGGCTTGTCGATCCAGAACCGGAGGCCGAGCAGGATGGCGGAGTCGCCGAACTCCTTGACCACGACCTGCGGCGTCGGCACGGTGAGGATGTGGTCGACCTCGCCCATCGCCGCCTTCGCCACCTCCGTGGCCCGCTCCACGTCCGCGTCGTAGTCGACGCTCACGTCCACTTCGATGCGGAGGCGGCCCTTCCGCGTGCGGTTGATGATCGTGTTCCCGGAGACGACGTCGTTGGGGATCATCACGTACTCGCCGTCGAACGTCTGTACGCGCGTGTTGACGATCGTGATGTCCGTGACGATCCCCTCCTCGTCATCGATCTCCACCCAGTCACCGATCTCGAACGGCCGGGCGAACATGAGAACGAACCCGGCGAGAACGGACCCGAGCGTCTGCCGCGCTGCCATCCCGACGATGATGCCGAGGAACCCCGCCCCGACCAATAGGCCGGAGAGGTCGAAGTTCCACACGCCGAGGACGACGATGATCGCGAGCGACCAGAGGACGACCTGCGTCAGCCTGAGCGTGACCTCCCGCTGGTGCTCGGTGAGGGCGTGACTGGAGTCCTGTAGCTCCGTTAGCACGCGTTTGGCGAAACGAAGCAGTACGTGTGTGCCGACGAGGATCACCAGGCTGAACGCGATGTTCGGCGCGGCGTCGCTCCCCGGCAACAGCCCCTCTAGCTCCCGGTTGACCATCTTGGCCTGCCCCCAGACCCCGACGCTGACGAGCGCCGCGCTGACGAACCCGACGATCAGCGCGGTCGTCGCAACGATATCCGCGTACAGCGGTTTGATCCGCTCCGCGAGCTTTGACCGCCCCCACCGCGTCAGGCTCGCGATCGTCAGCACCCCGACCAGACAGAACAGCGTGACCGCGACGCGGGCCTCCGTCGCCTGAAAGACCTCCGACAGGCGATTGACCGCCTCCGCGACGTTAGCCATCGCCGTCCTCCAGCCCCACGTCGGCGGCAAGCGTCGCCAGCGCGGCGAACTCCGCCGGCGTCACGTTGCCTGCTCGCATGCTCATCAGCCTCTCGTCCGCCGCGTCGACGACGGCGTCGGGGTCGTTCAGTCCGGAGATGTGGGCCGTGTTCCGGACGGCGTTGCGCATCGTCTTCCGCCGCTGGGTGAACATCGCCTTCACGAACCGCAGGAAGAAGTCCGGGTCGTCGACCTCGTAGTCCGGGTCCCGCGGCGTCGTCCGGACGACCGCGCTCTCGACGTTCGGCGGCGGCGAGAACGCCTCGCTCGGCACCGGTTCGACGACCTCGACGTCCGCGTAGTGCCGTGCGGACACCGACAGCCGTCCGTAGTCGTCGCTGCCCGGTTCCGCCGCCATCCGCTCGGCGAACTCCTTCTGGAACATCAGGACGAGCGGCACTTGCTTCGGCAACAGCCGGAAGGCTATCCCGCTGGAGACGCCGTACGGGAGGTTCGAGACTGACGCGGTGAACTCCGGCAGGTCGACCGACAGCGCGTCGCCCCCGACCACCGTCAGCCGTCCCGCTCCGACCTCGTCGGCGAACTCCTCGCGCAGGAACTCGACGAGGTCGGGGTCGCGCTCCACCGCGGTGACCGCCTCCGCGACGCCGAGCAACCGGTCGGTGAGCGCGCCGGTCCCCGGTCCGATCTCGAGGACGTGCGAGAGGTCCGCGTCCGCCGCCGTCGCGTAGGACGGAAGCCGGTCGAGCACGCGGTCGTCGACCAGGAAGTGCTGGTCGCGGTCGGGGTTCCCCCTGACGCCGGCGCGGGCCAGCAGGCCGTCTGGGTCTCTCATTCGATTATCGCCCGGTAGGCAACGGACGGTTTAAAACCCACCGGCCCCCGGCTCTCACGGCGACCTACTCCGCTCGCTCCTCGCGGCCGGCGAACGCGCGGTACTTCAGGTCGTCGTCCCGGATCTCCTCCATGATGCGCTCGGTCAGCACGCTCTTCGGGTCGTGGAGGCCGGAGATGCGCTCCTCCAGGTCCTCGAAGCTCTCGAACTTCCCCCGCTTTCGCTCGTCTAACACGTTGTTCCGGAGCTTCTTCCCGATGCCCGGAAGCAGGTTCAACTGGTGAAGCCGGAGGGTGATCGGCTGGGCGTCGTTGTAGAAGTCGACGAACCGCCCCTCGTTCTCCGTGACGATGTCCTCGATGGCGTACTCCAGTTCGGACTGCGCGCCGCCCGAGAGGTCCTCGTATTCGATGGTCCGGACGCGGTCGATGTCCTCGCGCTCCTCCGCAGGTTCGACGACGACGCGGTCACCGATGCTCTCCTCCGCCTCGTCCTCGAAGACGGTCTCGAACAGCCGGAAATCCGACTCGCCGACGGCGTAGGCAAGCGGCGGCTTCTGGTACTGCGGGCGGTCGTCGTCGGCCCGCCCGTGCGGCAAGTAATCGAGCAACACCGCGTGGCGCAGGCGGGGACCGTCGCTGTCGGAGTCGGTCATACTGACGTAGGAGTACGGCGACCGGCCACTTAAGTAGTCGCCTGCCGAGAACGTTCGTTAGACGTACTTCGCGACGACGTTGAGGATGTCGTCGAGCTCGTCGCCCGACAGCGAGTAGCGCTGCTGAGCGAACACCGCGCGGAGTTCGTCGCGGTCCTGCGGCAGGAGGTCGGCGACCTTGTACGCGGTGGCCTCGTCGACCTTCTCCAGTTCGAGCAGTTCGTCGACCAGTTCGCGGGACTCCTCGGGCGTGAGCAGGGCGAACCGGTTGACGTGCTCGATCGCGCGGGCGAGTTCGTACCGCATCTCGCGGTCCTCGTCCGCGGCGCGTTCGGCCTCCACCTCGGCGAGCAGTTCCTTCGCCTCCGAGATGGTGAGGTGTTCTTCGTCGACCTTCTCTTTGAATATCGTCATCGCTCTACTGCTGGGCGCGCAGGTGCTGGGGCGCGACGATAAGGGTCTTCTCCTTGCCGCCGTCGTTGATACCGACCTTGAAGCAGCGGCCCTGCTTCCCCTCGACTTCGCCTGTCAGGCCGTCGAAGCGGGGATGGAAGCGACCGTCGTTCACGCTCGGGTCGATCTTGAGGTGGACCTTCTGGCCCGTCTCGAACTCCTGAATGGCGCGCTGGGGCGGGGACGTCCCGCTCTCTCGCGGGTCGTTCGAGAGCTTCTTGCGAGTTTTCTTTCGGGGTCCGTTTGAGTTCGGCATAGTCGTGCGCATCCTTTCTCCTCTGACGGTTATAAAAGGTGCGTTCCCGCCTCGTCGCGGACGAACGGCGCTCGTCGGTGACCCGGCCGAGACGACGAGAGAGGTACCGTTTTCCGCGGCCGGTGCGATACTCGACACATGCCCGAGGACGACGACTTCCGCTTCGAGACGCGCTCGGTCCACGCCGGTCAGGACCCCGACGAGGAGACGGGGGCGCTCATGACGCCGATCCACGCCAACTCCACCTACGAGCAGGACGCCCCCGGCGAGCACCGCGGCTACGAGTACTCCCGGACCGGCAACCCGACGCGGACGGACCTGGAAGCGAACCTCGCTAGCCTGGAGAACGGCGAGTACGGCCGCTGTTTCTCCTCGGGGATGGGATCTATCAACACCGTACTCAACCTCCTCGACGCCGGCGACCACGTCGTCAGCGGCGAGGACATCTACGGCGGCACTCGACGCATCTTCGACCGGGTGTACACGCAGTACGACGTCGAGTTCACCTACGTCGACACGACCGACCTCGACGCCATCGAGGACGCGTTTCGCGAGGGGACGGAACTCCTGTGGCTGGAGACGCCGACCAACCCGCTCATGTCCATCGTCGACGTCGAGGGCGCGGCGGACGTCGCCCACGACCACGACGCGCTCTGTGCCGTCGACAACACCTTCGCCACGCCGTATCTCCAGCGCCCGCTCGACCTCGGTGCCGATATCGTCTCGCACTCGCTCACCAAGTACCTCGGTGGCCACTCCGACGTGGTCGGCGGCGCGCTGATAACGAACGACGAGGAACTCGACGAGCGCTTCGGCTTCTACCAGAACAGCGTCGGGGCGACGCCCGGTCCCCACGAGTGCTTCCTCGTCCTCCGCGGGACCAAGACCCTCCCGGTGCGGATGGACCGCCACTGCGAGAACGCCCGCGAACTCGCGCAGTGGTTAGACGATCACGAGGACGTCGACCGCGTCTACTACCCCGGTCTCGACTCGCATCCCGGCCACGACATCGCCGCCGGGCAGATGGACGACTTCGGCGGCATGCTCTCGTTCGAACTGGAGGCCAGTCTGGAGGAGGCCGCGGAGTGCGTCTCCAGCACGGAGGTGTTCACCCTCGCGGAGAGCCTCGGCGGCGTCGAGAGCCTCATCGAGCAACCGGCGACGATGACCCACGCCTCCATCCCCGCCGAGGAACGCGAGGCCGCCGGTCTCTCGGACGGCCTCATCCGCGCCAGCGTCGGGATCGAACACGTCGACGACCTGAAGACGGACCTCCAGCAGGCGATGGACGCGTCGATCGAATAGCGAACAGACGGCGGTTCGGTCCGCGAGGCGGCGCGCCGTACGTCCGCCTCGGCCGGCCTCGCGGCGACGTTCAGTTCACGGCGGGTGTGGCCGCGGCCCGAGTGATAAACCCTCGGACCCGGGTTGGATGCGGCGGCGCTGGACGGCCGGTCGTCCGTCGCTCAGTCGTCGGCCCGGGCCACCGCGGGCGCGCCGATCCGACGCCGCAGGAAGTCGTCGAGGATCCGGAACAGCCGTATCTTCTGGTCGATGTCCGACGACGCATGCCCCTCCTCGCCGAGTTCGACGTACTCGTAGTCGCCGTCCTCGCCGCGTTCGTACCCGGCCTCGTCGAGCGCGTCGCGGAAGATCCGCGCCTGGGAAACGGGGACGCGCCGGTCGTTGACACCGTGGACCATCAGCAGCGGCGCGTCGAGGTTCTCGACGTGCGAGACCGGCGAACGCTCCTCGTACAGCTCCGGGTTCTCCGCCGGCGTACCGAGGTACTTCTCCATGAGTTCGGTCCGGAAGTGCGGCATCGTGTTCTCGAACATGTCCGTGAGGTCGGTAAGCCCGATCCACGCGACGCCCGCGTCGTACAGCTCCGGGTACCGGACGGTCTGCCAGTACGCGGAGTACCCGCCGTACGACCCACCGAAGACGACGACGCGGTCGTCGTCGATCCAGTCGCGCTCGGTCACCCGTCGGACCGCCTCGGCGACGTCCTCCTGTTCGTCGCCGCCCCAGTCGTCTTTGAGCAGGTCGACGAACTCCTTGCCCCGCCCGGTCGAACCGCGGTAGTTGACCTGTACCACGCTGTACCCGCGCGTGACCAGGAACTGCGTGTACAGATCGAACGACCGGTAGTCGGCCGACCGCGGGCCGCCGTGCGGGTTGACGATGAGCGGCGACGGGCGCTCGCCCGAATCGTAGAGCAGAGCCCCGATCTCCAGGCCGTCGTGGGACTCGAACCGGAAGTACTCCGCGTCGGCGAAGGAGTCGGGGTCCACGTCGCCGTAGTCGGCGGCCTTGAGGACGTCGGCCTCGTCGGTCGCGAGGTCGTACGCGAGCAGCTCCGTGCGCTCCGTCGGCGTCGTGTGCGTCACCAGCACCCGGTCGTCGCCCAGGACCGGGTTCCCCTGCTGCGGGAACGCCGCGACGCCTTCCGGCAGGTCGAGCTCCCGCGAGCCGCCATCATCGAGGTCGTACACGACCGGCATCACGGCGGCCCGCCGCGTACGCAGCGCGAGGACGCGATTCCCGTCGGGGAGGAAGGCGACGGGAACCTCTTCGGCCTCGTCGTCGCCCAGCCACCGGACCTCGTCGGCGGCGACGTCGTAGCTCCCGCATCGCCCCAGGTCGGTGCTGTTGTCCGCCACGAGCAGGCGCTCGCCGTCGGGCGACCAGTCGACGGGCATCGACTCCGCGCCTCTCTCGCCGACGTGGAGGTTTCGGACGCCGGAGCCGTCGGCGTCGGCGACGAAGACGTCCCGGTTGTCGAAGTCGTCCGAGTCGTTGCTCGCGAACGCGAACCGCGAGCAGTCCGGCGAGAGCGTTCCGGCGCTCGCCGCCCGGTCGAAGTCCGTCACCTTCGCCGTCTCCCCCGAGGGGAAGTCGTGCGTGTAGAGGTTCATTTGCCCGTCGGCTGTCGATCCGACGAGCAGCGTCTCGCCGTCGTCGCCGACGTCCTGGAGCGTACACTGGCCGTCGAGTTCGGCGACCGCCTCGACGTCGCCGTCGCGGTCGACCGCGTACACGTCGTTCTGTTCGTCGCCGCCGTCGTCGAGGTGGAAGAACACCCGGTCGCCGTCGGCGCCCCAGCGGACGTACCAGCGGGCGTTCCGCGGCACTTCGCCGTCGCTCCAGCGCGCGTCCTCGCCATCGGCCGCGTCGAGGACGTGGAGTTCGTTACGGCCCGACCCGTCGTAGTACATCGCTACCTCGGAGCCGTCCGGAGAGGCCGTCGGGTGGTGGAAACTGGGGAGGCTGGCCAGGGCTTCGAGCGTGCCGTCCGTTGCCATGCACCTGACGTCGCCCAGACGTAGCAAATACGTTGGGGAACCGGAACGTCCCGGCGAAGCGGATCGCCCGGACGCGGGGATGTCACTGTCTCGCTGAGCGAGCGCGGGGTTCGACCGCGTGCCGCGCCGCGGGCCGACCCCGGAAAAAGACCGCTTAAACGCGACCGACGTTCTCGACTTCGACGGACTCGACGCCGTCGACGTTACCGAACTCCTCCTCGACGGCCTCGGTGCCGCCGGCGTCGTCGGGGACGATCACCGTCGGGTAGAGGGCGACGAGACCGAACGCGACCTCGTCGCGCTCGACGCCGTTGATCTTCGCGCCCTCCGGGAGGGAGTTCTCCAGACGCTCCTGGAGGTCGTCCAGGTCGACGTCGGGGCTCTGCGGCATGACCTTGATCTTGGCTGCGACCTTCCCCATCGTTACGGCCCCGTGAACCCGCAGTCCGGGCACTCGTAGAGGTTGCTCTGTTTGCGACACTTCGAGCACCGGTAGATCTGACGCCCACAATCCGGGCAGTTGAACGCAGCGGCGGTCGTCCCCGAGATGTTGATCCCGCAGGAGACGCACTTCTGCGCTCGCTTCTGTTCCGATTCGCTCATACACCCCTGTACCGTCCGACCACTTTTAACCGTTGTTTTTCGCGTCGGCGGGTCGGAACGGGCCGCGACGCCGGGTCAGGACCCGCTCCAGTCGAAGCCGATGCCCCCGTCGTCGCGGAACTCGTCGACCGTGACCCGGTCGAACGACTCCGCCTTCCCGACGGTTTCGCCCGACGGGATCGTCACCTCGGTGAACCGCTCGTAGCTGTCCCGTCCCGCGGGGACGTTCACGGTGGTCGTGTCGGTCTGTTCGCTGTCGCTCGTGTTCTCGGCGGTGTAGGTCACGACGACGTTACCGTCATCGCCGTCCTCGTAGTCGAACTTTCTCGATCGCGGGCGTACGCTTGGTGGCCCACGCCGCGACAGGTAACCCTGCCCGTTGGGCGGTGACCTGTCGGCGTCGGGCGAAGGAGACCGCTACAGTCCGAGCGCGATCGGACCGATCAACACCCCCATCAGGTGGACGCGACGCGCGCCGAACCGGACCGGGACCAGGCCGAGAACGGCGCTGGCAGCGAACACGACCGCGCCGACCGGGCCGGCGAACAGCCACGACAGCGCGACCAGCAGACACAGCACGCCGACCGAGAGCCGACGGTAATCCATCCGACCGACGACGCGGAGGTAACGGTCGCCGAGCGACAGCACGAGACAGAACCCGGCGACGCTCGCGAGGAGGGTCGCGGCGACGAGCAACGGGAGGTTCAGCGGGGCCGAGACGGTCTCGAACGCGACGAGGACGCCGGTCCGGGGTTCGCCGATAGCGACGAGGGCGAACAGCGCGAATATCGTGTTCGCCGTGTTGACGCCGCTGGTCGCGACGACGTACCCCCGGTCGCCAGCGGTGCCGGGGGTCGCGGCGAGGACGACGACCGCCGCGATCGCGCTGGAGATCCCGGGCAGGTAGCCCACGACCGCGCCGGCCAGCGCGCCCGCCGCGGCCGTTCCGAGGACGACCCGGCGCGGCGACGCGACCGCGGCGTCCGCCTGCTCCGGGACGCCCGCGCCGCCGAGCGCGTCGACGAGGACCGGCGCGCCGAACAACCCGGCGAACAGGGGCGTCAACATCCCGCCGGCCGCGAGCGGGGCCGCCGGCGAGAGGTCGAGCGTGAGCCACCCGAGCGCGGCGCTCGCGGCGAAGGCCGCCAGCCCGACCGCACCGGCCCGAAGGGTCGGTTCGGTCCCGACGAGAAGCGCCACCACCGCGGCGAGCACCAGCGGGAGGTGGTCGCGCACGGCCGGGTACGCCGACTCCATCGCGGCGCTCACGGGCACCGCAAGCGGGAGCGCGACGGCCACGGCGAGGCCGCTCCCCAGCGCCGAGAGCCGTATCGCCTCCCGGCCGCGTCCCGCGATGACGAGGCGGTGCCCCGGCAACGCGGTGGCCGCCATCGCCGCGTCCGGCACGCCGAGCGCCAGCGCCGGAACCGCGTCGAGGAAGGTGTGGACGACGCCCGCGGCGAGCATGGCGACACCGAGCAGGAGCGGCGGTCCCGGCGCGTCGGCGGCCGCGGCGGCCAGCACGAGCGCGAAGTTGTTCGCGTGGAGGCCGGGAACCAGACCGGAGACCATGCCGAGCGCGACGCCGGCGGCGACGTACGCGAGGACCAGCGTCGCCGTGAGGGGATCGACGACCAAGCGCGGGATGAGAGGGGGCAACGGGAAGGGTTGGCTCCGGGATCGGAGATAAAGGTTCGGACGAGGCTGCGTCGAGCTACGTCGTCTCGAGTCGCTTCCCGGGACCGACCGATCGGATAGACCGTAGCTGGAACGAGAAGAGGACATCGATAAGTTGGATTATTAATATTGTATCATTGTAATTAAATTTTTATACTACCCTGTCTTCGTCATAGGTATGGTTGAGAAAAACCATACTGATGATCAGAACGGGGTCACTGAATCGCAACACGACCGTATCGGTGCGACCAGGCGCCGTCTGTTACGAACGGTGGCCACTGGCAGTATAGCCAGCGCTGGACTCGGCGCGGTGACGGACACGGTGGTCGCAACCCCGGAACAGCCGGGGGTGACGGTTGTGGAGTTCCGAGACAGAAATGACGGTCTGTCGAGAGACGCAATCAGACGTCTCCAGGCACGCGCTCTCGAACAGTACCGGTCGCAAACCGACGATAAGGAGTTGACGATCGTCGGATCACCCGATGTCTGGTCAGACCAGGTCGAAACCGACCTGTCCGTGGTTTCCTATGCTTTGAAGGTGTATCCCGACGGCACCTCCAAGTACGACGCACAAGTGGTCGAGGATGGCCAACCGGAACACGTCGTCTCCGAAGCCCACGCGGCGACGCGGGCCTTCGTCGACAAAGTGTCAGACAGACGGCGACCGGCGTCAGCGGACACGGCGGCCAGTACCCAGTCCAACGACGCCAGCTATGATTACGTCGCCGGCGGTAGCGTGAGCAACGCCGGCTGTCCCGAGGGGACGATCTCGATAACCTCGGACGTCTATGAGTGGGTAACTGACAACAGTAACCGGGTGTTGTTCGCCACGCAGACTGACTTCCAAGCCATTCCGGGCACGAACCGCGACGCCTGCAACGGCGTGTGGTACAACGGATACACTGACGAAGCCACCCATCGATGGAACGAATCGAGTCTGTCTGGAGGTGAACAGGTTGATCATAAACCCGCCGGTGGGAAAAGTGGAAGCACAAGCAGCCAGTTCACGATCTCCACGAGCGGTGCGAGTGTCTCGTGGGGATACGACCAGCCGAACGTCGAGCGCGACGATAACAGCACTCTCGATATGGCCGAGTGGTACTACGACTACAACTCCTCGGAGGCGGCGAGTCAAACCTGCGTCTGGGAGACTGGAAGCGAAGCAGAGTTCGACAAATATCAGAACCCGGATCGCGGCGATAAGCTCCTTCGAGGGTACTTCAAGCATCGCTTCTTCGATAAACTGAACTACGGTCGGAAGATGAAAGACGTGTCAGACTACTACTACTACGGGTACGGGTAATTACGTCCGGCCCCGGGTCCACGTTCAGGACCCGCCCGTCACTTCAAGCCCAGGCACAAACCCGACAGAGCCGTTCTGGGCCGTAGGACGGTAATTCGGACTCGTCGACACCGTACCGATACCGCCAAGTTTATATCAAATAAATAGAATGAGAACCCATGAGTGACAGAGATCGATTATCCGACATCGCGGCACCGGGCGTCTCCCGCCGGGCCGTCCTCGCAACGGGCGCGGCGACGCTCGTCGCCGGTTGCCAGTCCGACGGTTTCGGGTCCGATGCTCGACAGACGACCGTCGACATCGACTGCGAGGCGTCGGACGGATGGCGCCAGTACCAGACCGACGCGGCAAACAGCGGAACACGGACGCAGCGGGCGCCGTTCGACGCCGAACTGACGAGCGTCGGCAGCGTCTCCGAGGTCAGCGGCGGCGTCGTCGTCGACGACGCCCGGCGAGCGTTCTTCGGCGACCAGCAGGCCGTCCGGGCCATCGACGTGCGCGAGAGGGACGAACGCTGGCGCCGGGAGTTCGATTCTTTCGTCTCTGCGACGCCCGTGCTCGCGTGCGACGCCGTTGTCGTCCAGACGTCCATGAGGACCTACGCTCTCGACCGTTCCGACGGGACCACTCTCTGGGAGGCGAGCCCCGGGAACCAGTTCGCCGAACCCCTCTCCGACGGTCGCCACGTGTTCGTCGCGTCTAGCGCTCCGACGGCGCTGGACCTTCGCGACGGGTCGACGAGGTGGAGCCACGACCTGACGGACGTCACCCCGTGGGGGTGCTGTCTCGGTGACGGGTGCCTCGTCGTCACCGGTCTGACCGACCGCGGCGGTGTCGCGGTCGGACTGGACGCCGCGTCGGGCGACCGCCGGTGGCGAACCGACCTCCCGAACCCGGTGAAAGCGTCGCCGACGTACCGCGACGGGACTGCGTACGTCCCGGACGAGGGCACGCACCTCGTCGCCCTCTCTATCGAGACGGGCGACGTCGAGTGGCGGACTCGGCCGTACGACTCCCTCCCCGGCGGCAGGCGGGCGGCGACGCCGACGGTCGCGGGCGACACGGTCGTCGTCCCGAGCGGAAACGGGGGGACGACCGCGGCGGTGGACCGCGCCAGCGGCGAGACGGTCTGGGAAGTAGAAACCGGTCCGACGCTGGCCCCGCCGGTCGCCACCGGGAGCGGCGTGGTCGTCGGCACGATGAACGAGGGGCTGTTCCTTGTCGACGCCGACGGCACCGTCGCCGACCGGCGAACCGACACCCGTGCGGGCTCGCAGATGGCGCTCACGGACGCCGGCCTGTTCTACAAGACCGCCGGTATGGACGTCGAATTCGTCCATCTCGGTGAGTGAATCCGGCGGTTGTTTCGGAACATCTCTCCCGCAGTTGCACCTGGCTGCAACGGATCCGGCTCTTGAACTCGCCTGTCCGGACGCGCCGCTATCGGACTGGCGTCGAAAAAAGCGCGTAGGTTGGGGAAACCGACTTAGCCGAAGAGCTCGCCGAGGCCCTCGCCGCTGGCCTCGTCGTCGCCGTCGTCCTCGTCGTCGTCCTGCGTGTCCGGCAGGTCCTCCTCGGCCTCCTCTTCGTCGCCGCCCTCGTCGGCGGCCGCCTCGTCGGCATCGCCCTCGGCGGCAGCGCCACCGGCGGGCACCGCGGCGGCCTCCGCGACGGCCTCGTCGATGTCGACGTCCTCCAGCGCGGCCACGAGGGCCTTGACGCGGGATTCCTGCACGTCGACGCCGGCGGCCTCGAGGACGCCGGTCAGGTTGTCTTCGTTGAGCTCTTCGCCAGTCTCGTTCAGGATGAGTGCTGCGTAAACGTATTCCATTGTTAGTCACCGAACATGTCGCCGAGTCCTTCGGCGGCGGAGTCGTCGTCATCGTCGTCCTCGTCTGCCTCGTCGGCGTCCTCCGCTTCGGGGTCGGCCTCGTCTTGGTCGTCAGTCGATTCCTCTTCGGGCTCCGCCCCGGCAGACGCCGCGGGGGCCTCGACCCCCTGCAGTTCCTCCGGAAGCGCCTCCTCGTCGTCGATCCGGGCGGCGAGAGTGCGCACCTGCGCGTCCGCCTTGCTCATCAGGTCGTCGGCGAGGTCGGGGCTCGCGATGGAGGCCTGCAGGCCGAGGCTCTTGGCCTCGCCCGTGGCCTTCGCGACGAGCGTCGGCGCGGTCCGGGCGGTCGGGTACTCGGCGTTGACCGAGAGGTTCCGCGCCCGGGCCGCGGCCGTCGCGACGTCGCTGCGGTACCGCTCGACGTCGATGTCGAGGTCCTCGGGGTCGAACAGCACGCCCTCGGAGACGACGGCGCGCAGGTCGAGCCCGACTTCCTTCGGCTCGATGCCGAGTTCGCTCAGAACGTTCGCGAGGCCGCCGGAGACCTCCTCTCCGGCCTCGAGGACGGTGCTGTCCTCGGTGACGTGGATGGAGCCCTCCATGATGCGGGCCGCCGCGCCGACGTTCTGCAGTTCGCCGACGAACGGACCCGGGTCGACGCCCGTGTCACCCTCCGGGATGACGACGTCGTTGGGCGCGACCTCGCCCGCGCCGATGGGTGCGGGCGTCTTCGAGGCCTCGAGTTCCTGGTACAGCCCGAACGGGTTGTCGTTCGTCCCGATGAGGCCGACCTGTCCCTCGAGATGCTCGTTGAGGTCCTCCAGACCCCCGCCGACCTCGTCCAGCGCACGCTTCAGCAGCGTGTTCCGGCTGACGCGCAGTTCCGCGGTGCCGTGCAGGTCACGGCGCATGTCCTGAAGCTGGCGGCTGGGGATGCCGGCGATGTTGACGACGCCGACGCTCTCGTAGCTCTCGACGAGCGCGACGAGGTCGTCGACTTCCTCGCGCTTCCACTCGGGGAGGTTCTCGGTTTTCCGCTCGGCTCCGGCGCTCATCTCAGGCCACCTCCTTCGCGGGACCCATTGTGGTCTTCACGAACACCGTGTCGATGTTGAGGGGACCCTTCTCCAGGTCCGCGTGCAGGCGGCGGAGGATGACGTCGATGTTGTCCGCTATCTCCTCTGCGGACATGTCCTCCGCGCCGACGCGCGTGTGGAACGTCCGGCGGTCGCCGCTGCGAAGCTGGACGGTGTTTCTCATTCTGTTGACCGTTTCGACGATGTCGTCGTCCGGCGACAGCGGCGTCGGCATCTTCCCTCGGGGACCGAGGATGGTACCGAGGTAGCGACCGATATCTTGCATCAGGCTCTCTTCGGCGATGAAGAAGTCGGTCTCCTCGGCGAGTTCCTTCGCCGCGTCGTCGTCGTCGCCCAGGTCGGCCAGTTCGTCGCCGTCGAGAACGTCGTCGGCGACGTCCTCGGCGCGGAGGGCGGTCTCGCCCTCCGCGAACACGACGATCCTCGTCTCTTGGCCCGTCCCGGACGGCAGGACGATACTTTCGTCTACACGGTTCGACGGTTCGTTCAGGTCCAAGTCGCGCAGGTTTATCGCGAGGTCTACCGTTTCGCGGAAACTCCGCTCCGGGGAGTCCTCGAGTGCGCTGGATACTGCTTGCTCTATCTCCTGGTCTGCCATCGTCCACCTCCGTAGTGCGCAGGAATGCTCCTACGGGTCAGTGAAACAGGCGAAGCCTGTCTCGTTCGGACAGTGGCCCATGCCGAACTTAAACCCGTCGAAGCGGTAGAAGCGCCCCGGATCGGCTCCCTCTCAGGTCTGGACGACCGCGCCGCTCGCTCTCGCGCTCGCGTTCGCCCACGCCGCCGCGAGGTATCTCCGCCTCTCGACCATCGTCCCGCGGAGCGGATGGCTCTCGTTCGGCGGCGGCGTGTCGGTCGCGTACGTGTTCGTCCACGTGCTTCCGGAACTCGGGACGGGACAGGCGGCCATCGAGGAGGCCCAGCACGTGCTCGTCGACGAACTGGCCTACCACGCCTATCTGATAGCGCTCGTCGGTTTCGCGCTGTTTCACGGCCTCGAACGCTGGGCAGCGCGTGCGCGCGGTGAGGATGACGAGGCCGATACGGGTATCACGGTTCGCCCCGTCGACGGAGATGGCGACAGTAGTGGCCATCCGGTGTTCTGGGCGCACCTGATCTCCTACGGCCTGCTGAACGCCATCATCGGGTATCTGCTGGTCGAGAACGCGGGCAGCGACGACAGTGCCCTCCTGTTCGCGGTCGCGATGGCGTTTCACTTCCTCATCAACGACGATAGCCTCCGCCGTCACCACTCGGACGGGTACGACCGAACGGGGCGGTGGGTGCTGGCCGCGGCGGTGCTCGGCGGGTGGGGCCTCGCGCTCGTCGTCCACCTCTCGGCCCCCCTCCTGATGGCGGCGTTCGCGTTCGTCAGCGGCGGCGTGATACTGAACGTCATCAAGGAGGAGCTCCCGACCGACCGGGAGAGCCGGTTCGACTACTTCGTGGTCGGGGCCGCGCTGTACGCCGGCGTGCTCGTGGCGCTCTGACCGCCCGGTCCCGGGGCGAGAGCCGACGCGTCGCGCCGTGGGGACGGCAGCGAGGCTATCGGTCCGGCGACGAACCATAAAAGGTGAGACGGTGTCGGGATTACGCCGCGGCTTCGTCGGCGAAGTACTCGTCGTACTCGCCGGCGTCGATCCGCTCTTTGAACTCGCGGGGGTTCTCGCCCTCGATGGTGACGCCCAGCGAGGTGCAGGTGCCGACGACTTCCTTCGCGGCGTTTTGCAGGTCGTACGAGAGCAGGTCCGGGTGTTTCTGCTCCGCGATCTGCATGACCTGATCGACCGAGAGGTCGGCGACGAAGTTCTCCTGGGGTTCGCCGCTACCGGTTTCGAACCCGGCCTCGTCCTTGATCAGTTCCGCCGTCGGGGGGACGCCGACTTCGATCTCGAAGGAGCCGTCCTCCTCGTACTCGACGGTGACGGGCACTTCAGTCCCGTCGAACGCTTCCGTTCGGTCGTTGATCTCGCCGACGACGGCCTGCACGTCCACGGGCGTCGGTCCGAGCTCCGGACCGAGCGGCGGGCCGGGGTTGGCCTGGCCGCCCGGAACGAGCACTTCGATAGTACCAGCCATACGGGAAGGGACCGTCGGGTGAGGTTTAAGAGTTGCTTTTCGCACCCGTCCGCGGGTGAGAGTCCCACCCCGGTGCCCGTCTCGCTGCCGTCACGTCCGCCCCTCGGCCGTCACTCATCCACGGGGTCGCCCCGCCACTCGCCGAACGCGGGGAGCACGTCCGCTTCCTCGAACCGTTCGACGCAGGGCACGTCGTACGGGTGGGCCTCCCCGACGCGCTCGACCAGGTCCCCGTACGCCCCCTCGGTCGTCTTCGCCAGCAGGATCACTTCCTCGTTGTCGTGGACCTCGCTCCTAGCGGTACGTCGACTCGCAGTCGACGCGGTCTGACGCAGGCGGCGAGGCGCTCCTCGACGAGTGTCGACGCGAGGTCGGCCGCCGCCTCGGGCGGCGCGGTGATGTATCCGGTCGGCATGGCCGGTGGTTCGCCCGGCCCGGAGAAAAGCCTACTCCTCGAACGGCTTGAACGCGCCGTTGATGTCCCATTCGTGGATGCAGTACGGGCTCCCGACCTTTCGCTCGCCGTCCTGCTCGCGGATGCGCCAGGTCTCGTCGTCCTCGTCCCAGTACTCGATGCGACCGCAGCGCTCGCACTCGCGGAGCGACGGGGTTCGGAGTGCTGTGCCCATACCTGTCCGGACGATGTGGAAGTATATAGTTCTGTTATTCCGGCGGGGTTCCGCTCTCGATTCCACAAGTCGTCCGTTCGAAAGTCGTGCCGCATCGTCGACAGAACTGGACGAACGGTAAATCCGGGTGTCCATTGGCGTCACCGCGTCGACTGCCATCCCGTCGTACCTATGCGTCGTATCAGGGGACACACCCTCCAGACGCACGCTCATCGCGGCGCTCGGATCGGCAGCGACCGCCCTCGTCGCCGGTTGCGCGGACGACGGCGCTAGCGACGGTGCGAACGGCGGCGACTCGGACGGCGGACGAGACGGTACGCAGGACGAGGAAGGGGACCCCGACGAGCGGGAAGGTGAGGACGCCGCCGCGCGGTAGAATCGCCCCCTCGTCGAGCCGCCGCACGTCGTCGACGCTGGGGTCCGTCCCGAGCGCGTGGTCGGACACGTCTATCTCTTCGCCCGACGCCCGGAAAACGGCATCACGCGGTTCGTCGTGTCCGCGACGATGCGCTCGACCTCGACCGTCACGTCCGGGGCCTGCTGGAGCGCCCGCCCGAGGACGAACTCGGTCGACGGGTGACGGAACTCGGTGATGAGAGGCACTGTCCCCGCGTTCGGTCGGTGTAGAGTCCGACTGCGGTCCTGTTCCCGGATGCTTACCGGAACGAGGTGTCACCGACGTGTTCCACGTCGGGATAGCCGCCGTACCGGTCGAACGTCTCGGGGTCGTGGCCGTAGACGACGTTCGGATCGCGCTCGGCGACGACTTCGCGGATCCGCGGGACGGCGACGTTGGCCCACTTCCCGTGGTCCCAGTTGGCACCGGGCTGGACCGTCTCGGGGAACACGTTCCCCTCGCGGAAGGCGGCGTCGCCGACGAGGAACACCGGTTCCTCCAGCGCGGTGAAGACGAGGCCGATCATCCCGGGCGCGTGGCCCGGGAGGTGGACCCACTCGATACCGGGAACGACCTCGCCGCGCTCGCCCTCGATCGGTCGCCAGTCGAGGCCGTCGTGCGCGTAGTCCGCAGGCACCCACGCGCTCCGGTCCAGGGGGTCCTGGAAGACGTTCCCCGCGTAGAACGCCCACTCCAGTTCGTCCCGGTGGGCGTACACCGGTACGTCCTCGTCGGCGAACAACCGGAGGTTACCGGCGTGGTCGTTGTGCAGGTGCGTCTGGACGACGGCGTCGATATCGCTCGGAGCCAGCCCCACCTGCTCCAGGCGGCTCTCGAACAGGTGTTCCTCGTCGCGCGTCCACGGTACGGTCTCCTGTAGCCACCCCGGCCAGTACCCGTCCATCCCGTCGGGGTGGCCGCCGGTGTCGACGGCGACGGTCCGGTCGTCGTCCTCGTACACGAACGAGAACGATGGGATCCGGATGAAATCGAGGTCGGGGTCCGTGTTCGACCGGGTCGCGAGGTTCTGGAGCGGGTAGTGGAACCGGACGTCGACTTCGAGGTAGCCGTGGTCGAGGAGGTACAGTCGCGGCATGGTCGGACGCTACACCCATGCCTGAAAAGGCCTTTGGGGCAACGGCTTATATCGCTCCCCGTTGGCATCTCTCCCGTAACGATAGGTGTTCAGTCTGCGGCGAGGAGACCTACAAGGGAGCGGACGAACAGTACGTCACGGAGTATTAGCGGGAGCAGTTCACCTTCTGCTCGGGGGAACACCGCGACGAGTTCGAGTCGTCGCCGGGCGAACACACCCGACCGGCGGTAACTTCAACTTGCCCGCCGTCGCGGATAGAGGCATGGTCTATCATGACATAGAGGGGATGTCAGTCGACGACCTCCGCGACCTGCAGGGCGACCGCCTCGCCGACACCGTCCGCCGGGCGTACGAGAACGTGCCGTTCTACCGCGACGCGCTGGACGAGGCGGGCGTCGATCCGGACGACGTTTCGAGCGTCGACGACGTCGAGCGGTTGCCGTTCACCACGAAAGAGGACTTCCGGGACGAGTATCCGGACGGCCTCTTCGCCGTCGACGACGGGGAGGTCCGCCGGATCCATGCCTCCTCCGGGACGACGGGCAAGCCGAAGGTCGTCGCCTACACCGAGGGCGACCTGGAGGTCTGGCGGGAGGTGATGGCCCGGTCGCTGGCCGCGGCGGGCGTCGAACCCGGCGACACGGTCCAGAACGCGTACGGTTACGGCCTGTTCACGGGGGGGCTGGGCTTTCACGACGGCGTCGAGGAACTCGGCGCGACCGTGGTCCCGACCGGCGGGGGCAACACCGCCCAGCAGATCGAGATGCTGCGTGACCTGGAGAGCGACGCCTTCGCCTGCACGCCGTCGTACTGCCTCTACCTCGCCGAACGACTGGAGGAACGTGGGATCGACCCCGCGGACCTCTCGGTGTCGACGGTGACCATCGGCGCGGAGCCGTTCACGGACCCGATGCGCGAGGCGATCGAGTCCGCGCTCGACGTCACCGCCATCGACGTGTACGGCCTCTCGGAGATCATCGGTCCCGGCGTCTCGATCGAGTGCGAGGAGGCCCAGGAGGGCCTGCACGTCTGGGAAGACCACTTCTACCCCGAGGTCGTCGACCCGGAGACCGGCGAACCGCTGGACGAGGGCGAGGAGGGCGAACTCGTCCTGACCACGCTGACCAAGGAGGCGCTGCCGGTCCTGCGGTACCGGACGGGTGACATCACGAGTCTCACGCGCGAGGAGTGCGACTGCGGCCGGACCCACGTCCGCATGGACAACGTCACCGGCCGCACCGACGACCTGCTCATCGTCCGCGGCGTCAACGTGTACGCCAGTCAGATAGAGGAGGTCGTCGTCGACGCGGACGGCGTCGCTCCCCACTACCGCATCGACATAGACCGCGAGGAGGAGTTAGACCGGATGGCGATCACGGTAGAGCGCGCGCCGGACGACGACGGCGACGACGCGGCCCTCGAACAACGACTGCGCGACCGTCTGGACGAGACGCTCGCTCTCTCTCCGGACGACCTCTCCGTCGTCGGCCCCGGCGAGATAGAGCGGACCGAGGTCGGGAAGGTCCAACGGGTGTACGACCACCGCGACGACGCCTGACCCGGATCCCGGACGCGTCTCACCGACCGGGAGTTTATACGGGAAGCCGAGACCAGACCCCCCGTGAACTGACCCGCGCGGTGTCGGTCGAGGCGGGCGTACGGCGCGCCACACCGCGTTCGCCACGCGCCGTCTGTTCGCGCTCCCGACTCCGCAAGCCGCGCGGCGACCGACGCCCGGCGACCGACGCCCGGCGACCAACGCCTTCGGGGGCCGCAGTCCCGACCGCGGTTCACCCCTCGGTACCGACCTTCGTCCGCTCCAGCGTGTAGACGTTCTCGGGATGGCTCTCTTCGCCGATCTTCGTCTCGCTCTCCCCGGTCCGCTCGAACCCGTGATGGTCGTAGAAGGCGTTTCCGAGTTCGTTCTCCGCGAGCACCATCGCGCGGATCCGCTCGACGCCTTTGCCGAACAGTTCGTCGCGAACCGCCGACAGCAGGTCGGTGCCGACTCCCTCGCGCCGGTGGCCCGGCGCGACGTACAGGCGGAGGAGGTCGCCCTCCGTCTCGTCCCAGACGACGTGGGCGAACCCGACCACGCCGTCGTCGTCCGCGACGTAGATCTCGGCGTCGTCCGCGTCCACCACCGACGCGACCTTCTCCTCGGCGTACCAGTCGCCTACGGTGTCGTCTATCGTCTCCCGGCTGACGAACTCGGGGTAGTCGTGCTCCCAGGCGCGCTCGGCGACCCGGTTGACGGCCGCGACGTCGTCACCGGTCGCTGGACGGATCTCCATGCCGGGATTTCGGGCGATAGTTCGTTATCTTTTTCGCCGGCTGTCGGGTCGCTGGGGGATCGGAAGCGACGTTTGGACGGGGTTGTCCCAAACTCCTTTCCTATGACTCCGTATCGTTCGCTCGGGACGACGGGGTGAGACCGGGGCCGGTCGTCCCGACCGGACCGTCGGGGATGAGGGCGAACCGTCCATCCGGGCGAGAGACGGAGCCACACGATGTCACACCGGACCGACACCGAAACGCGGGACGAAACAGGGCAGAGGCACCTGACCGCTCGTTCGACCGGGGTCGGCGGATCGTTGACCGCGGAGACGAGAGCGGACGAGCTCAGGTGGCCGTTTCGTCGTCGTTGGCGAGCGCCGCGAGAACGCCGTCGGCTTTCACGTCGACGTCCCCCCCCCCTGTGCCGTCGCCGTGCCGCCGAGAACCGGCAGTTCGGGGTCGCCCACGTCGACGGTTGCGATGGCCGTCCCGTTCGCGGAGGACGCCCAGTCGCTCTGGACGACGGCCCCGTGTGTCCCGGCGTCCAGCGCCCCGCCGGCGGGTTCGTACCGCTACTCGGACTGCGCCGCGGCGGTGCCGGAGAGGAGGCCGGTTCCGACGACCGACGCGCCTGTCGCCTTGACGAAGTCGCGTCTGTCGAAGGTCACGACCCGTCGTGAGCCGCGTCAGCCGGTCCGCGGTTCGGTTCGTCGGCCCCCGCGTCGGTCAGTCGCCCCAGCGCGTCGGCCGCGCGGGGCCCACGTGAACGGCGCGGCGTGGTTCAGCCCGGTCACCTTGGAGTCCTCGGGCACGTCCGTCGTGGCCCGGAAGTAGCCCTTCTCCGTGAGCGACCAGTCGCTCCCGTCGAGGTCGAGGAAGCGAGTGCCGCCGTGGTAGTGGCCGACGTGGACGTAGCCGCCCTCGGTGACGTCGAAGTTGTGCGGGCTGAGCGTGTAGTCGCCGAACGTCACCCCGGACTGCCACTCCCAGGTGTCGAGGCGGTCGACGTTGTCCGTCCCGTCGTAGCCGTCGTCGAGGCCGTCCGCGTCGAGCAGGTAGAGGTGACCCGAGGACCCGTCCTCCTGACTCGGCGTCTCCTGCCCGGCGACCACGACGCGCTTGCCGTCGACGAACGCCGGCGAGGGCTCGCTGTAGTGGACCCGCTCGGCGGTGTGGTGGCCGACGACGGAGAGGTCCGTCGGGTCCGACGCGTCGAGCGCGAACAGGCCGGCGTCCCAGTAGGAGACGTACGCGACGGGGTGTTCCAGACGCGGGTCGTCCTGCACGACGACGTCGTGGATGTACGTCCCGCCGTCGCCGACCACCTCGCCGTCGCCGAAGTCGCCCTCGCGTGTCCAGCGGTTGACCAGCAGGAGCACGCCGGTGGTGCGGTCGAACTCGAAGACGTACATCCCGGCCGTCTCGTCGTTCACGTCCTTGATGGCGAACACGTAGTCAGTGCCGTCGATGCGGTGGTGCCAGGCGTTGTGGGGGCCGGTCGTCCACTCGTCGTACCGGCCCACAACCGTCGGGTCGGTCGGGTCGGAGACGTCGACGGCCTCCAGCGCGCTCGCGCCGACGCTGGTGTCCTCGTCGTCGTCCGTACTCGGCGTCGGGTCCGTCTCGTCGAACAGCGCGGTGAGCGGTTGCTTCGAGAGGAAGACGTAGTTCCCGTCGCCGCTGACCTTCACGTCCATCACGGCGGCGGCGTCGTTGTCGTTGCGCAGGAACGAGACGACCTCCAGTTCGGCGTCCCGGAGGTCGCTGGCGTTCTCCGCGGCGTCGAACCCGGAGATGTCGAGGATCGCCAGCCCGCGGTTGTTCGTCGGGTCCTTCGACGAGAAGACGCTGACGTACGCGTAGTCGCCCCGCGTCCGTACCTCCGAGAGGCCGCCGTAGTGCGGGTCATCGGCGCTCCCGCCCTCGCTCGACGGACCCACGTCGCCGAGGCTGTGGTAGTCGAGCAGTTCCACGTTGCCGGTGTCGCCGTGGGCGCTCGCGTCGGAGTGGTCGTGGTCGCCGTCGTCGTCGGTGCTGTCGGTCGACCCCTCGTCGTGCGCGCTCCCGACGCCGGCGGAGGCGGCGAGCGCCGCGCCCGCCGCGCTCGCTCGCAGGACCGCGCGGCGGGAGGTGAGGCGGCGGTCACTCATCGGCGAGTGTCACCTCGCCGAACGTCGCGAGGTCGCCGTCCTCGGCGCGGGCGACCGCGTCGTACGCGTCAACGAACCCAGCGCCGACGTTCCACGGATTATAGCCGTCGCGGGCGTCCTCGGCCTCCGCCTCGACGGTGTTGAGCACGTCGATGGGGGCCGGCGATTCGCCGACGCTCTGCTGGTAAGCGTCGACGACGAGCGTCGCTACGCCGGCGGTGACCGGACACGACATGCTCGTGCCGCTGATGCGCCCGTACCACGTCTCGGTGTCCTCGGCGTACGCCTGGAGCGGGTCGGTCGGTTCGAGCGTGCTCATCACGAGGTTGCCGTTCGCGCCGACGCCGTTGCGGTACAGCCCCATCGGATCGACGTCGCGGTTGATCCCCTCGTACGCCGTGAACTCGATGTCGTAGTCCGCGGCGACGTTGGCGAACGGTCGCACTTCGAAGTAGTACGTGGTCCCACCCTCGGTCGGTCCCGATAGCCCCTCGGGGTGGTTCAGGGTCGCGCTGGAGGCGACCACCTCGCCGTCGGGACTCCCCTCGCGCAGGTAGAGATCGATGTCCTCGGCGCTCGGCTCCCACGACAGAGTGGCCTCGACGTAACCGGCCCTGCCCGGAGCGTCCCACTCGTGGAACTCGCTCTCGTCGACGGCGACGGTACCCGAGAACGACCCCGACTCGACCTCCTCGTCGGTCTCGTCCGCGGCGCGGTACTGGCGGAGGTTGTCGAGCGCCTTCTTGCGCTTGTAGTTCGTCGCGCCGTCGTAGTCCGGCGTGCGCCCCCGCGAGGAGAAGTCCGTCACCGCCTTCTCGTCGTCCGTCGCGGCGACGCTCAGGACGTTCGGCGCTTTCGCGTAGTCGTTGAGCGTGTTCGGGTCCGGGCCGGCGTTGCCCGCGGAGAACAGCGTGAGGATGCCCTCCTCCGTCGCGTACCAGGAGGCGACGTTCAGCGCGTCGTCCGGGTTGAAGTCGTCGCCGGAGGAGGAACCGTAGGAGTTCGAGACGACCTGTACGTCAGTCTCGCCGGCCCGCTTCCGGGCGATCATGTGGTCGAACGCCGCGACGGCATAAAGGATGAAAAGCGTCGCACCCGCGGAGTACACAGTCAGCGTGGAGTCCGGGGCCATCCCCGTGTACTCGCCGTCGCTCTTGGTTCCGTCGCCCGAGACGCTCCCGCTGGTGTGTGTTCCGTGGCCGTTGTCGTCGGTGTCGACGTCGCCGACCTCCTCCCACTGGGCGTCGCTTTCGAGCGGGTTGCCGACCCAGCGCCAGTTGGCAGCGAGCGTCCCGTCGAGGTCCGGGTGGTCGCCGTCGACGCCGCTGTCGATCACGACCGTGTGGACGCTCTCGCCGGTGTAGCCGAGGTCTGCCTGCACGGCGTCCGCTCGCGTGTCCTCGCGCGCGTCGTCGTTGTGGTAATCGAGTTCGACGTTCGCCTGCACGTACCGCACGTCCGCCCAGTCGGCGACGGTCGCTATCTGGCTCCCGGTGAGTTCGGTGTACCCGACCGGTAGCACCTCGAACTCGTGATACCCGTTCGCCAGGTCGAGATGTCGGAGCCGATCCACGTCGTCGTTCCTCTCGAATACGACGAGTGTCTCCTGTAGCGAGTCGTCCGTCGGATCGAGCGCGTCGTCGACCGTCGTCTCGTGGTCGGCGCGGCCGACGCCCGCGAACGGGAGAAGCGACGCCGCGCCGGCCGCGCCGGTTGTCCGCAGTATCCGCCGTCGGGAAGCGGTTAGCGATCCGTCAGATTCGTCACGATCGTTGGATAGTAATCGCATCGCGTCGGGACGTTCGAGGGTACGGTTCGAAAGGGTACTGCCGAAATGACGTGGTAACGTTGATACCTAACAGGTATCGGGATAATAGAATAGAAAGGCGGGCAGAATAATCCGTCCGAGGCGACCCGGGGCGACCGTTCAGTCGAAGTCGGGCAGGTCGTCGGGGGCGTCGTAGTCCGCCTCCCAGTCGACGTACTCCGCTTTCAGCACCTCGCTGACGACCTGTCCCAGTTCGGTCAGGCCGGCGTTGATCGCGGAGACGGTCCCCCACGAGTCGAGGTCGGGGTGGTACTCGCGCTCGCGCCAGTCCTCGGGGATGCCGGGCGCGTGATAGCCGACTCTGTCCGCGAAGTCGTCCCAGAAGAAGTCGTACTCGCGGAACAGGCCCATCTCCGTCGCGATGGCGAACGCCGCCTCGTCCATGTCCGCGCGTTCGCTCCACGCGTCGAAGGCGTCCTCCCAGGCCCCGTCCTTCAGGAACCCTTCCAGTTCGTCCCGGCGGTAGTCGGTGTTGCCGGTGACGTCTACGTCCTCGTACTCCTCGGGGTCCGTCTCCTGGAGTTCGGGCGGGTCGGGGGCGGCCGCGTCGAGAGACATGGGCGGTGCTACGCCGGCGCGGAGAATAGTACTGTCGTTGTCCCGGGTCAGTCGTTCAGGTCCAGTATCGCGTCCTCGCGCAGTCGCCGTCCCTCCTCGGTCTCGACGGTCAGGTCGGGGGCGGCGACGGGCGTCCGGTCGCCGTCGATGGCGACGTAGACGAAGTACGACTCCGTGGTGTGTTCGCGCTCGCCGGTGCGGAGGTCCTCGCGGTAGGTCCGAAGGCGGACCTTCACGCTCGTCTCGCCGGTGTCGTAGACGTACGCCTCGATGAGCGCGGTGTCGCCGACGTAGATCGGCCGGCGGAAGTTCATCTCGTTCACCCGGGCCGTGACGCAGGTCTCGCCCGAGAAGCGCATCGCCGCCATCGCGCCCACCTCGTCCATCCACTTCATCACGTTCCCCCCGTGGACGGTGTCTAAGTTGTTGGCGTGGTTGGGCTGGATCATCTCCCGGTTCTCGATGAACGTCTCCATCAGACTCGGCATGTCCGGACGTAGCCCGGGCCGCGGGATGACAGTATCGACTCGTCGCGTCCGGGCTACCGAGGCGGCTCGGCGGGGCGAGATAGCCGGCGGCCAGCGACGGACACCGTCGGGAGAGCCGGCGCGTTCGCGACGGGTCGCTCCGACAACGGTAAAAGCCACGCCGCAGTATCGACGGCCATGAGTGACGAAGCGGAGTCGACGACGTCCCTCCAGTCGTCTCCCCCGCCATCCGGCGAGGGCCGGGTCCAGGTCGTCGGGACGGCGCACGTCTCCGCCGACAGCGTATCGGAGGTCGAGCGGACCATCGACGAGGAGCGACCGGACGTGGTAGCGGTGGAACTCGACGAAGGACGGTACAAACAGATACAGGGAGAGGCGGGCCAGGATCTGGAGGCCCGCGACCTCCTGAGCGGCAACACGGTGTTCCAGTTTCTCGCGTACTGGATGCTCTCGTACGTCCAGACCCGACTGGGCGAACGGTTCGACATCGAACCCGGTGCCGACATGAAGGCGGCCATCGACGCCGCCGAGGAGCGTGGCATCGGCCTCGCCCTCGTCGACCGGAACATCCAGGTGACGATCCAGCGCTTCTGGCGTCGGATGACGTTCGTGGAGAAACTGAAGATGATCGGGAGCCTCGTTCTCGGCGTCCTCGGCTTCGGGGGCGACCCCGAGGACGAGTTCGACATGGAGGACATCACCGACGCGGACGTGGTGACCGCCATGATAGAGGAGTTCCGGCGGTTCAGCCCCGGCGGCGCGGAGGCGCTCATCGACGAGCGCGACGCCTTCATCGCGCACAAGCTGGTCGCGCTCCGCGAGCAGGGCTATCACGTCGTCGGCGTCGTCGGTGCGGGCCACCGCGCCGGTATCGAGGGCTATCTAGAGGACCCGGAGACGCTCCCGCCGATGGGGAGCCTCGTCGGCACGCAGTCCCGGAAGTGGTTCTCGCCGTTCAGACTGCTCGGCTACCTCTTCACCCTCGGCTTCCTCGCGTTCTTCTTCCTGCTGGTCATGGCCGGCGTCAAGGACGCTTTCCTGCTGAAACTGTTCGCCGCGTGGTTCCTGTTCAACGGCTTTTTCGCGTTCTCCCTGGCGAAACTCGCCGGCGCGCGCTGGACGAGCGCGGGCGTCGGCGGCGCGGTCGCGTGGCTCACCAGCGTCAACCCGCTGCTCGCGCCCGGGTGGTTCGCGGGCTACGTGGAACTGCGCCACCGCTCCGTCGACATCGGCGACATCGGCACGCTGAACCAGATCCTGAGCGACGAGGAGCGCCCCATCCGCGACCTCGTCGGCCGGATGTTTCAGGTGCCGCTGTTCCGACTCATCATGGTCGTCGCGCTCACCAACGTCGGGAGCATGGTCGCGAGCTTCCTCTTTCCGTTCACCGTCCTGCCGTATCTGGCCCCCGAAATCGGCGGCGTCAGCGGCGTCACGGACCAGCTGATCGCGGGCGCGGAAAACAGCGCGGAGCTCCTCTGGGGACTGGTCGGTCGATGAAGTTCAGCGGTCGCGAGGTCTTCGACCTCGCCGCGGCGTGGGTGGCGCTCGGCGTCGCCTTCACGTTCTTCTTCGAACCCGCCGCCCGCGCGTTCGACGTGGGGGCCATCGTCTCGTTCCTACCGGTGAGCATGGGCACCGTCGGCGTCGCCTTCCTCCTGCACGAGCTCGCGCACAAGGTCGTCGCCGTTCGGTTCGGCCAGATAGCCGAGTTCCGCGCGGACTACGGGATGCTGTTCGTCGCGGTCATGAGCGGCCTCGCCGGCTTCCTGTTCGCCGCGCCCGGAGCGGTCCACCACCGCGGCCGGATCACGCTCCGGGAGAACGGCCTCATCTCGCTCGCCGGCCCGGTGACGAACATCCTACTGATGGTCCCGTTCGGCGCGCTGGCGCTGTCGAGCGTCGGCGGCCTCGCCGGCGTCGGCGTGCTCGGCGTCGGGATCAACGGCTTCCTCGCCGCGTTCAACATGATCCCGTACGGCCCCCTCGACGGGAAGACCGTCTGGCGGTGGAACAAGCCGGTCTACCTGCTCGTCTTCCTGCCGAGCGCGGCGTTCGTCGTCTGGATGCTTACCGGGACGCCCGGGTTCTGACGCTCGCGGCAGTTCTTTCGCCGCCGTGCCGTCTTACTGCGCGGTTACCCACGCCAGAAAGACCAGCGCGACCAGTTGCATCCCGCGGAGGACGGCGACCGCCGTCCGGACCGTCGGGTCGCCGGAGTAGAGCATCCTCGTGCTGAAAAAGAAGTAGATAGCGGTGGCGTTCTCCAGCAGCATCACGCTCCCGAACGCGATCAGGCCGAGGATGAGCGGCGTGCGGAACGTCCGATAGTTCCGGACCCAGACCGCCGTCAGCCCGGCCAACAGGAGGATGTTGACCCCGGAGAGCGCGCTCGCGACCATGATCTCGGTTCCCATCGCCATGCTTACTCCACCTGCTCGACGATCTCCTCGAACTCCTCGCGGTGGCGCTCGAAGCGGTCGGTCAGGAAGTACAGCTTTCCGTAGTCGTTCTGGCCCGCCTCGACGACCTCGTGTTCGGTGAGCATCTCAAGGTGGTGTCTGACCGTGTTGTAGTCCGCGTCGATCGCCTCCGCGATCCGGTTGGCGTTCCGCGGGCGCTCCGACAGCGCCCGGACGATCCGCGCTCTGTTCTCGCCGCCGCGCGTGCCGGCGAAGAGGTACCAGAGCGCCTGATCCATCTCCGTTTTTCCACGTGTCGGGGTGAGTATAAAGGTTCACTGTTCTTCGACCGTCCGTGACACCCACCCCGTCGCGCCGCTGGGGAAGGAGTCCGTCTCCTCCTGCGGTTGGAGGTCGCCGTTCCCGTCGACCGCGCGGACGACCACCTCGTGTGTCCCCGAGGGCTCGAACTCGTGGACCCACTGCCGCCACACGTCGTCGCCGGGGAGCGGTTCCGAGAGCGTCGCCTCGCTCCACGTGTCGCCGCCGTCGGTCGACACCTCGACGGTCTCGACGCCGCGCGTGCCGGCGTAGGCGTGCCCGCCGACCTGCGCGGTGCCGTCGTCCCGGTGGTTCACGGCGTGGAACTTGGCGACGGTCTCGACTGGACCGGTGCCGTGCCAGCCGCGCTCCTCCCAGTACCCCTCGGCCTCCTGGTCGAGGACCTCTATCTCGGTGATCCACTTCACGTTGATCTCGCCCCAGTGGCCGGGGATCAGGGTCCGCACGGGGTGGCCGTGGCCCTGTGGCAGTCCCGTCCCGTTCATGCCGTAGGCCAGGAAGCCGGTCCGGAGGGCCGACAGCGGGAACACCTGGTAGTAGTCGTCGGCCGCGTGCAGGCGGACGCACTCGCAGCCGCCCTGCGGCACGGCCTCCTCTAGCAGCGGCGCGACCGGCGTCCCGGTCCAGAGGGCGTTGTCCATCTTCTGGCCGTTCAGGTTCTCGCCGACGCAGCGGAGCGTGACGAACCGGTGTTCGGTCTCCATCGCCCGCAGTTCGTCGAAGTCGACCTCGAACTCGTTCTCGACCTCACCGGTGACGGTCAGCGACCAGTCGGACTGTTCCACGGCGGGGTCGAAGTTGCTGTAATCGACCTCGTAGAACTCGTCGCTGACCAGCCCCTCGATGCCGCCGACCGCGAGCGACTGCTCCCCGGCGGTCGCGAGCAGGTCTTCGGTCCGTGCCGCTTCCTCACCGTCGAGGTCGGCCGGCTCGACGCCCGGGTCGCGCCGGGTCCCGACGGCGGTGCCGACCGCGGCGACCCCGAGCAGGGACCCGACCGACCCGAGTACCCGGCGGCGGCGCTCCGACACCGTCGACGGCGCGCCGGTGGCTCGCTCGGCGACGGGGACCGCCGCGGCGGGAGCGGCGACCGCGACGGCCGAGAGGGACGGCGTCCCCAGCGCCGATGCCGCACCCAGCGCGAGCAGGCCGCTTACCGCGACGCCGGGGATGAGCCGACCCGTGCCGCGGTTCGCCGCGACGCCCGCGAGACCGGCGAGCGCGAACAGGCCCACCGCGACCGCGACCGCGCCGGCGAGCAGTAGCTGGTGACCGAGGTCGCCGAGCTCGTCGATGGCGAACGCCACCAGCGCGTTCGGCGAGAGGTCGCGGAGGACCGCCTCGGTCGCCGCGCCGACGAACTCCGGCGCGAACCCCGTGACCGCGTACGACCCCGCGACAGACGCCACGCCGCCGGCCGCGGCCACGGCGAGCGTCGGCGCGTGGCTCCGGACTCGCTCGATCATCGCAGGCGAGCGTACCCGACGAGCGCGGCGAGGGCGAGAATCGCCGCGGCCACGCCGAGGCCGTCGAGCGTGCCACCGTTGCTCTCGTCCCCGTCCACCGACTCGTTGTCGTTCATCCCGTCGTCACCGTCCATCGACTCGTTGTCGTTCATCCCGTCGTCACCGTCCATCGACTCGTTGTCGTTCATCCCGTCGTCACCGTCCATTGACTC
Organism: Halobacteriales archaeon QS_9_68_17; assembly: GCA_003023565.1. Classification (GTDB taxonomy): domain Archaea; phylum Halobacteriota; class Halobacteria; order Halobacteriales; family Natronoarchaeaceae; genus Halostella. The sequence continues at coordinate 44,169 of PXSA01000009.1, forward strand.
GTTGTCGTCCATCCCGTCGCTGTCGTTCGTTTCGTCGCCGCCCATGTCGTCGTCGGTCGTCGTCTCGTTGTCCTGTATCGCCGTCGCGCCATTGCCGTCCGCCGCGGCGAGGCCTGCGAGGGGGACGGCGACCACCGTCAGTGCGACGAGCGTTATCGCGGTCGTACTGCCGAGAGTGCGTCGTTCCATGTCTCTTCCGAAGCCAGGGGAGAGGCGCGTAAACGGATTTTTCAAACTCGGGTCGGACTCCGTCCCAACTGGTTCTAGAGTTCGTTCGGATCCGGACCGGTGGTCTTTTGCTCGCGCCGGAAGCGCTATCGGGTATGACCGAGGAGGACTCCGAGGAGTTGACGTACGCCGGCGCGGGCGTGGACGTCGAGGCGAGCGAGGACGCCACGTCGGCGCTGCTGTCGGCGTTCGGCGACGTCGAGGGCTACGCCGGACTGCTCGATATCGGCGACCGCTACCTCGCGCTGGCGACCGACGGCGTCGGGACGAAACTGCTCGTCGCCGAGGCGCTGGGCGACTACTCGACGGTCGGTATCGACTGCATCGCGATGAACGCCAACGACCTCGTCGCCGCCGGGGTCGACCCGGTCGCCTTCGTCGACTACATCGTCATCGACGAACCGGACGACGAGGTCACCGAGCAGGTCGGCGAGGGCCTCGCGGCGGGGACGGAGGAAGCCGACATCGCCCTGCTCGGCGGGGAGACGGCGGTGATGCCGGAGGTCGTGAAGGGTCTCGACCTCGCCGGCACCTGCGCGGGGCTTGCACCCAAGGACGCCGTCTTCGACGGCGAGGCCGAACCGGGCGACGCGCTCGTGGGCTTTCCCTCCAGCGGCGTCCACGCCAACGGGCTGACGCTGGCCCGCGAGGCCGTCACGCGGGACCACGAGTACGCGGACCCGTTCCCGCCGACCCCCGACCGCTCCGTCGGCGAGGAACTGCTGGAGCCGACCCGTATCTACGCGTCCCTGCTGGACGACCTGCGCGCGGCCGACGCCCGCGCCGCGGCCCACGTCACCGGCGGCGGGTGGACGAACCTCGAACGGATGGGCGACTTGCGCTACGATATCACCGACCCGCTCCCCGCGCAGGACGTGTTCGAGTTCGTGCAGGAGGAGGGCGACGTCGCCGACGAGGAGATGCACCGCACGTTCAACATGGGCACCGGGTTCGTCGCCGCCGTGCCGCCGGAGGACGCCGACCCGCTCGTCGACGCGACGGACGGGCGGGTGATCGGCGAGGTGAAAGAAGGGTCGGGCGTCGCTATCCGCGGCCTGACGCTGTAGTCTCCGCTAGATGCTCCGGAGGACGACCTCGTCGTCGTCCACGCGGTCTATCTGGTCGGCCCCGACCGCGTAGGCGTCGTCCTCGTCGCCCCAGCCGAGCTTCGCCTTGATGCGGTCCGTGATGCCCGCTTCGGGGTTGACGTACACCGTGTCCGGTTCCACCTCGGTCACGACGCCGACCTCGGTACCCTGCTCGTCGGTGACCGTCTTGCCCACGTCGTCGTCGGACAGTTCGACCGGGGTGTCGACGGGTTCGCCCTCGGCGTACTCGTCGTCGACGCCCGGAGAGCCGGCGGGTTCGCCCTCGGCGTACTCCTCCGTGCCGCCGGTGGGTCCCGACTCGCCGACCACCTCGCCACTGGACTCGCCGACGGGAGTGCCGGCGTGGTCCGCAGTACGGTCCGACGCACGGTCCGTCGTGGTCGCCTCGGCGGTCCCCACGGGGACCGCTTCCTCCTCGACGATGGCCGTTTCGACGCGCGTCGAGTCCGCCACGTCGCTCGCCAGCCGGTCGGACTCGTCCAGCGCGTAGGTGTTGCGGTACTCGTCGGCCACCTCCTCCTCGACCACCGTGCGCCGGACGAACTCGGTCTCGACGACCTCGCCCTCGATCAGCCTGCTCTCGACGGCCTCGGTGTTTATCGCGCCGTCGTCGACGTCGCGAGCGCCGACGACGTCGCTCCGGAGCAACTGCCGCTCGACGCCCTCGACGCCGACCGTCGTCTCCACGGCGTCGGTCTCGACCGCGTCCGTTTCCCGTATCTCGCTGTCGACCACCTCGCTCTCGACGACGACGCGCTCGTACTCCTCGCGGGTCTCCTGACGGACCTCTTCGACGTCGACCTCGAGCGCGAGGTCCCGCTCGTCCGTCGGGAGCGTCCCGATATCGTCGGGGTCCGCCGCTTCGCCCGCAACGAACGCCGTGTCGATGACGTTCCGGTCGGTGACCTCGCCGTCTATCACGGTGCTTTCGAGGAGTTCGGTGTCGACGACCTCGCTCTCTATCGTCTCGCTCTCGACGACCGCCGTCTCGATCACTTTCGTCTCGACCACTTCCGTCTCGACGGTCTCGCCCGCCATGAGCGCCTCCTCGACGGCGTCGCTCTCCATCGCCGCCCGCTCGACGGCGTCCTCGCGGCCGACCAACTGGTACTCGTCGCGGTCGTCGCGGTAGAGGAAGACGAGGTCCCGCTCCTCCATCGTCTCGCCGAGGCGCTCCCACTCCAGTTCCTCGTGGTGTTCCGACGCCTCCGCCGGCGGACGGAAACCGACGCCGTGCTCGCCAGTGTCGGCGTCGCGCCGTCGGTACGGTCTGATCCCGCGCTCTTCGCTCCAGTCGCGGACCGCGTTCGGGTCCCGCGTCGCGTTCCACGTATCGCCGGTGCTGTCGTCGGACGTTCGGTCGTTGCTCATGTGCCCCACCCGTGGACAGTATCGCCGCCCGCGCACTTAGCCGTGGGGCGAGCTATCACCGGGCAGTCCTGTCGCTCCGCGGTGGACATCCAGAAATCCCATGGGTGCGCGGCGGCCCTCGAAACGACTGTACGCCGCGGGACCGGGACCGAGACCCGGGGGCACTGCGGGGACCGGGCCGCGGGTCGCGACGCTCAGGAGAGCCGCGCCGCCAGGTCGGCCTCGGTGACGATGCCGACCGTCTCGCCGTCCTCCGTCACCATCACGGCCTTGTAGTGGTCGAGGAGGCTGCTGATCTCGTCGAGCGTGGCGTTTTTGGAGACGGTCGGAAAGCTCTCGCTCATGAACTCGCGGACCGGCTCGCTGCGAGCCCCCTCGTCGGCGTGGACGAGGTCGCTCTCGCTGATGCTGCCCCCCGGGATGCCCTCCTGGATGACGGGTAGTTGCGAGTACGCCTCGTCCTCCATCTTCCCGACGGCTTCGCGGAGTTCGTCGTCCGGCGCGACGTTGATCACGGTCTCGTGCATCAGGTCCTCGGCGCGGACGATACCGCCCTCCGCGGCCTCCAGGGCGTTGACGATGCGCCGGAGCGTCGACAGTCGCGGGTCGACGTCGCCGCCCTCGATGCGGGCGATGAGCGGTTGCGACACCTCGGCCCGCTCCGCGAGCTCGCTCTGTGTCAACTCCAGTTCGTTCCGCCGCTCCCGCAGGTCGGCCGGCGTCGGGAGTTGCATACCGCTACATTACTTTCGGTTATAAAATAAACCTTCGGTCACTCGTCGGTCCGGAGTTCGTCCTCGTCCTCGTACTCGATGGTCTCGACCACGGAGAGCGGCACGTCGCGCAGCGCGCCGCCGACCTCGCTCTTGCCGATGCGCTGAGCGTGCTCCTGACTGTCCGCGTTGAACACCTTCATCTCCAGGACGAGCCCGACGAGCGCCGTGTCGGCGGCGATGAACGCCGAATCGAACGGCTCGCCGCAGGCGGGACCCCCCGTCGCGCCGACGTCGACCTCGACGTAGTCCATGTCCTGCTCGTTCAGTCGCTTGCCCGCTTCGCTGACGGCGACGCCGATGGCGTCGTCGATCTCTTCGACGTCCCGCACCAACCACGCGGCCTCCATCACGACGAGGTAGTTGCTCATACCTACGGGTCCGATCCGGAGGGTTTCCTGCTTTGCGGTTCGGAGCGGTCACTCGCGAACGGCTTGCCCGTTCCGGGCGTCGGGTGGCGCGAACGGCGCGCACGTCAAGGCGATAATTCTCGTAACGTATGAGAATCGCCGGCGTGAGCGAGGCGGTACGTAACGCTCGCGCCGGCCGGAACTGTCAGACAGGTGTCCTCAAGGGGTGGGAGCGAGATCGCACGACCGCGCGGTGGTGAATTCGAATCATCGGTCGGCATGAGACCGATATTGGGGGAAGACTTTTATATTCCCTTCCATTGGGGACGGCTGAAGTCCAATGATACAACGGGTGTACCGAACGACCCTGTTCGCCCTGTACCAGGTCAGTCTCGCGCTCGGCATCGTCCTGATGCCGTTCGCGCTCGTTATGAACCGCGCCGGCGTGACCCTCCCAGTCCACCGCCTCATCGAGAACCTCGGCGACGCCTACGAGGGCGTTAGCACGGAGACCGGGGCGTAAGCGGCCCGCGAGCGTCGGACCGACGCCGCGACGACCGAACGTTGTCCTTTTTATGTGTCCGGGCTGTAGGCCCCGCCAATGCGTACGCCGAGACACGACCCCGAGTTCTCGCGGAACCGCGAGCGGCTCTCCGAGGACCCCGTCAGTCCCTTCGAACCGGAAGTCGGGTCCCTCCCCGAGAACTCCATCACCGCCGAGGAACTGGACAGCGTGAACGAGACCGGGACGACCACCATCGGCCTCACCACGGCCGACGGGGTCGTCATCGCGACGGACATGCGCGCCAGCCTCGGCGGGCGGTTCGTCTCGAACAAGAACGTCCAGAAGGTCGAGCAGGTCCACCCGACGGCGGCGCTGACGCTCGTCGGCTCCGTCGGCGGCGCGCAGTCGTTCATC
>PXSA01000009.1:48951-83370 GCA_003023565.1 Halobacteriales archaeon QS_9_68_17
GTCAAGGACGACTACACCGTCACCGGCTCCGGCATGCAGGTCGCCTACGGCCTCCTCGAACAGGAGTACGAGCCGGGCCTCTCCAACGAGGAAGCCAAGACCGTCGCCGCTCGCGCCATCCGGAACGCCGCGGAGCGCGACACTGGCTCCGGCAACGGCGTCTACCTCGCCGAGATCACCGGCGACGGCGTCGACATCCAGGGCCACGAGGACTTCGACGACGCGGTATAAACGGACCGCGTCCCGACGGCCGGGGTCGTCGTGCAGCACCGAACGACACTTTTTGTACGAACGCGCCGAACGTCGGCGCATGAAGACCATCAAGGACAGCGTCCACGACCACATCGAGGTGGACGGCGTGGCGCGCGACCTGCTGGACACGCCCGAGGTCCAGCGGCTCCGTCGGATCAAGCAACTCGGGACAGTCTCGCTGGTCTACCCCTCCGCGAACCACACCCGCTTCGAGCACAGCCTCGGGGTGTACCACCTCGCCTGTGAGGCGCTCTCGCAACTCGGCGTTCAAGGGCGGCGGAAGGCCCGCGTCGAGGCCGCCGCCATGCTCCACGACGTGGGCCACTGCCCGTACAGCCACAACGTCGAGGAACTCGTCTACCGGCGCACCGGGAAGTACCACGACGACGTTCACGACCTGATCGCGGAGGGCGCGGTCGACGACGTCCTCCGGGAACACGACATTTCACCGGAGTCCGTCGCGGATCTCGTCGCGGGCGAGGGGCGGTTCGGTCAGATCGTCTCGGGGGAACTGGACGTCGACCGGATGGACTACCTCGTGCGGGACGCCCACCACACCGGCGTCCCCTACGGCACCATCGACCACGAGCGGCTCGTGCGCGAACTCACCTTCGTCGACGGCGAACTCGTGCTGGCCGAGGGGAACGTTCAGGCCGCCGAGAGCCTGCTCGTCGCGCGGGCGCTGATGACCCCGCCGGTCTACAGCCACCACGTCGCCCGGATCAGCAAGTCGATGCTCCGCCGTGCGACCGAACGCCTGCTTGATGAGACCGACCGCACCGCCGAGGAACTCCGCCGGATGGACGACCCGGGCCTGCTCGCCGCGCTCCGCGGGACGGAGGCCACCGCGGCGACCGCCCGACGGCTCTGCGAGCGGGACCTGTTCAAGCGGGCGCTGTGGGTCGAACTGAAGGACGTTCCGGAGAGCGTCCTCGCGGTGAACCACGACGTGATCCGCGAGTCCGAGCGCGAGATAGCGGACGCGGCCGGCGTCGACCCAGACCACGTGGTCCTCGACGTGCCCGACCGCCCGACGATGACGGAGTCGACGACGCGGGTGGCCGTCGCCGGCGACTTCCGTCGCCTCGACGAGCAGTCGCCGCTCGTGGAGGCGCTCCGCGCGGCCCAGCGCTCCCAGTGGCGCTGCGGGGTGTACGCGCCCGCGGACATCACCGGCCGCGTCGGGCAGGCGGCGGTCGAGACGCTGGGGCTGGACATCGACGGCACGCTGGTCAACGAGCGCCGGAGCGAGTGGAACGCCCGCCTCGACGAGTTCGGCGACCGGTGAGGTGACGGGGAGAGCGACGGCGGTCGTCGAGGGGGCGGCGACCGCTCTCCGAGGCGGGGGACTCAATACGGAGTCCTCACAACCCGAAACCATGGAGATAGAGGGGACCGTACTCCGCGGCCGCGAGTTCGAACCAGTCGAGGGACGGGTCGTCGTCGAGGACGGCGAGATAGCCGCCGTCGAGGAGGCGTCCGCCGAGGGTGACGCCATCGTGTTCCCGGCGTTCGTCAACGCGCACACGCACATCGGCGACTCCATCGCCAAGGAGGCCGGCGGCGGCCTCACGCTCGAAGAACTGGTCGCGCCGCCCGACGGGCTGAAACACCGCCTGCTCCGGGCCGCCGACCGCGCCGAACTCGTCGAGGGGATGCGCCGCTCCCTGCGGTTCATGCGCGACAGCGGCACGGCCGCGACCGTCGAGTTCCGCGAGGGCGACGTCGAGGGCGTCGAGACGATCCGCGAGGCCGCCGACGGGCTGGACGTCGACCCCGTCGTCCTCGGCCGGGAGTCCGTCGCCGCGATGGAGGCGGCCGACGGCTTCGGCGCGAGCGGCGCGAACGACGCGAACTTCGACCGCGAGCGCGAGGCGACCCGTGAGGCCGGAAAGCTGTTCGGCATCCACGCCGGCGAGGTCGACGCCTCCGACATCGACCCCGCGATGGACCTGAACCCGGACTTCCTCGTCCACATGGTCCACCCCGAACCGGTCCACCTGGACCGCCTCGAAGACAGCGAGACGCCGGTCGTCCTCTGTCCGCGCTCGAACGTCGTCACCGACGTGGGCCTGCCGCCGGTCGACGAACTGCGCGAGCGGACGGCCCTCGCGCTCGGGACGGACAACGTGATGACGAACAGCCCGTCGATGTTCCGCGAGATGGCGTTCGCGTCGAAGCTGTTCGACCTGCCGGCCGACGAGGTGCTGCGGATGGCGACGGTCAACGGCGCGGAGATAGCGGGCCTGAACTGCGGCGTCGTCGAACCCGGCCGGGACGCGAAGCTACTCGTGCTCGATGGCGGTTCGGACAACCTCGCCGGGGCGCAGGACGTGGTTCGCGCCGTCGTTCGCCGCGCCGACACCGCCGACGTGGAGCGCGTGGTGCTGTAAGGGGCCTTCTCGCTCGCCTCTTCACCGGCCGGCCGCGGATCGGGGGTGGGTTTTTACGATCGTGAATCATATGTCAACGTACACCACGATGTACGACCGCATCCTCGTCCCGACGGACGGGTCCGAAGGCGTCGAGCGCGCCGTCGACCACGCGACCGAGCTGGCCGTCGCACACGGGGCGAGCCTCCACGCGGTGTACGTCGTGAACACGGCGAGCTACGGCACCCTGCCGATGGAGACGTCGTGGGAGGGCGTCGCCGACATGCTCCGCGACGAGGGGGAGGCCGCGGTCGAGCGGGTGAAGGCGATCGCGGACGAGAGGGGCGTCCCGGCCGAGGTGGCACTGGTCGACGGCACGCCGAGCAGGGAGATAGTCCGGTACGCCGAGAGCAACGACTGCGACCTCGTCGTCATGGGGACTCACGGACGGGGCGGCATCGACCGCCTCCTGCTGGGGAGCGTCGCCGAGCGCGTCGTCCGGTCCTCCGACGTGCCCGTGCTGACGGTCCGGGTCGGGGGACGCGAGGGCGAGGTCGCCGACGGGCAAGGGGAGCGCGAAGCGGCCGGCGGGGAGTCGGGATCCGTCGCCCGGATCGAGGAGTAAGCGTACGGGGCGGTCGGAACAGCGGACGCCCGAGCGACTCCCTCAACGCGGCCGCAGGTGCTCGCAGTCACCCGCGTGGACGCGCCGAGCCCCCTCGTCCGTCTCGATCACCAGCGACCCGGGGAACTCCACGTCGACGGCCGCTCCCACGACTTCCCCCGTCGGCGTCTCGACGCGGACCTCCTCGCCGAGCGTCAGCGCGTGCTCGCGCCACGCGTCGAGCACGGCGTCCGGGGCGTCGATGAGCGCGGCGAACTCCTCCAGCAGTCGCTGGACGAACGCACGGCGGTCGATATCGCCCGCTTTCTCGCGCGCGCTCGTCCCCTGTTCGGGCAGGGCCGCCGCGTCGACGTTCGCGTTCACGCCGACGCCGACGACCACCCAGTTGACGCGGTCCGCCTCGCCCTCCATCTCGGTCAGGATACCGGCCAGTTTCCCGCCGTCGTCCGCGGCCAGCACGTCGTTGGGCCACTTGATGCCGGCGTCGACGCCCGCCTCGCGGAGCGCGCGGGTCGTCGCGACCGCCGCGGCGAGCGTCACCAGCGGGACGTGCGCCGGCGGCTTCTCCGGCCGGACGACGACGCTCAGCCAGACGCCGCCCGACGGCGAGGTCCACTCGCGGTCGAGACGCCCCTTGCTGTGGGTTTGCTCGTCCGCGAGAACGACCACGTCGCTCTCGCCGTCCGCGGCGAGGTCGCGGGCGCGGTCGTTCGTGCTGTCGATCGCGTCGTGGTACTCCACCCCGTACGAGACGTCCAGTCCGTGCTCGACCGCCGTGCCGCCGTAGTCGGGGACCCCCGAAAGGCGGTAGCCATCGCCGTCGCTCTCGATCTCGAACCCCTTCTCGCGGAGGGCGTCGACGTGTTTCCAGACGGCGGCGCGCGAGACGTCGAGGCGGTCGGCGAGCGCCGGTCCGGTGACGGGGCCGTCGGCCAGCGCGTCGAGCACTGCCCGGCGAGTGTCGTTCATGCCCGGGGCTACTGGCGTGGCGGACTTGAATCCCCGAGAGAGCCGATCGGGCTGTCACCGAGCGTCGGGGGTCGTTCGGCGTTACTTGAACGGGCAGAACGTCTCGACCCGGTCGCGGGCGTAGCCGGCGGCGAACCCGGCCGCGCCGCCGACGCCCGCGCCGACGCCGCCGGCGACCGGGCCGAACGGCTTCCCGAGCTTCGCGCCGGTCTTCGCGCCCTTCGCTGCGCCTTCGTTCGCGTGCGATCCGGACGATCCGAACGGTCCGATAGGCATGGTCGTTTGAGCGCTCGTTCGGAGGGACCGTAACTCTACCCCTCGTCCAGCCACTCCGTCGCCCACGCCTCTATCTCGTCGAAGACGGGACAGAGCGAGCGGCCCTTGTCGGTGAGGCTGTAGTAGGTGGCGACCGGTGCGTCCTCCTCCAGTCGGCGCGTGACGAACCCGAGGTCGGTCAGGTCGTCGAGCACGCGGGAGAGCGTTCGGGAGTTCGCGCCCGTCGAGCGTTTCAGCTCGTTGAACCGCTTCTCGCCCCCCTGGAGGTCGTTGAGGACGATCAGTCGCCACTGCGAGCCGATCTGTTCCAGCGATTCGACGACGTCGCAAGCGCTCTCGTTTTTCTCTTCCGGCGAGGGACTTCGTTCCAGAGACATCGGTGTTACCTGCTTACCCCTCCGTCCGGGAACGACTAAAGGGTTCGTGTCCGTACCAGGTAACGTGATGAAACCGGATTCCGCGACGCTAGCTCAGTCCCGTCCGACGACCGCCGCCCCCGGAGGTGCCGCCTGATGGCGCTCGGACTCTCCGCGGCCGGCGAGGTCGCGTTCCTGGTCGGCCGCGTCCTGTTCGGTGCCGTGCTGGCGTTCACCGGTCTGAACCACTTCCTCGACGCTGACGCGATGACGGGCTACGCCGAGTCCAAGGGCCTCCCCGCGGCGCGTCTGTCGGTACTCACGAGCGGCGGGTTGCTCATCGTCGGCGGCCTGCTGGTCGCGCTGGGTCTCTTCCCCCTCGTCGGTGCCGGCGCGCTGGCGGCGTTCCTGCTCGTGGCCACGCCGACGATGCACGACTTCTGGAACGTCGAGGACCCCCAGCAGCGTCGGAGCGAGATGACCGACTTCCTGAAAAACGTCGCGCTGTTCGGCACCGCGCTCGCCCTGCTCGCCCTCGCGGGGGAGCCGTGGCCGTACGCCCTCTCGCTCTGACCCGGTAACACCCGCGTCACCCGGTGACGCGACCGTCCGCGGTCCGTTAAGACCCCATAGCGATTACCCACCCGTACCCGAGACCCGACGCTTGTCGGCCGCGACGCGCGTCGGAGCGGGCACCGACACCCGACGTGCCGCCCGCGGCCGCCGATCTCAGTGCCTGAGACACCCATGACCGACGAACCCCCCGAAACGACCGGACTGCACCACGTGACGAACATCTGCACCGACATGGAGGAAACGAGGGAGTTCTACGAGGACGTCCTCGGCTTCCACACCGTCAAGATGACCGAGAACTACGACGACCCGGGGACGCCCCACTACTACTTCTCGCCCACGCCCGCGGGCGAACCGGGGACCGTCGTCTCGTACTTCGAGTACGCGGGCCAGCGCGGCGTCCCCGGCGGCGGCGCGAGCCACCACTTCGCGCTCGGCGTCGAGGACGAGGACGCCCTCCGCGAGTGGCAGGCGCGCCTCCGCGACAGCGGCGTTCGCGTCTCCGGGATCGAGGACAGGACGTACTTCAAGAGCGTCTACACGTCCGACCCGGACGGCCTCACCATCGAGTTCGCCACCCGCGGACCGGGCTTCGACGTGAACGAGGACGAACCGGGCAGCGAGTTCATCGAGGCCCCCGAACGGTGACGGGGATAGATCCGGACGACCTCGACGGGTCGCTGTACCGCACGCTCGCTGGCGCGGTCGTCCCCCGGCCCATCGCGTGGGTGAGTTCGCGCTCGCCCGACGGCGTGGACAACCTCGCGCCGTACAGCTTCTTCAACGTGGTGAGCGTCTCGCCGCCGGTGCTGATGTTCGCGCCCGTCGACGCGCCGGACGGGCTGAAGGACACGCCGCGCAACGCGAAGGCGGCCGGCGAGTTCGTCGTCAACGTCGTCACCGAGGACACCGTCGAGGCGATGAACGAGTCCGCCGCGACGCTCCCCGCCGACGAGAGCGAGTTCGACCGCGCCGCGGTCACCCGCGCCGACTCGGTGACCGTCGACGTGCCCCGCGTCGACGAGGCCGCCGTCGCCTTCGAGTGCTCGCTGTACGACTTCATCGACGTCGGCGGGTCCTCGATGGTCCTCGGCGAGGTGGAGTACGTCCACGTCGACGACGACGCGACGACCGACGGGAACGTCGACGTGACGAAACTCGACGCCGTGGGTCGCCTCTCCGGCAGTTACTACGCGACGACCGACGACCGGTTCGCGCTGGAGCGGCCGCCGTAGCTCCTCATAATTAATAACTCATTTGACATCCCGATCGGTGGCACCTCGAATTCGTCCCTGACCCGGGAGCTGTCCGAACGGACAAACAATCGTTTCATCAATCAAACTGATTATTCACACCCCGGAGAACATCCGACAATGCGAACCCCGGATCTCACCGCCGCGAAACGACGGACGGAAAACGCGTCTCGGCGGCGGGTGCTCTCGCTCGTCGCGGCGGGCATCGTGACCGTTTCTGGCGGGTGTACTGACTGGATCGACCGTTCCTCGGACGACGCCGATCCGACGGAACTCTGTTCGCTTACCGTCATCAACCGTGACGACGAACCACACGATGTGGAAGTCGTCGCGTACGACGACGGCGCGTCGGTCGTCGAACTCTCCGGAACGGTCGAGGGTCGAAACGGATCGGACCGGTCGCTCGCCGCAGCGGACGACCTGCCGACGGGGGTGACGACCATCGAGGGGCAGGTGGACGACAACGAGCGGCGCGAATTCGACTTGACCACCCTGTCTGGACCGCGGAGCGTCCTCGTTACTGTCGACTATGAAGGGCGGATCGGGTTCTTCCACGCCGCGGACTGCCAGTAACCGGATGTCATGTTCCCCGCCTGCTGGTACCGAAACCCCGACGCGCTTGCTCGCTCCTCCACGTTTTTTCGGCCCATTCCGTACGCCGCCGCATGGAGTACAGGGCGCTCGGGTCGACCGGGATGGAGGTCCGCCGCATCCGTCTGGGCTATGGGGTTCGGGACGAGCGACTGGCGCGAGTAGATGTTGGACGAGGAGGAGAGCCTGGACCTGAGCGACCTCGGCATCGACTTCTTCAACGCGGGCCGTAACCTTGGTCGCCGGCAGTGCCGCCAGCGCGGCGCTAGTCCGAACCTCTGTCCGTGACCGCGCTGATCCTTTCACAGTGGGCGAATTCTGACACCGTCGACGGCGTCGAGTCTGGCCCTCTCAGTCTCCCTCGTCGAACAGCGCGTCAGGTACGTATTCGCTCTCGACGGTAACGTCCAGACCGCGGTTTCGCGCCAGGACGATCACCGCGGCGGCGGCGTGATCCACGATCTCACGTGAACCGCGCGGTTCGCCGTCGACTTCGGCATCGTGGGCGTCGAGCATCTTCTCGACGGCTTCGGTGACGGCCGCCGCGTCGCCGTCGAACAGACCGATGGACGCGTCGACGAGCGGACCAGTGTGTCCGTCCGGAACGCCCGAATAATAACTGTCGTAGCTTGGATCGGACTCGAACGACCGGATGCGCTCGATGGCGTTTCGGGCGATTTCGTCTTCGCCGAGGCTAACCGCGGCGAGTAACTCCGCGTCGTCGTACGAGAGGACGCTCCCTCCTCCCTCGTCGAGCACGTCCCGAAACGACTCGTCGAGGTCGAGGACACCCGTCGCGATTTCTTCGAGGCACTCCGATGAACCAGAGAGCAGGGCGTACTGCACTGCCTTCCCGTAGATCTGAGTCGCACTGAGAACGGCATTCCGTTCGAGTACCTCTTTATGTTTCACCGTCATCTGCCCAGCCCGAAAGCGGTGCGTTGCTGCTCGTTCAAACCACCGACGAGCCTCGGAGGCCTCACCGAGATAGAGCCGGTAAGTTGCTACGTTCGAACAACTGATCGATGCTCCACGAGGTATTCGCGCTAGCTGTGACGAATTAAGTTCTTCTTCGTTTTCCAGTACAAGCTGGTCCTGTTCGTACTCTTCTTCTTTTTTTCGATCCAGTCGAGCATTTCCTGTTTCGAGCGCATTGATTAATCCTCCCCGGATCGCGTTTCGATGGCGTGGTCTCGAAACGTACCAGCGTGGCTCTACCGTTCCTACTCAGTGAGGTGGCTAAGTTCCTTCGGCGAAGTGACCGATTCGCGCTCTGCGAGTCAGAAACCGATTCCGCTTCGACGACCGACCCGGTCGAGCGAGTTACAGTCAGAAGAGCCGCTCGATCAGTCACTCGGCCAGTTTCGGGTCAGTCGCGCCTTCTCCCTGGAAGAACGCGCGGTGGTCATCTTGACCCGCGAGGCGGTGCTGAGATCACTGACTTCCGTGAATCTCTCACAGAAGACGGGTCTCGATGAGGTCCTCGACTCCGTCGGTGTCGTCGAGTCGCGCGAGCTGTCCGACGAGTTCCTCGATCGGTTCGATATCGTCAGGTGTCGGGTCGTCTGGCACTCTGGACGCGACGTTAGCGAGTAGCTGAAGCTTGCTCTCGTCGATGTCTATCTCCATTACGTTCGTAACCACGTTCTCGTCGCCGGGGCCATCCAATCGGACGAACGAGACGGGCACGCCGAGGCGGATCAGCGTCGGGTACGGTTCGTCTTCAGGTCCGACCTCGTCCGGGAGATCACCGATCGGGGTCCCGCTCTCGTCGATGACGCGCCGCAGGAACTCGCCGGTTTCCACTTCCCAGAGTGACCAATCCCGGACTTCACAGCGGACCAGTTCTAGATCCTCGTTGGTGAGGTCCCCCGCGGCGTTCTCCTGTCGAACCACGACGTCGGAACCGATATCGCCCGGGTCCAGTGCGGCGAACGGGTCGTCGATATCGCTCCGCTCCCGTTTTTGCTCCTCCTCGCTCTCGCCGTCGAGGAGATACCTATCGATAGAGACGGATGGTCCTTCCGTCGGATCTATCGGATTGTTCGTCTTGACGATCATCACGTGGCCCGTTTCGAGTTCTTCGACGCGCCACGCGGGCGTATCGAGGACGCGTTTCCGTCCGCCGAAATCTTCGATGATAGTGTCGGACAACACGCTGATCCACGGTAACCTCTCCACGTTCTCGCTGATCGGTCGCCCGGTGGGTTTGAGTCCCCTGTGAGGGTTCATTCCGACCAGAAGCACTCCGTAGACGTACTCCGGTTCGACGACCTCTGCTAACCCGCCGACAAGGTCGGTGATACTCTCTACACGTTTCTGGACTTTCTCTCTCGTGTATCGTCCCTCGCCGAAGTCCACTGAGGGATCTAGCGCCATCGTCCGGAGATCTATCCCCGCTTTATGATCGCTCCACTCGGGCTCATCGGATTTACTCACCGAGACAGACGCTGTCGTAGTGCTCTCCTGGCCGTACCAGAACTTGATTCGGCCACCGACAGCGGATATTTCGTCGACGATTTTCTGCCGGTCGTCACCGTCAATATCGTTGTTCCCGTCAAAGCGGTTTCCGATAGTGTAGTCACTGTAGACGTCAGTTCGGCCATCTTGTGTCGTGGTCAGTCCGAGTTCGAGACACCGGTCGACGATAGCTTCCATGTCCGGTGTTTCGTCGGAAATATAATGTATGAAGTATTTCTCGTCCATCGTTATTTGTTACTTAGATCCTCGATACGTACAAACTTGATTGTTGCGTCATCGGGAACGTCTGCTTCCTCAAGCGCCCTGTCGACAACGTCTGTGTCTGTTATGTCTTTGTCTCTTGGAGGTTCTGTCCTGCTTGCGATGATAAGAGTATCTCGCTCACGTGATAGGACCTCTAGTTTAGTTACTAGACTCTCCACGTATGATTCTTCCACTCTATGGTAAGATGATACGGTACTATAGTCAGTATTTTTCACTTCAATAGCGGTGCTTTCGTCAGCAAGATCAATGTCTATCTCTGACTTTCCGTGATCATTCTCCACCTTAAGCTCCAATTCGCTGATCGTCCGGCCATCGTTATCTATCAGATTAGTTGCTGCGTCAGCCTCTCCATCAAGGCCGTTGAAACCATCCAAATCCGTCTCAGGATCAATTTCTCCAGGATCCACCTTATTCCGTGTTCCATGTTTTATCGCATCTTCGAGGCCAGTAATATCTTCTCTAGCAAGCCGATCGAGATCTGACTCAACCTTTGCAGGTGATCGCGCTGTGGGATCAGATATATCTTCATAAGCAGCGAGATTCGCCATCAGACGATCTTCTTCTTTGTCAGCAAGATCCAGTTTCTGAATAGAGTCTGATATTTCCCAGCAAGGGCTGTTACAGATGTCGTATCTCAGGAGATCGGCATACTCATCACCTCCTCTCAAGAGGAACCGCGTAGCAAGGTCGCGACCGTCATCTGTATCACCGAGATTATCAGCACCGATCTCGTTGATCGCCCGTAGAGACCGCGCTTTCTGGGAGGTAGATACGTCAGCGTCGATGATCGTACGGAATTGCCGATCATCGAGAGCGTCCATCGCCCGGACGGCGTCGTCGCCACTGATCCGGATTATATCACGATATTCTGCTTTCTCTGCCGAGTCGAGAGCGTCGTAGCGGTTGATCGCCCGCCCGATATCAGCAAACGAGGCGTCACCGTCAACCGCCGCTTCGGTCATCCGCCGCTGGAGGCCGGCCTTGCCTCGCATATTCAACAGACGCTGCTTCGCTCCTTCGCCAAGCCTGTCCAGCATACGTTTCCCCGGCTCGCCGGTCCGTCGGAGGTAGACCAGACCCTTCTCCAGTCGGTCGGAGTCGGGGTTTTCAGTCAACCAGTCGAGCACTCGCTGCCCCCGGTCGTCGTCGAACGTTCTCCCGAGCCGTCGCTGTTCCGGGAGCGGCGTTCGCTTGAGAGCGTCCCCGGTTTGACCGACAACCTTCTTCGCCGAATCACTCATTTCAGTGTCGCGGATGCGCCGCCCGACATTGAATTCGATATCCGGCGCTCGTTGCGCGATGCGGCCGCCGGTCCACATCGCGCTTCCAATGGCAGCGCCCTTGATCGAAGATCGCACCGTGCTGGACGCACGGATCAGACCCGCAACGTAGGGGATACGCGTTCCTGCTCGGACAGCGGCCACTTCTCCCGCGACGGGCACTACGTAGGAGGCAGTGTATCCGACAGAGTAGCCGATCGCGAACGCGTCAGAGTACTTCCCGCCTTGCCTGAAGGGGTTCAGCTGCTGGCGGCGAGTTCCGTAGTGTTCGACGATAGCTGCGAATGCCTTCTGTCGCTTTTCGGAGTCTCCGACGATCCTTGGAAGTCGCTCGAGTTGCCGATACTGCTGCGTTGCCACCTCATCGTACTCGCCCGGCGAGGCTACGACGTGTGCCGTCGAAACGAGTCCATTCCCCATGACGTTGAGACTATCCGAGAATCCCGAAGCCGAAGAGAAGGTGATAACGCCGAACGTTGTGACCAACGGAATATCAGTATCGGCTGTCCCCTCTGCGATCTTTCCGAAGTTATTCGTCCCGTAGGATCTCGCTTCGACCTTGGTACCGTGGACGTCTTCGGTTTTCACGACAGCCGACGAACGGGTGACGTACCCGGAAAGAGCAGTTCCAAACCGATCTCCGGTGCTACGGTCGATTTCGAATTCGATAGGGTATCGGAAGACGCGTTCCTGACCGTAGAAGCTCTGAGACGCCCTGTCTTCCCCTGCCTTGGCGATTGTGATGTGGTCGACACCGGACGGATCGCGTGCTGTAACGGTGACCCGGTACTCTTGACGATCGCCGCTGGTTTCTACGTAGCCCGATACTATCGGGGGTCGGAAGTCGTGAACACGCGGGTACTGTTGACTCGATCGTTCCTCTTCGTCGCTAACGCTATCGTCGTCCGTGTCCCGGCTCATCGGGTCCAGACCGATTTCCTCCTCGACATCGTCCTGAACGTTATCAGCGTCGGTATCGGTTTCCACGTGGGAGCGGAAAAGCGAAGTGAGTCGCCTACCACCCCATACCCCATTCGGAAACCCCGACGCGCTTGCTCGCTCCTCCACGCTTTTCCCGCCGCCTTTCGTACCCGGTCGTATGGAGTACACGACACTCGGGTCGACCGGGATGGAGGTCAGCCGCATCTGTCTGGGCTGTATGAGCTTCGGAACGAGCGACTGGCGCGAGTGGGTGTTGGACGAGGAGGAGAGCCTCGATGTCATCGACCGCGCCGTCGACCTCGGGATCAACTTCTTCGACACCGCGAACATGTACTCCGAGGGCGAGAGCGAGCGCGTCCTCGGCGAGGCGCTTTCGAGCCGCCGCGACGAGGCCGTCGTCGCGACGAAGGGGTACTTCCGGATGGACGACGACGACCCCAACTCCGGCGGTCTCTCGCGGAAGGCCATCGAGCAGGAGCTGTCGAACAGCCTCGACAGGCTGGGGATGGACGCCGTCGACCTCTACCAGATCCACCGCTGGGACGACGACACTCCCGTCGAGACGACGATGCGCGCGCTGGACGACGCGGTCCGCCGCGGGCAGGTGCGCTACCTCGGCGCGAGTTCGATGTGGGCGTACCAGTTCGTGGACGCCCTACGGACCAGCGAGCGCCTCGGCCTCGACAGGTTCGTAACGATGCAGAACCACTACAACCTCCTCTACCGCGAGGAGGAGCGCGAGATGCTCCCGCTGTGCGAGCAGGAGGACGTCGGCGTCGTCCCGTGGAGTCCGTTGGCGCGGGGCTACCTCACTCGCCCGCACGAGGAGTTCGACGCGACGACCCGCGGCGAGACCGACGACCACGCGCGCGAGCACCCCTACTTCGAGGGCGGCGGAAAGGCGGTGAACGAGCGCGTCGCCGACCTCGCGGACGACCGTAACGCGACGATGGCCCAGATAGCGCTCGCGTGGGTGCTGCATCAGGACGCCGTCGACGCGCCCATCGTCGGCACGACGAGCGTCGAGCACCTCGAAGACGCCGTCGAGGCGGTCGAGATATCGCTGTCGGACGACGAACTGGAGCACCTCGAAGAGCCGTACGAGCCGGTTCGCGCGTCCGGCCACGAGTGAGGCAGGCGGGTCGCGGCGACGGGCAACGTCACGTCGCGGCGGAGCCCAGTTCGTGGCTGAAACGCGCGGCGGTCAGCCCTCGCGGACCTCGTCGCTGACGCGCCGGACCGTCTCGTACTCGTCGCCGCAGGCGATGAAGCGGACGTCGTCCAGCGTCTCCGGGTCGTACGCGTCGACCTCCTTGCCGATGACCCTCGCGCCAGCGTCGAGGTCGAACGCATCGGTGACCGCGACCCCGCCGGGGTCGACCGGTCCCCTCTCCATCGCGGCCTCGTTTGTTTCCTCGCCGGCCCCACGGCGGAGCGCCCGCGACGCCGCTCCCCGTGTGGAGGCTGGTGCCGACGGCGTTGATCAGTGCGTCGGCGACTGCTGGCCGATATCCCCCTGAATCACGCTCCAGTCATGGGAAGTAAGTCGTCCGGGGTAAGGCTCCGGGTCCCCGAGGTCTTAGGCCGACCAAAACCCTTTTGACTTTAGGTGTGCCTAATCCCCGGTAATGGCAGTTCACAGTAGCTCGGATGCCGAAGCATCCGCCGCGGACGAGGCGCAGGCCCCCGACGAGACGCTGGTGGCCGCACACGAGACGTGTCCCGGACGCACCGTCTTCATCGAAGACGGCAACACGGACGCCTGGATCGCGACCGACCTCACCGTCGACCTCGGGCGGTAACCGCGGGTCCTTCTCTGCGCACCTCTCACCGATAGCCGTCGCTCGGCGCGGCGTAGTTCCTGCTTCCTGCTTGCGCCGCGCCCCGAGCCCGGAGCTACGCGTCGATCGTTCGAAAACGGAGTCGCGACCCGATACTGGTCCGGCGTCGCCGTCCGCTCCGGCGACGGTACCGCTCTACCAGTTCTTCAGGGAGTCGTGCTCGAGGTAGTGCTCGATGTGGTGAGCGACCTCCTCGGTCTCGACCAACTGCTCGCGGAGCATCTGGGCCGTCGCGTGGTCGCCGAGGTTCTCGGCGAGTTCGACGTGGTCCCGCATCGTCTCGATGATGTCGCCGTACATCTTCAGGTCGTTCTCCATGGAGGTGCGGGCGTCGTAGATGTCCTCGCCCTCCGGTTCGACTGGGGCGTGGTCTTCGAGGTCGGACATCCCGCTGACCGGGACGCCGCCGAGGGCCTGCACGCGCTCGGCCTGCTCGTCGGCGGCCACCTCGGCGACCTCGTAGGCCTCCTCGAAGAACTCGTGGAGCGGCTCGAACTCGGCACCGACGACGTTCCAGTGGTGCTTCTTCAGCTGGTGGTAGAGGACGTACGTCGCGGCGAGGTCCGTGTTCAGCGCGTCGACGATCTGCTCTGCTTTCTCCTCGTCGAGACGGAGAGCGTTCTCTTCGACGGTACCGGCCTCTCGGAGTACGGCTTCCTGAGTGCTCATGTTCACTCCGATGTAGGGCCTGGTCATACTTAAGGATTATCTCTCCGCCAACAGTTTTTCGGGTAACCTAAAGATATTCTCGCAATACAAGTCCGAGGTTTACCGAAGCTTGCAGTCCCCTCGGTCGCGTCGCTCCGTTCGCGGACGGTAAACTATAGCTATCTTCGACGGGTAAGCAGACCCGATGGGCGTCATCGCGGAGTTCACCGTCGACGGACCGGAGCTCCTGTTGAAGGACGCGCTCGTCGCCGTTCCGGAGATATCCGTCTCGGTCGAGGGGGACACGGCGAGTCGCGACGGGATGCCGATCTTCTACTTCTGGGCGTCCGGTGGCGACTTTCAGGCGTTCGACGCGGCGCTCGACGCCGACGAGGACGTGGCCGAGTTCGAGATACTGGAGACGGACGACGAGCGGAAGATGTACCGGGTCTGGTTCTCTCGGACCTCCTTCTACGACGCGTACCGCGAATCGGCCGCGACGTTCCTCTCGCTGGTCGGCGACCACCGCGGGTGGCGGCTACAGATGCGGTTCCCCGACCGGGAGTCGCTCCGGCGGTATCGTCAGAGCTACGAGGAACAGGGCGTCTCCTTCGTCGTCCACCGCCTGTACACGGACAGGAGGGGTCCCGGCGACGAGTACGGCCTGACCGAGAAACAGCGGCGGGCGCTCGCGCTCGCCCATCGAGAGGGGTACTTCTCTCAGCCCCGAGAGGTGACGCTGGACCACCTCGCGGGGCAGTTGGACATCTCCCCGCAAGCGGTGTCCGCGCGGATTCAGCGGGGACTGGACGCGCTGCTGGCGGCGACGCTCGACGACGACTTGAAGGATTGAACTGGAAACCCCCGGAGCGAGGTCACTACCGCCCCAAGAGGGAACGAATGGAGCGCCCGAACGAGGAGGAACCCGACGGCCCGGTCCGGGGGATCGACGGGACGTTCCGGACGCGCGACCCCGACAGCGTCGTCGAACGCCGCTACGACCGACCGGACGTGGGGACGGTGACCGAGGTCGTCGTCTCCGGACTCGCCGCGGCGGCCGACGCGGACCCGCTCGATCTCACGCCGCTTACGGCGTCCGTCGACCCCGATGCTCTCGACGAACTCTTCCGCCACGCCTCGTGCGACGCGATGCTCACGTTCGAACACGACGGCTACCGCGTGAGGGTCTCCGGCGAAGGGCGAGTCGTCGTCACGCCGAAGCGGTGAGGACCATCGCGGCGACGCCGACGGATCGCTGAAGTGTCGCCGCGATACAGTGGCCGTATGGACGTCCGCAGGGGGTTCGTCACGCAGGTCGGCATGGGCGAGGAGCTGTTCGACCGCGCGTCGAGCGCCGGCTACGACCACGTGGAACTGATGATGGACGGCGACTGGTCCCGAGAGGCGCTCGAAGCTGACCCCGACCGCGTCGCCGACCCGCTCGACGACCACGACCTCGACCTGCTGGTCCATCTCCCGTTCGGCGGGTTCGACGTGGGATCGCCGCACGAGAAGGTCCGAGAGGGGTCCGTCGCCGAACTCGCCGCCTGCATCGAGACGGCCGGCGGTCTGGGCGCGGAGAAGGCAGTCCTTCACGCCGAGTCGAACGCCTGGGGGCCGGTCGCCGACGCCGACGACCGGATCGACCTCGTCGCCGACTCGGTCCGCGCGCTCACCGACGTGGCCGACGACGCGGGCGTGGAGGTCTGCGCCGAGAACCTCCCCCGCGCGACCCCGAGCATCCACCAGTTCGACCGCCTGGTCGACGCGACCGACGCCTCGATGACGGTCGACACCGGCCACGCGCGCATGGACGGGGTCGACGCCGGCGGGATCGCCTCGATGGTCCGGGACGACCCCGACCGGGTCTCGCACTTCCACCTCAACGACACCCGGGTGGCCGACGACGAGCACCTCCCGTTCGGTGCCGGCACTATCGACTTCGAGCGCGTCTTCGACGCCCTCCGCGCGGTCGACTGGGAGGGGACCCTGTCGCTCGAAGTGTTCACGCTCGACTACGACTACGTCGAGACGAGCCTCGACCGACTGGACGACCTGCTGTAGGCCCTCCCCGACGGTCGCCCGGTCTCGGCGGGAGGGGCCGCCTCCGGCAGTTCTATTTGTGACGATCGCCCACACCCGACCATGCACCACGACGTTCTCGTCGCCGGGGAGACGCTCATCGACTTCATCCCGGAGGGTCCCGGCGCGCTCGACGAGGTCGAGGCGTTCGCTCGGCGCGCGGGCGGTGCGCCCGCGAACGTCGCCGTCGCGCTGTCGCGACTCGACGAGGTCCCGCTGTTCTGGACCCGCGTCGGCGCGGACCCGTTCGGCGACTTCCTCGCGGACACGCTCGCCGAGTACGGGGTGGCCGACCGGTTCGTCGAACGCGACCCGGGTGCCGAGACCACGCTCGCGTTCGTCACCCACGACGAGGACGCCGACCGGTCGTTCTCCTTCTACCGGGACGGCACCGCCGACACGCGGATGCGGTCGGGGACGGTGCCCGACGAGGCGCTCGACGCCGTCGAGTGGGTCCACGTCGGTGGGGTCACGCTGGCGAACGAACCGGGTAGGTCCGCCACGCTGGACCTCGCGGAGCGCGCCGCGGAGCGGGGCTGTACCGTCTCGTTCGACCCCAACGCACGCCCGGAACTCTGGGGGAGCGACGCGGAGTTCGAGACGGTCGCCGGGTGGGCGCTGGCGCTGACGGACGTGCTCAAGGCGACCCCCGAGGAACTGCGCGCCCTCGGGGTCGCGGGCGACGACCCGGAGGCGCTCGCGCGCAACGCCTGCGAGGCGGGACCGCACACGGTCCTCCTGACGCTCGGCGGCGAGGGCGCGCTCGCGGTGGCGACCGAGGACGCGCCGTGGTCGGGCACGGCCCGCCACGACGGGTATTCCGTCGACCCCGTCGACACGACCGGCGCGGGCGACGCCTTCACTGCCGGGGCTATCGCGGCGCTCGTCGAGGGCCGAAGCGTCGACGAGGCGCTGGCGTTCGCCAACGCGGTCGCGGCGACCACGACGACGGCGAAGGGCGCGATGACCGCGCTCCCCGACCGCGACTCGGTCGAGGCGTTTCGCCACTGACCGCCGCATGCCCTCCCCGCCCCACGCTGCCGGCGACTGTCGGGGCGTCGACGCACGATCCGTCCCTGGCGTATCGACACGCGGTCAGCGGCTTCACGCGCCCGACGATGACCGGACTGCCGGTACCACCGACCGTTTTTGTGTACGCGGAGTGATGCTGCCGATGTGCATCCGACAGCCGAACGGTTCGCAGAGCGGGCGCACCAGGAGCACGGTCTCGACGTCGACGTGACGGAGTTCCCGGCGGGGACCAAGACCGCGGCGGACGCCGCGAACGCCGTCGGATGCGACGTCGACCAGATCGTCAAGAGCATCGTCATGCGGGCCGACGACGACCTCCTCGTCGCGCTCACGAGCGGCGCGAACCGGGTCAGCGAGGAGCGACTGGCGGAGCACGCGGCGGTGCCCGCCGACGCCGTCGAACCGGCCGCTCCGGCCATGGTGAAGGACCGCCTCGGCTGGTCCATCGGGGGCGTGCCGCCGGTGTGTCACGACGAGGACGTACCGGTGCTGTTCGACGACACTTTCGAGAACTACGACACGGTGTGGGCCGCGGCCGGCACCCCCGACGCGGTGTTTCCCGTCGCCCCGGAGCGGCTCCTGACCGAGAGCGGCGCGACGGTCGTCGACGTCACCGAGTGACCGCGCCCTCGGTGGTGGTCCCGTCGGAGCCGTCCCCCCCCGTCGCCCGTCCGCCCGAGCGAGACGAGAGCGGTGTAGCAGGCGTTCGGCGCGGAGGCGACGCCCTCGACGACGACCCGGCCCTCGGACTCGTCGGAGCGCACGCTCGCTGGCTCCCGTTGCCACACCCCCGATCGCGTCTCTCGAACTCGGTGTCCGTGACCGTGGGCGGCGACCCTCCGGCGGTCACCGCGCCGGAGGCCACCAGTCCGCCGCCTCGTATCCGGCGTCTCGACGACCGGGCTGGAGTTCCTTCGAGCCTGGAGACCCCTCTGCGAACCGATTTTTCACCGTGCGGGAAGAGTCGGGTCTTTATTGACTCGCCCCGACGTACGTCCGAACGATGGGATCGCTATCGGAACTGTTCGCGCCCGAGAGCGTCGCCGTCGTCGGCGCTACCGACCGCGAGGGGTCGGTCGGTCGGGCGATTCTCACGAACTTGCGCGACGATTTCGACGGTCGGATCGTCCCGGTAAACCCCGGTCGGGAGTCGGTGCTCGGCTTCGACTGTTACCCGGACGTCGGCAGCGTTCCGGACGGGCCGCCGGACCTCGCGGTGGTGGTCGTCCCGCCGGACATCGCCGTCGACGCCGTCCGCGAGGCCGGCGAGTCCGGCGTCCGGAACGTCGTCGTCATCACCGCCGGGTTCAGCGAGACCGGCGGCGAGGGTGCCGGCCGCGAGCGAGACCTCGTCGCCGTCGCCGAGGAGTACGACCTGAGCCTCGTCGGTCCGAACAGCCTCGGGGTGATGAGCACGCCCGTCGGGATGAACGCGACGTTCGGTCCCGAGAACGCGACGCCCGGGTCGCTCTCGTTCATGAGCCAGTCGGGGGCGTTCATCACGGCCGTGCTCGACTGGGCAAACGACCAGGACCTGGGCTTCAACGACGTCGTCTCGCTGGGTAACGAGGCCGTGCTCGACGAGACGGACCTGATCGAACACTGGGGCGACGACCCCGACACCGACGTGATCATCGGCTACCTCGAAGGGATCGACGACGGGCGGGCGTTCATCGAGACCGCCCGCGAGGTGACGGACGACACGCCCATCGTCCTCGTGAAGTCCGGCCGGACGGACGCCGGCGCGCAGGCCGCCTCCTCGCACACCGGCTCCATCGCCGGGAGCGACGAGGCGTACGAGGCCGGTCTCGAACAGGCCGGCGTCCAGCGCGTCGAGACGGTACAGGAACTGTTCGACTACGCCCGCGCGCTGTCCGGCCAGCCGCTCCCCGAGCGCGACGACGTGGCCGTCGTCACGAACGCCGGCGGCCCCGGCGTGATGGCCACCGACGCCATCGGCGACTCGCGGCTCTCGCTCGCCTCGTTCTCGGACGGCACCATCGACGCCTTGCAGGACGCGCTGCCCGACGAGGCGAACGTGTACAACCCGGTCGACACGATCGGTGACGCCGACGTGGAGCGCTTCCACGAGGCGATAGACGTCGCGCTGGGCGACGACGGCGTCGGCGCGGCGGTCGTCGTCTCCGCGCCCACCGCCGTACTGGAGTTCGAGGACCTCGCCGAGGCCGTCGTCGACCTGCAGGCGAGACACGGTAAACCGGTCGTCACCTGCCTGATGGGCGGCGAGAGCACCGAACCGGCCGCCGACGTGCTTCGCGAGAGCGGGATCCCGAACTACTTCGACCCCGCACGCGGGGTGCGGAGCCTCGAAGCGCTCTCGGGGTACCGGGACGTTCGAACGACCGAGGTCGAACCCCCCGCCGAGTTCGACGGCGACCGGGAGCGCGCCCGCGAGATACTCGAACGCGCCGAACGGCGCGGCGACAACCGCCTCGGCGTGGAGGCGATGGGCCTGCTCGACGCGTACGGCATCCCCACGCCCGAGGGCGACGTGGTCGACGACCCGGCCGACGCGGTCGCGGTCGCGCAGTCGATCGACGGGCCGGTCGTGATGAAGATCGTCAGCCCCGACATCCTCCACAAGTCCGACATCGGCGGCGTGAAAGTCGGCGTCGAGAACGAGGCGGTGCACGACGCCTACGAGGACCTCGTCACCCGCGCCCGGAACTACCAGCCGGAAGCGAACGTCCTCGGCGTGCAGGTTCAGGAGATGGCCGACCTGGAGGAAGGCACCGAGACGATCGTCGGGATGAACCGCGACCCGCAGTTCGGCCCGCTGGTCCTGTTCGGCCTCGGCGGCATCTCCGTCGAGGTCATCGAGGACACGACCGTCCGCGTCGCGCCGCTGGGGCGCGACGAGGCGGCGGCGATGGTCGACGAGATCGAGGCCGCGCCGCTGCTGCGTGGCGCTCGCGGGCGCACGCCCGCCGACGAGGACGCCGTCGTCGAGACGATACAGCGCCTCTCACAGCTCGTGACGGACTTCCCCGCGATACTCGAACTGGACATCAACCCGCTTGTCGCCGGCCCGGACGGCGCTCGGGCGGTCGACATCAGACTCACCGTAGACACCGACACGCTATGACTCACGCAACGCTCGTCACTTCGATCGATGAGAGCACCGGCAAGACCGCCATCACCCTCGCGCTCGCGCAACTCGCCGCGGAGGCCGGGGAGGAGGTGGGCTACATGAAGCCGAAGGGCACCCGCCTGCAGAGCAACGTCGGGAAGACGCTCGACGGGGACCCCATGCTGGCCCGCGACGTGCTCGGCCTCGACGCCGAGATGCACCAGATGGAGCCGATCGTCTACTCCCCGACGTTCGTGGAGCAGGCGGTCCGCGGCAAGGAAGACCCCGCCGAACTCCGCGAGACGGTCGCGGAGCAGTTCGACGCGCTCGCCGCCGACAAGGACCACGTGTTCGTCGAGGGCGGCGGGAGCCTCACCACCGGCGGGATCATCGACCTGACCGACGACGCGGTCGCGGAGGTGATCGACGCGCGGGTCGTCCTCGTCGCCACCTACGAGCGGCCGACGGACGTCGACGACGTGGTCGCCGCGGCCGACCGCCTCGGCGACCGCCTCGACGGCGTCGTGTTCAACCTCGTCGCGGACGCCGACTACGACGAACTGGAGACGGACGTAGTCCCCTTCCTCGAAGGCCGGGGGACCCCCGTCGAGGGAGTGCTGCCCCGCGAGCGCGACCTCGCCGGCGTCACCGTCGGCGACCTCGCGGACGAGCTCGGCGCGCAGGTGCTGACGGAGGTCCCTACGGGCGAGTACGTCGAGCGCTTCAGCGTCGGCGCGATGGGGTCCGACGAGGCGCTCCGGCACTTCCGCCGGACGAAGGACGCGGCCGTCATCACCGGCGGCGACCGCGCCGACATCCACACCGCGGCGCTGGAAGCGCCCGGCGTGAAGTGTCTGATCCTCACCGGCGGCCACCGGCCGTCGGGCGCGGTCGTCGGGAAGGCGGCCGAGAAGGGCGTGCCGATCCTGCTCGTGCAGACCGACACGCTGACCACGGTCGACCGCGCCGAGGAGGTCGTCCGCTCCGGGCGCACCCGCGACGCCGAGACCGTCGACGCGATGCAGGCCCTCCTCGCCGACCACGCCGACGTGGACGGCCTGCTCGGGCACTGACCGGCGGCCGCCGGGCGACTCGCTCGCCCGACCTCTCGGTGATCGCAAGGAATACGCCCGTCGCGGCGGAACCCGCGGCCATGCAACCGCGGGCCGTCTACTTCAACCTGGACCTGACGCTCACGCGGATGGAGCGACCGTTCGACGCGCTCACGGTCGAGGTGCTACAACGCGCGGAGGTACCGGACCCCCACATCGACCCGACGCGGCACTCGAACCTCTTTTTCGACCGCTTCCTCGACCTCGACCCCGACCCGTTCGCCGGCGCGTACGAGGCCTACTTCGACGAACTGGACGCCGAGGTGGAGATGGACCCCGCCGAGGCCGCCCGGATCCGCAAGCAACTGGAGGTCGACGCCGTCCGCCCCGCGGTCGACGACCTCCCCGGCCTGATCGGGGCGGTCGGCGAGGAACACCCCGTGGGCGTCCTCACCAGCGGCGTGCCGGACCTCCAGCGCGCCAAACTGGAGTCGCTGGGCGTCCTCGACGCGGTCGACGACGTGGTGGTCTCCTACGAACTCGACGCGACGAAGGCGAGCGGCGACCTGTTCGCCGCCGCGGAGGGCCGCCTCGGGGCCGAGGAGAGCGACGCCGCGGCGTACGTCTACGTCTCGAACCACGACTCCGACGTAGAGGCGGCGAAGGCTGCCGGCTGGACGGCGGTGCGGGCCGATGCGGCCGACCTGGCGGACGATCCGCTCGGATACCTCGACGACGCGCTGTAACGCCGCCGCGCCCGGCCGACGCCTTTGTTCACGGGAGCCGAGCCCGGATTCATGACTCCCGTCGGACAGGTCGGCGTCCTGTACGCTCACGGCTCTCCGCCGACGCCCGCAGACGCCATGATACCGGCGACGGTCGCCCATAGTGGTTGCGCTCCCGCTGTCCGTCATCGCCGCGCCGACGGCTATCCGTATCGTGCGACCGGAAAAGCGCCGGCGACGCCGCTGCCGAAGTCGAGTTCGCGAAAAGCGGACGGAGCCACCGAAGGGGGCTCTACCCCGCTTCGTCGTGCCGACCCGGGCAAGTCGGCTCGACGTGCTGCCGGTTGTCAGAGGCACCCCGGCACCTACTAATAATCACAGCATCTATTATAACATCACCTCTCGACCAACCGCCCATCCGATGATTGGATGTATATAAATTTTTCCACGGTGGTCGGGGTTCAGGCAACACCGTCCGACCATCCGAACACTCAACCTGAGAGGGACCGGATCGGTAGTATGGTTCCCACGGTCGAGTACATCGAGTGGATACGCGGACGGCCCGACGCGGTCGCCCACGACCTCGGGTCGAGCGGGTTGTTCGCCGCGACGGGCGAAAACGGCGTCGTTCCGGAGGAGTTGCGCGGACTGGACGACCCCGCGGACGGCCCTGACCTGCGGGCGCGACTGGCCGAACGCTACGGCGTCGACAGGGGGGGCGTCCTCCTGACCGCGGGCGCGACGACGGCGAACGTCGTGGCCGCGATCGCTGCGGCGGAACTGGGCGGGAGCGAGGACACGCGGACGGGACTCGTCGAGAAGCCGACGTACGAACCGCTCATCGACTCTCCTCGACTGTTCGGCGTCGACATCGATCGCTTCCGTCGACGGTCCGACAGCGGGTACGCGCTCGACCCGGAGCGAGTCGACGCGGCGGCGACCGAGGACACCGCGTTCGTCACGGTCACCAATCGTCACAACCCCTCCGGAAGGCTGGCCGCCCGCGAGACGCTCTCGGCGGTCGCGGACGCGGCCGCCGAGCGGGACGCGCTGTTGCACGTCGACGAGGTGTACGCGCCGTACGTCCGCGACGACGGGGACGGCCCGTTCGGCGGCGTCACCGCGGCCGGCCTCCCGGACACCGTCGTCACGGGGTCGCTGACGAAGTTCTTCGGGCTCGACGGCCTACGCGCCGGCTGGGTCGTCGGCGACCCGGAGGTCGTCGACGCCGCCCGCTCCGCTGCGACGCACTTCGCGGACCCCTCGACGCCGAGCGTCGCTCTCGCGGAACGGGCGCTCGAACACGCGGACGAACTGGCGGCGTCCGCCCGGGAGCGCGTCGCGGCCAACCACGACCTGCTCGCGGACTTCGTCGCCGGCCGCGACGACCTCGACGGCCGCGTGTTCGCGGACGCCACGTACGCCTTCCTCGACCCGCGCGGCGTCGACGGGTCGACGGTCACCGAGGCCGCGCTGGAGCGGGACCTCCTCGTCGTCCCCGGTCGCTTCTTCGAGGACGAGGAGCGGTTCCGGGTGGGCCTCGGGTGCGGTCCCGAACGGATGCGAGCGGCCCTGAACGTCCTCGGCGAGACGCTCGACGACGTCACCGTGGCGGCCGTCTGACCAACAATTAAGGTACGTCCGGTACACCGAACCTGTATGGACGATACTCCCCAAGAGATCACTGCGCTCGTGGGTCGGGAGGTGTACTCGAACAACGGCGTCTTCGTCGGCGAAGTCGAAGACGTCCGCCTGGACCTCGACACGGAACTCGTCACGGGTCTCGCGCTCCACGAACTGAACGCCGACGTGTTCGGCGGCCTCGATAACGACGCTCGCGGCGTCATCATCCCGTACCGCTGGGTGCAGGCCGTCGGCGACGTCGTCCTCATCAACGACGTCATCGAGCGCATCCGCCGCCCCGAGGACGAGGAGGAAGAGGCCGTCGCCTAGGAACCGTTGCCGCTCTCGCCGCTCTCGACGCCCATCGCGTCGAACAGTTTCCGCTTCACCGCCTCCTCGGTCAACTGGAGGAGCGTGTCCCTGTTCTCCTCGTTCGTCTCGATGCCCGTGAAGATGCCCAGCGGTATCTCCGCGCTCGCCTGTGTGGAGTGGCCCGCCGCCTCGCCTATCTCCGCGTAAGCGTCGCCGAGCACCTTGCCGATGTTCATCCGGATGTCCTTCGAGCGCGCGGCGAGGTAGATGGTGTCGTCGGCGATGCCGAAGACGGCCGTCGTCGTGATCCCCTCCAGGTTCAGGAGGTGCTGGGCCGCCTGCGTCAGCGCGTCGCGGTCGCGGATGAACCCGGCGTTTGAGACGAGGTGGCTCCCCTGCACCTCGCGGTTAGTGATCGCCTCCGCGAGCACGTCCAGCGTCTCCGGCGACATGCTCGGCGATTCGACCTGCTCCAGCGTGTCGTGGTTGGCGAACGGGTAGAGGTACGCGGCCGCGGTCAGGTCCGCCGGCGTGGTGTCGCGCTTGAAGTCGAGCGTCTCGGCCCGGATCCCGTACAGCAGGGCGGTGGCGACCTCCTCGCCGACGTTCATGTCGAACTCCTGAATGTACTTCGTCAGGATCGTCGACGTGGAGGACATGTTCGGGCGCACGTCGACGAACTCCGCGTCGTAGTCCTCGTCGGGTTCGTAGTGGTCGATGAGCACGTCGACGTCCAGGTCGTAGTCGACCTCGGAGGACTTGGCGTGGTCGACCAGCGCCACCGTGTCGTACGTCTCGAAGTCCTCGATGTCGGCCCAGTTGTGGAGTTCGATCCCGAGGAGGTTGACGAACGCCCGGTTCTCCTGATGACCGATGTCGCCGAGATAGAGGATGTCGGCCTCGACATCCAGGTGGTCGGCGATCGCCTGCAGCGCCGCCGCGCTGGCGATCGAGTCCGGGTCGGGGTTGTCGTGCGTGACGATAGCTACCCGCTCTTTCGTGTCGGTCAACACGTCGCTCAACTGCCGCGCCTTGTACTCCAGTTCGCCCGTCTCCAGCGAGCGGAGCGCGGAGTCGGCGATGACCGCAGAGGGGTTGATGACGTGGTCGGCCCCCAGTTCGGTCAACTCGTCGCTGGAGACGGGGTCGCTCGCCCGGACCACGACGAAGTGGTCGGCGTCCCGCTCGCGGATGTTCGACACCGCCGCCTTGTTCGCCTCCACGTCGGAGGACATGATCAGGATGACGTCGCGGTCATCGACCGATTCGGCGACCGTCCCGTCGCTGATATCGGCCTGCTGCGCGTTGAGGTCCTGATCCCGCAGCGCCTCGACCCGTCCCGGGTCCTTGTCGATGATGAGCACGTCCTTCCCTTGCTCGACGAGTTCCTCGGCGACGGCGTGACCGACGCTCCCGCACCCGAGGATAGCGTACGTCGAGATCGAGGAGATAGCGACCCCAGTGTTCATTTGTCGGACCTTTACTCCGGACCATACTTAACGGTCCCGAACCGTCGCTCCGAGGCGTTTTCGGGGTTGCCCGGCCGTTCCGCTCGCCCGTCGGCCGCCGTTTTTCGGCGGCGTCTTCGCCCCGGTTCCGGCTTCGAGGCCCGTCGACCGAGCCGATCCGAACCTGTTATATCCCTCGCCCGTAACGTCGAGTACAGTGATCGCGCGACGACGACCCCCGTCGGGGGCGTCGCCGCGGAGGGCAAACCGTGCTTCTGAAACGAATGAAACGACTGCTCGCCGACGACGCGGAAGTGCTGCACGAGTGTCGACGGTGCGGCGCGTCGCTCGACTCCAACACCGACGCCTGTCCGGAGTGTGGTTCGACCGACTTCGAGCGCTTCGAGATCCGCTGACCCGGCTTCCGTCGATGACTCTCGTCGATGGAGGAGTCGAGAAACAAAACGTATTTTAGTATACCCCGGTAACGAACGAGTGTACGGGGCCGGTAGCTCAGTCCGGCAGAGCGTCTGACTCTTAATCAGACGGTCGCGTGTTCAAATCGCGCCCGGCCCGCTTTCTGACGAACGACAGTCACCAACGGAGCGTAGCGTCTGTTCACCGCTCCGTGGCCGGGCGGTGTCGCGACGCCGCGTGGCACGCTGGGCGAAGTCCACGTGCGACTGGCCGTCGGTCGATATGGCCGACGAGCGGAGCATTGTCGACCGGGGCATCCCCCACCGTTCTCGCGGCCGACGTGCGGAACACGACTCTCGAAGCCGAGCGCTCCGGGGTGACGACGCGACGGGGAGTTCAGCCGTTCGACCAGTTCCGGCGCGAGGGGGCGTTCGGCGGCGAGAACTTCGGGTCCCGTGTAGTGGGTCCCGCGGAGACAAGCACTATCACGGTGGGCCGCTTTCGATCCGTATGGCGAACAGTTCGTCGCATAGCCTGCCATCGGCCCCTGATCTGACGGAGACGGAACTGGAAGCGGTCGATCGGAGCGACGTGACCGAATACAGCCCCGAGACGGACACCTACCGCACGTCGTTCAGCGGCGACGCCGAGTCCGTGTGGGTGGCGGTCCTCTCGACGGTCGCGGTGGTCTCGGAGACGAAACCGACGGAGCTACCGCCGCTGTATTCCGTGATGGACCCGACCGCGCTCGAGGACCTGATGGAGCCGTCCGGCCTCGGACCGTCGAGAAGCGATATCAGCGTCTCGTTCGCCTACGTCGACTACCTCGTCACCGTCCGTAACTACGGGGTCATAACGGTCCAGCCGAGATGAACGCCCGGGAACGACGTCTCGCTGCTGACGGCCCGGGATCGACCCCGACGACGGCGATCGACTCCCCGCTCGCACGCTGAATACTCTCGACTCGCTCCGAGCGCTCCGCCCCGTAGACCGGCGACGCTATCGCCCTGATCGGATCGCGGGTCACTGACGACCTGCGCGTACTCGCGGTACGACCGTCGTTTGATGCCGATATCCGGGTGGACGGGTACGAGCGTCGCTAAAAGAGTCGTCTCAGTCGACCCGTTCCAGTCGCGGCCCCCCACAGGACGGACACACCTGATACGAGGAGTCGTATCTACCGGAGCAGTGAAAACACTCGTACCGCTCGGTCGGACTGTCACGGACGGTTTCACGGAGTCGTTTCAGGACACTCATCACGGTTCCCCGGCCGACAGATCGCGCCGGGGTATGTTAATTGTTAGCGATCCTGTCGACGCGGCGGTGAACGCTCGGTGGCGACAGATACGGACAGTGACAAAAATCCTTTGACGAATCCGATGGTAGCTGCCGCCGATGCCGGACTTCGAGAACTACACCTGTGCTAGCTGTGGAAACGAGTTCAAAGCACACCCTAGTTCGAACGCCGCCGAGAACGAGACCTGCAGTCCGGCCTGCGAAACGGCAGGGCAGTGAACCGACCGGGTGAGCCGTTTTCCGGGTCCGTCCGCCGAGCGGTCGTCGAACGCCGAACCGTGGTTCGGACGTCACTCGTCCGGGCTGTAGTTCGGTGCCTCGTCGGTGATGACGACGTCGTGGGCGTGGCTCTCGCGCTGGCCGGCCGAGGAAACGCGGACGAACTCCGCGCGCTCCTTGAACTCGGGGACGGTCTCCGCGCCGACGTAGCCCATCCCGCTTTGCATCCCGCCCGATAGCTGGTGGAGTTCGCTCTGAACGCTCCCCTTGTACGGCGTCGCCGCCTCGACGCCCTCCGGGACGTACTCCTCCTCGTCGTCGGGCGTTTCCTTCAGATAGCGGTTATCGTCGTCGTCGCCGCCGGCCATCGCGCCGACGCTGCCCATGCCGCGGTACTGCTTGTACTTCTTGCCGTTCATCGTGATGACACGACCGGGGGCTTCGTCCGTCCCGGCGAAGTAGGACCCCAGCATGACTGCGTCCGCGCCCGCCGCGATGGCCTTGATCGCGTCGCCGGAGTAGCGGATACCGCCGTCCGCGATGACGGGCACGTCGTGCTGTGCGGCGACGTCCGCCACCTGTGCGACAGCGGTGATCTGGGGCATGCCCGCGCCGCTGACGACTCGCGTCGTACAGATGCTTCCCGGACCGATACCGACCTTGATACCGTCGGCGAAGCCGACGAGTTCCAGCGCGGCCTCGCGCGTCCCGACGTTGCCGACGACGACGTCCGCGTCGACCGCCTCCTTGATCCCCCGCGCGCCCTCGATGACGTTCTGGTTGTGCGCGTGCGCGGTGTCGATGAACAGGGCGTCCACGCCCACCTCGTCGGCCGCCGTCGCGCGGTCCATCTCGAACGGGCCGACGGCGGCGGCCGCGAGCAGTTTCCCGTCCTCGTCGCGGGCAGCGTCGTCGTACTCGCGACGCTGGAGGATCCCCTGCATGGTGAGGAGGCCGACGAGTCGGTTCCCGCCGTCGACGATCGGGACACGCTCGATCTTGTACTCGTACATCAGTTCGAGCGCCTCGCGCGCGGTGACGTCTTCGGGGGCGGTGATGACCTCGTCGGTCATCGCCTCGCGGACCTCGTCGTGTTCGCCGACCTCGAGGTACGGGCGGATGTCGGTGCCGCTGATGATGCCGAGCACCTCGTCGTCCTCGTCGACGACGGGCGCGCCGCTGACACCCTTGCTCTCCATCATCTCGTCGACCTCGCGGACGGTCTGTTCCGGCCGCGCGGTGACGACGTCGCGGATGACCAGCTCGTCCGCGCGCTTGATACGCTCGACCTCTGTGACCATCCGGTCGACGTCCATGTTGCGGTGCAGGACGCCCAGACCGCCCTGTCGCGACATCTCGATGGCCAGTTCGCTCTCGGTGACGGTGTCCATCGCGGCCGAGAGTATCGGCACGTTCAGTTCGACGTTGGTCGAGACGCGCGTCGAGAGGTCCGCCTCGTCCGGTTCGACCTCGCTCTCCTTGGGCCGGAGGAGCACGTCGTCGAAGGTCAGCGCTTCCGGTACTCGGAGCTTCTCGGAGAAAGGCTCGCCCTCAGGAACGTCGTTCGCCATGTAAACTGTCGACATCCGCGGCCCAAAAACGTTGCGAGACGACCCACCCTCTGGGAGCCTTCCACACGGTACGACGCCGCTCGTGGCCGTTCACCGGGGAACGTGCGGACACGTCCCACGCAATACTTATGCACAACCCTGGACTTCTACGTAGTATGGACTCCGCCAGTCCCATCGCATCGCGCAGCGCCGGTCAGACCAGCGTCGGCTCCGGCAACCTCTTTACGAACTTCGCGATGGCGACGACATTCAAACGAGCGGAGAACCCGCTTCCGGCCAACTGGCAGTGGTGCGGTGACGGACGCCGCTATCGCCAACCGGAACACCCATCGGCCACGGGGGATGGCCATCACGGGTAAGCCAGCATGAGCACGTCTCAGCATCCGATAGCGCTCCACCTCGAGGACCGAGTGGGTGGCGCGACCAAGCTACTCGCTACCGTCATGTGCCTCCCGCTGGTCGACGGCATCTTCCCCGCGCTCGTCCTCGCCGGGGGTGTCGACTCTATCGCGGGCATCGTACAGGTCGGACTGCTCGTCTTCGGCGGGAGCGCGACCGTCGCAGTCATCCTCGCCGAGATGGACGGCACGCCCCGCGAGCAGGCGACGGTCGTCGCACTCGTGGGGGCGGTGTTGCTCCCCGTCGCCGCCGCGGAGGCGGCGCTCGCCCCGACCATCGAGAGCCTGCTGAACATGACCCTGTTCGAGCGCTTCGCCGCGCTGGTCATCGCCGCCGTCGCCGCCAAGACGGCCAGCGCCCGCATCGGTGAGTACCTGCCGCGCCCGGCGGTCATCATCGGCCTCGGCCTCGTCGCCAGTTTCGACCCCGCGGGCGCGGAGTTGGTGATGGTTCCCGACGCCACCCTCGTCGCGAAGGCGGTCGCGTCCGCGAGCGTCGGCGTCGGCTTCGCCATCGCCGTTGCCCTGCTCTCGCCGATGCTCCGCGACCAGGTCGACATCGACCGCTTCCGCTTCGGCAGTGCCGTCGCGCTCGGCGTCCTGCCGCTGTCGCTGCTCGGTCTGCTGTTCGACCAGGCCCCGCTGGCCGTCCTCGCCGTGACCGCGCTGTTCGCGTTCGACCCCAGCGGCGACGCGACGCTCGCGGAGTCGGACGACCACGGCACCGATGCCGGGTCCTCGCCCGAAGGCACGATGGCCGGCGGCGGGCAGACGACCGACGAGGACGCCGAGGACGACCAGCCCGCCGACGCGCCGGTCGCCACCGAGGGCCGTGCGCCCTGGCTCTAGAGCCGAACGCTTACTTTCCCCGGTCGACTTCCTCGCGTATGAGCAACCGCGTCGTTCAGGGCCGGATGGTTACGGCCGAGTCGCTCGCGGAGATGATCGAAGGCGAAAGCGTCATGGAAGCCGAACCCATCGAGGACGCCGACCGGCAGTGTCCCGACTGCGCCGAGGACGTCCTCGCCGTTGGCTATATGCCGAGCGTCACCGAGTTCGTCACCGGGTACAAGTGTCAGGAGTGCGACTGGAGAGAAACCGACCGCGACTAACCGCCCGCACCCGATTCCGGATCGAAACCACTTTAGGCAACTCCGACCAACGAGGGACCGAGGGGTCGTGGCCAAGCCCGGCATGGCGACTGACTCCAGAGGCTAAGCGCTCGGTGACGACATCCCGGACTGGTATACCGAGCGACCGACTGATCATCGGTCGCGTTGACGACCCTCTGGGGTACCGAGGCGCACCGGAGATATCAGTCGATCGGGGGTTCAAATCCCTCCGACCCCATTCTCTCTGACGACGAACGGACGTGAGGAGTCTGTAGGATAGACGTCGAGGGATTCGAAGCAGAGAGCAGCTTTACTGCGACCGAGGTTCAAACCCCCCGGACCCCATACCGTACGAAAGTAAAGCGGCACGTCTTACCGATTTTTCTCCACCGAATCGCGCGCAGCGGACGCGGGAAGACCGACTCGGTCAGTCGACCGAACGGGGACGGTCGACCTTGTCCGAACACTCCTTCACGAAGTCGGTAGCGCGGTCTCAGTCTCCGGATCGACGGAGAAGTAGACCCCTTTCTTCGTCCCCAGCAGCGGGTGGTAGCCGACGCCGAGGTCCGAGACGTAGACGCTGTAGTGTGGCGTTCGCCCGCGACGAACCGTGCCGTCAGTCGTAAGTTCTGTACGAGGCGGTGCCGACGTCGATCCGAACCAGCGTGTTCTCGGAATGGGCGTCTTCGTCGACGCCGTACTTCCGGTTGATACGCCGGTTCGCTTCGCGGAACGCCTCCTCGTCGTCGACGACCGTCGCGGTGCCGAGGAGCGTCACCGTCCACTCCGGCGTTCCGGCCTCGTCCTTCTGGACCGAAAGCGCGATCCGGGGGTTCTCCCGTACGTTTCGCAGCTTTCGTCCCGTCGTGACGAGTTCGACTACTCCGCCGTCGTAGACGTACCACACCGGCGCGGCGTGGGGACGGTCGCCGACGCTCGTCGCGAAATGGGCCATCAGCGGTTCGCTCGTGAGCAGCGCCTCCGCGGGATCCGGGACGGTATCAGACACGGTCCATCGTACGGTCGGAAAGCGAATAAAACTCGCCTCCCTCGGCCCCGTTGGAGTTCCCGCCCCGCGTTTTCCCTTCCAGTCGCCCTGTCGACCGGTCGCGCATGCCGGGCTGTCTTCAGTCAATAATGCAATAAGGGAGTACCCCATACTCACACCCACTGTGGCGAATACTCAACTTACGCTCATCCAGATCGACAACTACGGCCCGTGGACGGTGACGCCGGAACCTCGGCGCGAGGTCGATCTCCAGACGATGCAGTCCCGACTGTACGCAGACCTCTCCCAACACATCGGCAACCGCGACGGGTACGTGTTCTTCACCCGCTTCGACAACATGATCGCGGTGACCAACGGACTCGACATGAAGGAGCACGACCGCATTCAGGAGTCCATCGGTAACCGGTATCCCGTCTCGGTCAGCCTCAGCGTCGCGGCTTCGCCCTCGCCGATCGAGGCGCTCGAATCCGCGACCGAACGCCTACAGGCCGCCGGGAGCGCACAGGACAAGGGCCGGCGGGAGATCCTTCGCGGTGACCCAGTCGCTCCGGACACACGGTCCGAGGACGATGTCCAGATCGCTCACTTCGACGTTATCGATGCGACCGGGAAGTACACCGACCAACTCAACGCCTTCGACACGTTCATCACTATCGAGCAGGGGTACGCGGAAGTCATGAAGCACATGCGTCAGGCCCACGACTCCCTCTCGTTTTTCGTCGGCGGTGATAACGTCATCGCCGTCTGTCCGAACCTCTCAGACGACGAGTACGAGGACGCGACCCGACACGTCTCCGACGCCGTCGATGTCGACCTACAGGTCGGCGTCGGTCGGGCCGACAACGCGCACGAGGCGGGCATGGCCGCGAAGCACGCGCTGGAGCAGTGCCGGTACAACGGAACGCGCGTAGAGAGCTCCCCCGAACCGATCCACGGGGACTAGTCGGCCGCGAGTTCGTCGCTTTCCGTCAGGAGGTCGCCTACCGCCTCGGCCTGCTCCTGATACCGGTTCCGGATCGTGATCTTGCTCACGTCCGCTATCTCGTGTACGTCGCCCTGCGTGCACTCCTCCCTGTGGACCGTCGCCGCGTAGTACACCGCTGCGGCGGCGAATCCTCGCGGAGACTTTCCGGAGGCGAGTCCCCGATCGGTCGTGACGGTGACGATGTTCTGTGCGAGCTCGCACGTGTCGTCCGGGAGACCTAGAGCCTCGCAGTACTCCTCGACGTAGGCGCTCGGGTTGAACGACTGGATCTGTACGCCGAGTTCGGACTGGACCCATTTGGATCGACGGAACAGTAGCTTCTTCTCCAGGCCCCCCTCGGTGGCGATCGCTTTCGGACTAGCGGGAACGTTCTCGCGCTTGCACGCGAGATACAGTACGGCCGCGGCCACGACTTCGCAGGACCGTCCCTGCTGAGTCTCGTTCGTGTACACCTGATGAAAGATGGCGTAGCCGGTTTCACACACACTGTCGGGCAGGTCGAGCGCGTCAGCGACGGACCGTATCCGCTCGTCGCCTCGTTCGCGCAGAGCTTCGATGTCCATAATTCCCCACGAATCGACGTGTTCGTCCGCGTCTTCGATCCCCACATATCTATCTCTTTCGTCGGGACCCGCTCCGGATCGAGATCCGAGACGGTCGTTCATCCAATAGCCGACGAGTCGACGGCCTTTTATTATCGACTCGCTTCGAATGCAGTGCGAACGAACACACGCGGAGGGCGAGACAGTCCTCGTCCCTCCAGGCGAATATCGGACCCGACGAGTATAAAGGGGTTTAAGTAATGCTCGACCGCTACGAACAGGTCCGAAGAAGGACTTCGCGACGGCGGCGATCGGGCCGTCGTCTCCGTGTTCCGGACAGGTTCGCTCCTATCGGAACGGACCCGAAGGGTTTATATTCCATTCGGACACTACAAACGAGTCCGAAGACACGGACGGTTACACCGTCCAGGACTTCCGGCGAACGGTCTGCGTTCGCCGAGGGAAGTTCGACGGGTTTATGTACCCGTGGACGCCTACGATGAAGTCCGAAGGAAATGAGGATCCCACCCCTGCGGTCCGCCGTACACGATGGGATCTGATGTGAGCCTTGGTAGTTCGGTGACACCCGGCCGGTCGGACGGCTCGGTCGTCGCCGAATCACGGACCACACAATAGGTGTACACTCTTAAGAGTGTACCCGCCAAACCCCCCGGCCCGCAACGGCCGGGACCATTCCGGTTGATCCTGCCGGAGGCCATTGCTATCGGGGTCCGATTTAGCCATGCTAGTCGCACGAGCTTATACTCGTGGCGAATAGCTCC
>PXSA01000009.1:83417-87998 GCA_003023565.1 Halobacteriales archaeon QS_9_68_17
TATCTGAGACAAGATACCGGGCCCTACGGGGCGCAGCAGGCGCGAAACCTTTACACTGCACGCCAGTGCGATAAGGGGACCCCGAGTGCGAGGGCATATAGCCCTCGCTTTTGCACACCGTACGGTGGTGCGCGAACAAGGACTGGGCAAGACCGGTGCCAGCCGCCGCGGTAATACCGGCAGTCCGAGTGATGGCCGCTATTATTGGGCCTAAAGCGTCCGTAGCCGGCCGGGCAAGTTCGTCGGGAAATCCACCCGCTCAACGGGTGGGCGTCCGGCGAAAACTGCCTGGCTTGGGACCGGAAGACCCGAGGGGTACGTCCAGGGTAGGAGTGAAATCCTATAATCCTGGACGGACCGCCGGTGGCGAAAGCGCCTCGGGAAAACGGATCCGACGGTGAGGGACGAAAGCTTGGGTCACGAACCGGATTAGATACCCGGGTAGTCCAAGCCGTAAACGATGCTCGCTAGGTGTGCCACAGGCCACGAGCCTGTGCTGTGCCGCAGGGAAGCCCAGAAGCGAGCCGCCTGGGAAGTACGTCTGCAAGGATGAAACTTAAAGGAATTGGCGGGGGAGCACTACAACCGGAGGAGCCTGCGGTTTAATTGGACTCAACGCCGGACATCTCACCAGCTCCGACAGCAGGAGTGACGGTCAGTGTGATGAGCTTACCAAACCTGCTGAGAGGAGGTGCATGGCCGCCGTCAGCTCGTACCGTGAGGCGTCCTGTTAAGTCAGGCAACGAGCGAGACCCGCACTCTTAATTGCCAGCATGGCCCTCGTGGCTGATGGGTACATTAGGAGGACTGCCGCTGCCAAAGCGGAGGAAGGAACGGGCAACGGTAGGTCAGTATGCCCCGAATGAGCTGGGCGACACGCGGGCTACAATGGCCGAGACAATGGGACGCAACGCCGAAAGGCGACGCTAATCTCCGAAACTCGGTCGTAGTTCGGATCGAGGGCTGAAACCCGCCCTCATGAAGCTGGATTCGGTAGTAATCGCGCCTCAGAAAGGCGCGGTGAATACGTCCCTGCTCCTTGCACACACCGCCCGTCAAAGCACCCGAGTGAGGTCCGGATGAGGCCAGGACTCCTGGTCGAATCTGGGCTTCGCAAGGGGGCTTAAGTCGTAACAAGGTAGCCGTAGGGGAATCTGCGGCTGGATCACCTCCACCGACCGAGACCACCCCGACGAGGGTGGCTCACCACGCGTCCGTTCTTCGACGACCGACCACCCGACCGGCCGGGCACCCCGGAACTACCAAGGCTGACACGGGCCCATAGCTCAGCGGTAGAGTGCCTCCTTTGCAAGGAGGACGCCCTGGGTTCGAATCCCAGTGGGTCCATCACTCGTGGCGAGACAGGATCGCTTCCCTTAAGAGGGAAACGCCACTCCGTCTTGCTACGAACGAACCGATGCACCAGCCCGCAAAAGCGCGGCTGGGAAGGGTCGAATGCGCCCCCGGTGACACCCTGGGGCGGATAATGAGGCCGTGTGTACGTGCAATCCAGACGTCCACTGGACCCGTTCTCCGGGTCACAGTGACAACATCGCACTACCACCGCGGTAGTGCACCACAACGTGGCTACTGTGCCACCTGGTGGATAGCTCGGCTCGAGTGCCGACGAAGGACGTGCCAAGCTGCGATAAGCTCCAGGGACCCGCACGGAGGGAAAGAACTGGAGATCTCCGAATGGGAATCCCCGCCGCAATTGCCTCGCGCAATGGGGAACGCCGGGAACTGAAACATCTCAGTACCGGCAGGAACAGAAACCAAACGGGATGTCGTTAGTAACCGCGAGTAAACGCGACACAGTCCAAACCGAAGCCCACACGGGCAATGTGGTGTTCGGACTGACACACAGCACCGGAACACTCCTATGAAGTCTCCTGGAACGGAGCGCGATACAGGGTGACAGCCCCGTAATACGAGCAACTACGGTGTGCGTCAGCTCCAGAGTATCGGGGGTTGGATATCCCTCGTGAAAACGGCCGGCATTGACGGCTAAGACTAAATACACCTCGAGACCGATAGCGAACGAGTAGCGTGAGCGAACGCTGAAAAGCACCCCACAACGGGAGGTGCAATAGGGCTTGAAATCAGGTGGCGATCGAGCGACCGAGCATACAAGGTCCGCTGAACAACGACCTACCCGCGAGGGCACAGTAGGAATCAGCGGAAGCCGATGTTCCGTCGTACGTTTTGAAAAACGAACCAGGGAGTGTACTTGTTTGGCGAGTCTAACCCGGTCATCGGGGAAGGCGCAGGGAAACCGATATGGCCGCAGCCTCACGGCGAGGGCCACCGTGTTCAAGCGCGGGGAGTCAAACGGGTACGACCCGAAACCGGACGATCTATGCGTGGGCAAGGTCAAGCGTGCCGAAAGGCACGTGGAAGCCTGCTAGAGCTGGTGTCCTACAATACCCTCTCGTGACCTACGTATAGGGGTGAAAGGCCCATCGAGTCCGGCCACAGCTGGTTCCAACCCAAACATGTCGAAGCATGACCTCTGCCGAGGTAGTTCGTGGGGTAGAGACACTGATTGGGAGACCCAACCCCGAGAGGAGTTGGCCTCCCTGTCAAACTCCAAACCTACGAACGCCGGCGACGCAGGGAGTCCGGTGTGCGGGGTAAGCCTGTGCACCATGAGGGAGACAACCCAGAGCCGGGGTAAGGTCCCCAAGTGTGGATTAAGTGCGATCGAAGGTGGTCTCGAGCCCTAAACAGCCGGGAGGTGAGCTTAGAAGCAGCTACCCTCTAAGAAAAGCGTAACAGCTTACCGGCCGAGGTTCGAGGCGCCCAAAATGATCGGGGCTCAAATCCACCACCGACACCCGGCGGCACCGCTCACCCGGTGACCCAGTAGGTTGGCGCTCTACTCGGCTGGAAGCTCGGGCGAGAGCTCGCGTGGACCGAGTAGTGACGAAAATCCTGGTCATAGTAGCAGCGTTAGTCGGGTTAGAACCCCGACGGCCGAACGAGCAAGGGTTCCTCGGCACTGCCGATCAGCCGAGGGTTAGCCGGTCCTAAGTCTCACCGTAACCCGACCGAGACAACAGGGAAACGGGTTAATATTCCCGTGCCACTGGACAACGAAACCGACGCTTTGGGGCCGCCTGAGCCGGGCTCTCGCCCGGTCGAACTATCAAACTCCGTGGACGCCGTAACGGCAGGAAGCGGACGAACGATGGGATAGCGCAAGTCAGGTCAACCTAGAGCCCGTGAAAAGGGAGTCCGGTGTCCGTACCAAGAACCGACACAGGTGCTCATGGCAGCGAAAGCCAAGGCCTGTCGGGAGCAACCGACGTTAGGGAATTCGGCAAGCTAGTCCCGTACGTTCGCAATAAGGGATGCCTGCCCTCTTCGGGGCAGGTCGCAGTGACTCGGACGCTCCGACTGTGTAGTAACAACATAGGTGACCGCAAATCCGCAAGGACTCGTACGGTCACTGAATCCTGCCCAGTGCGGGTATCTGAACACCCAGTACAATGGGGCGAAGGACCCGTTAACGGCGGGGGTAACTATGACCCTCTTAAGGTAGCGTAGTACCTTGCCGCTTCAGTAGCGGCTTGCATGAATGGATCAACGAGAGCGTCACTGTCCCAACGTTGGGCCCGGTGAACTGCATCACACAGGTACCCGCGCCAGCGGGCCACCGAGACACCACTGAAATACTACCCGGTAGTGACTGTGACTCTCACTCTGGGAAGAGAACACCGGTAGCCAGGCAGTTTGACTGGGGCGGTACGCGCTTGAAAAGATATCGAGCGCGCCCCAAGATTTCCTCATCCGAGTCGGAGACTCGGAACTGAGCGCAAGAGCACAAGGAAGTCTGACAGTGTCGTTCCCAACGAGCGACGCTGACGCGAAAGCGTGGTCTAGCGAACCAATCAGCCTGCTCGATGCGGGCGATTGATGACAGAAAAGCTACCTTAGGGATAACAGAGTCGTCACTCGCAAGAGCACATATCGACCGAGTGGCTTGCTACCTCGATGTCGGTTCCCTCCATCCTGCCGTTTAGACCGTCGTGAGACAGGTCGGCTGCTATCTATTGGGGGTGTCACGGAACCTGACGGGAACGGTCGTATAGTACGAGAGGAACTCCGACCGGTCACCACTGGTCTACCGGTTGTCCGAGAGGGCACGCGCCGGGCAGCCACGTGACACGGGGTAAGAGCTGAACGCATCTAAGCTCGA
Source organism: Halobacteriales archaeon QS_9_68_17 (assembly GCA_003023565.1). GTDB lineage: Archaea > Halobacteriota > Halobacteria > Halobacteriales > Natronoarchaeaceae > Halostella. The sequence continues at coordinate 87,619 of PXSA01000009.1, forward strand.
AACCCACCTGGAAAAGAGGTTCCACTACAGGTCACCCGTCCAAGACGGGTTCGATAGACTCGGGATGTACGCGCCAAGGCAACGAGGCGTTTAGTCCGCGAGCACTAACAGACCACCGCCACACACTCATCGCACTGTACCCGCAGAACGGGTCCAGGCGTTACCTGGATTGCACGTACACGACGGCCTCGCAGCACCGACAGTGGTCAGGTCGCGGTTCGATCCCGCGAGTCGGCGTTAGGGCGGCCATAGCGGTAGGGAAACACCCGTACCCATCCCGAACACGGAAGTTAAGCCTACAAGCGTTTCGGAGAGTACTGGAGTGGGCGACCCTCTGGAAACACCGATTCGCCGCCCCCACTCATACTTACACTCAGTAG
>PXSA01000010.1 GCA_003023565.1 Halobacteriales archaeon QS_9_68_17
CACGGAGCTGTCGTTCAAGGGGCTGGTTGCCGACGCCGGGCTGCGGCTGAATTACTTCCGCGCGGGCGGCGACTGGTTCCAGTACGAGCCGTTTACGGACGCTTTCTCCGGCGCGCTCGCCGATCAGGTGGACACCCTCCTGACCAAACAAGCCACCGATCACATCTTCGCGCTCAGCCCGCGCCTGGCCGTCTCGTTCCCCGTCACGGCGTTCAGCAAGCTGTTCTTCAACTACGGGCACTTCCGCTCCATGCCCGACCCGGACAACCTGTTTTCGCTGCGCCGCACGGGCGCTTCGCGCTCCATCAGCCGCGTGGGCAGCCCTAACAACCCGCTCCCGAAGACGGTGTCCTACGAGGTGGGCTACCAGCACAGCCTCTTCGACGAGTATCTGCTTGCCGCCGCCGGGTACTACAAAGACGTAAGCCTTCAGCCGCACCTCGTCTCATTTTTTAGCCGCGACGGGCAGACCACCTACAGCCGCTACTACCCGAACTCGTATGAAGACATCCGGGGCTTCGAGCTATCGGTCAAGGACGAACGCGGATGGCTGCAGGGCTTTGCCAATTACACGTACTCGGTGGCGCAGAGGGGCTACTTCGGCGCTGACGAAATCTACCAGAATCTGACGCGGCAGCGCCAGTACAACCAGAGCAGCGCCCAGCAGCGGGCCGCGCTCAGCGCCGCGCCCCTTCGCGCGCTTCAACCTGGAGCTGTTTGCCCCGGAGGACTTCGGGCCGCAGCTGGTGGGCGCGCACCCGCTGGGCGACTGGCGCGTGAGCCTGCTCGGCACTTGGCGCGACGGGTCTACCTTCACGTGGGCCGGGGCGGGCGGCAAACCCGGCGTGGCGAACAACGTCTCGTTCGTGGACTTCTGGAACTGGAATCTGCGTCTCAAGAAAAATTTCAACATCGGCGGGGCCGACGTGCAGTTCTTTGCCGACGTGTTCAATCTGTTCAACCAGAAGCGCCTTACCTTCAACGGCTTCGCCGACGGGCAGGACTATCTGGATTACATGCGCTCGCTGCACCTGCCCGCATCCGACGCCTACCCGAATGAGTTTTCCGGCGACGACCAGCCGGGCGACTACCGCGACGAGGGTACCGAGTTCGTGCCGCTGGATCGGATCAACCACCGGGAGGAGCTTTCAGGCAACGCGAAGCCGGAAACGATTTACTACGAGGAGGCCACGGAGCAGTACATTCAGTACGAAGACGGGGCCTGGCAGCAGGTCTCGCAGAGTCGGATCAACGACGTGATGGACAGCGAGGACATGGCGTACCTGCTGGAGTACGACACCGTCCACGGCACGCTCGACGGCGTCGACCTCGACGGCGACGAACTCACCGTCGGCGACCTCTCGGTCCCGGTCTTCTCCGAGAAGAACCCCGCCGAACTCCCGTGGGACGACCTCGACGTCGACGTGGCCTTCGAGTGCACGGGCCTGTTCCGCAACTATGACGACGCCTACAAGCACGTCGAGGCGGGCGCGGACAAATGCGTTCTCTCCGCGCCGCCGAAAGGCGAGAAGGCGGTCAAGACGATCGTCTACGGCGTCAACGACGACGAGTACGAGGGCGAGGACGTCGTCTCGAACGCCTCCTGCACGACGAACTCTATCTCCCCCGTCGCGAAAGTGCTCGACGAGGAGTTCGGCATCGAGTCCGGCATGTTGACCACGGTCCACGCCTACACCGGCTCGCAGAACCTCATCGACGGCCCGATGGCGAAGACCCGCCGCGGCCGCGCCGCCGCCGAGAACATCGTCCCGACCTCGACCGGTGCCGCGCAGGCCACCACCGAGGTCCTGCCCGAACTCGAGGGCAAGCTCGACGGGATGGCGATGCGCGTCCCCGTCCCGGACGGCTCCATCACGGACTTCACCGTCGATCTGGCGGAAGACGTCACCGCCGAGGAGGTCAACGAGGCGGTCAAGGAGGCCGCCCACGGCGACCTCGAAGGCGTTCTCGGCTACACGGAGGACGAGGTCGTCTCCCGCGACATCGTCGGCGTCCCCTTCTCCTCGCTGGTCGACCTCCAGTCGACGATGGAGGTCGAGCGCGAGGACGGCCTCGTGAAGGTCCTGGCCTGGTACGACAACGAGTACGGCTTCGCGAACCGCATGCTGGACATGGCCGGTCTCGTGGCCGAGAAGGAAACGGACAAGTCCGCAGAGGTCGAGCCCTCGGCCTAACCCCATGTTCCGAACTCTCGACGACCTCGACCCCGAACAGCGACTGCTGGTTCGACTCGACCTGAACGCGCCCGTCGAGGACGGTCGAGCGCGGGACAACCGCCGCTTCGAGCGCCACGCCGAGACGGTACGGGAACTGCTCGACGAGGGCCACGCGGTCGTCATGATGGCCCATCAGGGCCGCCCCGGGCGCGACTCGTTCGTCTCGCTGGAGTCGCACGCCGACGTGCTCGCCTCCCACCTCGACCGCGACGTGGCGTTCGTCGACGACGTGTACGGGGAGGACGCGCTGGCCGCCGTCGACGACACCGCGGGCGGCGAGGCGCTCCTGCTGGAGAACGTCCGCTTTCTCGAAGACGAGGAACTCGGCGACCGCTCCCCGGAGGACCACGCGGAGAGCGACTTCGTGCGGACGCTCGCGCCCGAGTTCGACGCCTACGTCAACGACGCCTACTCCGCCGCCCACCGCGCGCACGCCTCCATCGTCGGCTTCCCCGAAGTGATGGACGCCTACGCCGGCCGCGTGATGGTCGACGAGTACGAGTACAACACCAGCGTCGAGCGCCGCGAGTTCGACGGCACGGTGACGATGGCGCTCGGCGGCACCAAGGCCGAGGACGTCATCGCCGCGATGGAGCACTTAGACGGGAAGGTCGACCAGTTCCTGCTCGGCGGCGTCGTCGGCGAGCTGTTCCTCCGCGCCGCCGGCTACCCGGTCGGTCGCGACCTGCCGGACGGCCCGGACCTCTACGACGACAACTACGAGAGAAACGCCGAGACCATCGAGCGCGTCATCGAGGAGTACGGCGACCGCATCGCGCTGGCCGAGGACATGGCGTACGAGGAGAACGGCGAGCGCGCGGCACACGACGTCGACGACATCGACGAGAAGTCCGTCTCCTACATGGACGTCGGCCACGACACCGTCGAGAAGTACGTCCCCCACGTCGAAGGGAGCGAGGCGGTCCTCGTGAAGGGCGCGCTCGGCGTCTTCGAGGACGAGCGGTTCAGCTACGGCACCGTCGAGGTGCTCCGGGCGGTCGCCGAGTCCGACTGCTTCTCCGTGGTCGGCGGCGGCGACACCTCCCGCACCGTCGAGATGTACGACCTCGGCCGCGAGAACTTCGACCACCTCTCCATCGCCGGCGGCGCGTACCTCCGCGCGCTCACCGGCGAGCCGCTCGCCGCCGTCGAGGCGCTGCGGGCGGACTGAAGAGTTCGATCCGTCGAACTCGTTTTCGATTATTTCACCAGCAGGTGCGCTCCCACGACAGCCATCGCGAGGCAGTACAGTCCGATCGCCTCATTGTACTGCAGAAGCGGGGCCACCCCCAGTGGCACCGTAAGGACTCCGGAAAGCGTGAACAGCGGCCAGAGCCACCGCGGCGCGTCGTCACGGCTGCGAAGTTCCGCGCCCAACAGCACCGACCCGACGATGACTGCGAGCGTCCCAGCCGCTGTCACGCCGAGCGGCGGATACGAGAGCGCGCCGGTTTGAGGTTCGACCGTCCGCAGGCTCCAGCGAAGGAGATTCGCTCCTGCCAGCAACGAGAACCCCCCGGCGAGGACCCCGCCGCCGTACCGTCCGAGCCGTCGCGACGGGGGATAGCGAGCCAGAACGCCACCGACGCCGACGACCAACAGCGCGAATACCCCGGCGCGGACGAGATAGATTTCGCCCGTCGTCTCGCCGATCACCGGCACCGTCTCCGGGGAATACCAGATCAGACTGCCAACGAGGACCGTCAGTCCGGAGAGCCTGACGCCCGTCGACGGAAGGTATCGGGCGACATCCGCGAACCCGAGCGCGAACCCGGCGGCGACGAGACAGCTGCCGAAGACCACCTGCAGAACGAGGGTTGTGAGCACGCCGGTGTGGCCCTCCCAGTAGTTCGGGGACTCGACGGTTGGTTGCCAGACGCGGTGGGGGACGCTGAGGACGATGCCGACGCCGATCAGGAGACAGACGACGGCCAACCCCGTTCGCCGACGGGTCATGGTAGCAGGTGAGAGACGAGCGACGTATGCTTTCTGATTATCGCTGACGAATGAAAAAGGTCGCGCGAGCGGAGAACCCGGGCGGCGTGGCGTCTCGCCGCGACCGCCCACGCTTATCCCGGGTGTCGCCGTACCGCCGGACATGAAGATCGGTATCGTCTCCGACACGCACGACAACGGGGATGTGGTAGAGCGGGCCGTCAAATATTTCGAGCGCGAGGACGTCGACGCCGTCGTTCACTGCGGCGACTTCGTCGCTCCGTTCTCGGCGACGCCGTTCGAGAACGACCAATGGGAGTTCCATGCCGTTCGCGGCAACAACGATGGCGAGTGGGCGCTTCAGTCGACAGTGGCGGAGTTCGGCACGTACCACGGCGAGGCGGCCGAACTGACGCTCGACGGCGCAGATGCCGCGGTCTACCACGGAACTAGCGGCGTCGTCGTGGACACGCTGGTCGACTGCGGGACGTACGACTACGTGTTCCACGGCCACACCCACGAGCGCGGCCACGAAGACGGCGACACTGTCCGGATCAATCCCGGCGGTATCGCCATTCCGCCCGCGCCGGACCCGGCGCACGTGGCGGTGCTCGACACCGAGACGGGTAACGTCGCGTTCGAGCGGATCGAGGGCGATTGACGTCGGGACGGCGGACGACAGACGAGGGGACGAAGACGTCGCAAGGACTAATCCCTCCCCGGTTCGACGTGTCCTCATGAGCGACACGGACCTCCGCAACCCCGCCGAGACGGCGGTCGAACAGTGTCTGAACCTCGGTGCCGAGGAGTCCTGCGCCGTCGTCACCGACGACAAGCGCGAGGCGGTCGGCGAGGCGCTGTACGAGGTGGCGAGCGAGGTCACCGACGACGCGACGCTCCTGCGGTACCCGCCTGGCGACCAGCACGGCGAGGAACCGCCGGCCCCCGTCGCGGCGGCGATGCGGGAGGCAGACGTATTCCTCGCGCCGACGACGAAGAGCCTGAGCCACACGCGCGCACGCGAGGACGCCTGCGAAGCGGGCGCTCGCGGCGCGACGCTTCCCGGCATCACCGAGGAGGCGTTCTCCACGGGACTCGACGCCGACTACGAGTCGATCGCCGCCGAGTGCGAGGCGATGCTGGAGCAGGTGGCCGACGCCGAGGCGGTCCGCGTGACGACGGAGCGCGGCACCGACATCACGTTCTCCCCGGGCGACCGCGAGTGGCTCTCGGACACCGGAATGGTCCGCGACCCGGGCGACTTCTCGAACCTGCCCGCCGGCGAGGTGTTCGTCAGCCCCGAGAGCGCCGACGGGACGTACGTCGTCGACGGGACGATGATGCCCCACGGCCTGCTCGACGACGGCGAGACGCTGGCGTTCGAAGTCGAGGACGGCTACGTCACCTCGATCAGCGACGACGACGTCCGCGGGCAGGTCGAGGCGGCGGCCGACGAGGTCGGCGACGCCGCCGAGGGGACCTCGGCGAGCTCCGACGCGCCGCGTCGGAACGCGGCGTACAACCTCGCCGAACTCGGCATCGGCACGAACGTCGCCGTCACGGAACTCGTCGGCTCCGTCCTGCTGGACGAGAAGGCGGGCGGCACGGTCCACGTCGCGCTCGGGGACGACGCGGGCATCGGTGGCGACACCGACGCCCCGATCCACCTCGACGGGATCATCCGCGACCCGACGGTGTACGCCGACGGCGAGGAAGTCGCGCTCCCCGGGGGCGTCTGAGCGGGTCGCGGCGGACGACACCCGGGTTTTTCGGGCGGGACGGCCGTACTACCGGTATGTTCACTCGACGCGCGGGGGCCTGGATCCTCGCAGCCACGGCGCTGCTGACGGCGCTCGCCGGACGGGCGCGGGCCCACGTCCGGTACGTGACCGAGGGGTCCGGCGACCCCGTCGACGCGGTGCGGTTCGTGGTCGACGTGCTGAGTGACCCGCTCAACGCCGCGCTGTTCGCGGGCGGCGGCCTGCTCGTCGCCGCGGCCGCGGCGGGTTACCTCTACTTCAGGCCGGCGGCGTACGACCTCGCGGTGCTCCGGACCACGCTCCACGAGTACGTGGATCTGGTCCCGTGGATGCTCCGACTGAGCGTCGGCCTCCCGCTCGTGGGCGCGGGCTTCGCCGGTTACTTCTTCAGCCCCGCCGTGCCCGCCGTGACGCGCCTGTTCCAGGTCGCCGTCGGTTTCTTCCTGCTGTTCGGGTTGGCGACGCGGTTCGTCGCCGCCGTCGCCCTGCTCGCGTACATCGTCCGCCTCCCGTTCGAGCCGCAACTGCTGCTCGCCAGCGAGTACGTCGGGGCGCTTTTCGGTATCGTGCTCGTCGGGAGCGGCCGCCCCAGCGCCGACCAGATGTTCAAGGAGGTGGCCGACGACGACAGGACGCTCTACTCCTCTGTCGACCCGGTTCGGAGCGTCTCCCGGCGCTTCGACGCCGTCGTCTCCCCCTACGAGGACCACGCGGCGACCGGGGTTCGCGTCGCGCTCGGGGTCAACTTCGTCTACCTCGGCTTCGTCGAGAAGCTGCTGAACCCCGGTCGCGCGCTGCAGGTCGTGGAGAAGTACGACCTGACGGCCGTCGTGCCCATCGAGCCCGGGATGTGGGTCGTCGGCGCGGGCCTCACCGAGATGGCGCTCGGGACCGCCCTCGTGCTCGGCGTGTTCACGCGCGCGAACTGCGCGGTCGCGTTCGTCCTGTTCACCACGACGCTGTTCGGCCTGCCGGACGACCCCGTCATCGCCCACATCTCGCTGTTCGGTCTCGCGTCCATGCTGTTCATCACGGGCAGCGGCCCCCTCGCGCTCGACAACCTGGTCCACGGCCGGACGGCGTCGGTCGACACGTCGACCACCGGCACCGAGGAGTCCGAGGTGACCGACGAGACGACCGACGTGGACGAGCCGAGTCCCGGGTAGCCCCGTCGGACGCCCGTTTCGGCCCCTGATCCGGGTCCCGACGTCGAACGCGCGACTCCGATCGCTTTTACGCGCACGGCCAGTAGTCACGCTCATGACTGACGTTTCCGAGCGGGTCGCGGTCACGTGCCCGTCCTGCTCGCCGGACATCGAGACCGTCCACGAAGTGCTGAAACCCGGTGGCCAGGCCACGGTCCGCTGTACCGAGTGCAGCCACGTTCACAAGACGACCGTCGAGGAGGACGAGGCGGTCACCCGCGACGTCGTCGTCTCGCAGGACGGCGAGTCGTTCACCGCCACGGTCGACGCGCCGCCCGAGGAGCCCGTCGCCGTCGGCGAGGAGTTCGTCCTCGACGCCGAGGAGGCGATCATGACGGTGCGGATCACCGACCTCGAACTGGGCGAGCAGCGCCGCGTCGAGGAGGCGGTCATCGAGGACGTCGACACGCTCTGGACCCGCGCCGTCGACAACGTGAGCGTCGACGCGACGATCCACCCCAAGGAGGGGACCGGGAACCGCGAGGACACCCGGAGCGTCGAGGTGTTCGTCCCCGGCGACGACGAGTTCACCGTCGGCGAGGTCGAGGAACACGGCGACGAGGCGTTCGAGGTCGAGGGCATCGTCGTCCGCGACGACGCCGAGGGGTACCAGTTCGACAAACTGGACTACGACGGCGACGCCGCCATCGCGAAAGACATCAAGCGACTGTACGGCCGCGACCAAACCACGACCGCCTGGTCGGCCTGGTGACCATGTTCGGGGGTGGGGACGACTACGAGCGTCGCCGCGACGAACTCGTCGACCGCCTCGCGAAACGCGTCGACGACGAGGCGACGCTGGCGGCGATGCGGGCGGTCCCGCGCCACGAGTTCGTTCCGGAGTCCCGCCGCGACCGCGCGCACGAGGACCACCCGCTGCCCATCGGCGACGACCAGACGATCAGCGCGCCGCACATGGTCGCCATCATGACCGACCTGCTCGACGTTTCACCGGGCGACGAGGTGCTGGAGATCGGGACCGGCTGTGGCTACCACGCAGCGGTCACCGCCGAGGCCGTCGGCCCCGAGAACGTCCACTCCGTCGAGTACGGCGAGCGCCTCGCCGAGCGCGCCCGCGAGACCCTCGCGGACCTCGGCTACGGCGAGGTATCGGTCCGGCAGGGCGACGGTCGGGAGGGCTGGCCCGAGCACGCCCCGTACGACGCGGCGTATCTCACCTGCGCGACGGCGACCGTTCCCGACGCCGTGGTCGAGCAGGTGCGGACCGGCGGCCGCGTGCTCGCCCCCGTCGGCACCCGCCGCCAGACGCTTCAGCTGATCCGCAAGACCGAGGGCGGCCTCGAACGCGCGGACCACGGCGGGGTCCGCTTCGTCCGGATGCGCGGCGGCGGCTGAGCGGGGCGACGCGGTTGTAGCCGTGTCCCAGTGCCGCCGACCCGGTGTCGGCGACACACGGGACGGCTCACAACCGTCCCGACGACCGTTTTTGTCGGTCGCGGCCGAAGGCGCTCGCATGCCGACACGAGAGCGCACCGCGGCGTCCGTCGAGACGCTCGCACTGCTGTGGGCCGCCCGCGAGACCGGCGTCCTCGATGCGCTGCTGACCAGCGCTGGGTCGCCGGCAGAGATCGCCGCCGAGACCGACACCACCGAGCGCGCCGTGCGCGCGACGGTCCACGCGCTCGCCGCCGAGGGGTTCCTCGAACGCGTCGGCGAGTCACACGAGCCGACCAACCGCGCGCTCGGCCTGCTCGCCAAGACCGACGTGCGCTCGACCGGTCGCCTCCCGAACGCCCTCGACCGGTTCGACGCGCTCGCCGCGCTCCCGGAGACGATGCGGACGGGCGACCCGCCGGAGCGTCCCGACGACCGGACGCGGAACCGCCTCGGCGCGGTCGCCGCGACGGACGAGTCGGTCCTCCGCGCCTGCGTGACCGCCGCGGTCCGCGAGCGCCCGGCCGCCGACCGCGTGCTCGACCTCGGCGGCGCGCCCGGAACCTACGCCAAGGAGTTCGCCGCTCGGGGGTGCGACGTGACGCTCGTCGACCGACCCGACGCCGTCGAAGTCGCCCGGCCGTTCCTCTCCCACGAACCGATCGACCTCGCTACCGACGACGACCCGCTCCCCGAGGCCGACCTCGCGTTCGTTCCCGCCGTCGACCGCCGTCGGACCGCCGACGAGTCCCGCGACCAGCGCCCCCACAGGGAACAAGGTTCGCGACGTGCCCGGGACGGAGCGGCAGGCCGTCACCGGGTCCGAGGCGCGCGATTGATTAGCGTCGAGTCGGTAGACCGGGTATGGAGCCCGCCGTACTGCGGGACGACATGGTCGACAGCCTCGAACACGAGGCGAAGGGGGTCGTCCGCAGCGACCGCCTCAGCGTCGCCATGCGGGCGGTCCCCCGTCACGAGTTCGTCTCCGACGAGCGCGCCGCCTACGCGGACACCTCCCACGAGCGCCTCGGGACGCGCGTCCTCGCGCCGAGCACCGCGGCCCGCCTGCTCGAAGCGCTCGACGCCGAGTCGGGCGGCGAGGTCCTCGTCGTCGGCGCGGGCGTCGGCTACACCGCCGCCGTCCTCGCCGAGATCGCCGGCGAGGCGAACGTCCACGCCGTGGACATCACCCGCCGCGTCGTGCTCGACGCCCGCGAGAACCTCGCCGACGCCGGCTACGAGGGCGTTCTGGTGGACTGCCGCGACGGCGCGGACGGCCTACCGGAGTACGCTCCCTTCGACCGCATCCTGCTCGAAGCCGCGGCCGTCCGGCCGCCACGGGCGCTGCTCGACCAGCTCGGCGACGACGGCCGCCTCGTGATGCCCGTCGGCGCGAAACAGCAGACGCTGACGGCCTTCGAGGACGGCGACGAAACCCCGCTCGGGTCCGTCGCGTTCTCGCCGCTGCTCGTCGAGGGCGAGCAGGCCGGGGCCATCGAACGCAACCGGACCGCCCGCGAGGACCGGGAGTTCGCCGAGCGCGAGGCCCAGTCCCGCCGCGGGTGGGAACAGGACTGGATCGACTGGGACGGCTGACGGCGCGGCGGTTGCCCCCACGCGCCCGGCCGTTCCGGCCGCCGCGGGGACGGCTACCGGACCGTCTCTCTCGCGACCGATCACTCCGATACCACCAACACAGCGGTGTTCGCCCGCCGGTCGACGTACTCGTCGCCGCTCGGCGGCTTGATGTCTATCTCCAGTTCGCCCTCGTCCTGGTTCGGCCCGAGCCGCGGCTCCACGCTCACCGTCGCACGGCCGTCCTCCCCGGTGGTCGCCGTCTTCGTCCCGTCGAGGTCCGCGGTGTCCCCGCGCACCACGACCGTCGCCTCGGCGACCGGGTCGCCGTCGTCGTCGACGACCAGCACTTCGACGTCCTGCTGGCCGGGCGTCACCACGTCCGGTGACGGCTGCGCGTCGAGTTCGCTCACCGCGAGGCTCCCGACGCCGGAGAGCATGTTCATCATCACTCCGAGGCTGGCGACTCCGACGACCAGCGCGATGACCAGTCGGATCGGCAGTCCCTCGATGGCGCGCTCGTCGGCCGCGAACCGCTCGAACGTTCGCATGGGCGGTCTGGTCCCGGTTTCGTACTTAAACCCTCACAGCGACCACTGTCAGTCGCCGGCCGACAGGTCCTTCCGGAACTCGACGACGGTTCCCTCCACTCCGCCGCCGAACTCGCGGGTCCGCTCCGCGACACGCTCGTCCCTGTGACGCTCGTAGAACGGGACGGCGTTTCGCGACGCCGGGACCGACCGCCTCGAAGGTCCTCTCACGCGCGTCGCGGACGTTCGTACGAAGCGATCGTGACGGGGAGTGATAGGCATCGTCTCGCAGACGGCGGTGTCACACCCCCCGGCGGTAGCGTCGGTCATGCGGCCAGGACCACAAGTTCAAGTACGATTCCGCGGCCACCGTCGCTATGTCCGACGTACTCGGACGGGGCGACGACCGCGGACCGACGGCGGACCTCGGGTCGTTTCGCGCCCGCGACGGCAGCCCCGGCGCGCCGTGTCGACTCGACCTCGATCGGCCACACGCCGCGCTCGTCGTCGGCAAGCGCGGCTACGGCAAGTCGTACACGCTAGGTGTCCTCGCGGAGGAACTCGCCCGTACGACCGGCGTCGCCCCCGTCGTCGTCGACCCGATGGGCGTCTTCGGGGGACTCGCGTTCGGTGCCGACGAGGTGGACGCGGCCGTCGTGGCGTCGCCGACCGTTCGAGCCGACGCCGTGCCGCCGAGAGCCTGGTGCGGACTGCTCGACCTCTCGCCCTCGTCCGGTCCCGGCGCGCTCGTGTGGCGGGCTCAACCACCTCGAACTCGCGTCGACGTGGGGCGTCTTCTCGCCCGACGGGCTGACCGCCACCGACCTCCTCGACGGGGCGGCGACCGTTCTCGACGTCTCCGGGAACTCCGAAGCGGCGATGAACGCCGTCGTCCGCGCCGTCGCCGTCGACCTGTACGACGCCCGCGTCGCGGACACCGCCGACCGCCTGCCGTGGCTCCTCGTCGACGAGGCTCACGCGTTCTTCGAGGGCGTGGCCGGACCCGCGTTGCGGCGGGTCCTGACTCGCGGGCGTCACCCCGGCGTCAGCCTCGTCACCGCGACGCAGCGACCCAGCGCGCTCCCCGGCGTCGCCGTCTCGCAGGCCGACCTCGTGCTCGCTCATCGGCTCACGTCCCGCGCCGACCGCGACGCGCTCGAAGCGGCCCGCCCCGCCTACATGGGAGCCTCGTTCGGCGAGCGGACGCCGACCGACCCCGGCGAGGTGACGCTCGTCGACGACGCGACGGAGGCCGTCCACGCCGTGCGCGTTCGCGAGCGCGACACGCCCCACGGCGGCGCGAGTCCGCGGGCGAGCGAGCAGTCGTAGCGGGGCTCGTGGACGGGCTATCGGAAAGAGACCGGTTGCTCGGTGACCGACCGCGACGCTGGAGCGCGTAGATACGGAAGAAGCGCCGAGGCGGGATCTGAACCCGCGTCACGACCGTGACAGGGTCGTATGACGGGCCACTACACCACCCGGGCTTCCGAGTGTATTCTATTGGTCTCGCCGTGGTTACTGGTGGGTGTCGGTTCCGTCTTCCATTGTCACCGAATACCACGAAGAACCAACGTACTGGATTCGCCGGAGACGACACCCGAAGCGCACTAGAATATATCATAATCCCGTGCTTTAGTAATTTAGTAGATAACACTTATTCCGCGGTACGCTCATGGTGACGGTATGCCGTCCTCATTCACTCGCCGCTCGCTCCTCCGCACGGTCTCCGCTTCGGTTGTCGGTCTCTCGGGATGTACTGCGCTCGGGTCTGACGGGCCACGGACCCACGACGCCGATGCACCACTCGACGCCGATGTCGATCACCCATGGCCGACGCTCTACGGGGATTCGCGGCGGCGAAGTTACCGTTCGGAACCGGTCTCGCTCCCCGCAGATGCTCGGGGACGATCGTTTACCGAGGCCGGGAAGTACATCCGGATGCAGCCAATCATCGGCTCGGACTCGGTTCTATTCGGTGCCCAGTCGCTGAAACAGTCACGCAACCGGACGTTCTCGGGCCTTCGTTCCGTGGGGACCTCCTCGGGGAAGACTCGCTGGACTGTCGAGGAGACGAGGGGCATCGCCAGTCCGACAGTCGTCGGGAACGCGGTGTTCGTCACCTCCGCGGGAACGACTCGGGCACTCGACCGAAGAGACGGGTCACTCTGCTGGGCGTACGAATTCGGGTACGGACACCCGACTAATACTCCGAGCGTCGTCGATGGTCGCGTGTATGCGTCGGGCGACGGTGTGATGGCGCTCGACGGCAAAACCGGAGAACGGCTGTGGGCTGCCGGACGCGGAGATGGAGGTATCGCAGGTACCGCAGCAACCGATTCGGTCGTCGTTGCGACTTCGATCGACGACGACGGCGGCGTGTCTGCGTTCGATCCGGGTGATGGGACTGTTCGGTGGACGGCCGAGTTCGTCGGCCCGAGCTACTCGCCTCCGGTAATCGAGACGGATACGGTGCACGTCGTCGAGACGGGCGGCGTCGTCCGGGCACTATCTCTTCGGAGCGGAGACCAGCGGTGGGAGCGTCCGTTAGGCAACCGGTCGTACGCCTCTCCTTCGGTCGGCCCAGATACCATCGTCGTCGGTGCGACGAACGGACGGGAACTGTACGCACTTGACTCCCGAACGGGCGACGTGGAGTGGACGTATGAGTTCGGCCCCCGGGTACTGAAGACACCGACTATCGGTGGCTCGTTCATATACCTTCCACTGGCAGGGGGCGATGGGACCATCGACGTAATAGACCGTACCGACGGGACGAGAAGAGCTCGGTTGGAACTGCCCGGATTGCCGTCGTCCGGGGTCGCCCTCACGGACGAACTGCTCGCCGTCAGTTCCGGGGAGCGCGACCCACGGAGCGAAATTCTAACGATCGACGACTGAACGCCGTCGGGTTATTCGACCGGGTAGTTGAAACTGAACGAGTGGGAGATGTTCTCCTGACAGCACCAGTTCTCAAAGGTAGCCTTCGAGTCGATGGACACATGATCGCTTGACCACACTCACCACTCCACCTATCGGTCGTTTTTCGATGCTTCTCGAAAAACGAGTTCGCCGGGGTTCGCTCTCGTTCGTTCAGAAACTGACGTCGATAGAAAGTGGCCGAGGGGGGATCCGGAGGTAACGATCTCTGCTCGCTTCACCGTCTCCGGAAACCTCCGACTTCCGGGACAACGAACGTCTTCGAACCACGCGGGCGTACCGCTGACTGGCTGCAGATCCGCCACGAAACTGCTCCGTTGTAGACTGTACATTCGTGGCTACCGCTTCCGGTTCGTGTCGTCTCGGTAGAAAGCGCCCGAGGCGGGATTTGAACCCGCGTCACGACCGTGACAGGGTCATATGATGGGCCACTACACCACCCGGGCTTTCCGACGCATTACCTCCTTTCCGGGTTGTGAACTTAAGACTTTCCAAACCAGCCGGCGCTGACCCGACAGCGATCCGCTCCTGTCCGGCGAATCCGTGTCACCTCCCCACAAACGATTTATAGTACGACGTCATCTTACCGGATACCTGACCAAGTACACAGCCGTCGATCGCCGACGCCGCGACCGCCGCGCTCTCGCGTAGCCGTACGTGCCAATCAACTTGGCAAGTCTTAAATCCTCCCCGTGTGTAAGTGTCTGTAGTATCTCGTGACAGCAGCTTCTCCCTTGGTCAGACACACATGGTAGATGTAAGCCAACACGACCTGGTACCCGAGCACACCGTCCTCGACGAGGGCAGCGTGGACGACGTGCTAGAAGAGTACGATATCGACCGGACGGACTTGCCGAAGATCAAACGCGCCGACCCCGCGCTGCCAGACGAGGCCGAGGTCGGGAACGTGATCGAGATCGTCCGAAACTCCCGAACGACGGACGAAGCTGTCGTCTATCGACTGGTCGTAGAATAACATGGAACGACAAGACCGACGCGCCATCTCGACGGAGTACTTCTCGAAGGAACGGCTCGCAGAACACCACTACCGCTCGTTCAACGCCTTCCTGAACCGCGGCATGCAGCAGGTCGTCGACGAGAAGGAGACGATCGACACGGACATCGGCGACAAGGAGGGCGAGGAACCGGTCCACGTGGAACTCGGCGACGTCCGCATCGTGACGCCGCGCGTCCGCGAGGCGGACGGCAGCGAGGAGTTGCTGTACCCGCAGGAGGCCCGTCTCCGGAACATCACGTACGCCGCGCCGGTGTTCATGGAGATGGAGATCGTCAAGGGCGACCCGGAGGAGGGCGAGGAGCGGGTCGTCGACAGCACGGAGACGAAGGTCGGCCGAATGCCGGTCATGGCCGGCTCCGAGAAGTGTAACATCGCCGGCTTCTCCGACGAGGAACTCATCGAGATCGGGGAGGACCCGGCCGACCCCGGCGGCTACTTCATCGTCAACGGCTCCGAGCGCGTGCTGATGACCAGCGAGGACCTCGCGCCGAACAAGATCCTCGCGGAGTACGACACGAAGTACGGCGACGAGATCCAGGTCGCCAAGACGTTCTCCCAGCGCCGCGGGTACCGCGCGCTGGTGTTGGTCGAGCGGACCCGCGACGGCCTACTCGAAGTGTCGTTCCCCTCGGTGTCGGGGAGCATCAACTTCGTCACGCTCGTCCGAGCGCTCGGCCTCGAATCCGACGAGGAGATCGTCCACCGCGTCTCCGACGACCCGGAGATCGTGAAGTTCATGCTGGAGAACCTGGAGGCCGCCGAGGTCCAGTCCGAGGAGGAGGCCATCGAGGCGCTCGGGAAGCGCGTCGCGTCCGGTCAGGGCAAGAACTACCAGCTGAAGCGGGCCAACTACGTCATCGACCGCTACCTCCTGCCGCACCTCCACGAGGAGGGCGTCGAGGAGGAGGACGTCCGCATCAACAAGGCGTACTATCTCTGCCGGATGGCCGAGGCCTGCTTCGAACTCGCGCTCGGCCGCCGCGAGTCCGACGACAAGGACCACTACGCGAACAAGCGCCTGAAGGTCAGCGGCGACCTGATGAAGGACCTGTTCCGGACGGCGCTGAACAAGCTCGCCCGGGACGTGAAGTACCAGCTGGAGCGCGCCAACATGCGGAACCGTCAGCTCTCGGTCAACACCGTCGTCCGCTCCGACGTGCTGACCGAGCGGCTGGAACACCCGATCGCGACGGGTAACTGGGTCGGCGGCCGCTCCGGCGTCTCGCAGCTGGTCGACCGGACGAACTTCATGGGCGTGCTGTCGCACCTCCGACGCCTGCGCTCGCCGCTGTCGCGGTCCCAGCCCCACTTCGAGGCGCGGGACCTGCACGCGACCCAGTGGGGCCGCATCGGTCCCTCCGAGACGCCGGAGGGGCCGAACTGCGGTCTGGTGAAGAACTTCGCGCAGGCGATGGAGCTGTCGCAGAACGTCGGGGACGAACAGGAACTGAAACGCGAACTGGCGTCGATGGGTGTCGAGGGCATCCCCGGCATCGAGGGCGTCGAACGACGGGCGGAGGGAGACTAACATGAGTCAGCAACAGCAGCGAGAAGCCAAGGTGTACGTCAACGGGAGCCTGGTCGGAACCCACCCGGACCCCCACCAGCTCGCCGAACAGATCCGCGAAGCGCGGCGTCGCGGCGACGTGAGCGAGATGGTCAACGTCTCGGTCAAGGACCGCACACGCGAGGTCATCGTCAACGCGGACGCGGGCCGCGCGCGCCGCCCGCTTCTCGTCGTCGAGGACGGCGAGACGCTCATCTCCGACGAGGAGATCGAGGCCGTCAAGGAGGGCAGCCTCGACTTCGACGACCTCGTCGAGCACGGCTACGTCGAGTTCATCGACGCCGAGGAGGAGGAGGACATCTACGTCGCCGTCGAGCGCGACGACATCACCGAGGACCACACCCACCTGGAGATCGACCCGCAACTCATCTTCAGCATCGGGTCGGGCATGATCCCGTACCCCGAGCACAACGCGTCGCCGCGTATCACGATGGGCGCAGGGATGATCAAGCAGTCGCTCGGCCTGCCAGCGGCGAACTACCGCATCCGGCCGGACACGCGCCAGCACCTCCTACATTACCCGCAGCTCTCGATGGTCAAGACCCAGACCACGGAGCAGATCGGCTACGACGAGCGCCCCGCGGCGCAGAACTTCGTCGTCGCCGTCATGTCCTACGAGGGGTTCAACATCGAGGACGCGCTGGTGCTGAACGGCGGGTCGGTCGACCGCGCGCTCGCACGCTCGCACTTCCTGCGGACTTACGAGGGCGAGGAGCGGCGCTACCCCGGCGGTCAGGAGGACCGCTTCGAGATCCCGAGTCAGGACGTCCGCGGCGCTCGCGGCGAGGACGCGTACACCCACCTGGACGAGGACGGTCTCGTCAACCCCGAGACGCAGGTCGACGAGAACAGCGTCCTGCTGGGCAAGACCAGCCCGCCCCGGTTCCTCGAAGAGCCGGACGACATGGGGGGTCTCTCCCCGCAGAAGCGGCGCGAGACCTCGGTCACCATGCGCTCGGGCGAGAGCGGCGTCGTCGACACGGTCACGCTGATGGAGGGCGAGGACGGCTCCAAGCTCTCGAAGGTGTCCGTGCGCGACGAGCGCATCCCGGAACTCGGCGACAAGTTCGCTTCCCGTCACGGCCAGAAGGGCGTCGTCGGTCACATCGCGCCCCAGGAGGACATGCCCTTCACCGAGGAGGGGGTCGTCCCGGACCTCATCCTGAACCCGCACGCGCTCCCGTCGCGGATGACGGTCGGCCACGTGCTGGAGATGATCGGCGGCAAGGTCGGCTCGCTCGAAGGTCGACGCGTCGACGGCACGGCGTTCACCGGCGAGGACGAGGACGAACTCCGCGACTCGCTGACCGAGAAGGGCTTCAACTCCAGCGGGAAGGAGACCATGTACTCCGGCGTCACCGGCGAGAAGATCGAGGCGGAGATCTTCGTCGGGACCATCTTCTACCAGAAGCTCTACCACATGGTCTCGAACAAGCTGCACGCCCGCTCGCGCGGGCCGGTGCAGGTGCTGACCCGCCA